>NZ_BAABDC010000002.1:0-902404 GCF_039539425.1 Terrabacter ginsenosidimutans | reverse complement strand
GCCTCCGAAGAGGAACGACGAGCTGCTCTGCGAGCATGGCTCCACGAGTACAACCACCACCGACCCCACACCGCGTGCGGGAACAAGCCACCCATCACCCGCTTAACCAACCTGTCGGGTCAGTACATCTAGCTGCGCGCGAGCTGCCGTGGCCCGGTCCCGGCCAGGTCGAGGTCGACCCAGACCGGCCGGTGGTCCGATCCCGTCGCGAGGTCCCGCTCGTCGACGACGACGGCCGCTGTGCTGACGACTCGGAGGTCTCGTCCGGCGAAGATGGCGTCGAGCACGACGGTGGGCCGGTGCGCGGGGTAGGTCGCCACTCCGGCGGTCACGGCGGGGTGGAGTGCCGCGATGCGGTCGTATGCCGCGTCGCCGGGTCCTTCGTTGAGGTCCCCTGCCACGACGGCGCGGCCGTCGAGACCGCCGAGCACCACCCCGGCGTGGCGCCACCGCTCGGACGGCCGGAGGCCCAGGTGCACGCTGACGACGGTGACGGGAGGTGCGCACAGGCCGCCGCCCGCGAGGGAGACGGTTGCGGCGGCATACCCCCGCGTCCGGTCGGGGAAGCGGACGCGGAGCCGAGCACGCCTCACGTCGTGGACGACGACTCGCGGCGCCGTGAGGACAGCCGTGCCTCCGGTCCCGAGACGTCCGCGCCTCCAGACCAGGCGGCAGTCCCGCGCGAAGGGCGGGAGCCGTAGCTCGGTCGTGAGCCGGCGCGGCACCTCCTGCAGGCACAGCACGTCGGGGGCCACCGCGCGCACCACCCGGGCAGCGGCCGCGCGGTCGTCGAGCAGGTCGTGGACGTTGTAGCTCATGACGCGCAGCACGTGCCCATCACGAAGCGGCCTCGCGTCCAGCACCGGTCAGTGGTCGGCGCGCGCCAGCTCAGCGGCTCCGATGAGGCCGGCGTCGCTGCCGAGGACGGCCCGCACGATGCGGGCCTCCGGGCGGTAGCCGCGGCCCGGCAGCTGGCGACGGAAGGCCTCTCGCGCCGGCCCGATGAGCATCTCGTCGGCGGCGCTGACGCCGCCGCCGATGACGAAGAGGCCGGGGTCGAAGGCCGAGGCGAGGTTGGCCAGCCCGATGCCCAGCCACTCCCCGATGTCGGCGAGCAGCTCACGCGCCGTCGGGTCGCCTTCGCGCGCGGCCTCGGTGATGAACGGCCCGGTCAGGGCGGTGGGCTCGCCCCCGAGACGGGAGAGCAGGTCGGCCACGACCGGTGACCCGGCCTCGATCATCGCCCGGGCCTCGCGCACGAGGGCGTTGCCGCTGGCGTACTGCTCCCAGCACCCCCGGTTGCCGCACTCGCAGCGGATGCCGCCCGGCATGATCTGCATGTGGCCGAACTCGCCGGCTATGCCGTGCCGGCCGCGCTGGACGTGGCCGTCGATGATGAGCGCGCCGCCGATGCCCGTGCCCAGGGTGATGACGACGACGTGCGACTCGCCGCGAGCAGCACCGAAGCACGCCTCGGCCCAGGCTGCGGCGTTCGCGTCGTTGTCGACGGAGATCGGCAGGTCGATGCGCTGTGCGAGGGCATCGCGCAGCGGCTCGTTGCGCCAGGACAGGTGCGGCGCGAAGACGACGGTGGCGCGGTCCTCGGCGACGAAGCCTGCGGCCCCGATGCCCACGGCGACGACGTCGGCGGGGTCCACGTGTCCCAGCAGCTCCTCGACCGACTCGACGATCGTGTTCTCGACGACGCTGGGCGAGGTCGACCGGTGCGGGGTGTCGCGACGGGTGCGGTGGGTGATCGCTCCCGTCTCGTCGACGACGCCGCCGGCCACCTTCGTGCCGCCGATGTCGATGCCGATGGCGAGTCGCCTGCTCATACGCTGTCTCCCGGTCGGGTCCTGTCGGTGTCGGAAGCTGCGTCGGCGACCGGGCCGCCGGCCGTGTCACCAGCGGTGTCCGCAGCCGGGTCGGCGGGAGAGTCCGGGCCGGGTTCGCCCCGGCGCTCGCGCTGCGCGGAGGCCAGGTCGCGCAAGGCCGTGGCGGCGAAGCCGATGAAGTCGGCGACCCTGTCGATGGTGTCGGGGTTGACCTGCTGGACGAACGCGATGAGCTGGCAGACCGGGCAGACGCGGCACGCGGACGGGGTGGAGCCTCCGCACGTGCACTCACCCGCGCGGCCGTCACGTCGGCCCTCTTCCCGAGATGCCCTCTCGGAGCCCCCGACACCCCCGACGCCCCCGACGCCCGCGGCCCCGGACGGGTCACCGGTGTGACCCGCGGCGCTGCCGTGGTCGTGCGTGGCGCGGTCCGCGCGGTCGTCCCGCGACCCGCGAGACGGCATACCAGAGAGGTCGGCCCAGGTGCGTCGGGAGAGCAGGTCGACGAGCAGTGCTGCCTCCTCGGCGACGCTGCCTGGAGGTGAGGCGCCGTCAGGTGGCGAGGAGTGGGTCGCGCTCGTCGGCTGGGCCCGTTCGGGTGTCGCGTCAGGGCCGTCGGTCGGGGTCACGGTCGGTCAGGCCTCGACGCGCTTCTTCAGCTCCTTGAGCGCGGTGTCGACGATGACCTTCTCCGCCTTGCGCTTGAGGAGTCCGATCATGGGGATCTTGACGTCGACCGCGAGGCGGTAGGTCACCTTCGTGCCGTCGCCGTCCGACACCAGGGTGTAGGAGCCGTTCATCGCCTTGAGCACCTGCGCCGAGACCAGCGACCACGAGACGACGCCCGTGCCGTCCTCGACGACGTCCCACTCGTAGTCCAGGACGTAGGTGTCCTTGATGGCGCCGGCGTCGAGGGTGAACTGGACCTGGTCGGCCCAGCCGTCGCCCTCCTCCGCGAGCACGGCGACGTCTTTCACCTCGCCCGCCCACTCCGGGTAGGCCTCGAAGTCCGCGATGACGTCGAGCACCTCGCCGGGCGGGGCGTCGATGACGATGGAGGACTCGGTGCGATCGGCCATGCGCCGAAGGCTATCGCGTCGACCGCGAGGGGACGCCGCTCCGCCCGGCTGGTGCCATGGCGCGTCGGCTGCGTGCCAAGATGGAGAACGACGGCTGCCCTGCGCCGAGGGCCGGCGCGCCCGGACGCGAGGCACGCCCTGTGATCATGGTGACGTGGCCGCCGCGGTTACCGCTCGGTAAGGTGCAGCACAGTTCCGCCCCCGCTATCAGGAGTGACAGTGAAGGACAACGTCGTCGCACCGCTTGCCCCCGTCACGACGGAGGGAAGCCTCGCGGACCTCCCCGTGCGCAACGCGAAGGAGAACGCGAACGAGACCGCGTTCTCCCGCAAGACCCCCTCCGGGGGCTGGACCCACGTGACGTGGGCCCAGTTCGCCGACGACGTCTCGGCCGTGGCCCGTGGGCTCATCGCGTCGGGCATCGAGCCCGGCGACCGTGTGGCCCTCATGTCGCGCACGCGCTACGAGTGGACCCTGGTCGACTTCGCGGCATGGAGTGCCGGCGCCGTCGTCGTGCCGATCTACGAGACCTCCTCCGCCGAGCAGGTGCAGTGGATCCTCTCCGACTCCGACACCCACGTCGTCGTCGTCGAGACCGACGCCCACCGCGCCACCGTCGACCAGGTCCGGGGCGAGCTGCCGTCGCTGCGCGACGTCGTCACGATCGAGGGCGGAGGTCTGGACGCGTTGCGGGAGAAGGGTCGGGACGTCCCGGACGCCGACCTCGCCGCCCGCCGAGCCGGTCTCGACCGCGGGTCGGTCGCGACGATCATCTACACCTCCGGCACCACCGGTCGGCCCAAGGGCTGCGAGCTGACGCACGGCAACTTCCTCGACCTCGTGGAGAACGCCGTCGAGAAGCTCGGCCAGGTCGTGCTGACCGACAACGCCTCGACGCTGCTCTTCCTCCCGCTCGCCCACGTCTTCGCGCGCTTCATCGAGGTCCTCTGCGTCGCCGGCCGGGCCCGCATGGGCCACTCGGCCGACATCAAGACCCTGCTCGACGACTTCGCCGGCTTCCAGCCGACCTTCGTGCTCGCCGTCCCGCGCGTCTTCGAGAAGATCTTCAACTCCGCCGAGGCCAAGGCGTCGGCCGAGGGCAAGGGCAAGATCTTCCTTCGTGCCGCGACCGTGGCCATCGCCTACAGCGAGGCCCTCGACGCTGGCGGCCCCGGGCTCGGGCTGCGCATCCAGCACGCGGTCTTCGACCGCCTCGTCTACGGCAAGCTCCGCGCGGCCATGGGTGGTCACGTGCGCTATGCCGTGTCCGGCGGAGCCCCCCTCGGCACCCGGCTCGGACACTTCTACCGTGGCATCGGCGTCGTCATCCTCGAGGGTTACGGCCTGACCGAGACCACCGCACCCGTCGCGGTGAACACCCCCGACAAGATCAAGATCGGCACCGTCGGGCCGCCCCTCCCGGGCACCGGCATCCGGATCGCCGACGACGGCGAGATCCTCCTCAAGGGCGTCGGCGTCTTCACCCGCTACCACGACAACCCGACCGCGACGTCCGACGCCATCGTCGACGGCTGGTTCCACACCGGTGACATCGGCGAGCTGGACGACGACGGCTACCTCCGCATCACGGGGCGCAAGAAGGAGATCCTCGTGACGGCGGGGGGCAAGAACGTCGCACCCGCCGTGCTCGAGGACCGCCTGCGTTCCCATCCCCTCGTCTCGCAGTGCATCGTCGTCGGCGACCAGAAGCCCTTCGTCGCGGTGCTGCTCACGCTCGACGAGGAGATGTGGCCGCTCTGGGCCAGGAGCCACGGTGTCGAGGGAGTCTCGCTCGAGCAGGCGCGCACCCATCCGAAGGTGCTCGAAGCGCTGCAGGAGGCCGTCGACCGGGCCAACGACGCGGTGTCCAAGGCCGAGTCGATCCGCAAGTTCGCCGTGCTTCCGGGTGACTTCACGGAGGCCAACGGCTACCTCACGCCATCGCTCAAGCTCAAGCGCAACGTCGTCATGAAGGACTTCGGCGACGAGGTGGAGAAGCTCTACGCCTGACGGTCAGTGCAGCAGGTCGCGGATGCGCGCCTGCCACTGCAGCACGAGTGCCGAGCGCGTCGTGCCCATGGTCGACCTCAACGCGTCGTCGACGGCCGCCTCACGGTCGTCCAGCCGGTCGGTCGGCTCGTCGAGCCCGCCCGCGGCCGCACGGTAGAGCTGCACGACAGCCTGGGTGCCGTACCGGTCGGCCAGGGTACGAAGCGCCAGCAGCGAGAGGCCGTATGCCGTGGCCAATGTCTGCGTGGCGGGCTCGAAGGCGGCATCGGCGGGCAGCGCTCCCGGTAGTCCGGACGACCGGATCCGGTCGAGCGCCGGGGCGACGACCGTGGCCTCCGGAAGGTCGATGGGTTGGTAGGCGACGAGCTCGGCGAAACCCTCGGAGAGCCAGACGGGCACGCTGCGCGTGGTGGAGGCCCGGACCGTCACGTGGGTCAGCTCGTGGGTCATGACGACGTCGCGGCCCTCGGGTCGCAGCGACGTCCAGGCGCCGGGCACGAGGACGATCCGGTCCGCTCCTGCGTGCTCCCCCGGGGTCAGCGGGCCGTCCGTCGCGGCAGCGACCCCCCGGAGGTCGTCGGCGGAGCGGCCTAGCAGGCGTGCGGCGTCGGCGTCGCTGGCGGGAGAGATCCAGACGGCGGGGCGGGAGTTCCCCCACACAGCGGCGACGCGCGAGGCGGCCGTGCGCGCGCGGGCCACCACCTCCTCGACCCGCGACTCGGCGCCCACCGCGAGCACGAGTGACGTGGCCGAGCGGCGGACCACGAGGCCGGCGAGGTCCCACGGTTGCGGGCGCCCCGAGGGGGCGGACGCGGTGATGACGAGATCGGTCGGGCGGGAGGGGTCAGCCTTGAAGGTGAGGTCGAGGTCGAAGGTCCGGGGCGTCGCGTCGAAGCCGCGAAGCCGGTAGGTGAGGCTCGCCCTCACGTCCCACTCGACCTGTGTGCCACGGGGCGCCGGGACGGGTGCGGTCACCTCACTGACCGTGACGAGATGAAGGTTCCCGGCCTCCATCGCCCTCATGCGTTCGAAGACGGCGGACTGGGCGGTGCGCAAGGATCCGGTCGAGGCGCCGCTCACCGGCGCCAGCCACCCCGCCTCGTCCCCTCGGTCCGCCGCGGCGGCACGGGTCCTGAGCAGGTCCGTCACCGCGCGGGTGCGGGCGCCCGCCCAGGCGCTGGGGTCGATGTCGGCCGTCGCCGCCGGTGACGTGACCCGCACGGTCGGCGCCGCTGCACCGGCCGTGCCGGGAGGAACGGGAGGCGCGCTCGACCCGGCGCAGCCACCCAGCGCCAAGGTCATGGTCGTCACGAGGACGACTGCAGCCCTCACCCCACGAGGGGCACGAAGGCTCGGGCTGCACACTGCGTCATCGTGCCACGGGCGTCTCCGGCCCACGGCGGGCGGCGACGTCGGTCAGACTGCCCTGCGAGTCCGGTGGTGCGATGCGGTCTCGACCGGGTCGAGCTCGGCCCGGAGCGCGTTGGCCGTCGCCGTCGAGACGAGGCCGGCAGCGAGGAAGGCCGAAACGGCCCGCCGCTCGGCACGGTCGAGCGGTGCCGTCACGACGTCACCCTGCTCGGAGTGGGGTCCGGACGGGGCCGGACGGAGGTGCATCTCGGTGAGTGCGGTGGGAGCGGTCATGACCGTCAGGGCGGTCACCATGCAGTCTGCGCAGTGGACGTCCCGCACCGGGCAGGTCTGGCAGTCGACGAGCATCATCTCGGTCCAACCCTTCGTCTCTCGTTGCGATCTGTCATGAAAGACGCTAGGTGCCCCCACCGACAGTGCCCGCGGTCCGACCGCACAGGCGAGCGCGCTCAGAGGCACTGAAGCCCGGGCGTCCTTGCGGCACAGGACGTTGCGGGCGACCGTGCGCCCATGGTGCGTCCGCCGCGCCTCCGTGGCGTTGTCGGCGCCCCGGCATACGGTCGGGCTCATGCAAGCCATCCAGTCCACGTTCGACGACCTCGGCACCCCCCTGGCCGGTGTCACGTTCGTCGTCGTGGACCTCGAGACGACCGGGGGCACCCCCGCGCAGTGCGGCATCACCGAGATCGGCGCCGTCAAGGTGCGTGGCGGCGAGGTGCTCGGCGAGTTCCAGACACTCGTCAACCCGGCGGAGCCCATCCCGGCCTTCATCTCCGTCCTCACCGGCATCACCGACTCGATGGTCCGTGATGCCCCGCGCATCGACAGCGCACTCCCTGCCTTCCTCGAGTTCGCGGCGGGCAGCGTCCTCGTGGCGCACAACGCCGGCTTCGACATCGGGTTCCTCAAGGCCGCCGCCGCACGCACCGGGACCCGGTGGCCGGGCTTCCCGGTCCTCGACACCCTCCAGCTGGCGCGCCAGCTCGTCGTGCGGGACGAGTCGCCCAACCACCGGCTGTCCTCGCTGGCCCAGGTCTTCGGCTCTCCCACCACCCCCGACCACCGCGCGCTGCACGACGCGCGCGCCACGGTCGACGTGCTGCACGGCCTCATCGAGCGAGTGGGCAACCTCGGGGTCCACACCTTCGAGGAGCTGTCCAGCTACAGCTCCCGGGTCACGCCGTCGCAGCGACGCAAGCGGTTCCTGGCCGACCCCCTGCCGAGCGCGCCCGGGGTCTACCTCTTCAAGGACGGCAGCGACCGGGTCCTCTACGTCGGCACGAGCCGCGACATCCGCACCCGCGTGCGCAGCTACTTCACCGCCTCCGAGCAGCGCAGCCGGATGGCCGAGATGGTGCGGCTCGCGCACGTGGTCCATCCCGTCGTGTGCCAGACCGCGCTCGAGGCGCAGGTCCGAGAGCTGCGACTCATCGACGAGCACAAGCCCCGCTTCAACCGCCGGTCGAAGAACGGCCGCAGGACCATGTGGGTCAAGCTCACGCAGGAGCGCTTCCCGCGTCTGTCGATCGTCAAGCAGGTGAGGGACGACGCCGCGCACTACATCGGGCCCTTCCGCTCCCGGGTCACGGCCCAGTCCGCCATCGACGCAGTCCACGAGGTCGTGCCGTTGCGCCAGTGCACCGGCCGCCTGACGGGCCGCGGCACAGCCTGCGCCCTGGCTGACATGGGCCGCTGCGGCGCCCCCTGCACAGGCGCACAGTCCGAGGGAGACTACGCGGTCGTCGTCGCGGAGTGCCGCGCCATCTTCGCCGGCAACGCCCGCCCCACCGCGGACCTGCTCCGTGCCCGCCTCGAGGAGCTCGCGGCGCAGGAGCGTTTCGAGGATGCGGCACGGGTCCGCGACCGGTTCCTGCAGCTCGTGCGCGGAGCGGCGCGCGCCCAGCGTCTCGCCCCGCTCGTCCGGTCCCCCGAGCTCGTCGCCGCGCGCCGCAGCGACCTCGGGGGCTGGGAGCTCGTCTCGATCCGTCATGGACGCCTGGCGGGCACGGTGGTCAGCCCCAGAGGAGCCGACCCCATGCCCTACGTGCAGTCCATGCAGGCCACGGCCGAGGTGGTGCCCGCCCCCACGCCCGAGCGGCCGTCCGCGCTCACCGAGGAGACGGAGATCCTCCTTCGGTGGCTCGAGGCGCCGGGTGTGCGCATCGTCGAGCTCGACGGGTCCTGGACGTGTCCGGTCGGCGGCGCCGGCTCGGTGCGCAGCGAGCTCGAGCCCGCGGTCGCGGCCGCGCACGACGTCGTCGGCTTCGACAACGACGTGCCGAGCCCGCGCACGGGCGCGGGCTCGGGTGGCGGACGTCCTGACCGTGGGGGCACCGGTCGCCGCGGCGGCGGCCTGCGCCACGCCGGTTAGTCCCGGCTAGGGTGTCCTCGTGATCACCGCCATCGTCATGATCAGCTGCGAGGTCGACCGGATCCCCGAGGTGGCCGAGGCCGTCGCCGACATCCCGGCCGTGTCCGAGGTCTACTCGGTGACGGGCGACACCGACCTCATCGCCATGGTGCGCGTCAAGGCGCACGAGGAGTTCGCCGACGTCATCGCCGACCAGCTGAACAAGGTCGAGGGCATCGTCGGCACGTCGACGCACATCGCCTTCCGCACCTACTCCTCCCACGACCTCGAGGCAGCCTTCAGCCTCGGCCTCGAGGGCGAGTAGCCCCAGCGGCAGGCCCGTCAGCGGCGGGTGGCGGACACCCAGCGCTCGACGAGCGCCGTGGCCGCGCCACTGTCGATCGCCTGTGCTGCACGCTCCATCCCAGCGCGGAGGTCCGCGTCGAAGTCGGCCTCTGAGGATCCCGAGTCCGGCTGCGTCAGGGCGAGGGCGATGCCGGCGTTGAGCAGCACCGCGTCGCGCACTGCTCCGGTGGCTCCCGCGAAGACGTCGACGACGACGCCCGCGTTGTGCGCCGCGTCGCCGCCGCGCAGCTCCTCGATGGGGTGCAGCTCGAGCCCGAGACGAGTCGGGTCGAGCGAGCGCTCGGTGACGAGCCCGTCCCGCACCCACCACACGTGCGTCGTCGTCGACACCGTGACCTCGTCGAGGCCGTCGTCACCGCGGAAGACCGCAGCGTCCTTGCCCCGGTCGGCGAAGACGCCGGCCAGCAGCGGCGCCATCCGGGCGTCCGCACACCCCACGGCGGCATAGGTGGGCTGCGCCGGGTTGGTCAGGGGGCCCAGGAAGTTGAACGCCGTCCCGATGCCGAGGTCACGTCGCGGCACGGCCGTGTGACGGAACAACGGGTGGAAGGTCTGGGCGAAGCAGAAGGTGATGCCGGCCTCCGACGCGACCTCGACGACGCGCTCGGGAGGGAGCGACAGGTCGATGCCCAGGGCCTCGAGGACGTCGGCCGATCCCGAGGACGAGGACGCGGCCCGGTTGCCGTGCTTGACGAGCCGGACCCCCGCGGCGGCAGCGACCATGGAGGACATGGTCGAGATGTTGACCGTATGGGCCCGGTCGCCGCCGGTGCCGACGATGTCGAGGCTGGGTCCGGGCACCTCGATGCGCCGCGCGTGGGCGAGCATCTGCTCGGCGAGTCCACGCATCTCCTCGATGCTCTCGCCCTTGGCGCGCAGGCCGATGAGGAAGCCGGCCACCTGCGAGGGTGTGGCCTCCCCGGACATGATCTGCCCCATGCACCACTCGGCCCTCGCCCGGTCGAGGTCCCGACCGGCGATGAGGTCGCTGAGAACAGAGGGCCAGGTCGTCGTGTCCGGCGCCATGCGTCAGGCCGTGGGCACGCCCGAGCGCGCGAGCGTGGCGATGGCCGACGTCAGCGCGATCGGGTCGAGCGGGTGCGGGACGGCCAGGTCCGCCTGGGACCAGGCGGCAAGCCAGCTGTCCTGCGGGCGACCGGTCAGCACGACGATGGGCGGGCACTCGAAGATCTCGTTCTTGAGCTGGCGGGCCAGACCCAGTCCGCCGACCTTCGCCGCCTCGCCGTCGAGGACGAGGATGTCGAAACGCTCCGCCTCGACCGAGCTGATGACGGCGTCGGCGGTGGCGCACTCGTGCCAGCGGATCACCTCGACGTCCTTGGCGGGGCGACGGCCGACGGCCGCGCGCACCGCGTCGCGGGTCGTGATGTCGTCGCTGTAGAGCAGCACGCTGACCTTCGCCACCGGCCGCTGCGACCCGACCGTCGTCGAGAGGTCGGTGGACGGGCCCTGCGCTGCGCTGTCGTTCGAGGCGGTCATGCGCCGATGCTACCGGGGCCGCGAACGGCCCGGCGCACCGACCTCCGACCCGCGGGGCCACCGCAACCGGGCCCGTGGGAGGGTGGTTCCGGACGGCCCACGGCACGGCTGTTCAGGGTTCGTGTCGGAATGGTCACGAATCCTCTACACCCGCGCGAGAAAGAGCCCCGTAGCGGGGGGTCACTCGCACAGCCGGACAGGAATGTGGGAATAATGTCCAACGTGGCGACAGCATCGGCAGTTCCTTCAAGCGCAGTGGCAACCCCGGCCCATCACGGCCCGGCGACCCGCCCCAACATGGTTGCCGTCGGCACCATCGTCTGGCTCTCCAGCGAGCTCATGTTCTTCGCGGGTCTCTTCGCGGTCTACTTCCAGCTCCGGTCGGTCCGCGGCGACCTCTGGGCGGTTCAGACCGAGAAGCTCAACCTCCCCTTCGCGAGCGTCAACTGCCTCGTCCTCGTGATCTCCTCCGTGTGGTGCCAGCTCGGCGTCTGGAAGGCCGAGCGCGGCCAGAAGGCGCGCACCGGCAAGCTGCTCGACCTCAAGGGTTGGGGCATGCGCGAGTGGTACGTCCTGACCTACCTCTTCGGCGCCTTCTTCATCGCCGGCCAGGTGATGGAGTACTCCGAGCTCGTCCACGAGAACGTCACCCTGAGCTCCGACGCCTACGGCTCGGTCTTCTACATGGCGACCGGCTTCCACGGTCTCCACGTGACCGGCGGCCTGATCGCCTTCCTGCTCATCATCGCCCGCACGTTCACCACGAGGCGCTACACGCACGCGAACGCCACCGGCGCGGTCGTGACGTCGTACTACTGGCACTTCGTCGACGTCGTGTGGATCGCGCTCTTCGCGACCATCTACATCCTGCGCTGACCTCCGGCATGAGCGCGCGCCCGAACCCGAACCCCACCTCCATGGACGACAGGAACCCACAGTGAACGCCTTGGCCGCCCGACGCCGACACCCCGCCGCGATCGCGGTGCTGCTGCTGCTCGGCCTTCTCGTGACCGGTGGCGCCTACTCGTTCCTCGCCCCCAGGGACGCCAACGCGGCGCCGACCGTGGCCGCCGACGCCGTCGCCCAGGGCAAGGACCTCTTCATCGCCAACTGCGCCACGTGCCACGGCGTCGCCGCGCAGGGCACCAAGTCGGGCCCGTCGCTCGTCGGTGTCGGCGCAGCCTCCGTCGACTTCCAGGTCGGCACGGGTCGTATGCCGCTTGCCGGGCCGAACGTCCAGGCACCCCAGAACAAGGTGAAGTTCGACGACACCCAGATCGCCGCGCTCGCCGCCTACGTCGCCTCCCTCGGCCCCGGCCCGGCCGTTCCCGAGGAGAAGTACACGACCGTCCTCGAGCCCGGCACGCCCGAGAACAACAAGGCGATCGCCGAGGGTGGCCAGATCTTCCGCGTGAACTGCGCGATGTGCCACAACTTCGCCGGCGCCGGTGGTGCCCTGACCCGCGGCAAGTACGCTCCCGCCCTCGAGGGCACCTCGCCCAAGCACATCTACGAGGCCATGGTGTCCGGCCCGCAGTCGATGCCCGTCTTCAACGACATGAACCTCACGCCCGAGGCGAAGCAGAAGGTCATCTCCTACCTCAAGGCGCAGGAGAACGAGACCAACGTCGGCGGCCTCACGCTCGGCAACCTCGGCCCGGTGTCCGAGGGCCTCTTCGCCTGGGTGTTCGGGCTCGGCCTCCTCATCGGCTGCGCGGTCTGGCTGGGCAAGAAGGCCGCATGACCCCGCGTTGCATCGCCTCGACCACGAACGACGACAGGACCACGACCCGATGAACGACAACGAGACCACGGACCACGGGACGAGCACCTCGCTCGTGCCCGCGTCCGACGCCGGACACGATCTGCTCCCGGCGTCGCTGATCAAGGGCGTGGACCAGTTCGAGAACCCCGGTCTCCCGCCGCACGTCCACCGTGCTGCCGACGACGACCCCGCGGCGGCCAAGCGCGCCGAGCGCCAGGTCGCGACGATGTTCGGCCTGTCGATGCTCGCCACGCTCGTGTTCCTCGTCAGCTACTTCGCCATCCCCGACGAGTCGACCTTCTTCTTCCCCGGCATCGGCATCGCCAAGACGCAGAACGTCGTGCTCGGCCTGTCGCTCGGCTTCGCCATCTTCCTGATCGGCATCGGCGCCGTGCACTGGGCCAAGACGCTGATGTCCGACGAGGAGATCGTCGAGGAGCGTCATGAGCAGGCGTCGACCCCCGAGCAGCGTGCCAAGGCCGTCGCCGTCGTCAACGAAGGCGTCGCCTCCACCCAGCTCAACCGCCGCCCCCTGCTGAAGTACTCGCTCGGCGGCGCTCTGGGGCTCTTCATCCTCCCCCTCGGCCTGCAGGTTGCCGGCTCCCTCGGACCGGTCACGATCGAGGAGCTCAAGCACACGATCTGGGACCCGAAGGACAACGGCGGCAAGCCGATCCGGCTCATGCGTGACCCGGAGATGACGCCCATCCGCTTCGACGAGGTCACGAGCGGCTCGGTCTTCCACGTGATGCCCGAGACGCTGCAGAAGTACATCGACGAGGGCAAGCACGTCCTCGAGGCGAAGGCCAAGGCGGCGGTCATCCTGATCCGCCTCGACCCGGACCTGATCAAGGTGCAGAAGGCCAAGGACTGGGGTGTCGACGGCGTCGTCGCCTACTCCAAGATCTGCACCCACGTGGGCTGCGCGGTCGGCCTGTACGAGCAGCAGACGCACCACCTGCTGTGCCCGTGCCACCAGTCGACCTTCGACCTCACCGAGGACTGCGCCGTCATCTTCGGCCCGGCCAAGCGGCCGTTGCCGCAACTCAAGATCACCGTCGACGACGCGGGCTACCTCGTCGCCCCCCAGGGCTTCGCCGAGCCCGTGGGACCGAGCTTCTGGGAGCGTGCGCGATGAGCACCATCAACGACACTCGCCCCGCCGACGCACTTCGCGCCGGCGACCGCCAGGCAGACGAGCGAGCGACTGCCTCCAAGCCGCTGGGCGGCATCGCCGGCTGGATGGACGACCGCCTGGGCGGCGCCAAGGGTGTCTCCTTCCTCGCCAAGAAGGTCTTCCCGGACCACTGGTCGTTCATGCTCGGCGAGATCGCGATGTACTCGATGATCGTCTGCCTGCTGACGGGCGCGTTCCTCACCTTCTGGTTCGTCCCGAGCGCCAGCCAGGTCGTCTACGACGGCTCCTACGTCCCGCTCCAGGGCGTGACGATGTCGGACGCCTACCGCTCGACCCTCGCGATCTCCTTCGACATCCGCGGCGGTCTGCTCATCCGGCAGATCCACCACTGGGCGGCGCTGATCTTCGTCGTCTCGGTCTTCGTGCACATGGCCCGTGTGTTCTTCACCGGCGCCTTCCGCAAGCCGCGTGAGATCAACTGGGTCTTCGGCACCATCCTGTCGCTGCTCGCCTGCATCGAGGGGTTCGCCGGCTACTCGCTGCCCGACGACCTCCTGTCCGGCACGGGCATCCGCGCCATGAACGGCTTCATGCAGTCGGCCCCTGTCATCGGCTCCTACCTGTCGTACTTCGTCTTCGGTGGCGCCTTCCCCGGCGAGGCGATCATCCCGCGCCTCTACTCCGCGCACGTGCTGCTCATCCCGGCCATCCTGGTGGGACTCTTCACGGCCCACATCCTGCTGGTCTTCCTGCACAAGCACACGCAGTTCCCCGGACCGGGCCGCACCAACAAGAACGTCGTGGGGTACCCGCTGCTCCCCGTCTACATCGCCAAGGCCGGTGGCTTCTTCTTCATCGTCTTCGGTGTCATCGCCCTCATCTCGGCCGTCGTCACGATCAACCCGATCTGGGCCTACGGCCCGTACGACCCGTCCCCCATCACGGCCGGCTCGCAGCCGGACTGGTACATGGGCTTCGCCGACGGCGCGCTGCGCCTCCTGCCGGGGTTCCTCGAGTTCGAGGCGTTCGGCTTCACCTTCAGCATGAACATCTTCCCGGGCTCGCTCGTGCTGCTCCCCCTGATGTGGACCATCATCGGCGTCTACCCGTTCGTCGAGGCGTGGGTGACCGGTGACAAGCGCGAGCACCATCTCCTCGACCGGCCGCGCAACGCTCCGACCCGGACCGCGATCGGCATCGCCGGGATCTCCATGTACGTCGTGCTCTTCCTCGCTGCGGGCAACGACCTCATGGCGATCAAGCTGCACCTGTCGATCAACGACATCACCCAGACCCTGCGGGTGCTGTTCTTCGTGGCGCCGCCGGTGGCCTTCTGGATCACCAAGCGCATCTGCCTCAGTCTCCAGCGCGCGGACCGCCAGAAGGTCCTGCACGGACGCGAGACCGGCACCATCTGGCGCTACGCGGACGGTCGCTTCGAAGAGGTGCACGCCCCGCTGACGCCCGAGGAGCGCTGGGTGCTGGTCCAGCACGAGTCGCACGCACCGCTGCAGCTCACGGCTGCCAAGGACGCCAACGGCGTCGACAGCCCGATCGCGCGCAAGGAGCGCCTGCGAGCGAAGTTCTCGAACTTCTACTTCCGGGACCGCGTGGCGCCTCCGACCCCCTCGGAGCTCGAGGCGGCCCACCACGAGCACGACGAGCACGGCGCCACCACCGACGGTGGCCACGAGGCGATCGAGCCCGCCGGCGCCGGCCGTGAGCGCGAGACGATCAAGGCGGACAAGCAGCTCGACTGAGCGGCGGACTCGCGCGGGCGATCGAGAGGGACCTCCCACTTCGGGAGGTCCCTCTCCGCATCTGTCAGCCTGACGCCAGGCGTGGTGATTTGTCGGTTGTGAGAAGTTTCTGAGATGTCGTGGACAGCATCTGGAGGCACCACGGTCCCGCTCCCCCACTGACAAGGCAGGCGCATGCTCGACACCATCTTCGGTCTCCCGGTCCACCCGCTCATCGTCCACGCGACCACCGTGGTCGTGCCGGCCGGTGCCGTGGCCGTGCTGCTCGCAGCACTCTGGCCACGGTTCCGCCGGTGGGCGGGCTGGATGCCGCTGGCGCTGGCCCTGGCTGCCGTGGTGCTCACGCCGCTGTCGACGGAGTCGGGCGAGGCGCTGGAGCGCCACGTGGAGCACAGCGACCTCATCGAGACCCACTCGCAGCTGGCCGAGGGCCTGCTCCCCTGGGTGGTCGTCCTCGCGGTGGCAGCCGCCCTGCTCTACGTCGTGGCCCGCGGAGAGCGACGGTCGTCCGGGGTGTCGGCAGCGGACGGCGTCGGGACCACGGCGGTCACCGAGACCGCCGCTGCCTCCGAGGTCGCCGAGACCTCCGTACGGGTGGCCGCCGTTCCCCGCTGGCTCCTCGTGGGTGCCGCTGTCGTCGGCCTCGTGGCGTCGCTCGGCACAGCGACCCAGGTCGTTCGGATCGGCCACAGCGGAGCGCAGGCCGCCTGGGGCGACGCCGTCTCGCAGACCACGCCACCGTCCGGCGGTGGCGACGGCAACTGAGCACGAAGGAGCGCGTGCAGCCGCGCCGAGGACCTCATGACAGACTCGGCACATGCACCACCTGTCCGACGCCGAGTTCGAGGACGCTGTCGGTGAGGCCCTGGACTCCATCCCCCCGGAGCTCGCCCAGGCCATGGACAACGTCGTGGTGCTCGTCGAGCAGGAGCCGCCGCCGGAGGATCCGGACCTGCTCGGCGTCTACGACGGGACCCCGCTGACGGAGCGGGACGGCTGGTGGGGCGCGGGTGCCCTTCCCGATCGGATCACGATCTTCCAGGGACCCCTGGAGCGCCTCTGCACGACCGCGCAGGAGCTGCGTGAGGAGATCGCCATCACCGTCGTGCACGAGGTCGCCCACCACTTCGGGATCGACGACGCGCACCTGCACGAGCTGGGCTGGGGCTGACCGCGTCGATCGAGCCCGGAACGAGCAGTGAGTGAGCCCGGCAGCCCCTTGTCGCTCCTCGCTCTACGTCTCGCATTCGGGACGGATTGTCGGGTGCGGTGGGTGTGGCCCTTTACCTCGGACCACACCGGAGTTAACGTCTAGGTACCGTTCAACCGATCGGATGGAGGTGCGCCCCGATGTTCTCTCCCACACGATCGCACTGCGAGCCGCTCGGGCCGTGAAGGCCCGGATCGGATCGAAGGGGAAGGCCCACGGCCTTCCCCTTCGCGCTGTCCGGACCGGCGGGTCACGCGGCTAGGGTGCAGGCATGACGACCACACCAGCGCACATCGTCGTGACCGGAGCCGCCGGCAAGGCCGGCCGGGCTGCTGTCGCGGACCTGCTCGAGCACGGCTACCAGGTCCTCGCCACCGACCTCCCCGCTGCACCGGACGGGATCGACACGGCATACCTCAGGGCGGACCTGACCGACCACGGACAGGTCGTCGACGTCCTCGCCGGTGCGGACGCCGTGGTGCACCTGGCCAACATCCCGGCCCCGGGCCTGAGACCCGCCGCGCGGACCCTCACCGAGAACACCACGATGAACGCGCACGTCTTCCTCGCGGCCCAGACCCTGGGGCTGCGCAAGGTGGTCTGGGCCTCGAGCGAGACCACGCTGGGACTGGCCTTCGGACCCGACGCTCCCCCGCGCTACGCGCCCGTCGACGAGGACCACTACCCCTACCCCGAGTCGACCTACGCGTTGTCGAAGGTGCTCTCCGAGACGATGGCCGAGCACATCAGCACGTGGAGCGGCATTCCCTTCGTGGGCCTGCGCTTCTCCAACATCTTCACCGACGAGGACTACCGCCGGGTGCCGACGTTCCAGGACGACGTCACGGCGCGCATGTGGAACCTGTGGGGCTACATCGACGTGCGCGACGCCGCGGCATCGTGCCGCAACGCCCTGGAGGCGGACACCACCGGCTCGGTCAACGTCATCATCGCGGGCGACGACACGATCATGGAACGGCCCAGCGCCGAGCTGTTGTCCGAGGTCTTCCCGGACGTCGAGGTCCGTGGTGACCTCACGGAGCACCAGACGCTGCTGTCGAACGCCCGGGCCCGCCGGCTCATCGGCTTCATTCCGCGTCACGGCTGGCGCCGAGGCGTGCCCGCCTGACGGTCAGCGCCGGTGTCGGCTCAGCCCCGGTCAGGGCATGACGCAGGGCCCCGGTCGATGACCGGGGCCCTGCGTCGTCAGCTGGAGCTGGTGTCAGATGGAGTACTCCCCCGAGAAGGACTCGAACACCCACAGGCACACGGCGACGACGGCGAAGACTGCTCCGATGATGAAGAGCCACCAGCCGATCGCCAGGCCGGCGAACATGATGGCGCCGGAGCCGGCGAGCCACAGCGGCGTCCACGAGCTGGCGACGAAGTAGCCGTAGTTACCCTCGGCGTCCTCGATCTCACCAGCTGCGTTGTCCTCGGGTCGCAGCGGCAGCTTCTTGCCGGTCATGTAGAGGTAGAAGCCGCTGAGCGCGAACAGCAGGGCCGTGAGGATCAGCGCCGTGACGCCGATCGGCTCCTCCCACTTGGACCAGAAGCCGTACATCAGCGTGACGGGGACGAAGAAGACGAACAGGTAGAGGAAGAGCTTGGTCTCGACGCGCATCGGGGTCAGTCCTCACGCTTCTCGGTGCTGGCAGGGCTGGTGGTGGCGTGCTCGGCTCCGGCGACGTCGGCCGGGCCCATGACCTGGACGAGGGTGCCCTGGTCGGCGACGGGTGCGACGCCGGCCACGCTCTCGGGGTGGTGCAGGTCGAAGGCCGGGCGCTCCGAGCGGATTCGCGGAAGCGAGGTGAAGTTGTGCCGCGGCGGCGGGCACGAGGTGGCCCACTCGAGCGAGGCGCCGTAGCCCCACGGGTCGTCGGACTCCACGAGTGGAGCCTTGCGCCAGGTCTTCCAGACGTTGTACACGAACGGGATCATCGAGGCGCCCAGCAGGAACGAGCCGAGGCTCGAGACGATGTTGGCCGCCTGGAAGCCCTCCTCGGGCAGGTAGTCGGCGTAGCGACGGGCCATGCCCTCGACGCCGAGCCAGTGCTGGATGAGGAAGGTCATGTGGAAGCCGATGAACAGCATCCAGAAGTGGATCTTGCCGAGCCGCTCGTCCAGCATCCGGCCGGTCAGCTTGGGCCACCAGAAGTAGTAGCCGGAGAACATCGCGAAGACCACCGTGCCGAAGACGGTGTAGTGGAAGTGCGCGACGACGAAGTAGCTGTCGGACAGGTGGAAGTCGAGCGCCGGGCTGGACAGGATGACGCCGGTCAGGCCGCCGAAGAGGAAGGTGACGAGGAAGCCCAGGGCCCACAGCATCGGGGTGGCCATGACGACCTTGCCGCCCCACATGGTGCCGATCCAGTTGAAGAACTTCACGCCAGTGGGCACGGCGATGAGCATCGTCATCACCGCGAAGAACGGCAGGAGCACCTGTCCGGTGACGTACATGTGGTGCGCCCAGACGCTGGCGGAGAGGGCCGCGATGGCGATCGTGGCGAAGACGAGGGTCTTGTACCCGAAGATCGGCTTGCGCGAGAAGACCGGCAGCACCTCGCTGATGATGCCGAAGAACGGCAGCGCGATGATGTAGACCTCGGGGTGGCCGAAGAACCAGAAAAGGTGCTGCCAGAGCATCGCCCCGTTGTTCTCCGGGTCGAAGATGTGCATCCCGAAGCGCCGGTCACCACCCAGGGCGAAGAGCGCAGCCGCGAGGATCGGGAACACGAGGATCGCCAGCAGCGACGTGACCAGCACGGTCCACGTGAAGATCGGCATGCGGAACATCGTCATGCCGGGCGCGCGCAGGCAGATGATCGTCGTGATGAAGTTGACGGCGCCGAGGATCGTGCCGAAACCGGCGAGCGCCAGGCCGAAGACCCACAGGTCGCCACCGACACCCGGCGAGTAGCTGACGTCGGACAGCGGTGCGTAGGCGAACCAGCCGAACGCGGCCGCGCCCTGCGGCGTCAGGAAGCCGGCGGACGCGATGAGGCCACCGAAGAGGTAGAGCCAGTACGCGAACATGTTGAGGCGTGGGAACGCCACGTCGGGCGCCCCGATCTGCAGCGGCATCACGGCGTTGGCGAAGCCGGCGAAGAGCGGGGTCGCGAAGAGCAGCAGCATGATCGTGCCGTGCATCGTGAAGAGCTGGTTGTACTGCTCGGGGTTGTCGACGATCTGCAGGCCCGGCGCCATGAGCTCGGCGCGGATCAGCAGCGCCATCAGACCGCCGAGCAGGAAGAAGACGAACGAGGTGATGAAGTAGAGGTTGCCGATGACCTTGTGGTCGGTCGTCGTCACCCACTTCACGAACGTCTGGCCCTTGGCCAGGCGCGGACGCGCGGCCGTCATGCCCGGGGCCTGGGCCTCACGGTTGAGCGTTGCGGACGTCATCAGTTGCTCCCGGTGCGAGCTGGTGCGGGGATCTTGTTGGCGTCGCCGGGGACCATGTGCTCACGGCTGGCGTCGACGGGGATGAGGCCCTCCTGGCCGATGGACCTCAGGCGTGCCATCTCCTGGTCGTACTCGGCCTGCGGGACGACCTTGACCATGAAGAGCATCTGCGAGTGGTAGGCGCCGCAGAGCTCGGCGCACTTGCCCTGGAAGGTGCCGACCTGGGTCGGGGTGAGCTGGAACTTGTTCGTCTTGCCCGGGAGCATGTCCATCTTCATCATGAACGCCGGCACCCAGAAGCTGTGGATGACGTCGCGGGCGTTGAGGACGAACTCGACGCGCTTGTTGACGGGCAGGTAGAGCACGGGCATCTGGGCGCGCTTGCCCTCGGTACCGTCCAGCTCGGTGTGGACCCCGGTCTCGTGGACGTTGGAGTCGATGTAGTTGAAGTCCCAGCTCCACTGCTTGGCGACGACGCTGACGGTGAGGTCCTTCTTCGTGCTCGTGTCGACGAGCCTGGCCTCGTCACGAGCCGTGTAGTAGAAGAAGACGGCCACCATGAACACCGGGATGACGGTGTACAGCATCTCCATCGGCACGTTGTAGCGCAGCTGGACCGGCAGGGTCTCGTCGCCCTTGCGCTTGCGGAAGCGGATGGCGGCGTAGAGCATCAGGCCCCACGTGATGGCACCCACGGCGAGAACGGCGATCCAGCTGTTGACCCAGAGGTCTGTGACCCGCTGGCCGCTGTCGGAAACCACCGGCGGGAGGTATCCGTTGGACACCTGTCCCTGGCAACCGCTGAGGGCCAGTGCAGCGAGGCCGGCGATCCCCGCGATGCGGAGTCCCGTGCGTCGCCGCCCGGTCTCGCCTACCAGCGTCGTCACCACCGGCGAAGCCGCTGGGGTGTCTTCGTGCTCAGGCACCAGGTGCACCTTTCGTTCCGTACGTTGGCGCGCAGGGCGCGCGTCGAACGTGTTCACGTCAAACCGTCTGGGCAGCAAGGCCCACGGCGCAACCCTACCGTCCCACTTGTCACGCTGTCCGCAGGGGGCGGCTAACGTTGCGGGGTGGTCAGTCACGATCCGGGCACGAACGTTGGACCCGCCCCGTCCGGCCCGTCGGGAGGCTCCCAGCGGGCGTCCGGCGGGCTCCCGGCCGGCCGCCAGCCCCTCCCCCGTGCCGGCGCGCGTCGGCTGCTCGACGCAGCAGCCGGCCCCCTCCATCCCGTCGCCCGCGACACCCTTCTGGCCGCGGTCGACGTCGGCTGGGCCGACCCTGCACGCCTCCACGCCGAGGGCCGCCGGGCCCGTGCTCTGCTCGACAGGTCCCGGGAGGTGGTCGCCGCGGGCCTCGGCGTCCGCCCGTCCGAGGTGAGCTTCCTGCCGAGCGGACCCACGGCGCTGGCCCGGGCCGTCGACGGGCTGGCGTATGCCGCCCGCCGGCGTGGAGGTCGGACCGTGGCCTCCGCGGTGGAGCACTCCGCCGTCCTCGTCCCGGGCCGGGCGCGGGCGGCGGCGGCCGACGAGGCGTCGCTGCTGGCCGAGGTGGGCGTCGACAGGACGGGCCGGCTCGACCTCGACGCCTGGCGGAGCGCCCTGGCGGTGCCGGGCACCGTCGTGGCAGCGCTGCAGAGCGCGAACGGCGAGGTGGGCACCCGCCAGCCCCTGGCCCAGGCCCGGGAGGCGGCCGAGGCCCGCGGCATACCGCTCGTCGTCGACGCGATGGCGTCGCTGGGGCGCGACGACGTGCCGGCCGCCTGGGACGTGCTCGTTGGCGATGCCCGGTCCTGGGGTGGCCCCCCGCTCGGCATCCTCGTCGTGCGCGAAGGCGTCCGGTGGCAGTGGTCCGACGCCCGCGCCGACGTCGAGCACGGTCGCACGGACGTCACGCCCTGGGTGCCGATCGCGCTCGCTTCTGCAGAGGCCTGGCAGCAGACGGCAGCCACCCGCGCCGAGGACTCGAGGGTCGCTCGCGCCCTCGTCGACGACATCCGCGCCGCGGCCTCCACGGTGCCTGACACCGAGGTCGTCGGGGACGCCGAGGACCGCCTCCCGCACGTCGTCACCTTCTCCAGCCTCTACGTCGACGGCGAGGCCGTCGTCGGGGCCTTCGACACCGCCGGGTTCGCCGTCGCGAGCGGGTCGGCCTGCACGTCCAGCACCCTCGAGCCGAGCCACGTGCTCGCGGCGATGGGCGTCCTGACCCACGGCAACGTGCGGGTCACCCTGCCCCTGCCGGCGGTCTCCACCGGTCTGGCCGACGACGTCGCGGCCTTTGCGGCCGTCATCGACCCGACGGTCCGCGGCGTCCGCGACCAGCTCGGTGTCGGCGACCTGTGAGTGCGGACGAGGCCGTCGTCGACGCCCGCGGTGAGCGCTGCCCGCTGCCCGTGATCCGGCTGGCCCGCACCGTGGCCGAGCGGCCGGACCTCCGGCTCGTCACGGTGCTCGCGACCGACCCCGCCGCCGCCCACGACGTGCCGGCATGGTGCCGGATGCGCGGCCACCGCCTCGTCGAGGCGCGTACGGAGGCCGACCACACGGCATACGTCGTCGAGGTGGTCAGGCCCAGCACGCGGGAAGGGGCGCCCTGAGCACGGTGGGCAGGATCGCGAGGTACTCCTCGCGCGGGACCTCGCGCACACCCAACGTGGCCAGGTGCGGTGTCTGCCACTGGACGTCGACGAGACGCCGCGGGTCGCCGTCGGCGATGAGCAGGTCGCGCAGGCCGACGAGCGCGACCTTCGAGGCGTCACGGACGTGGTGGAACATCGACTCGCCGGCGAAGAGCCCGCCGATGGCGACCCCGTAGAGACCACCGACGAGCTCGCCGTCCTGCCAGGTCTCGATCGAGTGCGCCCAGCCGGCGTCGTGCAGGGCGACGTAGGCGTTGACGATCTCGGGAGTGATCCAGCGGCCGTCCCGGTCGGGCGCCGCGCACGCCTCGACGACCGACCGGAAGTCGGTGTCGACGCGCACGTCGAAGTGCGCGACCGCCTTGCGCAGCGACCGGCTGACCTTGAGCTCACGGGGCCGGAGGATGCCGCGCGGGTCGGGTGACCACCAGCCGATCGGCTCGGCCCCGTGGTCGCCGATCCCCATCGGGAAGACCCCGACGGAGTACGCCTCGAAGAGGGTGGCGACGTCGAGGTCGGCGCCGATGCCGATGAGGTCCTCACCCGGCGGCACGCGTTCGAGCGCGAAGTCCCAGGGGGTGGGCGGCGGCGGCGTGGGCACGGTCGGTTCCCGGCTCGGTGTGGGGCGCCGTCAGCGACCGGTGGACGACGGTGTCATGGCCGCGGGCAGGTCAGGTGGGGACCGATCTCGTCGGCCGACTCGGGACCGTAGGCCTCGGCCAGCCGCTCGAGGAAGCGCTCCTTGCCGAGGGCGTACTCCTGGGTGCCGACCGTCTCGATGACGTAGGTGGCCAGCATCGAGCCGAGCTCGGCGCAGCGACGGACCGGCAGTCCCACGGCGAGCCCGGTGAGGTAGCCGGCGCGGAACGCGTCGCCCACGCCCGTGGGGTCGGCCTTGCGCACCTCCCGGGCGACGCCGACCTCGACCGGCTCCTCGCCGCGGACGCGGACCGTGACGCCGTCCTTGCCGCGTGTCTTCACCTGCACGCGCACGCGGTCGGCGAGCTCGTCCTCGGTCCAGCCCGTCTTCTGGCAGGCGAGGTGGCTCTCGTACTCGTTGGTGAAGAGGTACTCGGCGCCGTCGATGAGGCGGGCGATGGTGGGACCGTCGCAGAAGGCGAGCTGCTGCGAGGGGTCGGCCGCGAACGGGATGCCCCGCGAGCGGCACTCGTCCGTGTGGCGAAGCATGGCCTCCGGGTCGTTGGCGCCGACGACGACGAGGTCGAGGCCGCCGACCCGCTGTGCGACCGGCGCGAGCTCGATGTCGCGGGCCTCGGACATGGCGCCCGCGTAGAAGGTGGCGATCTGGGCCATGTCACGGTCGGTCGTGCAGATGAAGCGCGCGGTGTGCTGGGACTCGGAGTAGTGCACCGCCCCGCAGTCGACGCCGTGCCGCTCGAGCCAGCTGCGGTAGTCGGTGAAGTCCTCGCCGACCGCGCCGACGAGCAGTGGGCGCTGGCCGAGGTTGGCCATGCCGAACGCGATGTTCGCGGCGACCCCGCCCCGTCGGACCTGCAGGTCGGACGTCAGGAACGACAGGGAGATCTTGTCGAGCTGCTCGACGACGAGGGAGTCGGCGAAGAGCCCGTCGAAGGTCATGAGGTGGTCGGTGGCGATGGAACCGGTGATGGCGATCTGCACGGGACGAACCTACCCGCCGGCGGCCTGCCTCCGACGCCGACCCGACGCCGACCCGACGCCGACCCGACGCAGACCCGAGGACGACGAAGGGCCCGACCGTGACGGTCGGGCCCTTCGGACGTGCGGTGCGCCGGAGGCGGCTCAGCTGAAGGAGTCGCCGCAGGCGCAGCTGCTGCCCGCGTTGGGGTTGTCGATGGTGAAGCCCTGCTTCTCGATCGTGTCGGCGAAGTCGATCGTGGCGCCCTCGAGGTAGGGGGAGCTCATCCGGTCGACGACGACCTCGACACCGTCGAAGTCGCGGACGAGGTCACCGTCGAGGCTGCGCTCGTCGAAATAGAGCTGGTAGATCAGGCCCGAGCAGCCACCGGGCTGGACACCGACGCGCAGGCGGAGGTCGTCACGACCCTCCTGCTCGAGCAGGCTCTTGACCTTGGTCGCCGCGACGTCCGTCAGGACGACACCGTGGGCGGGAGCCTCGGTCTGAACCTCGGCGGGAGATGCGTTCGTCTCGACACTCATGTGTTGGTCCTTCAGCTCGTGGAACATGGGTCAGAGGTGAGAACCCATGCCGCGCCGGATGTGTTCCCGGCGCCTCCAAGGATACGTCGGACGCCGCAGGAACTGCGCATCCTCCCCGGATCGGGCGTCTCAGGACGCGGACGGCGACCACGTCCGTGCGACGCGCGCCGTGCGGTCGGCGAGGCGGGCCGCGGGCTCGGCGAGCGCGGCGGCCACCTGCTCGGGGCGCTCCGCGACGGCATACACCCCCGACAGGCCGGCCGTCATGGCCTCGCGGCGGCCGACGAGCGACTGGCCCGGCACCGCGATGACGGGGACCCCGACGCGGGCGGCCGCCTCGGCGACACCGACGACGACCTTGCCGCGCAGGGACTGCCAGTCGAAGGTGCCCTCCCCCGTGACGACGAGGTCGGCGGAGGCCACGAGGTCGACGAAACCGACGGCGTCGAGGACGGCCTCGACGCCCGAGACGCGGCGGGCGCCCAGGAGGTGCAGGGCGTAGCCGAGGCCTCCGGCGGCACCGGCACCGGGCTCGCGCTCGGGCTTGAGGAGGGTGCCCGTCAGCAGGTCGCGGGCCGGAGGGCGCACGCGCGACACGACGCTCGCGAAGTGACCGAGAGCGTTCTCGAGCCGTTGCGCATCCTCCTCCGACGCGCCCTTCTGGGCAGCGAAGACGGCGCTGGCGCCCTTGAGCCCGAGCAGGGGTGAGTCGACGTCGCTCGCGATGACGAGGTCGATCCCGCGGAGGCGCTCGCGGGCCGCGTCGAGACCAGCGAGGTCGTCCGCGGTCGTGGCTCCGAGGGCCAGGCCGCCCTGGCCGAGGCGCGTCTTCGGGCCGACCCCCAGAGCGGCGAGCAGCCCCGCCCCCGCGTCGTTGGTGCCAGAGCCGCCGAGACCGATGACGACGCGTCGGGCGCCCGCCTCGAGCGCCGCCATGACGAGGGAGCCGACGCCCGTCGTCGTCGTGCGGGTCGGGTCACGCTCGTCGGGGGCGAGCAGGTGCAGCCCGGCCGCCTGGGCCGACTCCACGTATGCCGTGCGGCCGCCGGCGCCGGTCGTCAGCAGGATGGTGCCGGGCACCTCACGGCCGAGCGGGTCGGTCGTGACCACCGCGAGCACCTCGCCGTCGAGGTTCTCGGCGAGGACGTCGACGAAGCCCGGCCCGCCGTCGGAGAGCGGCACGAGCGTCAACCGGTCCCCGGGTGCCTTCCGGGTCCAGCCGTCGGCGATGGCGGCGGCGGCCTGCGACGCGGTGAGGGTGCCGGTGTAGCAGTCGGGGGCGATGATCACGTGCACGTCGGGAATCCTCCCACTCGGGGGCCGCCTTCCCCGGTCGAGGTGGCAGCGGCCGTCACGGGAGTCGCGCGAGGACCTCGAAGGGCTCAGCGGTGCGGCAGGAAGAGACCGGCGTCGCCGAACTCGTGCCAGGCGTAGCGGTGGGCGACCGCCTCGTCGTACGCCTGCTGGGCCAGGTCGGCGCCCGCGACCGCCTCGACGAGGAGCAGGTGTGAGGCGTCGGGGTCGTGCCAGCCGGTGACGAGCCCGTCGACCACGCGGGCGGCCCGGTCCGGTGAGATGACGACGTCGGTCCAGCCCGCCGCGGCCTGCACCCGGCCGTCCGGACGCGCCGCGGACTCGATGGCCCGCGTCGCGGTCGTGCCGACGGCGACGACCCGGCCGCCCCGGGACCTCGTGAGGTTGACGAGGTCGGCCGTCTCCATCGGCACCGCGAACCTCTCGGCCTGCGGCGCCTCCCCGGCCTCCTGCGACGACAGACCGGTGTGCAGCGTGACGGGGGCGACGAGGACCCCGGACGACACGAGCCGGGTCACGAGGTCGGCGGTGAACGGCCTGGCGGCGCTCGCCATCTCGGCGCTACCCGGCACTCGAGCGAAGACGGTCTGGTACGCGTCGAGGGGGAACCTGGACCGGAGGTAGCCGTACGCGATGGGCCGGCCGTGCGTCGCGAGGTGCTCCGGGAGGCTGCGGTCGTCGAGCGGCGTCGCGCGCCAGAGCCGGTTGCCCCGGCCGGTCGGGGACGGGTCGGGCCCGGGGTAGGGCGACTCGAGGCGTAGCCGGGGGCCGCTCGAGGCGAGCTCGACGACATCTCCCTCCAACGCGTCGAGCACCGGGTGCGCGGCGGCGGGTGCGGCGCGAAGCTCCACGACCCACGTGCCGTCGTCCAGCTCGGTCCCGACGTGGACGACGACCGCGCCACGTCCGGACACCCGTCCGTCGACCTCGCCGGCCACGGTCGCCGAGTTGTTGACGAGGAGCAGGTCGCCGGGTGCGAGGTGCTCGCCGATGGCGGCGAAGGCCGTGTGCTCGATGCGCACCTCACCGGAGGAGGGCTCCGACGCGACGAGCAGGCGCACACCGTCGCGTCCGAGTCCCCTCGCCTCGGGCGGGGCGTCCGCCGTGAGGTCGTCGGTGACACGGAAGAGGGTGTGGGGGGCGTGCGCGAGGGACGCGCTCACGAGGCCACCTCAGAGCCCGCGGCTGCGACGAGGTCCGCGGCTCGGTAGCGCCCGCTCGCGGGGCGCGACTCGAGCAGCGCCAGGATCCCCGGGACGGCGACCTCCTCCGGCAGCGGCCGGTCACTGATGTCCTCGCCCGGGAACGCGGCCTGGTGCATCGCCGTGCGCATGTCGCCGGGGTCGACGGCATACGCCCGGAGGGTCGGCAGCTCCGCGGCCAGGGTGGACGTCAGGTGGTCGAGCGCGGCCTTGCTGGCGCCGTAGGCCCCCCACGTCTCGTAGTGCTCGACACCCGCGTCCGACGAGATGGCGAGGACGGTCCCTGCAGCGGCGACCAGCGACGGAAGGAGCGAACGGGTCAGCCCGTGCGGGCCGAGGACGTTGACGGCGAGCACGGCCGCGAGGTCGTCCGTCGTCAGGTCGCGCAGGGGACGCAGCGGGAGCGGCCCGAGCGTGCTCGCGTTGTGGACGAGCAGGTCGAGGCCGCGCGGACCGGCCAGCTCGATGGCGAGGTCGGCGAGCTCGTCCCGGTGGACGGCGTCGGCGATGTCACCGGCGAGGCCGACGACGTCGTGACCGTGGCCCCGAAGCCCGGCGACGGTCCGGGCGACGTGCGAGTCGTCGCGGGCCGTGACGACGAGGTCCCAGCCCCGGACGGCGAGCGCCTCTGCGAGGGCCCGGCCGAGGCCCTGGGTGGCGCCGGTGATGAGTGCGGTGGGCATCGTGACTCCTGTGGTCGTCGTGGTCGATGGCCACAGCGTCAGACATGAAGCCGACTTGAGGTCAAGTGCCCGAACGCTGGGAGCCCGCGCGGCGGCATACGATCTGCTCATGACGACCGACACGCACTCGGCCCCGGCTCCCGCCCCGCTGCCCCTCCTCGTGCTGGGCCAGGGCACCGACCTGCACACGGAGCGTGGCGTCGAGTGCCCGGGCGACCTGCCGGCGCCGTCCGACCCCGACCTCGTCGAGCGCGCCCGCGCCGCCAAGGCCGCCCTCGGGGACCGCGTCTTCGTGCTCGGACACCACTACCAGCGCGACGAGGTCATCGAGTTCGCCGACGTCACGGGAGACTCGTTCAAGCTCGCGCGGGACGCTGCTGCCCGGCCCGACGCGCCCTACATCGTCTTCTGCGGCGTGCACTTCATGGCGGAGTCCGCCGACATCCTGACGAGCGACGAGCAGACCGTGATCCTGCCCGACCTCGCCGCCGGGTGCTCCATGGCCGACATGGCCGCGATCGCCCAGGTCGAGGACTGCTGGGAGCAGCTCGAGGCGGCCGGCGTCGCCGGGCAGACCGTCCCCGTGACGTACATGAACTCCTCCGCCGCGATCAAGGCCTTCACCGGACGCCACGGCGGCACGATCTGCACCTCCTCCAACGCGCGCACGGCCCTCGACTGGGCCTTCGAGCAGGTCGGCGGCGTCGGGCTCGACGGCACCGGCACCGGCAAGGTGCTCTTCCTCCCCGACCAGCACCTCGGCCGCAACACCGCGGTGCGCGAGCTCGGCCTGTCCCTCGGCGACTGCGTCGTCTGGGACCCGCACCGCCCCAACGGCGGCCTGACCCGCCAGCAGCTCGAGGACGCCCGGATGATACTCTGGCGCGGGCACTGCTCGGTGCACGGACGCTTCTCCGTCGACGCCGTCGAGGCCGCTCGCCGCGAGATCCCCGGCGTCAAGGTCATCGTCCACCCCGAGTGCCAGTACGAGGTCGTCGAGCGGGCCGACGAGGTGGGCTCGACGGAGAAGATCATCCAGACGATCGCCGCCGCTCCGGCCGGCACGTCGTGGGTCGTCGGGACCGAGCTCAACCTCGTGCGCCGCCTCGCGCAGCAGTTCCCCGAGCAGCGGATCGCCTTCCTGGAGAAGAACGTCTGCTACTGCTCGACGATGAACCGCATCGACCTGCCCCACCTCGTGTGGGCGCTCGAGTCGCTCGTGGACGGCCGCGTCGTCAACCCGATCCACGTCGACCCGGCCGTCGCCGCCGACGCCCGTGCGGCGCTCGACCGGATGCTCGCCCTGCCCGGCACGACGCACAAGGACTGACGGCCGGTGGCCGCACCCGCAGGCGACCTCCACCGGGTCGCCGTCGTCTCCGACGTGCACGGCAACGTCACCGCCTACGAGGCCGTGCTCGCCGACATCGCCCGCCGCGGCATCGAGCACATCGTCAACCTGGGCGACGTCGTCGGCAAGGGCCCCCGCGGGTCCGAGTGCATTCGGCTCACGCAGGAGCACTGCGTGGCCACGGTGCGCGGGAACTGGGACGCGTTCATCGCGCGCGACCCCGTGCAGCCGTGGGAACACACCCAGTGGGTGCGTGACGAGCTGTCGGAGGCCGAGCTGCGTTGGCTCGCAGAGCTGCCCAACGTCCACGAGATGCACCTCAGCGGCCAGCCGATCCGCTTCTTCCACGCTTCACCCGTCAGCGAGTTCACCCGCGTGTTCGCACCGACGTCCGAGGACGACCACCGCGCCTTCGTGGAGCAGACCGAGTTCACGGGTCAGGGACCCGTGCCCACGATCGTCGGCTACGGCGACATCCACGGCGCCTACCTCGCGGTCGACTACGGCATCACGGTCTTCAACGCGGGGTCCGTGGGCAACGCGCTCGACGGCCCCGGCGCCCCCTACGTGATCCTCGAGGGCACCCCGACCGAGCCCCGGCCGGACCCCGGCCACCGGACCGGCCGGGGTGTTGCCGAGCCGGGTCACGTCGGCATCAGCTTCGTGCGGGTGCCCTACGACGTGGAGGCCGAGGTCGAGGTGGCCCTCGCGCTCGAGATGCCGGGCGCCGAGGCCTACGCCCTGGAGCTGCGCGAGCAGCGCTACCGGGGCTCGGCGGTCACCACGGCCTGACGGCCTCGACCACGGGACGCGCTGTCCCCCATCGCCTCCACGACCGGACGAGCGGGGCGTCAGGCGCGGGGCAGGGCGCCCAGCCGGGCGAGGAAGACCGCCTCGGCCACGCAGACCTTCTCGAACTCGCCCAGGTGCAGCGACTCGTTGGCGCCGTGGGCCCGGGTGTCGGGGTCCTCGACACCGGTGACGATGATCGAGGCCTCGGGGAAGCGCGCGACGAAGTCGGAGATGAACGGGATCGAGCCGCCGACACCCATGTCGACGGGCTCGGTGCCCCACGCGTCGGCGAAGGACGCGCGCGCCTCGTCGTAGACGGGACCGTCGGCGTCGGCGGCGAAGCCAGAGCCGTGCTCCTCGAGGTCAACCGTCACCTTGGCACCCCACGGAGCGTGGTCGAGCAGGTGCGCCCTGAGCAGCTCGAACGCGGCCTGGGGCTCCTGGGTCGGCGCGAGGCGCATCGACACCTTGGCAGCAGCCCTGGCGGCGAGGGTGTTCGACGCCTTGTCGACCGAGGTGACGTCCATGCCGATGGTCGTGATGGACGGCTTGTTCCAGAGGCGCGTGAGGATCGAGCCGGACCCGATCAGCCCGACGCCGTCCAGCAGCCCGGACTCCTCACGGAAGCGGGCCTCGTCGTAGTCCAGCTCGGCGGCCGTGCCCTCGTCGAGGCCCTGGACGGCGACGTTTCCCTCCTCGTCGTGCAGCGAGGCGAGCAGGCGGATGAGCGCCGTGACGGCGTCCGGCGCCGCGCCGCCGAACATCCCTGAGTGCACGGAGTGGTCGAGCGTCTCGACACGGACGACGCACCGGACGCCGCCACGCAGCGTGGTCGTCAGGGCGGGCTCGCCGATGGCCCAGTTGCCGGAGTCGGCGATGACGATCGCGTCGGCGGCGAGCCGGTGCCCGTGCTTCTCGAGGATCGTCGGCAGCGACGCGGAGCCGTACTCCTCCTCACCCTCGACGAAGACGGTGACGCCGACGGGCAGGCTGCCCGCGTGCGCCCGGAGCGCGGCCACGTGCGCCATGACCCCGGCCTTGTCGTCGGCTGCGCCGCGCCCGTAGAGGCGGCCGTCGCGCTCGGTCGGCTCGAAGGGAGGCGTGTCCCAGTCGGCGTCGTCGCCGGGAGGCTGCACGTCGTGGTGGGCGTAGAGCGTCACCGTCGGCGCACCCTCGGGTCCGTCGAGGTGGCCGATGACGGCGGGCCGCCCACCCTCGACGACGATCTCGACGTCGAGACCCTCCCGGCGGAGCAGCTCGGCCACGGCCTCGGCGCTGCGCGCCACCTGGCTCTGGTCGAAGGAGGAGGCCGACACGCTCGGGATGCGCACGAGCTCCTCGAGGTCGGCTCGCACCTGCGGCATGAGCTCGGCCACGCGGTTGCGGATCTGCTGGATCTGGTCGGGGGTGAGGGCGTCGTCAGTCACGAGCCCGACCCTACCCACGCGCCGTCAGCACCCATCGGTAGGTTCGGGCAGATGGGAGACAACACGTTCGTCGCCGGGCAGGAGCCCTGGCTCGAGCGCCTGGGCAACCTGCGCAACGTCGTGCGCCAGGAGATGGTCACCCGCCAGCTCGCCGCACACCTGCCCCGGGGGCCGCTGCGCGTCCTCGACGTCGGCGCCGGCCAGGGCACGCAGGCGCTGCGCCTGGCCCGGCGTGGGCACTCGGTGACCGCGGTCGAGCCGGACGGGCGCATGCGGGCCGCCTTCGAGCAGGCCGCCGCCGGGCTCACGCCCGGGCAGCGCGAGCACGTCACCCTCGTGGCCACCGACCTCGCCGGGCTGGCGAGCGTGACGCGGCCGACGGCATACGACGTCGTCATGTGCCACGGCGTGCTGATGTACCTGCCCGAGAGCCGCGCGGCGGTCGCCGGGCTGGCCCGGCGGGTGGCACCCGGCGGCATCGTGTCGATCGCGGCGCGCAACGGCGACGCGATGGCCTGGCGTCCAGCAGTCCGGCACGACTGGCCGGCCGCCCTCGCAATGCTCGACGAGATGCGCCGCGCCGCGGAGGAGGGCCGGGACGCCCGCTACCGCAACGAGATCGGCGTCGACGCGCGGGCCGACACGCTCGCCTCGCTGACGGCCGACTGCGAGGCCGCCGGGCTCGAGGTGACCGCCTGGTACGGCATCCGGGTCGCGAGCGACGACGTCGCCGTCGACGAGCCGGCACCCGAGGGTGACGAGCTGACCACGCTGCTCGACGTCGAGGAGAGGCTCGGCTCGACCGACCCGTACCGCGCGCTCGGCACCCTCCTCCACGTCGTCGCGCGACGCAAGGGCTGACGACCGCGCTCCCCGCGTGCTTGGCTCGGACCATGGACGGAGCCGACCGGCTGCAGCAGGCGTTCGCGGCCGTTCCGCGTGCCGACTTCCTCCCGCGCGGTGCCCGCTCGCGCGCCGGTTACGACGTCCCGATCCTCATCGGGCACGGGCAGACGAGCTCGCAGCCCAGCACCGTCGACGACATGCTGCGCCTGCTCGACGTGCGACCCGGCCAGCGGGTGCTCGACGTCGGCTCCGGTTCCGGCTGGACGACCGCCCTGCTGGCCCACCTCACCGGTCCGAGCGGTGAGGTGGTCGGGGTCGAGCTCGAGCCCGAGCTGGCTCGGTGGGGCGCCGCGAACCTCGCCCGGTCAGGTGTGCCGTGGGCCACCATCCGGGCGGCAGAGCCGGGCGTGCTCGGTGACCCCGCCCACGGCCCGTGGGACCGGATCCTCGTCTCGGCGAACGCCACGGCACTCCCCCAGCCGCTCCTCGACCAGCTGCGCGACCCGGGTCGGCTCGTCGTCCCGGTCGCGGGCACCATGACCCTCGTCGTGCGCGACCACGACGTCCTCACGACGACCCAGCACGGGCGCTACCGGTTCGTGCCGCTGCGCACGGCCCCGGACGCACCGGGCTGAGGGGTCGTATGCCACGGCCCGCGGGCGCGATGCGGGACTGGCACCCGCTTCGGCTTAGAGTGGCTCCGTGTTCGGACGCAAGAAGACCATCAACGACGAGCTCGCCAGCACGGTCTCGACCGACCCGGCGCGCCCGGGGGCCAAGAACCGGCCCACGCCGAAGCGGCGCGAGCAGGAGGCGCTCAACAAGCGTCCGCTCATCGTCACCGACCGCAAGGCGGCCGGCGCGCAGGACAAGGCGGCCCGGCGCGAGGCGATGGCCAAGCAGCGGGCCGGCATGATGACCGGCGACGAGAAGTACCTCCCGGCCCGTGACAAGGGGTCGCGCCGTCGCTTCATCCGCGACACCGTCGACGCCCGCTGGAACATCGGCGAGTTCATGCTCCCGGTCATGCTCATCGTGCTGCTGCTCAGCTTCGTGCGCACCAACTGGGCCCTGCTGCTCGTCTTCGTGCTCGTCTACGGCCTGATCCTCGTGGCCATCGGCGACGCCCTGCTCATGTGGCGCCGCACGCGTCGCAAGGTCGAGGACAAGTTCGGCGGCGCCGAGAAGGGCGACGCGTGGTACGCCATCATGCGCGCCTTCCAGATGCGCCGCACCCGCATGCCCAAGCCGCAGGTCGCGCGCGGGCAGCACCCGGCCTGAGCGACGCGACGTCGCCCGGCCGGGACGTACGCAACGGTCAGGGCTGCAGGTCCGCGAACGCGAGCGGCGCCCGCGTGACGGCATACGTCGCGAAGTAGAGCTTGTCGATCGAGCCGTCGGCCGCCCGGACGACCTCGAGGACCTCGCCCCGCTCCCGGCCGGCCACGGCCCGGAAACGGTCGGTGCCCTCGGCGGCATAGCGCGTCTCGGACAGCTGCTCGTCATCGGCGAGCCGCGACCACAGCTCACCCTCGCGGACGAAGAACGTGATGGGCGAGCCCTCGGACCACCACAGGCCGAGCAGCTCGGTGAGGCCGGGCTGCTCCGTCTCGGGCACCCACGGCGCCGCGAGCGAGGGCTCGGCCTCGATGACCGCCTCGACGAGGTCGGTGGCGAGCCCGAGGGTCAACGCCCCGGACGTGGCGTTGGCGAAGACGACCGCCCCGACGCCGTCCTTGCGCCGGACCCGCAGGCCGGTGAGGAAGCCAGGCATGGCGCCCCCGTGCCCGACGTAGACTCGGTCGCCGCGCCGCCCCATGCCGAAGCCGAGACCGTAGGCGCCGCTCCAGCCGTCGACGTCGGTCATGATGATCGGCCGGCACATCTCCTCGACGGTGTCGGGCTGCACGACGCGGCCGTCGGGGCTCGCGACGTAGGCGGCGTAGCGGCCCATGTCGGCGACGGTCGACCACAGCCCCCCGAACGGGGCCGTCGCGCCCAGGCTGAAGAAGGGCTCCTCGCTCGCCGTGCCGGCGTAGGGGTCGACCTGGTAGCCGACGGCACGGTCGTCCGCGGGAGCGAGTCCGGTGCGCGTCATCCCCAGGGGGTCCAGCACGCGCTCTCGCACGACCTGCTCCCAGTCCTGCCCGGTGACGCGCTCGACCACCGCGCCGAGCAGACCGTAGGCAAGGTTCGAGTAGTGGAAGGCGTGGTGACCGGGAAGCACCTGCTCGGCGTCCTCCACACCGGCGAGGAACTCCTCGCGCTCGGGGGCCTCGAGGCTCTCCCAGATGTTGCCGACTGGCTCGCGCTGCAAGCCGGAGGCGTGGGCGAGCATCTGCCGCAACGGAACCCGCCCGTGCCTCGTGCCGGGGAGATGGGTCTCTAGCGTGTCGTCGAGGGACAGCCGGCCCTCGTCACGAAGCGACATGACCGTCAGCGCGGTGAACGTCTTCGTCACCGAGCCGATCATGAACTGGGTGTCGTCGGTGGCCGACGCCGGGCTCGTCCCGAGGCGCGCCGAGCCCACGTGCGCCGACCAGACGAGGTGTCCGTCCCGGACGACACCGACGCTGACCCCCGGCGAGCGCCACGTGCGCTGCGCCGTCACGACACGGGCGAGGAGGTCGCGCTCGAGCCCGGCCGACAGGGTCGTGTCGCGGCCCGCCGGCGTCGCGCTCACTCCGCCGCCCGGAGGCTCATCGGACCGTAGACGACGGCATCGTGCTCACGCAGGGTGACGGCCTCGACGCCGGCGTCGAGCAGCTCACGCCACGACTCCCCGAGGTAGCTCTCGGCGTCGCTCTGGGTCGGGAAGCCCGTGGTCGTCAGGCCCTCCCCCTCCACCGGATTCCCGTGGGCGTCGAGGAACAGCCAGGTCCAGTCAGCACTCATGTGGCCACCCTAGTTGGCGGCTCGTTTGACGCGTGGCAGCCCCACGTGCGACGGTTCGCCTAACCGAAGGACGATGGGGCAAGCCGGTGTGACTCCGGCGCTGACCCGCAACCGTGAAGCCACTCCCCGCCGCCAGCCGGCTCGGGGTGACCAGTCGGAAAACCCGCGTCCTACCGGCTCCTTTGTCAGTCTGTCGTGGAATGCGGACCGGAGTCACCCCGCCGGGCCGGCGTCAGCCAGCAGACCCGACATGGTGTCCGACCGCGAGGAGGAAACCGTGTCCCTTGTCCGTCGTGCCCCGCTCCGGGTCGTCTTCGCCGCCCTCGTGGCGACGCTGCTCTCCGCCCTGACGGTTGCGCCAGCCCATGCCGCCGCCTACCGCTACTGGGGCTTCTACCAGCTCGCGGACGGCGCCTGGGCCTTCGCCCAGAAGGGCCCGGACCAGACGGTCCCCAAGGACGGCAGCGTCGACGGCTGGCGCTTCGCCGTCGCCGACGAGGCCTCGACCCGCTACCCGCGAGCCGTGATGACGTTCGACCAGGTCTGCGGCTCGACGCCCGCCGAGGCGGGCAAGAAGCGCGTGGGGCTCGTCGTCGACTTCGGCCGCCCTGCCGATGCAGCTGACAACGCGACGCCTCCCGCCCCCAAGGCGCTGTGCGCCGTGGTCGCGGCCGACGCCACGAGCTCGGCCGTGCTGGCCCTTGCCGGTGACGTCCGTGTGGAGAAGGGCCTGGTCTGCGGCGTCGACGGCTATCCCACCAGTGACTGCGGTGGAGCCGTCAAGGAGGTCAGTCCCGAGGCCAAGGCCGCCGACCAGCCGGTGACCATCGCGGCGCCCGCGGCCAGCCCCACTGCCGCTGCGACGACGCCGGCTGCCACCGCCACCGACGTCGCCGCTGCGCCGGCCTCCGGCACCTCCGGCGGGTCGGTGGCGGCCTACGTCATCGCCGGTCTCGTCCTGCTCGCCCTCGTCGCCTACCTGCTCGTGCGCTCGCGGTCGCGCGCCCGCCGGGACGTCTGAGGAGCCACGACGCGCGTGGCACGGGTCAAGGCCAGGCTCCAGCACCCTGCAGCATGGTGGCTGTGGGGGCTGGGCCTTGCCACGGCGGCGTCGCGCACGACCAACCCTGTGCTCCTGCTCCTCGTCATCGGGGTCTGCCTGCTCGTCGTCGCGGAGCGACACGACCCGGCCACGCCGAACCCGCTGCCGGCCTTCCTCGTGATCGGTGCCGTGGTCGTGGCGTTCCGCATCGTCATGACCGCGCTGCTCGGCAACGGCATCGTCGGTGGGACGGTCGTCGTGACCCTCCCCAGCGTGCCCCTGCCCGACTGGGCCGCCGCCGTGCGCCTGGGCGGCACGGTGACGCTCGAGTCGCTCCTGTATGCCGCATACGACGCCCTGCGCCTCGCAGCGGTCCTCGCGTGTCTCGGCGCCGCCAACGCGCTGGCGAGCCCGCGGCGGCTGCTGCGCTACCTACCGGCCACGCTCTACGACGTCGGCACGGCCGTCGTCGTGGGCCTCACCTTCGCGCCGCAGCTGCTCACCGACGCCCGCGACGTGCGGGCGGCCCGTACCCTCCGGGGTCGCGACGGGCGGGGCCTGCGAGAGATGGCGCGACTCACCGTGCCGGTGCTCGAGACGGCGTTCGAGCGGTCGCTCGGGCTCGCCGCCTCGATGGAGTCCCGGGGCTACGGCCGCGCGGTCCACTCGACCTCGACGAGCCGGCGCGCCGCCACCGGCCTCGCGCTCGCCGGACTCGTCGGGGTGCTGGCCGGGCTCTACGGCCTGCTCGACTCATCGGCCGGCGGCGTGCTGGGGCTGCCGGTCCTCGTCCTCGGGGCGGTGCTCGCCGGCTCCAGCCTCGTCGTCGGCGCATCGCGCGACCCCCGGTCCGGCCATCGCCGCGACCGGTGGACGTGGACCGAGACCGCGACGGTGCTCGCCGGGACCGTGCCGGCTGCCTGTCTCGTGGTCGCCTCCGTGCGCGGCTGGGAGGGCGTCGTCCCGAGCCAGCGGGCCGAGCTGCCCGAGGTCCCGCTGCTCGCCGTCCTGGCGCTGCTCGTCGCCGCGACGCCCGCGTGGTTCACACCCCGTCCCCGGGAGGTCGCTCCGTGATCACCTTCGAGCACGCGACGGTGCAGTATGCCGATGCCCCCGCTCCCAGCCTGCACGACGTCACGCTCGAGATCCCCGAGGGCGAGCTCGTCCTCGTCGTCGGCCCCACGGGCAGCGGCAAGTCGACGTTGTTGCGCACCATCAACGGGCTCGTGCCGCACTTCAGCGGGGGCACCCTGACAGGCCGCGTCACCGTCGACGGCCTCGACACGGCCGAGCACCGCCCGCGTGACCTCGCGACCGTCGTCGGCCTCGTCGAGCAGAACCCGTCGTCGACGTTCGTCACGGACGTCGTCGAGGACGAGGTGGCCTACGGCATGGAGACGATGGGCCTGGACTCGACGACGATCCGCCGCCGGGTCGAGGAGACGCTGGACCTCTTCGGCCTCACGCCGCTGCGGGCGAGGTCCGTGCGCACCCTGTCGGGGGGTCAGCAGCAGCGCGTCGCGATCGCCGCCCTCTTCGCGGCGGGCCCGCGGGTGCTCGTGCTCGACGAGCCGACGTCGGCCCTGGATCCTGTTGCCGCAGAAGAGGTCCTGGCCTCGCTCCACCGCATCGTGCACGACCTCGGGGTCACGGTCGTGCTGGCCGAGCACCGGCTCGAGCGCGTCGTGCACCACGCCGACCGCGTCGTCCTCGTGGACGACGGACGGGTGTCCGAGCTGCTCGACCCGGCCGAGGCCATGCTCCGCTCCCTGATCTACCCGCCGGTGGTGGGCCTGTCCCGCCTCGTCGGATGGTCGCCGACCCCCCTGTCGATCCGCGACGCGCGCCGACAGGCTGCGTCGCTGCGCGAGGCTCTCGGCGACAGCACGCCCCGACCGGTCGCCGACCTGCACGTCACCGGGCCCGGCCACGCCGTCGACCTCACCGGCGTCCGCGTCTCGCGCGGCGGGCGCATCGTGCTGGACGGGGTCGACCTCGCCGTGGCTCGCGGGTCGGTGACGACGCTGATGGGTCGCAACGGCGCCGGCAAGTCCACCCTGCTCGGCGCCGTCGCGGCACAGCACCGCCTGGCCGGCGGGCGGGTGCGCGTCGGCGCCGAGGGCGTGGACCCGCACGCCCGGTCCGCCCGCGAGAGGGTGCGCACCGTGGGGCTCGTGCCGCAGCAGCCCGAGCTGCTCCTCTACGCCGACACGGTCGCGGCCGAGTGCGCGGCCGCCGACGACGACTTCGGGGCCGCGCCCGGGACGGCCCGGGCCCTGCTCGAGCGCATCTCCGACGGCATCGACCCCACCGTCCACCCACGCGACCTGTCCGAGGGCCAGCGCCTGGAGCTCGCCCTGGCGGTGATCCTCGCGGGGTCACCCGAGGTGCTCCTGCTCGACGAGCCGACGCGTGGACTCGACTACGGCGCCAAGAAGAGGCTCGGTGAGGTGCTGACCGGCCTGGCAGCCCGGGGCACGACGGTCCTGCTGGCCACGCACGACGTCGAGCTCGCGGCCGAGGTCGCCGACCGCGTGGTCATCCTCGCCGACGGCGAGATCGTCACCGACGGTCCCGCCCGAGAGGTGCTCGCGTCCTCACCGGCGTTCGCGCCACAGGTCACCAAGGTGCTCCTGCCCCAGACCTGGCTCACGGTCGCCGAGGTCGCCGGAGCCCTGGCGAGGATCGCGTGACCGGCCGTCGCGTCATCCCGCTGCGCTGGCCCGCTGTCGTCGCCGTCGGCGCGGTCGGTGCCGTCGGGCTCGTCGCGTTCACGTGGCCCTTCTTCGTGAACGGCGACTTCGCCCGTGACCACGGCAACGACGCCCCGTGGCTCTTCGCCGTCCTGCTCGGGCTGCTCGCCGTGGTCTGTCTCGCCGAGGTGACCGCCGGACGGCTCGATGCCAAGACGATCGCGGTCCTCGGAGTGGCGGCAGCGGCCGGTGGTGGTCTGCGCCTGCTCAGTGCCGGCACCGCAGGTCTCGAACCGATGTTCTTCGTCGTCATCGTCGCGGGTCGCGTCCTCGGGCCCGGCGTCGGCTTCGTCTCCGGGGCCCTCGCCGTCACGACCGGGGCGCTGCTCACCGGCGGGGTCGGGCCCTGGCTGCCCTTCCAGATGATCTGCGCCGGGGGCATCGGCCTCGGGGCTGGCCTGCTGCCCGCCCGCGCAGGAGGGCGCGCCGAACGCTGGGTGCTCGCGGCCTACGCCCTCGTCACAGGACTCGCGTTCGGGCTCTTCATGAACCTCTGGTTCTGGCCGTTCCTCGGGACCAGCGCCCCGACCGGCATGGGCTTCGTCCCGGGGGCACCGCTCACCGAGAACCTCGCCCACTACGGCCTCTTCTACCTCGCGACCTCGCTCGGGTGGGACCTTCCCCGTGGGGCGCTCAACGCGGTGCTCGTGCTGCTGGCCGGGCCGGCGCTGTTGCGGGTCTTCCGGCGGGGAGCCCGACGGGCCGCGTTCGGGGTGCCTGTCGCCTTCGAACCGGCCGTCGCGACCGAGGCGGCCCCGGTGCACGAGACGGAGCAGGCGCGGTGAGCGGCGCGACCGAAGCCGCCGCCCCCCTCGGCAGGGCCAGGACGACGACCCTCGTCACCGGGCCGATCCGGAGCGGCAAGAGCCGCCACGCCGAGGACCTGCTGCGCGACCACTCCGACGTCACCTACGTCGCGACCGGGCGGCAGGTCGACCCGGCCGACCCCGAGTGGGGCCGGCGCGTGGAGACCCACCGCGCCCGCAGGGCCGAGTCGTGGCGCACCCTCGAGACGACGGACGTCGCAGCCGCGATCGACCATGCGACGGGGCCGCTGCTCGTGGACTGCCTCGGCACCTGGCTCACTGCCGTCGTCGACGATGCCGGCTGGGACGATCTCGACACCGCATCCGCCACAGTGCGGCGGGAGACCGACCGCCTGGTCGAGTCCCTCTGCGCGGCAACAGCGCCCGTGGTCGTCGTGACCAACGAGGTCGGGTGGTCGCTCGTGGCGACGTCGGCATCCGGTCGCCTCTTCCAGGACGAGCTGGGCCGGCTCAACGCGTTCGTCTCGCGTGTCGCCGCCCACGTGCACCTGGTCGTCGCGGGACGGGTCATCGACCTGGGCGATGCTCCTCTCGTGCCGTGGCAGCCGAGGTCGAGGACACTGGATGCGTGATGCGTGGCGGCTCGCCATCGGCACGTTCACGGCGCTGCCGGTCGACCCGCCGGCACTCGTCGACCGGTCCATCCTCGGTCGCGCGATGCTCCTCGCACCCCTCACCACGGCACCGGCAGCCCTCGTCTGGCTCGGGCTCGGCGCCCTGTCGACGCGGGGATGGGCGCCGACGGCGGTGGTCGCCGTGCTGGCGCTCGTGGTCACGGCGTTGATCTCCCGCGCACTGCACCTCGACGGTCTCGCCGATCTGGCCGACGGTCTCACGTCCGGCCACGACCCCGCACGGTCGCTCGAGGTGATGCGGCGAGGTGACACCGGTCCGGCGGGTGCCGCGGCGGTCGTCCTCGTGCTCCTGCTCGACACCGCCTGCCTAGCAGCTCTGCTCGCCAGCGCGGCTGGGACCGCGCTGGCCCTGGTCGCGCTCGCGGCGAGCCGCCTCGCCTGTGCGGTGTGCGCCCGCGACGGCATACCTCCCGCGCGCCGGCAGGGACTCGGTCAGGGCGTAGCCGGCACCGTGGGCCGGACGCGCCTCGTGGCGGTGGTGGTCACCGTGGCTGCCCTCGCCGCCGCGCTCGGCGCCTGGCTCTCAGGCACGCTCCCCGGCATCTCGTGGTGGGCCGCAGCCCTCGCCGGCAGCGCGGTCGTGCTCACCGCGACGATGGCTGCCGTCGTGACCCGACGTCATGCCGTGCGGCGCCTCGGCGGCATCACGGGCGACGTCATCGGGGCCGCCGTCGAGATCGCCCTGGCCGTCGGACTCGTCACGGCCGCCCTCGCCGTCACGGCCCTCCCCCACCCCTGACCGTCGACAGGCCACGAATGGCCCAGCCCTGACCCTCGACAGGCCCCGAACAGCCCACCACGGATGCGGCGTCGGGTGGCCGTTCGTGGCCTTTCGACGGGTGGCAGGGGGCCATTCCTGGCCTGTCGACGGTGGGCGGGGCAGGTGGCGTCCTCACGGCACCACCCGGCATACGCTGTCGGAGGGCACCACCCGGCATACGTTGTCGGAGAAGGACGCTCAGGACTCGCGGACCTGCACCTGCACGAACGGCGGCTTGACCACGGTCGCCTCGAGCGTGCGCCCGCGCACGTCGATCTCGACCGTCTCGCCGTCGGCGATCGCAGGGTCGAGCAGTGCCAGGGCGATGCCCTGCTTGAGCGTGGGAGAGAACGTGCCGGAGGTGACCTCCCCGGCAGCCGTACCGTTCCACGAGACCGTGCAGTGGGCGCGGGGGATGCCGCGTCCCGTCACGAGCAGTCCGCGCATGAGACGCGTCGGGTTGGCCCTCTCGGCCTCGAGGGCCGCCTTGCCCCAGAAGGTGTCCTTCTTCCAGCCGACGGCCCAGCCCGCCCGGGCCTGCACCGGGGAGATCTGCAGCGAGAGGTCCTGGCCGTGCAGCGGGTAGCCCATCTCGGTGCGCAGCGTGTCGCGCGCGCCGAGTCCGCAGGGCTTGCCCTCGAACGGCGCGATCGCCTCGACGAGGGCGTCCCACAGCGCGGGGGCGTCGTCCCAGCGCGGCACGAGCTCATAGCCCCGCTCACCCGTGTAGCCCGTACGGCAGACGATGACGGGGACGCCCTGCCATTCGGCCTCGACGAACGACATGTAGTCATGACCCGTCGGCAGGCCGAGCGACTCGAGCACCTCGTCACTCTTCGTGCCCTGCACGGCCAGGACGCCGAAGTCGCGGTGGAGATTGGTCACCGTGATCCCCTCGGGCGCGGCGGCCTGCAGACGTCGCACGACCTCGGCGGTGTTGGCGGCGTTGGGGATGAGGAAGACGTCGTCGTCGGACTTGAGGTAGACGATGAGGTCGTCGACGACGCCGCCCGAGTCGTCGCAGCAGAGCGTGTACTGAGCCGAGCCCGGCTGGATGCGGCGCACGTCGTTCGTGAGGCACGCGTTGACGAAGTCCGCCGCCCCCGGACCCGTCACCGAGGCCTTGCCGAGGTGGCTCACGTCGAAGACACCCACGCGCTCGCGCACCGCGGTGTGCTCGGCGACGACGCCGCCGCCGGGGTACTCGATCGGCATGTCCCAGCCGCCGAAGTCGGCCATCTTGGCGCCCAGGGCCACGTGGCGGTCGTGCAGGGGTGAGGTCAGCGGGGAGGTCGTCCCCGACGTCGCTGTCGTCATGGGCGCCAACCTACCGCCCACCGGGTATGCCGCCATTGCTCGTTATCATCGAACGCCGCCCACCTGCGGGGCGACGTGGGCACCCTTGGTGCACGCACCCTTGCACCGACGACGCGCACCACCACACACGCTCCGCCCGCACCCCAGGACGCTGGGAACCGTGCGGCCGGAAGCACCCCGACCAAGGAGTCCCTCGTGGCCAACCTGACCATCTCGAACCGCTCGGCTGCCGACACCCCCGGCGACGCCCTCGTCGTGGCGCTCGTGCCCGCTGACGGTGGGGCGACGCCGGCCCCCGGGCACGGCCTCCCGCGCAAGACCGTGTCGCACCTCAAGTCCGTCATCACCGACCTCGAGCTGGCCGGCAAGGTCGGCGAGGTGACGACCCTGGCCGCGGTGCCGGACGTCGCTGCCAAGCTCGTCGTGCTCGTGGGTGTCGGCGCCCTGTCGGGCGAGACCGGAGCCCTCGAGGACCTCCGCAAGGGCGTCGGGGGCGCCATCCGCTCGCTCAGCAAGAAGAAGAAGGTCGCGGTCGTCGTGCCGGGCACCTCCGTCGAGATCGTCTCCGCCGTGGCGGAGGGCGTGGCCCTCGGGGCGTACGCCGTGTCGAAGGCCGGCACGACGAGCACCGACGCCGTCGACGCGGTCGCGCTCGTCGGCCCGGCCGACGCGGCCTCGCGCAAGGCGGTCAAGCGGGCCGCGGCGCTCGGTGAGGCCGTCGCCTACACGCGCGACCTCGTCAACCTGCCGCCGAACCTGCTCTACCCGGAGACGTTCGTCGACTCGCTCGCCGACCGCGTCAAGGGCACCAAGGTCAAGCTCAGGTCCTACGACATGAAGGCGCTGCGCGCGGGCGGCTTCGGCGGCACGGTGGGCGTCGGCCAGGGCTCCGCCAACGACCCGCGGATCGCGGTCCTCAGCTACACCCCATCGCGGCCGAAGGCGTCGATCGCGTTCGTCGGCAAAGGCATCACCTTCGACTCGGGCGGCCTGTGCATCAAGCCCGCGAACGGCATGCTGACGATGAAGTGCGACATGGCCGGTGCGGCCGCGGTCGCGGGCGCCGTCCTCGCGATCGCCGAGCTCGGTCTGCCGATCGCCGTCACCGGCTACCTCGGGCTGGCCGAGAACATGCCGAGCGCCACGGCCCAGCGCCCGAGCGACGTCGTGACGATGCGCGGCGGCAAGACCGTCGAGGTGCTCAACACCGACGCCGAGGGACGCATGGTCCTCGGCGACTGCATCGCGCTCGCCTCGGAGAGCAAGCCCGACGCCATCGTCGACATCGCGACGCTGACGGGCGCACAGGTCGTCGCCCTCGCCAACACCGGGGCGGTCATGGGCAACGACGACGCCTTCCGCACCCGGGTGCTCGAGGCAGCCGCCACGGTCGGAGAGGCGATGTGGCCCATGCCCCTGCCCCAGGAGCTGCGCCCCGCCCTCGAGTCCATCAACGCCGACCTGGCCCACAAGGGCGGCGTGGAGGGCGGCATGCTCACGGCCGGCATCTTCCTGTCCGAGTTCGTCGGCGAGGGCATCCCCTGGAGCCACCTGGACATCGCCGGTCCGGCGTTCAACGACAAGGCGCCGACCGGCTACTGGCCCAAGGGTGGCACCGGCTTCGGTGTGCGGACCCTCGTCGGGCTCGCCGAGTCCTACGTGTGACGTTCCTCTGACACCCGTCTGACGCGAGGAGGCCACGTTCCGGTCGGAACGTGGCCTCCTCGCGTCGGTGCGGCTGCGCTCAGCCGCCGGACTTGCGACGGAACATCTGCTGGGCCTTGGCGGGGCCGTGGGCACCGTGCACCTTGGTGCGGTCGTGGTCGTCGGAGACGTCCTTGCCGCCGTGCGCGTGCTTCTTGTCGAGCGCGGCGCGGAACTTGGCCTTCATCTCCTCGCTGGGACCGCTGGATTCGCCATCCTGCTTCGACATTCGAGAACCTCCTGTGTGCTGTGGCGCCGAATCCGGCACGGACTGAACAACTTTCACCCTGTCAGCGAACCGTAGCCCGGTCCACTCCCTTTTCCTGCGCGGGCCGACCCGCCGCGGTACGAGACTGCCGCATGCCGGGTGGCCGGCTCACGCGTCCCCCTGCCGGCGGCGCTTGCTCCACTCGCGCATCCGGTTGGGGTAGCCGGTCTTGTTGACGTCGTAGACCGGGACCCCGAGCTTCTGGCTGATCTCGAAGCCGTCCTTGGGCGAGCCCACCGCGCGGCGCGTCCACTCGCCGTCCCAGGCGATGAGCACGATCGTCGTGGGCGTCACGCTCGTGGCCGGCTCGACGTAGGCCTCGACACCGAGCCGGGACTCGACGAAGGAGCGCAGGTGCTGCTCGACCGCCTTCCGGTCGATCTCCATCTTGGGTCCGTCGGAGCGGCCGGGGAAGGCGAGACCCTTGCGGCTGCCGCGTCGTGAGAACCAGCCCATGTCGGCACTGTACGTGGTCGAACCGTGCGCACGAGGACAGCACGCGCGGGGCCGTGACCTGCCTGTGCCCTCACCCACGATCAATGACAAGATGCTCTTGCACACCGCCTGTACGCCCACCAACGCGTACTCCGGCACGTCCCCCCTGCTCCTGCTGCACCCCGGCCGGAGTGGACGATCCGCCCCGAAGGAGCACATTCACATGCCGGCTGATGCCGCCAGCGACTACGACGTCGTCATTCTCGGTGGAGGGTCGGGCGGCTACGCCTGCGCACTCCGGTCGGCAGAGCTGGGCCTCTCGGTGGCGCTCGTCGAGAAGGGGCGTCTCGGCGGCACGTGCCTGCACCAGGGCTGCATCCCCACCAAGGCGCTGCTCCACGCCGCCGAGGTGGCCGACGTCGCCCGCGAGGGCGCCTCGTTCGGCGTCAAGACGACGTTCGAGTCGGTCGACATGTCCGGCGTCAACGCCTACAAGGACGGTGTGGTCAGCCGGCTGCACAAGGGGCTCCAGGGCCTCGTCAAGGCCGCCAAGATCGACTACGTCGAGGGCGCAGGCGTTCTCGACGGCCCCCACACCGTCGTCGTCGGTGACCGCCGGCTCACTGGCCGCAACGTCGTGCTCGCCACCGGCAGCTACGCGAAGTCGCTGCCCGGCCTCGAGATCGGCGGCCGGATCATGACGAGCGAGCAGGCCCTGTCCATCGACCACGTGCCGGCCCGGGTCATCGTGCTCGGCGGCGGCGTCATCGGCGTCGAGTTCGCCTCCGTCTTCAAGAGCTTCGGCTCGGAGGTGACGATCGTCGAGGCCCTGCCCCGACTCGTCGCGGCCGAGGACGAGGCCATCAGCAAGCAGCTCGAGCGGTCCTTCCGCAAGCGCAAGATCTCGTTCAAGACCGGGGTGCGCTTCGCCGGGGCCACCCAGCACGGCGACGTCGTCTCGGTGTCGCTCGAGTCGGGCGAGACGATCGAGGCCGACCTCCTGCTCGTGGCCGTCGGCCGCGGGCCGGTCACCGACGGACTGGGCTACGAGGCAGCCGGCGTCACCGTCGACCGTGGTTTCGTGCCCACCGACGAGCGCCTGCGCACGAGCGCCCCGGGCGTCTACGCCGTCGGCGACATCGTCCCGGGCCTCCAGCTCGCGCACCGAGGTTTCGCCCAGGGCATCTTCGTCGCCGAGGAGATCGCCGGGCTGGCGCCCGCGACCATCGACGAGAGCGGCATCCCGCGCGTCACCTACTGCGACCCCGAGATCGCGAGCGTCGGCCTGACCGAGGCTCAGGCCCGCGAGAAGCACGGTGACGTCGCGACGTACGAGTACAACCTCGGCGGCAACGGCAAGTCCCAGATCCTCGGGACGCAGGGCTTCGTCAAGCTCGTGCGCCAGGTCGACGGGCCGGTCGTCGGTGTCCACATGATCGGCGCCCGGATGGGTGAGCAGATCGGTGAGGCTCAGCTCATCGTCAACTGGGAGGCGCACCCGGAGGACGTCGCCGGTCTCATCCACGCGCACCCCACACAGAACGAGGCTCTCGGCGAGGCACACTTGGCCTTGGCGGGTAAGCCCCTGCACGCACACGCTTGAGCCAGAAACTGGGAAGAGGAGAGAACACGTCATGTCAGAACGCGTGACCATGCCGGCCCTGGGTGAGTCAGTCACCGAGGGGACCGTCACCCGCTGGCTGAAGAACGTCGGTGACCGCATCGAGGTCGACGAGCCCCTGCTCGAGGTCTCGACCGACAAGGTCGACACCGAGATCCCCTCCCCCGTGGCGGGCACCCTCCAGGAGATCCTCGCCCAGGAGGACGACACCGTCCCCGTGGGCGCGGACCTGGCCGTCATCGGTGACGGCAGCGCCCCGGCCTCCGGTGGCGACGCCCCGGCCGCCGAGTCGCAGCCCGAGGCCCAGCCCGAGCCCGAGCAGGCCGCCCCCGCCCCCGAGGCCCCCAGCACCGAGCAGGAGCCGCAGGCTGCGACGAGCGAGCCCGAGGCGCAGCAGGCCGAGCAGCCGCAGGCGGCCGCCTCCTCCTCGTCCGGAGGCGAGGGCCAGACGGTGACGATGCCGGCACTCGGCGAGTCCGTCACCGAGGGCACCGTGACGCGTTGGCTCAAGGCCGAGGGCGACGAGGTCGCCGTCGACGAGCCGCTCCTCGAGGTCTCGACCGACAAGGTCGACACCGAGATCCCGTCGCCCGTCGCCGGCACGCTCACCAAGATCCTCGTCCAGGAGGACGACACCGTCCCGGTCGGCGCGGACCTCGCCGTCATCGGCGGCGCGCCCGCCGCGTCACCCGAGCCCGACAAGGCCCCGGAGCCCGAGAAGGCGCCTGAGCCGGAGAAGGCCCCGGAGCCGGCGGCCGAGGCACCCAAGGCTCCGGCCCAGGAGCAGCCGCAGGAGGCGGCACCGGAGGCCGCGGGCAAGCCCGCCGACGCCGAGCGCGCCCCGGCGCAGCAGTCGCCGGAGGCGCCCCAGGCCTCCGAGCCCGCCTCCCAGCCCGCCGCTGCGACGCCGTCTCGCGACGACGCCGCCGCGTACGTCACGCCGCTCGTGCGCAAGCTCGCCACCCAGCACGACGTCGACCTCGGCTCCGTGACGGGGACGGGTGTCGGCGGTCGCATCCGCAAGCAGGACGTGCTCGACGCGGCCGAGGCCGCGAAGGCCCCGGCTCCCGCGCCGGCGGCTGCTGCCGCGCCCGCGGCACCTGCCGCGGCCACGTCATCGACGGCACCCAGCGGGTCCGCCTCGGTCTCGCCCAAGCGTGGCACCCGGGAGAAGATGACCCGTCTGCGCAAGGTCATCGCGACCCGCATGGTCGAGTCGCTGCAGGTCTCGGCGCAGCTGACGACCGTCGTCGAGGTCGACCTGACCAAGGTGGCACGGCTGCGAGCCAAGGTGAAGGGCGACTTCGAGGCCCGCGAGGGCACCAAGCTCAGCTTCCTGCCGTTCCTCGCGCTGGCCGCCACCGAGGCGCTCAAGGCGCACCCGATGGTCAACGCGAGCATCGACGGCGACGAGGTCGTCTACCACGGCAGCGAGAACCTCTCGATCGCGGTCGACACGGAGAAGGGCCTCATCGTCCCGGTCGTGAAGAACGCCGGCGACCTCAACATCGCCGGGCTCGCCCGCGCGATCGCCGACGTCGCCGCGCGCACGCGCAGCAACAAGATCACGCCGGACGACCTGGCTGGCGGCACGTTCACGATCACCAACACCGGTAGCCGTGGCGCGCTGTTCGACACGCCGATCATCAACCAGCCGCAGGTGGCGATCCTCGGCACCGGCGCGATCGTCAAGCGGCCCGTCGTCGTCACCGACGCCGACGGCGGCGAGACCATCGCCATCCGTTCGATGATGTACCTCGCCCTGTCCTACGACCACCGGATCGTCGACGGGGCCGACGCTGCGCGGTTCCTCGGCACGATGAAGGCCAGGCTCGAAGAGGGCCAGTTCGAGGCCTGAGGTTCCCCAGCATGAGGAGCACCCCTTGACGAAGCGCGTCGCCGTCACCGGCTCGTCCGGCCTGATCGGCGGCGCGCTTCGGCGTGCGCTCGAGGACCGTGGCGACGAGGTCGTCCGGCTCGTGCGCCACTCCCCCTCCGCGCCGGACGAGATCCAGTGGGATCCTGCCCGGGGGCGCCTCGACGAGGCCGCACTCGACGGGGTCGCGGCGGTCGTGAACCTTGCCGGGGTCGGCATCGGCGACCGTCGCTGGAACGCCGAGCACAAGCGTGAGGTCGAGCGGTCCCGCACCGACGCCACGGGCACGGTCGTCCAGGCGCTGCTCGCGCACCGCGAGCGCACCGGCGAGACCATCCGTCTCGTCAACGCCTCGGCCGTCGGCTACTACGGCGACCGCGACGAGGAGCACCTGACGGAGTCGAGCCCGCCGGGCCGGGACTTCCTGGCCGGCGTCGTCGTGCGCTGGGAGGGCGCGGCCCAGCCTGCCGTGGATGCCGGGCTGCCGGTCGCCTTCGTCCGCACCGGTCTCGTCATGGCACACCGGGGTGGGGCCTTCGAGCAGGTGGTGCTCCTCGGCCGCCTGGGCCTCGGTGGGCCGATGGCCTCCGGCCGCGAGTGGTGGCCGTGGATCACCCTCGTCGACGAGGTGCGCGCGATCCTGCACCTCATCGACCGACCCGAGCTCACCGGACCGTTCAACCTCACCGCGCCCGGGTCCGCACGCCAACGGGAGATCGCGTCGGCCATCGGCTCGGCGCTGTCCCGCCCGGCGTTCGTCCCCGCGCCCCGCTTCGCGCTGCGTGCCGTCATCGGTGAGTTCGCCGACTACGTCATCGCCAGCCAGCGGGTCGAGCCCGCAGCCCTGCTCGCCTCGGGCTTCGTCTTCGAGCACCCCGACCTCGACAGTGCGGTCAGGTGGCTGGTCCGGCGCTGATCGCGCCGATGCGCCAGCCCTGGTCGCCGCGCACGAGTCGGAAGTCGAGCTGACGCCCGACGTCGGCCGGTCGCTCGACGCGTGTGCCCGCGGCGGTCACGAGGACGTATGCCGTCCAGTCGACGCGGGCGCGCACCACCGCCTCGGACGGTGACCCCGAGACGAACACGGCCTCGGCCACCTCGAGCCGGAGCCCCTCCCACCTCGTGCGGGAGTCGACGAGCCCGGACACGAGCGCCCGGTCGCTGGAGAGACTCGGCGAGCCGGGCGCGTGGACGCCGGAGAGCGCGGCCACGTCCCGGGACGCGAGCGCTGCCGCGCGACGGTCGCTCAGGGCCTGCAGCAGGTCCTCGGCCCGCAGGGACGGGCTCGCCGCGTCCTGCAGCACCCGGTCGGTGACCTGGACGCCGGGCGTCGTCGACCGTGCGGCCGGCGCGGGGGTCGCCGCCGGCCGCACCGGCGCCGCGTCGGCCACGCTCGAGCTCTGGCCGCGCGAGGTGGGGGTGGTCCCCGTCGGCTGGGCGGCGTGGCCGGCGCCCGGGACGACGACCCCGGGGCGCTCGCGCGGCACGTCGGGCCCGCGGGCCGCCAGCGCCCAACCGGCGGCAGCCAGCAGCGGCACGGCGACGACGGCCGTGGCCAGCGCCCGTCCGGGCCAGCGCCTCGCCGGCGGCTCGACGACGGCCGGTTCGCGCCCGGCGTCCGCCCGCAGCCGGTGGGTCAGTGCCGAGGCCCCGTCGGAGCCGACCACGACCTCGACGGGCTCAGGTGCGACGGCCTCGAAGAAGAGCCGGGCCAGCTCGGCAGCGCTGGGTCGCCGCTCCCCCTCGGGGTCGATGGCGACCGCCACGACGTCTGCGAGCTCGCGGCCGACATGGCTGACGATCGTCTCGTGGTCGAGGCGCATCATCGTGTCGGGAGCCCCGTTGCCGGTGAGGCAGAACCACGCCACGGCGCCCAGTGCGTAGACGTCGGCGGCCTCGTCCGGCTCGGACCCGAGTCGCACCTCCGGGGCGACGAACCCGGGCGTGCCCACGACGGCGCCGGGATCGCAGCCGGCCACGCGTGCGGCGCCGAGGTCGAGCAGGACCGGCCGACCGTCGTGGGTCACCGTGATGTTGGCCGGCGAGATGTCGGCGTGCAGGCCACCTGCGGAGTGCAGGTGGGCGACGGCCTCGCACACCGGGGTGAGGACGGTGACGACCTCACCCGGCCGGAGGTGTCCGCGGCTGCGCACCATGCCGGCGAGCTGGGCACCTCGGACGACGTCGAAGACCAAGGCGTCACGGCCGTCGGCGAGGGGCACCACTGACCGGAGGGGTACGAGGTGGTCGTGGTGCACTGCGAGCAGCACCTGCTGCTCGGCGATCGACTGCTGCCGGTCGAGCTCGTCCCGGCCGCGGTGCGGCACCTTGATCGCCACTCGGCGACCGGTGGCGTCGGTGCCGGCCCACACGACGGCCGACGACCCGGTCCCGATCACGGCCTCGACGTGGTGCCCCGGGACCTCGGGCCTCGGGGGCGGCTGCCGGCGCTCGTTGTCGCTCACGCGATCATGCAAGCAGCCGGGCCGCCACCCTGGAGCGGGTCGTCCACAGGCGCCGACGACCAGCACGTCCGTCAGCCCGGACCTGCGACCACCGGACGCTCCTGACGGACCGGCCCACACGGCATACGCGGATCGGTGCTGCGAAGAGCCGGCGTCAGGGGGTCTGGCCGGGCGTCACGACGTCGACCACGCGCCGGTCGCGGGCACTGATCCGGGCGGCGTCGACGACGGCGAGCACGTGGACGGCGTCCCGCGGGTCGACCGGCATCGTGGCCTGCGGGTCCGACGACACGAGCGCCGCCGCGACGGCGCGGTAGAAGTTGGCCTGGTCGGCGTCGGTCACGACGGGACCGGGCTCCCGCTCGTCTCCGCGCACGACCCAGCCGACCGCGTCGCCGTCGTTCTCGAACTCGGTGAAGGAGCTGACGTCGTCGAACTGCCGCCCGATGACGAACGACCCGGCCGAGCCGTTGACGCGGGCGCGCGGGCCCGGCGCGCCGTTGACCGAGCTCGACATGACGTGACTGACGACGCCCGAGGTGTGGTGGCACGCGAGGAAGGTGTCGTCCTCGGCGACCGTCGTGCGAGAGTCCACCTCGGCGTACACGGACTCGACCTCACCGTGCAGCAGCACGGCCTGGTCCACGAGGTGGGTCTGGAGGTCGAGGAGCAGGCCGCCGCCCTCCTCCGCCGTCACCTGCTCGCGCCAACGCTGCTTGGGCACGGGACGCCAACGGTCCCAACGGTATTCGGCGCGCCAGATCTCGCCGACGATCCCCTGGTCACGCACGATCCGCAGAGCTGCGAGCTCCGGGTCGAAGCGCCGGTTGTTGAAGACCGTGAGCGGAACCCCGCGGTGCGCCGCCTGGTCCACGACGTCGAGGGCACGGCTCGCGTCGACGGCGAGGGGCTTGTCGACGACGAGCGGAAGGCCTGCCTCGATGACCCGCTCCGCCTGCTCGGCGTGCACGCCGCTCGGCGAGGCCAGCACGACGAGGTCGAGCCCCTCGACGGCGAGCAGCGTCTCGAGGTCGGGAACCACCTCGGCGTCCGGCAGGTCGGCACGGACCTCGTCGGCGCGGGTCGCGTTCGACGTCGACACCGCGGCCACCGTGAGCCCCGCCCTGACGATGAGGGGCGCGTGGATGCCCCGACCCGCGGAGCCGTAGCCGACGAGTCCGACACGGAGCGGAGTGGACGGGGACGGGTCGGTGGCAGGCATTCCGGCATCGTATGCCGCCCGGCGTAGGGTGACCGCATGCGCTTCGTCCACCTCGGCCTCGACCCCGACTTCGTCGACTACGAGCAGGCCTGGCAGGTCCAGCGCGACACCCACGCGAAGGTCGTCGCGGGAGAGGAGCCGGACACCGTCTACCTCCTCGAGCACCGTGCGGTCTACACGGCCGGCAAGCGCACCGAGCCGCAGGAGCGGCCCACGGACGGCACGCCGGTCATCGACGTCGACCGGGGCGGCAAGATCACCTGGCACGGTCCGGGTCAGATCACCGGCTACCCGATCGTGCGCCTGCCGGCTCCGATCGACGTGGTCGGCTACGTCCGGCACATCGAGGAGATGATGATCCGGGTCTGCGCCGACTTCGGTGTCGAGGCGGGTCGGGTCGAGGGCGAGAGCGGCACGTGGATCGCCGAGGACGACCGAGGTCCTCGCCGCAAGATCGGCGCCATCGGCATCCGCGTCAGCCGCCAGGTCGCGATGCACGGCTTCGCCCTCAACTGCAACCCCGACCTGTCCTGGGGCAAGGTGATCATCCCGTGCGGCATCGTCGGTGCCGGCGTGACCTCGCTGTCGTTCGAGCTCGGGCGGGACGTGCCGGTCACCGAGGTGATCCCCCACGTCGAGAAGCACCTCGCCGACATCCTGCCGACGCTCCGACCGAACCGTCGCGTCCTGGCCTGATCCCCGTGCCCTCGGGGGCGTATGCCGTGTCGTGACCGGTGAGTCCCCGCCCGGTCGGGCGATGGCACCCCTTAGGGTGTCGACCACCAGCCGGTCGAACCAGGGGGATCGATGGACGTCGCCGTCCGCACCGTCAACCTTCGCAAGACGTACCTGAGCCGAGGATCACGACGGGTCGCCGTCACCGGCCTGTCCATGGCCGTGCCGCTCGGCGGGGTCCACGGGTTCCTCGGTCCCAACGGGTCGGGCAAGACGACGACGATACGGATGCTCCTCGGGCTCGTGCGCGCCGACTCGGGCACCGCGGAGGTGTTCGGCCAGGCGGTGCCCGGGCGCCTGCCCCACGTCATCGACCGGGTGGGTGCGATCGTGGAGTCCCCGAAGTTCTTCCCCGCCTTCACGGCCCGACAGAACCTCGTCCTGCTCGCCGGTGCGATCGGCAGCCCGCGGCACCGCGTCGACGAGGTGCTCGAGGCGACGCACCTCGGTGACCGGGGACGCGACCGATACGCCGGCTTCTCCCTCGGCATGAAGCAGCGGCTCGCCATCGCGGCCACGCTGCTCAAGGACCCGGACCTGCTGATCTTCGACGAGCCGACCAACGGGCTCGACCCGGCCGGCATCCGCGAGGTGCGTGACACGATGAGATCCCTTGGCGCGCAAGGCAAGACGGTGCTCGTCAGCTCGCACATCCTCGCCGAGGTCGAGCAGGTCGCCGACACCGTGAGCATCATCGGGCACGGGACCCTGCTCGCCGAGGGCACCGTCAGCGACATCCTCGGCGGCTCCGGGGTCGCCCAGGTGCGCGTTCGCGTCGCCTCACCCGACCGCGCCCAGCAGGTGCTGCGCGACGAGGGCTTCACGCCCACCCGTGACGGGGAGCACCTCGTGGTCGCTGCGGAGGACCCGTCGTCGGTCACGCGGGCGCTCGCCGGACACGGGCTCTTCGTCAGCGAGCTCGTCCCGGTCCGCCCCGACCTCGAGTCCGCGTTCCTCGCGCTCACCGCCGACCAGGGCCTCGGGGGCGAGGCCGACCAGGTCGCCGGTGGCCACGTGGGCGGAGGTGCGGCATGAGCGAGACCCTCGTCTCCCCCGACTCCAGGCCGCGCACCGAGCGGCGGCCGAGGGGCACGTCGTTCGCCGGGCTGGTCGGCGTCGAGCTGCGTCGCCTGTGGTGGCGCCGACTGACCAGGGTCGCGGTCGTCGCGGTGGTGCTCTTCATCGGCGCCAGCGTCTACAACGCCTACAGCGAGAGCAGTCCCGAGCGCGTCGCCCAGCACCTCGCCGACTTCCGGACCATGCAGCAGGAGGCACCGCGCATGGCGGAGGAGTGCCGCAAGCAGCAGGCGATCGAGCGCGACCGCAGCGGTGACCAGACCCTCGACTTCGGCTGCGACGCACAGAGCCAGACACCGACCCTCGAGCAGATGGGGGTCGTGCTGCCGGTCGCCGACACGATCACCGAGGACATCACCAAGGTCGGCGCCCTCGTGCTCGCCTTCGTCGCCCTGCTCGTCGGCGCGGGGTTCGTGGGTGCCGAGTTCACGTCCGGGTCGATGGGCCAGTGGCTCACCTTCCAGCCACGACGGCTCCGCGTCGCGTCGAGCAAGCTCGCGGCTGCCGCCGTCGGTGGCACCGGCGTCGCGGTCCTGGGGGTGGTCCTGGCCAACCTGGGGGCCCGCATGATCGCGGTCGTCAACCGGCCCGGTTCCGACCTCCAGCTGCCCGTGCCGCCTGCACTCGCAGATCCGCTGTGGGTGCTCGGGCTGCGCACCGTGGCCCTGGCTCTCGGCGCCGGTGTCGTCGGGGCGGCCCTGGGGCTGCTGCTGCGGCACACGGCCGCCGTCATCGGCGTCGTGCTCGGCTTCGCCGTCGTGGTCGAGGGCATCGTCGTGCAGGCGTTCCTGCAGGGCCGCCTCCAGCAGTGGTCGGTGCTGAAGAACATCGAGGCGTTCATCGACAAGGGCACCACCTACTTCGCCGAGACGTGCACCGCCACCGAGTGCCAGCAGGGCCAGCAGACCCTCACCTACACGCACGGCTGGGTGTACCTGCTGTGCGTCCTGGTCCTCGTGGTGCTGGCCGGTCTCGTCGCCTTCCGTCGGCGCGACGTCACCTGACGGGCGTGCGGGAGGGCAGCAGACGGCATACGCCGTCGGTCGGGACCTCGCGTGCCTGCGCACCCACGGCGCCTGCCGGCGTCCGGCGATGTCCGGGATGGGGCGTAACCTGTGCGGAGCAGCAAATCCCGACCAAGGAGCCCGTGTGTCTGTCGTTCCCGACGGCCGTCGTCTGCTGCGCGTCGAGGCGCGCAATGCCGAGACCCCCATCGAGCGCAAGCCGTCCTGGATCAGGACGACCGCGAAGATGGGTCCTGAGTACACCGCCCTGCACTCGATGGTGAAGTCCGAGGGACTGCACACGGTGTGCCAAGAGGCCGCCTGCCCCAACATCTTCGAGTGCTGGGAGGACAAGGAGGCCACCTTCCTCATCGGGGGTGACGTCTGCACCCGGCGCTGCGACTTCTGCGACATCGCGACGGGCCGCCCGACCTTCCTCGACCTCGACGAGCCGCGCCGCGTGGCCGAGTCGGTCGCCCGGATGGGGCTGCGCTACTCGACCGTCACCGGCGTCGCGCGCGACGACCAGCCCGACGGAGCCGCCGGCCTCTACGCCGAGACGATCCGCCAGATCCACCTGCTCAACCCCAACACCGGCGTCGAGATCCTCCCGCCCGACTTCGGGGCCAAGCCGGAGCTCGTGAGCCAGGTCTTCGACGCGCGCCCCGAGGTCTTCGCCCACAACCTCGAGACCGTGCCGCGCATCTTCAAGCGCATCCGGCCCGCGTTCACCTACGAGAAGTCGCTCCGGGTGCTGACGATGGCGCGCGAGGCACAGCTGGTCACGAAGTCCAACCTCATCCTCGGCATGGGTGAGACCGACACCGAGATCGAGGAGGCCATCCGCGACCTCCACGAGGCGGGCTGCGACATCCTGACGATCACCCAGTACCTGCGTCCCTCGAAGCTGCACCACCCCATCGACCGGTGGGTCAAGCCCGAGGAGTTCGTGCACTGGTCCGAGGTGGCCGAGGAGATGGGCTTCAAGGGCGTCATGGCCGGCCCGCTCGTGCGCTCGTCCTACCGCGCGGGACGCCTCTGGGCGACCGCGATGCGCAAGTGGGGGCGCGAGATCCCGCCCCACCTGTCCCACCTCGCCGAGGCTGCCGAGTCCCCCGCCCGCCAGGAGGCGGCGTCGTTGGTGGCCCGCGCCCAGAGCGCCGTATCCTGAGCACCATGGCACGCAACAAGGACGGCGACGCGAGCAGCGCGCCCCAGGAGAAGAAGCAGGGACGACTGTCCCAGATCCGAGACGTCTACCGGGTCTCCAAGCAAGCTGACCCGCTCATCGGCTGGTTCATGCTGCTGTCGTTCCTCGTCGTCTTCGGGGTGCTCCTCGTCGTCGGCTTCCTCGTCAAGCTGCCGTGGATCTTCGGCATCTTCGGCGTGCTCTTCGGCGTCCTCGCCGCGACGATCATCATGAGCCGACGCGCCGAGCGCGCCGCCTACAGCCAGATCGAGGGCCAGGCCGGCGCTGCCGGCGCCGCGCTCACCTCGATCCGCCGCGGCTGGTACACCGACCGCGAGCCAGTCGCCGCCGATGTCGCCCGCCCCGGCGACATCAGCTCTGCCGCGATGGTCTACCGCGCCCTGGGCCGACCGGGCGTCGTCCTGGTCGGCGAGGGCCCGACGGCCCGCGTCCAGAAGCTGCTCGCCACCGAGAAGAAGCGCGTCGAGCGGGTCGCCCCCGGGGTCCCGGTCATCACGCTGCGCGTCGGCTCGGGCGAGAACGAGGTTCCGCTGCCCAAGCTCGCGAGCAAGGTCCAGCGCCTCAAGCCGCAGATCACCAAGGACGAGATGGCCCTCGTCAACAAGCGCCTCAAGGCCCTCGGAGGCCTGCGCGCTCCCCTGCCGCCCGGCGTCGACCCGATGCGTGCCCGCATGGACCGGAAGGCTCTGCGCGGCAAGTGATCCCCCGCCTTGGTCCAAAGAGCAGCTCCTCCCCTCGGGGAGGGGCTGCTCTTTCGATGTGGGGGGCGAACGGCTCTTCGACCGTCAGCGGGTGCGGACGATGACGGTGCCCGGCACCTTGTCGTGCAGGCCACGACCGTCGCGGTCCCAGACGACCGCGGGGATGAACATGCAGAGCAGCAGGGTGCGGGCCAGGGCCTGGAGGGGCAGGACCCGACCGGTGCCACCCAGCGAGCGCACCTGCAGACCCACGACCCGGTGGCCGATCGTGAGGCCGACCGTGCCGACCAGCAGCAGGTGCATGACACCGAAGACCGCCAGCACCACGAAGCCCTGTCCCCCGGACGCCGGCGGCTGCGAGAACGGCAGGGGCACCCCGAAGAGGCCGCGGGCGATGACCGAGGCTATCCCCCAGTCGATGAGCACCCCGACGAAGCGGATGCCGAAGCCGGCCACCGAGCCGGGGCCGTGCTGCGGCAGGCCGAGGTCGCGGCCCCGGTACTGCTCGCCGGCGCTCGTGCGCTCACGGGGCCCCTGGAGCCATGACCCGAAGTCCTTGCGGTCCACCACGGGACCAGCGTAACGAGACGCGGTCCGTGCCCTTTGCCCGGCCCTGTCCATCCGTAACACCGGCGAAACATGAGGGTCATGGCAGAGAAATCGGCAGTCGATAGTGTCGACACCGACAGCACGAGGCCGTCCCTCGGTCCCTGCCGCTCTGACGAGCCCAGGACCCGGACGACCTCGCCCCACATCAGGAGGTTGGATGTTCAGCTCAGCTGACGAGGTCCTCACGTTCATCAAGGACGAGGACGTCAAGTTCGTCGACATTCGGTTCTGCGATCTGCCCGGTGTCATGCAGCACTTCAACGTGCCGGCTGAGTCGGTCGACGAGGACTTCTTCACCGTTGGTCAGATGTTCGACGGGTCCTCGATCCGCGGCTTCCAGGCGATCCACGAGTCCGACATGAAGCTCGTGCCCGACCCCGCCACCGCCTTCATCGACCCGTACCGCGTCGAGAAGACGCTGGTCATGAACTTCTCGATCCTCGACCCCTTCACGGACGAGCGCTACAGCCGCGACCCGCGCAACATCGCGAGCAAGGCCGAGGAGTACCTCAAGTCCACCGGCATCGCCGACACCGCCTACTTCGGTGCCGAGGCGGAGTTCTACGTCTTCGACGACGTGCGCTTCGAGACGAAGTCGAACGCGTCCTACTACTACCTCGACTCCATCGAGGCCGCGTGGAACACCGGCCGCGAGGAGGAGGGTGGCAACAAGGGCTACAAGACGCGCTACAAGGGTGGCTACTTCCCCGTCTCCCCCGTCGACCACTTCGCCGACTTCCGCGACAAGATCTGCCTCGAGCTCAAGGAGGTCGGTCTCAACGTCGAGCGCAGCCACCACGAGGTCGGCACCGCCGGCCAGATGGAGATCAACTACCGCTTCAACACCCTGCTGCACTCCGGCGACGACCTGATGAAGTTCAAGTACGTCGTCAAGAACTCCGCCTGGAAGCAGGGTCACACCGCGACCTTCATGCCGAAGCCGCTCTTCGGTGACAACGGCTCGGGGATGCACACCCACCAGTCGCTCTGGAAGGACGGCGAGCCCCTCTTCTACGACGAGCGCGGCTACGGCGGCCTGTCCGACCTCGCACGCTGGTACATCGGCGGTCTGCTCAAGCACGCACCGTCGCTGCTCGCCTTCACCAACCCGACGGTGAACAGCTACCACCGCCTGGTCCCCGGTTACGAGGCCCCGGTCAACCTGGTCTACTCCGCCCGCAACCGTTCGGCCTGCGTGCGCATCCCGATCACGGGCACCTCGCCCAAGGCCAAGCGCATCGAGTTCCGCGTCCCGGACCCGTCGGCGAACCCGTACCTCTGCTTCGCCGCCCAGCTCATGGCGGGCCTCGACGGCATCAAGAACCGCATCGAGCCCCCGGAGCCGGTGGACAAGGACCTCTACGAGCTGCCGCCCGAGGAGCACGACGCGATCCAGCAGGTCCCCGGCTCCCTGCCGGCCGTGCTCGACGCGCTCGAGGCCGACCACGCCTACCTGCTCGAGGGTGACGTCTTCACCGAGGACCTCATCGAGACGTGGATCGACTACAAGCGCAAGAACGAGGTGGACCCGATCCGCTTCCGTCCGCACCCGCACGAGTTCGAGATGTACTTCGACATCTGATCAGCATGAGGCCCTGACCTGCGGAAACGCGGTCAGGGCCTCGCTGCTGGCCGCAACTTGGCCGCACGACGAGCCGCGAATGCCGTAGCCACGGCGTCGCGGCTCTTGTCGTCTGTGTCGGGGAACATGTGCCCGTAGGTGTTGAGCGTCCTCATCGCCGATGCGTGGCGCATGCGCGTCTGCACCGCGTTTTCACATCAAGCCCCTGCGAGATCAGCAGCGACGCGTAAGTGTGCCGCAGGTCGTGGAAGCGGAAGCCTTGAGGCAGGCCCTGGACTGTGCCGCGTCGATAGCGAACCGCGCGCTCGACGGCCCAAGGCCCCAGTGGCTTGCCCAGCTCGTCCAGGACGAAGGTCTCTCCCGTGGCCTGGGCGGCGAGCATGAGTGAAAGGTCGCTGGGAATTGGAACCGGCGTCCGGGCCGCGTCGGACTTCAGCGGCTCACCGCCCCACTGCTGAGCGGGACTCACGATGCCGCGCATCAGGTCGACGTCCGTCACGCGCAAGCCGCACACCTCCGAGACGCGTAGGCCAGCGAAGGCCCCGAGCAGCACGGCTGGGCGGAGGTGGTCGGGCATCGCGTCGTGCAGCTCCCAGACCTGTTCCACTGTGGCGACCTCGGGGCGCTGGCTGCCCTGTCGCGGTGACGTCTTCCGGCTGCAGGGTGACCTGGGGATGAGCCCGTCATGGACAGCGTCCGACATCACCTGGGAGAAGCGTCGGTAGATCGCGTAGCGCGTGCTGTCGGCGTACTTCTCGCCCAGCCGGGCGACCCAGGCCTTGACCTCGCTCGGGCGGATGTCGCCCAGACGCCGATCGCCAAACTCCTGTCGGATGATCCGCGCGTGGACGTTGGCCTGTCGCACCGTGGAGGCGCGGCGTGAGCCATAGCCCTCGAGCCAGCGGTCGAGCCACTCCCCCACAGTCAGCCGCGCCGTCCTGGCGTCGATGTGGTCGCCGCGACGCACGGCCGCCTCCTGGTCAGCCAGCCACGACCGCGCCTCCGCCGAGCGCTTGAACCGGCGCAGATGCTCCTTGCCGTCCGTGTCTCGGTAACGAGCCCGGTACGTCCCATTCTCTTGCCGCTTGACGCTGCCCATCAGCCAGCCACCAATTCATCGAGCGTGCAGCCGAGGATCGCGTCACCGCAAAGAGCCTGCGCCTCGCGGAGCTTGAGTGCGCGAGTACCCAGCTCCACCCTGCTCACAATCACCTTCGTCCACGTGTGAAATCCCTTGACATTCATCGCGGCTGCCACCTGTGCCTGCGAGAAGTCGCGGCGCTCGCGGCGCTCTCGGACACGCTTCCCGATCTGCTGATCCGTAACTGTCATAGCCGAGAGAGTATCGGAAATCTCTACTTGGTGCTATCGTCCGAAGGTATAGAAAATCTCTACCTGCGGAGGCAGCTATGGAACTCATGACCGTCGATGAGGTTGCCGAGGCGCTGCGCGTGCCTGTCGCGACCGTCCGCTACTGGCGAGCCCAAGGCTCAGGTCCGAAGTTCGTTCGGATCGGAAAGCGAATCGTCTGCCGGCGAAGCGACCTCGAGCGCTTCGTCGAGCAGAAGTTCGCAGAGTCCGCCTGAGCCACACGAACCGCTCGGCCGACCTGCCCCGGCCAGCCCGAGCACACGGAGCAAATCACCGATGACGTCCGCTCACGCACAAGCGGCCCTCTCGCGCCGAAAGACCAAGCGCAAGAGAACCGCCGGAGCTATCACCACACCAACTGTCTCAGACCTGGCCCACTTTCTTGGAGCCCATGGCCGTTCCATAGCCGCACGAGCAAGCATGCACGGCGGCCTGTGCGCTCTTGCCTATCTCATCCTGACAGGTGGCCTGCCATGAGCGCAGACATCCTCAACACGCGCACCATCGCCCTCCTCATGGGCCTCGACCGAAACACGGGCGAGCCGGAGCGCCGCCATCCTGTTACCGGTGAGCGGATCGCCCACCTTGCCGCCGGGTGGACTGAGGCCGACCTCATGCCGCTACCGGCCGGCATGGAGCCGAGCATGCGGGTGATGCAGCAGGCCCGCATTCTCGGCGAGGAGGTTGCTCTAACCCACGAGCGTGAGCACAACTCGTTCGGTGAGGGCAACCCGTTCTGCCGGATCTGTCGGCCACAAGGCTGGGAGGGTTCGCTGCAGCGGCGCCTCATCCTCGACGCGCGCTTCGACCCTCGGCAGACGCCGCCGCCGCTCGTTCAGCCCGTCATCGCGGAGGAACGGAACGAGTACTTCACCTACGACGGGCTGGCCGACATGCCCGATCCCGAATGGATGATCCACGGCGTCGTCCCACAGGGTGGCATCGGCTACATCACCGGCCGTGATGGCTCCTTCAAGACCTTCCTCGCCCTCGACATCGCCGTCTCGACCATCGCGTGGCCCCACGGCCCGAACTGGCACGGAGGCCGCTTCGTCGAGGTCGGCGGCTACGGCCGCGCCCTCATCCTCGAGGGCGAGGGCGTCGGCTCTATGCGGAAGCGGATCGACGCCGCCGTTGGGGCCAAGGACATCACGCTCACCGAGAAGCAGAAGGCCTCGATCGTGGTGCGCAACGGCACCGTCAACCTGCACGGCGGCAAGAGCGAATTCCATGGGCTACTCGACTTCGTCCGCGAGTTCCAGCCCGACGTCGTCATCGTCGACACGCTAAACCGCAGCGCCGGCGCCGCCGACCAGAACAGCGCCTCGGACATGAGCGTCATCACCCAACGCCTTCACCTCATCGCACAGGCAGCCGAGGAGCGCGCCGAGCACGGCGAACGCTGCACCGTCATCGTTGTGGCACACACCGACAAGGGCGACAACGACGCCCGAGGCTCCTCCGCGATCGAGGACGACGCCGACTTCGTCCTGCACTGCAAGAAGTCCGACGATCGGCTACGAGTCCGCGTCGCCAAGATGAAGGACGGCGAGTCCGGCTTCGACATCACGCTGCAGGCCAAGCCATACGGCGAGAGCATCGCCCTGGTCGAGTCGGGGCCGGGCCGAGACGGCGACGCGGACACGTCGGTGCGTCGTTGGGTGGAGCTGCGGATGAAGTTGCGCGACGAGATCGACGTCCACCCCGGCTCAACGACCAGGGCGCTCTACCAGGCCATCCGCGGGCGTGTGGAGGACAAGGCGGCGGCTCTGCGCTGGATGGTCGAGCACGAGCACGTCCGCGTCGAGTCTGGCCCCAGGAACGCCTCACTTCACTACGCGGGTCCGGTTCGGTTCGTTGTCGAGCCACCCACCACCCCGGGGGGATCGGCTTGACCGAGCACCGTTTCCCACTGTTTCCCACCGTTTCCGGGACACGGTCGTTGACCGTTTCCCCGTCTCCCGACCCTAGGAGGGAGACGGGGGACGGTGCAGACGGAGGCAGTGAAGCCCTGCACGAGCACACCGCCCCTTTCGAGGGCAGGCATCTCCCTCACACTGTCGAGCCGACCGGCTCGGCCTGCTACGTCGCCCGCGCTCCCGCGGCCGATCCGATCACCGAATGAAGGAGCACCACCATGACTGAGAATCCGTTCGCGTTCGAGCTCGACTACCGGCCCATCACTGGCAACAGGCGCGGGTTCACATCCCACGCCGGCGACTGGCGACGCAACCACCTCGTCAGCCGCAAGCCCGTGCACTGCGAGACCGATCGTGCCGCCGAGGCGTGGCAGTCCGTCCTCGAGGCGGACAACGTCCTGGCAGCCGCGGAAAGCGAGCTCGCGGTCCTGCCGGCCGATCGCGATGAGGAGGCCCGGGACGTCGCAACCGCCGACCTGGCGGCCGTCCGCGCCGGCAAGTCGCTGCCGAAGTCAAAGGCGACAGACTGGGATGCCGAGGAGCGTCGCCGGCATGCGGTCGTCGCCCTGCGCCGCGAGGAGCTGGCCACCGCTCGCAACAGCTACGAGGTCGTTGCCGCCGAAGAGGCACCGAAGCGCGCCGACGCGGCTCGTGAGCGGCTCACAGTTGCCCGGTCCGGGCTCACCGCGGCCGCCCCGGCGCTGCTCGAGGCGCTTGCCGAGTTCAGAGCGGCGAAGGCAGCCGCCGAGGCCCTCGCCGAGGAACTCGACCCTCAGCTCACGGAGTGGGTGTCCGTCACGAGGCGCGACCCCGACATGAGCAAGGCGCAGCGCGAGCTCGACGCCGCGGGCCCGGCGATCCGACGTGCGCTGGGAGAGGATGCGCACCCAGCCCTCACTGGTGAGGTCTACCTGGAGGACCGTGGCGACGTCGTCCCGCCCTTGTGGTGGCGGGAGTCGGTGCACCGTCACGGCTCCGAGCACGACGCAATGCGGCTAGCGGAGATCGAGGCGGCCGAGCGCTACCGCGTCACGTCGTATGAGAGGGAGCTGGGCGAGCGGTACTTCCCGCAGCCGCCGGCATGAGCGCCGAGGCCCGGACGATTCCCCGTCCGGGCCTCGCCACTGCCCCGGCAACTCAGCAAGTTGCCCTGATGCCACGAATCAGCTCGTTCTCTTCTTCGTCGGTGAATCGACCCACGTGAGTGACGGCGTAAATGCGGCGCTCGCAGTCGGACATCTGGACCCCCGCGTTTTCGCTTGCCGGGTGCCACTGCGCGTCCAGAGCACTGACATCGGCGGGGCAGGCCTCCTTCACCTTCGCCGCGAACTCCGTGGAGTCGATGTCCTCCGAATAGTTCACATTCGAGGCCAGAAAGGTCAGTTCCCCCGAGTGCGTAGCGACGGCCTGCTTGTAGTTGTTGCACACCTCTGCCACGCCCTGCCGAACGCGCTCATCGGCTTGCGCCTGGTGAATACGGCCGCTCACGATGCTGACGATGAGCCATACGAGTAGTCCGCCCACGACCAAGGTGGTCAAGATTTTCTCCTGCAACGTCAGCTGCGAATTCGCAGCAGACCCGGTACCGGAAGCGGCCTGGGCGCCGACATGTGACGAAGGGGCCGTGCGGGTCCCGGTGTACTTCAATGGTCTCGGTGCCTTGCCGCCGCCGGAGCACAGCTTGCCGTTGGCCACGTGCGCAACGACGACCCTGTTGGCGTTGTCGGCCAGCGCGACCGTCTCATCGCACCGGGCACATATGCCGAAGTCGCTCAAAGTCTTGCCTCCCCTGAACCCTCCCCCAGCGTCGGGGGACCGACGGCCGACGCTACACGGGCGCGCGCAAAGCAGCACCGCAATGGCCCGATTTGAACCGAGCCGTGAAGCGTCGTTCATCAGAGGGCCATGAATAGGTCAGAGTGTCGGGCCCTGTTGGATGACGCGCAGTTCCGCCGCTCGCAGGCTGGCGTAGAAGCGCTCGCGCTGCTCGCGGGTGACCCTTGTGCCCGAAGAGGACGGCAACCGGGTGCCGGATGCCCTCTCGAAGAAGCGTCGACACGCGGCGAATGTCCGCTGGGCAGCACACAACGCGATCAAGGCGGAACTGAGCCGTGGCTAAGCGGCGGCAGGTCAGCCACCCGTACGTCGACCGCTTCGCCGACGGCCGGGTCGAGACGTGGCTGACCAATGAGGACCGGGTCGCCGTGGCGACTGCTAGCGCAAGCGTTGAAGCTTTGGCTGCTGTCACTGGAGGCCTTCACGCCAGCATGCGACTCTCTGGCATCCCGGCCGAAGGGCGAGATGCTTGGGCCCTCGCCAGCCTCGCCGCCGGACACCGCTGCCGAGCGATTACCGCCTGGGCAGCGGCCAACAGCATTCCATCCAGTCAAGCCTTGGACTACTTCCTCGGTGAGCCCCAAGTGGTCACTACATGACCTCCCGCTCTACGGCAAGGTCGACCTCCTTGAGCGCTGAAAGTTGTGTAAGACGTCGCCTCAGCAATTCCGGCCTCCGCCAATCGAGTCGCCTAAGCGCTTAAGGCCGTGCGGGCGGCTACATTGCCGGCATGGCTTGGCTAGAGCGAATCCTCGGCGCCCTGCGCTCCAGCGATCCCCCGGCGACCACCACGCAGACTCCTCAACCGCGCACCGCCTCGTCGGCACCCACGCGAATCCCGACGGCAACGCCGCCGACACCTGCGACATTCACGCCCTCTTATCCGGTGGCGGACGACGACGATGAGCCTCAGCCAAAGTGGTACGTCCCAGCAGACGGGGACAAGAGTCGCTTCACTGCGCCAGTCGGCGGAATGCCTCCCCTGCACCTGATCCCCTACCAGGACGGGCTACGCCTGTGCGAGGACAGCACAGGCCTGCTCGTCAGTCCCAACGATCGTCGCCTGCCGGGCGTCGGGATCTTCGTCGTCAACGTGCGCGGCGAGACCTACTACAAGGCAGCCTGCAAGGCGGGCGACTTCTCTCCGGGCGTCTCGGTCCGCCTACGCCGGGAGCCGGACAACCCCTACGACGCGAACGCCGTGGCCATCACCGCCGACGCAGACGGCGCTCCAGTCATCGGCTATGTGAACAAGCAAAAGGCCCGCATCATGTCGCGCATCATCGACGGGGGCGCCGTGCTCGAGGCGATCAGCCTGCGAGGCAACCGGGCTGGTGTCGTGACCGATCAGGTGGCCATTCTCGCCGCTGAGCCTGAACTGATCGATCATCTGCGGTCCACGCGTCCAGCAACCTTTCCGCGGCCCGCCTTCATGGGACCACGCTGAGACGAACTCTCAGTCCTGGCATGAAACTTGGCGTGCCGCTGGGCGTCGTCGCGCCACACGATCAGGCAGGCTATACCTCTGGAGCAGCAACCTTGCCTGGAGCGTCCGACATCGGATTCTCCGCGATATAGGCGCGAGTGACCTCGTACTGGTCCGCGATCCATTGGTCGAGCATCGTGACCTCGACCCGCCAGCGCCCTCGCCCGCCGATCTTGATAGCCGGCAGATCGCCGGAGCGCACGAGCGAGTAGACCTGTGCCAAGGTCGTGGCCAGCAGTACGGCGACGTCGTCGAGCGTGTAGAACCGCGGCGTCAGTCGCGACGCACCTTCCCTCGCGGACTCGGATCCTTTGCTGAGCATGGCCCAGATGATGTCTGGTGACGTTGGCCCGATCCCCAACCGGTTGAGCGCCACGTCCGCGACGGGCAATGCCGGCTTGGTCGAGCGCCCGGCGCACAGCCGATTGGCTGCGGCCTGTCAGCTCCGCGAGCTCGTGAATCGACCGGCCTGCTTGGTACTGAACGGCGCAGAACCCCAATAGACGCCCGCGCTGCTTGGGCGTCTATTGGGGTTCTGGCGCGTCGAGGCAGTGGCGACGAACTCAGGTAGCACCTCCAGTACGGGGCGGCCAGGGTAGGGCACTCTTACGCTCCTACGGCGAAGGCTGTGCTACGCCAGCCCAGTTTTTCACCCACGTGGCCCCCGTAGACGACAGGATCATCTTCGTCATCGGGCTCTGCTCGAACAGGATCGTCATGAGGTGGTAGAGCTTGAGAACAGCGGTCTGCAACGCCTGATCGTCTTCGAGATCCTCGATCACGACACCCATGCGCCTCGCTTCGTCTCGATCGATCCGGCGCCCATGGCTCTTGTGGGTACTGGCGTCGTTGAAGTGGTGGGCCACGGCCTGTCCGCGGGCCTCAGCATTAGCGTCGCCCTCGAACATCCACTTGCTCACCCACTCAGCCACCATGCGCTCGGAGTAGTCAAGGGCGTTCTGGGCATCCTGCAGGAGGGCCGGTCCAAGGCTAGAGAGGATCGGCGCCCACACATGCGCAAGGTCTCGATTCGCCAACACTTCGCCGGACGCGCGCTCGAACTGTTCTGTGATTGCTCGCGCCGACGCCTGACGTCCCCCACCCACCATCTGGGGATCGATGGGACCCAACTGGCTCTGGCGACCCATGATGACCCGGTTGGCCGCAAGGCTGATCATGGTGCCCGCGGACATGGCGATGGCCGGAACGATGACTTCGATGTCAGTGAACTTGGAGCGAAGGTAGGCCACCACCGTCTCGGCAGCGTTAGTGACACCGCCCGGCGTGTGGATGACGAGCGTCAGCCCCTTGGTGCAGTCCATCCCATAGATGGCACTCATGAAGCCGTTCAGATCCTCGTGCGTGATCATCAGGCTCTCGGACGGCACGGACGGCTTCTGCAGAAAGGCGGATGCGTACACCATCACCTGACGGTCGCCGCGCAAGCGACTGACGTCAGCGACAGCCTGTGTCCGCGTGATATCGAGCCACTGCTGCAGCGCAACGTCATCACCTGCTCGCGCCTGGAACTCCGCGAGCAGGTCGTTCCACGACGCCATCAGGCGGGCGTGAAGGTGACGGTCAGCGGTGCAATCGCGGGAGCGTAGAACTGTGGCAGATCACGATGCACGCCTGACGCCGGGGGCAACGCGTCCAGAGCGGTTAGTTCGAGGTAGCGCTCATATAGCGGCATGGCGTCGCTGATCTCCTGCACACCTTCGAGCAGAACTGTGTTGTCCACGTCGGCTTCCCCTGGAGAGTGATTCCCTGTTGATCGGATGAACGAAACATAGCGCGTCATCAGTTCCCTGAGTCGCGAAGCACGAGGGACACCCCGATGGTCGAACACCCGTTCGACCATCCGTCACACTGTTGTCATGGGCGGCGGATCGGGACGGGGACACAAGCACCCGATTCCCCCAACACCCCCCAGCCGACGGCATTGCTGGGTCCGCGGCGGACCAGACGCACCCGGACCACACCCCGGCATAGTGCTCGAGTGGCAGAAGCGCGACGACCGGTGGGTTGCCTTGGTCAGTTATGTGATCGAGCCTGAGGGCGTGGTCGTGCAGCAATGGCTCGCGCCCGAACTGCTGACGCCGATCGGTCGATAGACGCGGGAGCCGGGCCGAGGCGAGCGGGAAGCCTCACAATCACGGCATGGCACATCGCGAGGGTGAAGACCTAGAGGCGTTCATGAAGCGTCGTGAGCGCGAGGCAAGTCGGCGCGGCGCGCTCATCGTGGCGGCAGTATTCGTCTTCGGAGCTGGTTGGTAGTCAGGGCTCGATCGGTAGGGGTACTGGCGCCGCAGCAAACAAGCGAGACGGCGCTGACAGTGGGAGCCATAACGCAGGTCTGCTCGGTCCTCCGCGAGTACGGCAGCAACGGACTCGAAGGCTGCGACGCCGCGGCGCAGTCCGCCATTGACCGATGGGCCGGCGCCCCGGGCCTCCCTCTGCACTCCGACAGCTGAGTCCTGCGTCGGGCTCGCGCGCAATTTGCCGTGCGCGTCGAGTGCCGCGAGACGCGCCGGTCGTGGCACTGTCTCGCCATGACTGATGAGTTCCGCCGCGAGCACTGGGAGCGGGGCGCCGAGTGGCCGTTGACGCTACTCGCTGTCGTGTTTCTCCTGGCATACGCGCTGCCCATCCTGCGGCCCGGCCTCGCCCCCGCTCTGGCGCAGGCGTGCGAGTTGGCGACTTGGTTTGCATGGGCAGCCTTCGCCGTCGATTACGCCGTCCGGCTCGGCCTATCGCGGCGTCGCGCCGGTTTCGTACGCACTAACCTGCTCGACCTAGCCGTGGTCGTCCTACCGCTGCTGCGGCCCCTTCGACTGCTACGCCTCGTCACCCTTCTCTCCGTGCTCAACCGCGCTATGGGCGGATCCCTCAGAGGCCGGGTCGGCGTCTACGTGAGCGGAGCCACGGCGCTCGTCCTCTCTGTCGCCGGGCTTGCGATCCTCGACGCTGAAAGACAGTCGTCGGAGCCGAACATCACCAGCTTCGGGGATGCCCTGTGGTGGGCTGCCACGACCGTGACAACCGTCGGCTACGGCGACCGCTACCCCACCACGGCCACCGGCCGGTTCATTGCCGGCGGCCTCATGCTCGCAGGCATCGCCCTGCTCGGCATCGTCACAGCATCGTTCGCGTCGTGGCTGCTCGACAAGGTCCGCGAGGTGGAAGGCGAGTCGCAGGCCGCCACGCGCCGCGACATCGAGGCCCTGACCGCCGAGGTCCGCGCGCTTCGCGAAGAACTGGCGGGCTTGCGCCTAGGCTCGCCCTCATGACGCCGAACCCTCGGGCACTCGCGCTCATACGTGAGGCCGAGACCACGACGACTCTGCTGGTCGAGGGTGTCTCGATGATCGTGCGTCCCGATTGGCGATTGAGCAGTGGGGCAGCCGCATGGACCTGTCTCGCCTCGGGTGCAGAGCGCCTTTTGAAGCTGACGATCGGCCTGTCCGCTGAGGCGGACGGGCTGCCATGGCCCGCCGACGAGATTCGGCATACGTACGCTCATCGGCTCCTTCTCCTGCGCCCCGACGTGGATCGGGCGCTGGGCGAGCGCCTGGGTAGAGCTCCGGCAGCTGCGTACATCGCCAGCCTGGTTGAGCTAGTGGCCGGCGACCCCTATCTCCCGACCATCTTCGAGGCACTCGCCCAGTGGTCGGATTCCACCGGTCGTTACCGCGACTTCGAAATGCTCGCCGGGCACGAAGTCCAGCGGAATGGCCCCGCCGCGACTTGGGAGGCCGCGGAGCGGTTGACGTGGACGGCGCGCCCGGACGTTCTCGAGGGGCTCGCCATGCCGGACAACCGGTCGGCCTTAGTGACGATGCGATCCGAGCTCGCCGGCTCGGTCCTACGGTGGTGGTTCCTGCACTACCGCGCCTGGGCCCACGGCGTGTTCGGCCCGGTGGCTAAGCAGCACTCGAGCAGCCTTGACCCGCGAGATATCGGCGCCATTCGTGCCCTTACGTCGCGGCTCCTGACGGGACTGTGACCCGCCACACGCCGATCGGGAGCACGCTCTCCTCGGTAGCCGTACGAGCCTGCGGTCTCTGCGGCGACGTGCGCAAGATGTCGAAGGCCCACGTGCCCCCTCGGGCATCAGGCAACACAAATGTGGTACTCCGAGCCCCCGACATCGTGCTGAACGGCGTGCGCCAGCCGGGCCGCTGGACCGCGGGCGGGATGTGGGTGCGTGGTTTGTGCCAGGACTGCAACAACCGCGCCGGAAACACCTTCGATGTTCCCTACGCCGATTTCGCCCGGCAGGTCGAGCGTCTCTCGACCCCCATCGCAAGCCGCCTAGCCATCGTGCCGGGCCAAGCCCCCGCTGCATCATTCGCACCGGGGTTGGTCTCCCGCTCGGTGCTGTTCGGGATGTTTGCCATCAACCCCCGACTGCGCGTCATCTTTCCGGATCTCGCAGACGACCTCAGACAGGACAGCACCCGCGGAGCTGGTCAGGTGAGATGGCCAGATCAACTCAGTTTGACAATGGCACGCACGCACGCAGCCTTCCCGGGTCAAGGGTTGCTCTCGAGCGGCGTGTGGTCGATGCGGGTCCTGCGCGAAAGAGTCGTGCACTGGACGTTCGCAGACATCGTGTGGCCCCCGCTCACGTGGTGCCTTGTCCCGAGCGACAGGGAGCCTGAACGACTGGGGCTTGGCCCCCCAATAACGAGCGGGCTTCCGGATGTAAGCGAATGGGTCAAGTACGGACCCGACCGAACCTCCGTCGACCTGCGCAACCTCATCCCGACTTTGCCGTCCTTTGCCCACCCCATGTTGAACCGAACCGACGACTGGGTCGAGTTCATGACCAGCGACGGTTCGGACGGAGATGCGGTCATCGTCTTCGGCAAGGCCCCGTGACCGCCCCCCTGCTCACGCCGGAGGCCCCATGCCCAGTCAGCCGCTGGCCGCAGATTGGCCGCAGACGAACCAAGGATTTCAGTCAATGACCATCACTGCGGAATCGAGTCTGCGCAGGTCAGCGGCTCTTTCCGTCGCCACCCAGCGACGACACGTCATGCACGACCAGTTCGAGATGTACTTCGACATCTGACGGCACGGGCCGGAACCGGCCCTGACCTGACGCGACGCCCACGCCACGGGACCCCCTGGCGTGGGCGTCGTGCTGTCGTGCCCCGTCCAGGTCCCGGCGCGGGGCCCACCACCAAGGCCACCACCACGGCCGCGGCCGTGTGGGGGACTACCCCAGGGCCGAGATCGCCGACCTCAGTGCCGTCAGGTCCGCCGGCGTGAAGCCGCTCGGTCGCATCACGGCATACCAACCGTCGACGTACTCCGTCGTGTACTTGTGGCCGTGACCCGGCGGCACCCCGGTGGAGAACGGCAGGTCCGCGCTCACCTGCCAGAAGGTCACGAAGGGCATCCAGAACATCTGTGGGAGGACGTCCTTGCCCGCCGCCTCGCCGATCCAGTCGGGCTCGGTGAGGAGCAGGTGAGGGGTCCACCAGACGATCGGGTCGGACGGGTGCATGAGGTAGAGGACCCGCGTCCCCTCCCATGGCTGGGCCGCCGGAGGGAGCGAGCTTCCGGCGTCCGTTGCGAACCGCACCGTGCGGCCGTTCTTGTACACCGGCTGGATCTCCGGGCTGCCCGGGTCGCGGTGGTCGCTGAAGTCGCGGAACAACGTGTTGAAGTTGGGAGGTCCTGCGAAGACGGTCCCGGCGGTGCGGTTGCGCAGGTCGTACTCACCGCTGAAGGCGGTCTCGCCGCCGAACGTCCCCAGGCTCTCACCACCCACGAACAGCTTCGGGCGCTGGTTCGCAGGCAGCGTCGACCAGCGCTCGTACACCGCGTCGAAGAGGGCGCGGCCTGCTTCCCGGGCCTTCGTCTGGTCGACCAGGAACGACAGCCACGACGGCAGGTAGGAGTACTGGATGGCGACGGTCGCTGCGTCGCCGCCGCCGAGGTACTCGAAGGGAGCGACCAGCGCGGGGTCGACCCAGCCGCTGCCGGTCGTGGTCAGGACGAGCAGGTTCGCCCGCTGGAAGCCGCCCGCCCGTTGGAGGTCGTCGACAGCCAGCGCGGCCCGCTGCTCGGCGTCGGCCGCCGAGTCCAGACCGGCGTAGATCCGGATCGGCTCCTCAGCGGGGTGGTGGACGATCGTCGCGATGTCGCTGGCAGTGGGACCCGATCCGGCGAACGTCCGGCCCTCCCGACCGAGGGAGTCCCACGGGACCAGCGAACCCGGTCCACCCGACCGAAGGCCGGTGGACGGCTGGGTCACGCCTTCCTCGGTGATCCCGTTCCGGACGGAGAAGGCCTCGTCCATCGCAGTCACCAGGCCGTCGAGCAGGACGCCGCTGACGAGGAAGCCGACGGCTACGGACACGAGCACCCAGCCCGTCGCTGCGGCCGCTCGCCGGCCGAAGACGCGAGCGAGGAGGTGGGCGACCCGGCGGTACACCCATCGGATGCCCCGCCCGGTGAGAAGGAACAGTGCGAAGAAGAACACCGCGACCACCGGCGACGCGACGACCAGGGCGACGTTGTACTCCGTCACCCCCATCAGTGCCCGGATCTCGTGCTGCCAGTACTGCCCGAGGGCGAAGGACACCACCAGCAGGACGGCGGCGACGAGCAGGAAGACCCGCCAGGACGATCGTGTGGGCACTCGAGCCTCGCGGTCCGCGAAGGCGCGCCACAGCCATGCGGCCAGGACACCCAGGCCGTAGCCGATGGCTGCGGTGATCCCACAGACCAGGCCCTGGACGAAGCCACCGCGCGGGAGCAGCGAGGGCGTGAACGACAGGGCTGCGAAGAGGACGGCACCCCAGCACCCGGGGAGGGTCCAGTGCAACAGCCACCGGATCCGGCCGGGGCCGTCCACCGCCGGCACGGGCTGCGTGGCCTCGGCCGCGGCGTCCGTGCCGTCGGAGCGTGGGGGGTCAGACACCTCCGCAGCCATCAGGGTTGCTGCCAGGAGCGCTCGGTGTCGACCACGGTGCGGGAGAGCACCGCCGCGAGGAGCGAGCCGATGCACAGACCCAGAGCGAGGTTGATGACGCCGACGCAGACGGCCGCGTCGGTCTCTCCCCCGCGGGCGAACGGGAGGATCATCGCGGCCAGCGTCACCAGGCCGACGATCCACGAGAAGAAGGCTCGCGGCCTCGGAGTGGTCGCCGACAGCAGATGGGCCATGGCGGTCGCGGCGAGGGCCATGAGGAAGGCCGTGACGGCGTAGTTCAGCGAGAGCGAGTCGCTCACGTGCACCACCACGGCTGTCGTCGTCAGGCTGATGTCCAGCACCCCCTGGCCCACCAGCACTCCGATCCACGCGACAAGGGCCGCGACGCAGGCCGTCGCAGCGCCTCCCGTCCACAGCCGACGGGCGTCCACGGCGACGTGAGGGGGCTCTCCCGGAGCGGCGGCGCGTGCCATCACACCCCCACCCCCCGGGTGCACGCGAGGAGGAGCGTGCCAAGCCGAGACCCCGCGCTCGGCGGACGGCTGCTGAGTGCTTCGAACCCGGTCACCAGGATCTTCATCGGCGTGCCTTTCATGGTCGTCAGACGCTCCATGTCCATGGCGGACATCCCCTTCCCCTGAGGCGCGGTCCGGCCCCCCAGCGACCGGACCCTTCGACGAGACCCACGATGCTGGACCGGGGGCTCGCGGGACATCGTCCTCTGAGGGCCATATCCGCATCTGCCGCCCCAGCTCACGCACCTCCACGAGGGGCGCCTTCGGTCACGGCACTAGTCGGCTCCGCTGTGCCCACCTCCGCCGCGCGACCGCTCGGCCTCGACAGCCCGGTAGATGTTGCCGTGGATGTGATCGGCCCCTAGACGCTCGATGACGCCATCGCGCTCGAGGGTGGCGCGCACCGACGGCTTGAGACGCGCCAGGCGCAAGGTCACCCCGGAGTCGTGCGCCACCTCGACCAGGTCGGCCATCTTGTCGACGCCCTGGGAGTCGATGAAGTTGATGCCGCCGCAGTCGAGCACGACCCCGGCGAGCCCGGATCCACCCTGGATGACCTCGCGGAGACGGTCGTCGAACGCGTCCGCGGTGGCAAAGAAGAGCCCGCCGTCGAGACGGATCACCGCGACGTCCGGGAAGACCGTGTCCTCCGGGTGCTCGTCGACCTCCCTGAAGACCTGGGTGCCCGACTCGAGGCCGAGAGCTGGCATCTTCGGACGGGTGGCGACGGACACGAGCCAGATGAGCGAGAGGAAGATCCCGATGATGACGCCCGCAAGGACCCCGAAGATCAGGGTTCCGGCGATGGCGGCGACCGCGATCCAGAAGTCGAAACGCTGGACGCGCGCGAGCCGTCGCATCTCCGGGACGTTCATCATGCCCATCACGACGGCCTCGATGATGAGGGCCGCGAGCACCGGCTTGGGGAGGTTGGAGAAGAGCGGGGCGAGGAAGAGCAGGGTGAGGATGACGGTGACACCCGACGTCAGCGACGCCACGCCGGTCTTGGCCCCCGAATGGTCGTTGAGCGAGCTCGCCGACAGGCTCGTCGAGACCGGCATCCCCTGCACGATCCCGGAGGCGGTGTTGGCCAGCCCCTGCGCGGTCGACTCCTGGTTGATGTCGATCCGGTAGTGGTGCTTCGCCGCGAAGGCGCGTGCGTCCCCTGCGGTCTGGGAGAAGCCGATGAGGAGCAGCGCGACCGCTGCCAGCGACGTGGTGGCGGCGTGGTCCCACATCAGCTGCAGGTCGGGCAGCTGGAGGGAGGGCAGCCCGCTCGGCACGTCGCCCACGAGGGCCACACCCTTCGCCCCGAGGTCGAAGACGGCGGCCGCGATCAGCCCGCCCACGACGAGCACCAGCGCGCCGGGCACCTGCGGTGCCACCGCCCTGAGCCCGAACACGACGACGAGGGCGACGACTCCGACGACGACGGTCGCGGTCTGGGTGTCGCCGAGGGTGCCGAACCAGGACCACAGCTCCTGGATCGGGTTCGACCCGGAGACCTCGGTGCCCGTCAGCTTCGGCAGCTCGCCGATGACGACGTCGATGGCGGCACCGAACAGGAAGCCCGTGACGACTGCGCGCGAGAGGAACCGGGCGATCCAACCCATCTTGAGAACAGCCAGGAGCAGGAACAGCATCCCTGACGCCAGCGTGATCCCGGCGACGAAGCTGGCGACGTCGGCCTCATCGACGAGCCCAGCGGCGAGCACGGCGCTCGCGGCCACCGCTGCCAGTCCGGAGCTTGGGCCGACGGAGATCTGTCGGCAGCTGCCGAAGACGGCGTAGACGAGTGCTCCGGCGGCGGCCGCGTAGAGGCCGTTCTGCAGTGGGATCCCGGCGATACCGGCGTAGCCGAGGTTCTTGGGCACGATGAGGGCGGCCACCGTGACCCCCGCGATGAGGTCGCCCCTCAGCCAGGCCCGGTCGTAGGACCGCAGCTGGCCGATGAGGGGAACCAGGTTCCAGGTCCGCCGTGGCGTCTCGGTCATCGTCCAGGCCTGCTCGTGCCGTTCAGGCCGTGGGTCCGTCGCGGTCGCGCGAGGTGGTCCTGCGTGGTGAACGACGGAGGCAGCGGGGCGGCTACTGAGGTCATGGGCGGTCTCCCTGGGGACGTGCCTCATGCTAGGTCTGCGCCGACGGGCGGATGCTCACCCCGTCAGGATGAGATTCGGTGCGGGGGAACGCGCTGCGGGTCCCAGCGGGTCCTGCGTCGGGTACGTCAGAGGCATGAGCGACACCTCCTTCGACCTCGAGCGGTTCGTGCGTGCCCAGGACGCCGGCGGCACGTACGCGCGCGCCCTGGCCGAGCTTGGGGCCGGCGCCAAGCGAAGCCACTGGATGTGGTTCGTCTTCCCGCAGGTCGCCGGCCTCGGCCACAGCGAGACAGCGAGGTTGTATGCCGTGTCCGGACTTCCCGAGGCCCGCGCCTACCTGGGCCACCCGGTTCTCGGACCACGCCTGCGCGAGTGCGCCGAGGCACTCGCTGCACTGGGGACGACAGATGCGGCCGAGGTGCTCGGCCCCGTGGACGCGACGAAGCTGCGCTCGTCGATGACGCTCTTCGAGCGGGCGGCGCAGGATGTCAGCGACGCCGAGCCCTTCGTGCGAGTGCTCGAGCACTTCTTCGGCGGACGACGGGACGACGCGACGACAGGGATCCTCGGATCGTGACCGGCGACGGCATCCGCGCGGCGGACGCCACGGGCCGGAACCGCCCCCCGGGCACGGCTCACGGGCACGCCTCGCCGGCCCGGGACGAGCGTGGGTCAGGTGAGGCCGACCCGCGGCGCTGGAAGGCGCTGTGGGTCTGCCTCGTGGCCGGCTTCATGACCCTGCTCGATGTCAGCATCGTCAACGTCGCCCTCCCCTCGATCCAGACGGGCCTGCAGGCCAGCCCGAGCGACCTGCAGTGGGTCGTGTCCGGCTACGCCCTGGCCTTCGGCCTGACCCTCGTGCCCTCCGGACGCATCGGCGACGTCCTGGGACGGCGCACCGTCTTCGTCGTCGGTGTCGTGCTCTTCGGGCTGGCGAGCCTCGCGTGCGGACTAGCTCCGAACAGCGCCCTGCTCGTCGTGGCGAGGCTCGTGCAGGGGGCTGCCGGGGGCATCCTCAACCCGCAGGTGTCAGGCCTGATCCAGCAGCTCTTCCGTGGCGCAGAGCGCGGGCGCGCCTTCGGCCTGCTCGGCGCGACGATCGGGATCTCCACCGCGGTCGGGCCCGTCGTCGGCGGCGTGATCCTGAACGGGCTGGGCGAGCAGACCGGCTGGCGGTGGATCTTCATCGTCAATCTGCCGATCGCGGCCGCGGCCGTGCTGCTCGCGATGCGCTGGCTGCCCGACCCGCCCGCCCGGGACCCGGAGAGCAGGATCGACGCCGATCCCGTGGGAGTGGTGCTCCTCGGTGCCGGCGTGCTCGGCATCCTGCTGCCCGTCGTCGAGACCGGTCGGGGTGGCGCCGGCGTCCCGTGGTGGGTGGCGGTGGTCGGTCTGGCCTTCCTCATCGCCTTCTTCGCGTGGGAGCGGTCCTACACCCGACGAGGTCGCAGCCCGCTCGTCGACCTGGCGCTCTTCCGCGTGCCCGGCTACGCGCCCGGTGCGGCCGTGGGCACCATCTACTTCGCCGGATTCACCGGCATCTTCTTCGTCCTGACGATCTTCTTCCAGGAGCAGCTCGGCTTCACCCCGTTGCTGGCCGGGCTCGCCGTGACTCCGTTCGCCGCCGGATCGGCCGTGACCTCGGCTATCGGCGGACGCCTCGTCAGTCGCTTCGAGCGCTCGTTGGTGACCGTCGGGCTGACGGTGGTCCTGCTCGGCCTGCTCTGGGTCGACGTCGTCCTGGGCGCGGTCCACGACTCCTCGCTCGGCTGGTGGCTCGCCGGGCCACTGCTGGTCGCCGGTGTCGGCAGCGGTCTCGTCATCTCCCCCAACATCACCCTGACCGTCGACCGGGTCCCCGTGGAGCGGGCCGGCACCGCCGGCGGACTCCTCCAGACCGGCCAGCGCATCGGCACGGCAGCAGGCATCGCGCTCGTCGGAGCCGTCTTCTACTCGGGCATCGCCGCCGGTGGCAGCCTCGATGCCGCGGGGGCCCTGCGGGTGGCCGCGGTGCTCGTCGCCGTCGCCCTCGGCGCAAGCGCTCTGGACCTGCGCAACCGCCGCCGCGGTGCGCGGGAGCCCGCCTGACGGCATACCGCCTCGTCTCGGCAGCAGCGACGACGTCGATCCGATTTTGCCAACTCGCTGCGCGAAATCGGACAAAAGGTTTCAATCGAACGCGTGACCGTGCACCTCGGCCGGTGACCTCGTCTCCCAACCTGTGTCTGGACGTACCGATGAAGCCCACCCCAGAGTCTCGCCACCCCGGCCCCGGACGCCTCGGACGCCTCGGGCGCCTCGGGCGCCTCGGCCTCGTGCTGTCCGCCGTCGCCTCCCTGGTGTTCCTGCCCGCAGCCGCCCCGAGCGCGTCGGCGGGTGGCGTCCGGGTCCCGGCCACTCCCGCCGGTCTGCCGGCCGCCATCGAGGGCCTCTCGCCCTACGTCCCGCCGACGGGCTGCGACCTCCGCACGCGGACGGGCTCCCTGAAGCTCGCCCAGCTCATCCAGGCGACCTACGCGAACACCTACGGCCTGTCCCGCAGCTGCACCTCGGCGACCACGCCGTCCTCCGAGCACTTCGACGGTCGCGCGGTCGACACCTTCTTCAACGTGCGCAACACGACCGAACGTGCCGAGGCCGACGCGGTCCTGGCCTGGCTGCTGGGCACCGACAAGGTCGGCAACCGCTACGCCAACGCCCGGCGTCTCGGGGTCATGTACATCATCTGGAACAACAAGATGTGGAGCTCCTACCGCTCCTCCGAGGGCTGGCGGCCCTACAGCACCTGCGCGACGACGCCGTCGTCGGCCTACGACACCGCGTGCCACCGCAACCACATCCACCTCAGCCTCTCGTGGGAGGGCGCCAACGGGCGAACCTCCTTCTGGAGCAAGGCCGTCGCCCCGGTCGACTGGGGTCCGTGCCGTCCCGCCGACCTCAACTGGTCGGCCGGGAACGCCGCGCCCAATGCCAGGCCCTGTCCTCGCTACGCCATCGTCAAGGCGCCCACGGGAGCCAGCGCGCTGCTCAAGGAGCTGGTGCCCCGCTCGGGCATGGTGCTGCGCCCCGGGATGTCCGGCCCTGCCGTCAAGGCCCTCCAGAAGGCTGTGGGCGTCTCTCCGGTCACCGGCACGTTCGCGTCGGTGACGACCAGTCGTCTCAAGGCCTGGCAGACCAAGCACGGGATCACGGCGAGCGGCGTCGCCTACGCGTCGACCTGGCGTGCGCTGCTCACCGCGAACGGCATGCCACGCTGATCCGACCACCCCGCCGTCGGGACCTGCGGGCCCCGGCGGCGAACGCGTCGGACTGGCTGCGCGCCGGTCAGGCTGCGCGGGAGGACGGCCCCGCATACGCGTGGTCCACCGCGGTGCGCACGCGGCGGTGAGGCCAGGTGGCGGCGACCATCGCGATCAGCGCGAGGCAGACGGCTGCACAGATCGAGACGCCCATGTGGGCGCTCGTGTGCTGGCCCACCCAGCCGGCGGCCAGGAAGGACAGACCTGCCGCGGCGATGGACACGCTGCCGGCCAGGCTGAAGATGCGACCGCGGAGGGCGGGCTCGGTGACGAGGGCGAAGGTCGCCTGCAGCGGCACCATGAACGCCTGCAGCGTGCCGGACACGAAGAAGAGCCCCGCGACGACCCAGATCGGCGGCTCCAGCGTCGTCAGCAGCAGCGGCAGAGGCATGAGCAGGGCGAGTGGCACGATGGACTGGTTCTGCTGGTGCACGTCACGTCGGCCGATGACGAGGATGCCGACGATGGCCCCGACGATGGGCGCTGCCATGAGCACGCCGCCCCAGCCGTTGTGGCCCGCGATGGGGATGGCCAGCGCCTCCGGCGCGGCGATTCCCAGGCTGGCCACCGCGCTCAGGGTCACGAGCCGCGCCAGGACCGGGTGACGGGCGAGGTCGCCGGCGGCGGTCGAGAGGTCGTGGAAGAAGCCACGAAGGCCGCGCCCACGCTGGCCGGTGACGGCTCGAAGCGGTACGACGAAGAGGATGACGAGTGCAGCGGCGACGAAGGTGAGCAGGTCCAGGAGCAGACCCGTCTCCGGACCGAGGAGCACGACGATCCCGCCCCCGACGGCCAGGCCGATCGCCTGGTTGAACTGCTCGGACATCGCGCCGAGACCAACGGCCCGGGCGTAGAGATGACGGTCCTCGAAGAGGTCGGTGAGGAGCACCATGTTGGACGCCGTCGAGGCCCCACCGACCAGCTCGAGCGCGCAGAGGACGAGGAACATTACCCACGGCGCCGAGCTGCTGAAGACGAGCCACATGAGCCCGAGCACGCAGGCGGCCCGGACGAGGTGGGACCAGATGAGCACCCACTTGTAGGGGAACCGGTCGACGATGGGACCCACGAGACTGCGCCCGAAGAAGGTCGGCACCAGGCTGACGGCCAGCGTCGTCGCCGTCGCCAGCGGCGAGCTCGTCCGCTGGTAGACCACGGCCGCGATCGTGACCCGCGCGATGTAGTCGCCCCACATGGACAGCGCATTGGCCAGGAAGATCGGCAGGTAGCGCGGCACCCGGAGAACGGCGCCGTACGTCGGCACGCTGCCGGCCTCGCCCTCGCTCCGAATCACGGGACGACGCTACCCCGAGGTGGGGACTCGTAAAAGTTGAAATCAGTGGCATGACGCGATCGCCGCGCCACCCGGCGCCAGAGCTCGGCGAGAGCAGCGCCCTCTCCGGCCGAACGCCCCATGATCCGACCGATGCCGTCGAGGTCCCGCAGGTCCGACGGCACGCTGTCGATGGGTCGCCCGCGCCACAGCACTCCGGCGTTGCGCATGAGCGCCCCGAGGCGCCACGCCTCCCGGAGGGCGTCGACGTCCTCGGCCGAGATGAGGCCCTCGGCGCCGAGCGCATCGAGACCCGCCATGGTGCCCGTCACGCGGAGGGCCGGCCGCGAATGGGCATGCTCGAGCTGGTGCAGCTGCACGACCCACTCGACGTCGGTGAGGCCGCCACGACCGAGCTTGAGATGGGTTCGAGGATCGGCACCGCGCGGCAGACGCTCGCTCTCCACGCGAGCCTTGAGGGTGCGGATGTCGCGCACCTGGCTCTCGCTGATCCCGCCCTCGGGCCACCGCAACGGGTCGATGAGGGCGAGGAAGGCCCCGGCCAGCGCCGGCGGTCCGGCGATCGGGGTGGCTCGCAGCAGGGCCTGGAACTCCCACGTGAGCGCCCACCGCTCGTAGTAGGTGCGGAAGGAGTCGACGCTGCGCACCATCGGGCCGGCCTTGCCCTCGGGACGCAGGTCGGCGTCGAGCCCCAGGCCGGGATCAGGGCCTGACCCCGACAGGAGCTTGCGCAGCTCCTGGACGACCATCGTGGCCCGCGTCTGCACCTCCTGCTCCGAGGAGCCGGGGTGCGGCTGGTGCACGAACATGACGTCGGCGTCGGAGGCGTAACCGAGCTCACGACCCCCGAGGCTGCCCATCGCGACGACGAGGATGTCCCCGCCGACGGGCCCGCCCTCGCGCTGCTCGACCTCCCGGGTGGCCGCCTCGAGCGCGACCTGGATCGTCGCACCGGTGAGGTCGGTCAGCGCTGCGCCCACCCCCGCCAGGTCGATGACACCCACGAGGTCGCTCATGACGATGCGGAGCAGCTCGTGGCGCCGGATCGCACGGACCGCGGCCACGGCGTCGGCGGCCGACTCACGCCGGCCCGCGGCCGACTGCATGGTCGCCGTGATGGCCTCTCGGCTCCGCGGTGTCAGGCCGTTGTCGTCGCCGAGGATCGAGACGCTCTCCGGCGAGCGCACGAGCAGGTCCGCGGCATACCTGCTGCGGGCGAGGCAGTGGGCGAGCCGGTCGGCGGCGCGTCCCTCGTCGCGGAGCATCTTGAGGTACCAGTGGGTCGTGCCGAGCTCGTCGGACACGCGCCTGAAGGACAGCAGGCCGGCGTCGGGGTCGGCCTCGTCGGCGAACCACCCGAGCATGACCGGCAGCAGGGTCCGCTGGATCGCCGCACGCCGGCTGACGCCGGTGGTCAGGGCCTCGAGGTGGCGCATGGCGCCGGCCGGGTCGCGGAAGCCGAGCGCGAGCAGCCGCTGCCGCGCGGCCTCCGGGCTGAGGCGGGCCTCGGTGGGGCTGAGCTTGGCCGCCGCAGCGAGAAGCGGACGGTAGAAGAGCCGCTCGTGCAGCCGGCGCACCTCGCGCGCCGCGGCCTGTCGGTCGGCGACGACGGCACGTTCCGGGTGGGTGCGGTGCCCCATGGCGCGACCGAGCCGGCGCAGGTCGGGCTCGGTCACCGGCATCAGGTGCGTGCGTCGCAGTCGGTGCAGCTGGATGCGGTGCTCGAGACAGCGCAGGTGCCGGTAGGCCCGGTCGAGGACGGCGGCGTCCTCACGGCCGACGTAGCCGCCACGGGCGAGGGCGGACAGGGCCTCCAGCGTCGTCGCGGAGCGGAGGCCGGTGTCGGTGCGACCGTGCACGAGCTGGAGCAGCTGCACGCTGAACTCGACGTCGCGCAGGCCTCCCGGACCCAGCTTGAGCTGACGGCCGGCCTCGTTGGCGGGCACGTGCTGCTCGACCCGGCGACGCATCGCCTGGACGTCCTCGACGAAGTGGTCGCGCCCGGCCGCCTCCCACACCATCGGCGAGATCTCGGACTTGTAGCGCAGCCCGATCTCCTTGTCCCCCGCCGAGACCCACGCCTTGAGCAGCGCCTGGAACTCCCAGGTCTTGGCCCAGCGCTCGTAGTACGCCTTGTGGCTGCTGATGGTGCGCACGAGCGGACCCTGCTTGCCCTCGGGGCGCAGGGCGGCGTCGACGGGCCAGAGGCTGCCCTCCGGGGTCGGCGTCGAGCAGGCCCGCATCGTCGCGGTCGCGAGTGCGGTACCGACCCGCAGGGCGGTCTCCTCGTCGGCACCGTCGGCCGGCTCGGCGACGAAGATGACGTCGACGTCACTGACGTAGTTGAGCTCACCACCGCCCGTCTTGCCCATCCCGATGATGGCGAGCCGGCAGGCCTCGTGGCCGTCGCCGTACTCCTCGCGGGCGATGACGAGCGCGGCCTCGAGCGCGGCCTCGGCCAGCTCGGCAAGGGCCTCACCGACGGCCGGCATCTCGGCGAGCGGGTCGTCCGCGGTGACGTCCAGCGCCGCGATCTGCAGCAGTCCGCGCCGGTAGGCGATGCGCAGGGCGTCGTGCGCGGTGAGGCCGCCGCGCTCGGTCACCGCATGAACCAGGGCTGCGCGCACCTGCTCCCCGGGACGCCGCTCCGCCCGGGCGGCGTCGACCCAGTGCTCCGGGTGGCGGACCAGCTCGTCGACGAGGGCGGTCGAGGCGCCCAGGACGCCCAGGACGCGCTCCCGTCCCACGCCCGGCAGGGCGAGCTCGGCCGCGAGGGCCGAGATCCCCCAGTCCGGGTCGTCGCCGAGCTTGCCGAGGGCCTCTGCGACGCGCACGAGCCCGAGCAGGCACTGGTCCGGATCGGCCGTGTCGCCCATGACCCCAGCCAGCTCGTCGAGCTGGCCACCGGCGACGGCAGCGCGGACCGGCAGCAGCGCCCGGTCCTCGACGAGACCGACGGCCCGGTCGGGGTCGGCGAAGCCGAGCCGGGCCAGGGCCCCTTCGGTGGTGCTGGTGCGTGATGACATCGGTGTCGAATCGCTAGGTGCCAGTGGGTCGCTCGGACTGATGGCTGACCGTCAGAGGCGAGGCAGGTAACGGTCGAGCTCGAAGCGGGTGACCTCGCGGCGGTAGTCGAGCCACTCCTGGCGCTTGTTGCGCAGGAAGAAGTCGAAGACGTGCTCGCCGAGGATGTCGGCGACGAGCTCGCTCTCCTCCATGACCTCCAGGGCTCGTCCGAGCGAGGACGGCAGGGGCTTGATGCCCATCGCCAGGCGCTCCGAGTCCGTGAGGCTCCAGACGTCGTCCTCGGTCTCCGGGGGCAGCTCGTAGCCCTCCTCGATGCCCTTGAGACCCGCACCGAGCAGGACAGCGAACGCGAGGTAGGGGTTGCAGGCGGCATCGAGGGAGCGCACCTCGACGCGCGTCGACTGGCCCTTGTTGGGCTTGTGCATGGGGACCCGGACGAGTGCGGACCGGTTGTTGTGGCCCCACGTGAGGTGGGCCGGCGCCTCTCCCCCGCCCCACAGGCGCTTGTAGGAGTTGACCCACTGGTTCGTGACGGCGGCGATCTCGGCCCCGTGGCGCAGCAGGCCGGCGATGAACTGACGGCCGACCTTGCTCAGCTGGTAGGGCGCTCCCGCCTCGAAGAACGCGTTGGAGTCACCCTCGAACAGCGACAGGTGCGTGTGCATGCCCGACCCGGGGTGCTCGGAGAAGGGCTTGGGCATGAAGGTCGCGTAGATGCCCTGGGTCAGGGCGACCTCCTTGACGACCGTGCGGAAGGTCTGGATGTTGTCGGCCGTGCTCAGGGCATCGGCGTAGCGCAGGTCGATCTCGTTCTGGCCCGGGGCGCCCTCGTGGTGGCTGAACTCGACCGAGATGCCCATGTTCTCGAGCATCGTGATCGCCGCGCGACGGAAGTCGTGGCCGGTGCCGTGCGGCACGTGGTCGAAGTAGCCGGCGTCGTCGACCGGGATCGGGCGGCCGTTCGCGTCCCGTCCCTGCTCGAGGAGGAAGAACTCGATCTCGGGGTGGGTGTAGAAGGTGAAGCCCAGGTCGGCCGCCTTGGTGAGCGCGCGCTGGAGCACGTGCCGCGGGTCGGCGAAGCTCGGGGTGCCGTCGGGCAGCTGCAGGTCGCAGAACATCCGTGCCGTCCCGGGAGGGTCGCCGCGCCACGGCAGGATCTGGAAGGTCGACGGGTCCGGCTTGGCCAGCATGTCGGCCTCGTAGACCCGCGCGAAGCCCTCGATGGCCGAACCGTCGAAGCCGATGCCCTCGGCGAACGCGCCCTCGAGCTCGGCCGGCGCGACGGCGACGGACTTCAAGGTGCCGAGGACGTCCGTGAACCACAGACGGACGAAGCGGATGTCGCGCTCTTCGATCGTGCGCAGCACGAACTCTTCCTGACGGTTCATGTGTCGATCCTGCCGCATCGGTGTTTCACGGATGTTGCGACACACGACCTTCGGGACGAGAGCCCGGTCGTATGCCGTGGGGTGGGCGACGCGAAGGGCCCCCGGGACGTCCCGGGGGCCCTCGCGGTCATGACCCGGAGGTCACGCGGGTGTCACTTGAACTTGACCATGACCTGCAGCTCGTCGCGGCCGTCACGGGTCTTCGTCACGGTCATCGTCGTGCCCGAGCCGGCCACCTTGGTGGACCCCAGCTTGTTCGCCGAGGACCAGTAACGGTTGACGTCCGAGTCGTTGAACGTCGGCATGGCCGGCTGCGACGGGACGACGGTCTCGACGCCGTTGCGGTGGAAGCTCACCGCGTCGGTGGCCTCCTGGCCGAAGGTGGCGTCGAACGGCTGACGACGGTTGCCCATCATCGTCTTGCTGCCGTCGGCGTTGTTGAGCATGACCGGCGCCGGGCGGGCGTCGACCGGGAGGACCAGGCCACCACCCGGGTGGTCGATCGTGTTGTTGTCGCCGTACTCACCGTTGGCGAACCAGACGAGCATGCCGTTCTGGTACGGGAAGCGCTCCACCCAGTCGGGCTTGCTGTTGCCCCAGCCGAAGTTGTACGGGCCGGTCTTCAGCGTGTTGTCGTAGCCGCTGTAGACGCGGTTCTCGGCGAGGTAGAAGTCCTGCACCTGCTTCGAGGTCGTGCCGTCGATGACCGAGAAGCCGCCCTTGGCGGTCCAGGCACCAGCACCCGACTCGACGTCGTCGACCGTGCCGGCGACACCGTCAGTGGTCACGGCGATGTCGTCGACGAAGGCCTCGCTCGAGACACCACCGTCGGTGGCGACGCGGAAGCGGAACTGGACGGTCTGGCCCTTGAAGGCCGACAGGTCGAACGACTTCTGGGCCCAGCCGAAGACGCCGTTGACCGGCGTGCCGACCTGCTTCCACGTGGCGCCGTTGTCGGTCGACACCTCACCGTAGAGGTAGTCGTAGTCCTGCTCGAGGTTGCCCTGGACCCACGCGTTGATCGACGCCGAGGTCTTGGCGCCCGTGAGGTCGACCGTGCGCGACAGCGTCGAGTTGAGGTTGTCGCCGAAGCCGCTCCACCACTCGGCCTTGCCGGAGTGGGGCGTGTTGCGGTCGGCGGTCACCGTGCGCTCGGGCAGCGGGACGACGAGAGCCTGCACCGAGCCGTTCTTGGTGGACAGGTCCGCCTGGCTCAGCTTGACCGAGGTGTTCTCACCGAAGGGCACGGTCTTGTAGTCGAGCCAACCGAGCTGCAGCTTCTCCCACGGACCCATGTAGCCCGGCGTCGTGCCGATGGAGTCCTTGCCGTGGTTGAGCCACGAGCCACCGCTCATGAGCGTCCAGAAGGCGGTGCTGTTGTCGCCGCCGTTGGTGTCGTAGAGGTCGGGCAGACCGAGGTCGTGACCGAACTCGTGCGCGAAGACGCCGAGGCCACCGTTCTCGGGCTCGGTCGTGTAGTCACCGATCCACATGCCGGAGTCTCCGAGCGGCACACCACCGAGCTTGTTGAAGTTCGGCCCGGTGACGCCGGCCTGGTTGGAGAACGCATACCAGCGGTGCGACCAGATGGCGTTGACGCCCTGGGCGCCTCCGCCGGCCTCCTCGCCCTCTCCGGCGTGGATCGCCTGGAAGTGGTCGATGTAGCCGTCGGGCTCGTTGAAGTTGCCGTCGCCGTCGTAGTCGTAGCGGTCGACCTTGTCGAACTGCGCGAGGTACGTCTTGATGTCGGCGTCGCTCTTGCCGGCCGCCTTCTGGGCGTTGTACCAGGCCGTCGCCGTGTCCTTGACGTAGTTCCAGTAGCCGTCGGCGTTGTTCTTGGCACCGTAACGGGCCTCATTGTAGGGGACGGTCACCCAGTCGGAGACGTCGCCCTTGGCGAGGAAGCGGCCGTTGGACTGCTTCTGGTAGAAGTCCTTGAAGGACTCACCGTTGCCGAACATCATCTCGAGGTAGTGGTCCCGGTTGAAGTCCTTGGTCCAGTACGTCGAGTTGTCGTCGGTCGCGTTGCCGTCCCAGTTGCGGTCCGGCGAGGCGATCTGGTTGTGCACCGGGCCCGGCGTCGTGTCGAACGGGGCCTTCGTCTGCGTGCCGAAGTCCGTGAGGATCGTGAAGATGTCCTCCTCACGGTTCACCGGGTAGTTGACGTACTTGGACTTGCCCGGCTTGCCGTCCTTGCCCTTGCTCTTGACCTCGATGACGCGGTTGCCGTTGATCGTCTTGGTCGAGGCCTCGCCCTTGAGGAGCTTGGCGATGGCGTCCTTGCGCTCGGCCGCCTGTGCGTCGGCAAGGGGGTTGGGCAGGTTGTCTGGCTGCGAGGCCTGGGCCGCAGCGGGGTCTCCGCTGACCGGGGCCTTGGCAAGGGGGGTTGCCTGAGCCTGCATCGGGGCCGTCAGGCCGGTGACGACGAGCGCCCCCACGGCCAACCCTGAGACAGCACTCCAGTGGCGCTTGTTCACGATCTGTCCTCCTGGTCACAAGGCGCCGCAAATCGGGCGCCTCGCGTATAAGAACACAGATCACAGACAATGTGGCGTCCAGTCACAGGGGAATCGAAAAAACTTGTGCTGCAAGGTAGTTCAGCGCAAGAAACGTAAAATCTTCGTAAAGGAACGACCCGGCAGTCTTGGATTCCCGGCCGAGATCGGATACGCGTCACACCAGCCCCATGGACCGCCGGCCAGCAGCAGGGGGTCGGTCGTCACCCCACCGATATGCTCCCCGGATGAGCACAGACGCCCCCGAGGAGCAGAGTCCCTACGGTGCCGGCAGCCGGGCCCAGCAGCCATCCGCGGCGACGGCGGACACCGCTCCGTCGCCGCGCAAGGTGCGCATCCCCCACCTGCACGCGATGAAGACCGAGGGCCGCAAGTGGGCGATGCTCACGGCATACGACATGTATGCCGCCCAGATCTTCGACGAGGCGGGCATCCCCGTCCTCCTCGTCGGCGACTCGGCCGGCAACAACGTCTTCGGCTACGAGACCACGGTCCCCGTCACGCTCGACGAGATGATCCCGCTCGTGCGGGCCGTGTCGTCGGCCGCCCGCCGCGCCCTCGTCGTGGCCGACATGCCCTTCGGTTCCTACGGCGCCTCCGTCGAGCAGGGCTTCGCGAGCGCCGTCCGCCTCATGAAGGAGGGTCTCGCCCACGGTGTGAAGCTCGAGGGAGGCACCGCGATGGTCCCGCTCGTCAAGGCACTGACCGACGCGGGCATCCCCGTGATGGCCCACGTCGGCTTCACGCCCCAGAGCGAGCACCAGCTCGGCGGCTACCGCGTGCAGGGGCGCGGTGACGCCGCTGACGCCCTCGTCGACGAGGCGCGCGCCCTGCAGGACGCCGGGGCCTTCGCCGTGGTGCTCGAGATGGTGCCGGCGCCCGTCGCCGCCCGCGTCACGGAGGTGCTCAGCATCCCGACGATCGGCATCGGCGCCGGCAACGGCACCGACGCCCAGGTGCTCGTGTGGAGCGACTTCGCAGGACTGCGCTCCGGCAAGGCCCCCCGCTTCGTCAAGAAGTACGCCGATCTGCGCGGCACCCTGCTGGGTGCCGCACGGGCGTATGCCGCCGACGTCGAGTCGGGCGCGTTCCCCGACACCGAGCACTCCTTCGAGTCCTGACCCGCGACCGCGCCCACCCCGGCTTCACACGTGAGCCCGTCCGGTCTGGACCGGACGGGCTCACGTGACGTGCTGGCTGAGGTCGGGCTCAGGCGTCGCCCTCACCCGTCCCTGATACCCCGCGCTCGTTCCAGTTGCGGTCCTCGGAGTCCCACTGCTCCGTCTTCTTGTGGGCGGTGTCCAGGGCGGCTCGCGCCTCCGCCTCGGTGGCGTACGGGCCGAGCACCTGCTCGCCGCGGCTGCGGTTCTCATCGGTCTCGACCTGACCCGTGTCGACGTTGTACCAGAAGCTCACGTGCGCACTCCTTCTCTCATCGGACTCTTGCCACTTCACACCGGGGCGGGCGGGTCCGCGTCGTGAACGCAACGCGTGGACGGCACCCACCGACGACCTAGACTCCACCGTATGCCGTTGCTCCAGCCGCGGGTGTCACCCCACCCCCTCAGTCCGCGCCGACCGGTGCCCGCCTCGATCGAACGGCCGCACTACGTCGACGTGGCCAACCCGCGCGAGGACGGCGACCTGCGGATCAAGGACGCCGAGACCATCGAGAAGATGCGGATCGCCTCGCGCATCGCGGCCACCGCCATGGTCGAGGCCTCGAAGGCCATCGCCCCCGGCGTCACCACCGACGAGCTCGACGCCGTCGCCCACGAGTACATGCTCGACCACGGCGCCTACCCCTCGCCACTCGGCTACAAGGGCTTCCCGAAGTCCGTGTGCACGAGCGTCAACGAAGTCATCTGCCACGGCATCCCCGATGCCCGGCCGCTCGAGGACGGCGACATCGTCAACATCGACGTGACGGCCTACATCCACGGCGTGCACGGCGACACCGACGCGACCTACCTCGTGGGCGACGTCGACGAGGAGTCCCGGCTCCTCGTCGAGCGCACCCACGACGCCATGATGCGGGGCATCCGCGCCGCCCGACCGGGCCGGGAGATCAACGTCATCGGCCGGGTCATCGAGAGCTACGCCAAGCGCTTCGGCTACGGCGTCGTGCGTGACTTCACCGGGCACGGCATCGGACTCGAGTTCCACTCCGGCCTCATCGTGCCGCACTACGACGCGGCCCCCCACTACGAGACCGTCATCGAGCCGGGCATGACGTTCACCATCGAGCCGATGCTCAACCTCGGCACCCACGAGTGGGACATGTGGGACGACCGCTGGACCGTGGTCACCCGGGACCGCCGGCGCTCGGCCCAGTTCGAGCACACCATCCTCATCACCGACGACGGCCACGAGATCCTCACCCTCCCGGACGTCGACACCGGCGCCACCGGCGCCACCGCCTGAACCGCTGACCGGCGCGGACCTTCGCAGGTCGCACCACCTGGCACGTCTCACGACCTCGCACGCCGCTCCACCTCGCACGACCTCGCACGACCTCGCACCACCAGCTGACCCTCGACCACGTCCTCGACAAGGAAGCACGGACCATGGCCAAGCACGGCAAGCCCCTCGGCATCGACATCGGCGGCAGCGGCATCAAGGGTGCCCCGGTCGACCTCAAGGCGGGAGAGCTGGCCGGCAAACGGCTCAAGATCCTGACGCCCAAGCCGGCCACCCCCGATGCCGTGGCCGAGGTCGTCGACCAGATCGTCGACCACTTCGCCGACGTCACGGGCGGCTCCCCCATCGGCGTCACCGTCCCGGCGGTCGTCATCCGTGGCACCGTGCTCTCGGCTGCCAACATCGACCCCTCGTGGATCAACACCGACGCCGAGGCGCTGATCAAGGAGCACACCGGGCGAGCGGTGACCGTGCTCAACGACGCCGACGCCGCGGGCCTCGCCGAGATGTACTACGGCGCAGCCAAGGGCGTGCAGGGCCTCGTCATCCTGACCACCCTCGGCACCGGGATCGGCAGCGCCATCATCCACGACGGCCGGCTCGTGCCGAACTCCGAGCTGGGACACCTCGAGATCGACGGCTACGACGCCGAGGACCGGGCGGCCTCGTCGGTCAAGGACATCGAGGGCCTCTCGTGGGACGAGTACGTCGAGCGGCTGCAGACCTACTACGACACCATCGAGAAGCTCTTCTCCCCCGACCTCATCATCGTCGGCGGGGGCATCTCCAAGGACAGCGACGACTTCCTGCCGAAGCTGAAGCTGCGCTGCCCGATCGTCCCGGCCCAGCTGCGCAACCAGGCCGGCATCATCGGCGCGGCGCACCTCGCCGCCGACCGGGCCTGACGCCAAGGCGACCGCCCGCGGCGGGTCGGCACTGCGAACGCCGTGCCGACCGCCGCAGTGCCGTCGCGCCTCAGCGACGGGAGCGCCAGCTGCGCCAGACGAGGCGGTGCACTCCCAGGTGTCGGGGCAGGGTGCGCAGTCCCGGGATCCACGGGATGCAGACGAAGCCGATGCTGAGCACGATCATGAGCGCCCAGACCTGGATGTCGGCGTTGTCGGACGTCGCGAACGGCGGCACCTGGTACCACAGCGAGTAGAGCCACAGCCACGGCTGGCCCGGGTAGTTGCCCGTCTCGTTCATGATGCCCCACTGGTCGCCGCCGAGGTTCTGGGCCCGGGCCGCGTCCTCGAGGTGCGTGCCGTCGGCGAGCAGGAGAAGGGCCTTGGTGCTGTCGACACCGAAGAAGCTCGTCCGGGACGTGAGCAGGCCTTCGAGGGCGCCGCTGTCGGCGAGCCGCAGCTCGGCGGCCGCGATGGCCGGGACCGGACCGTAGTCGCCGCTCGCGACCTTGGCCGGGTCCCCGTCCGGCGCGTTGGCCAGGGCGTCCACGTAAGCCGTGGCCCACGCCTGCTGACGGTCCGGGGCTGCGGCCTCCCAGACCCGCACGGCAGTGGCAGCGGGGACATCGGAGGTGAGGGTCCGCACGGGGTCGAGGACGAGGTCCTTCGCCGAGTCGACCGGTTGCGTCACGCCCGGGAGCGCCTGCAGGTTGACGGGACCGAGGTTCTGGCCCTCGCCGGCGGTGTTGTACGGCGGGCCGTAGCCGGCGCTCGTCGTGGTCCCGGCCAGCTCGCCGGCAGCCGTGGCGACCACATCGGCCGGCGCCTGACGAGCCCACTGCTGCAACGAGATCGCGGGCTCGTCAGGCGACGAGAAGACAAGGGCTGCGATGACGGAGAGCACGGTCATCACCGCGAGCGCGATGACGAACTCCTTGACGAGGTCGTAGCGCCGGGTGGGGAAGGCGTGGGCATCGGGCGTGGGTCCCCAGCCTCCGGTTCTCGCAGTCATGACTCCGGCTCCTGACTGCCGCTCGCGGTCGGATCCGTCGCGCCGATAGGGGGCGCCACCCCGCGACGTCGCACGAGGACGAGGTGGACCGTGACGATCGCGCCGACGACGAGGGGCAGCAGCGAGACGTGCCACAGCATCATCTGGCCGAGGTTCATGACGTTGAAGTACGCACCGATGCCCGCGGCGTTGAGCCCGTCCTTGGCCTGCGTCGAGATCCACTGCGAGTCGAAGTTGGTCTGGATGAGGTAACCCGTGAATGCCGTCCCCAGTGACCCGAAGAAGGCGAGCGCGCCCGTCGCCCAGGTGAGTCCGCGGTTCCCGCGCCACGAGGCCATGAAGAACTTGCCCCAGAGGTGGATCACCATGGTGGCGAAGAAGAGCTCGACGCTCCACAGGTGCACCGAGTTGACGAAGTGCCCGACCGAGCTCGTGTGCCACCAGGTCGCCCCGCCCAGGGTCAGCACCAGACCGGACACGATGATGACGACGAGGCTGGCGAGACAGGCGACCCCGAAGACGTAGATCCACGAGGCGACGTAGGCCGGCTGCCGGTCGGGCAGCCACTGGCCCTTCGGCACGAGCCCCTCGACCCACCTGGTCAGGGCTGCGGTCCACGTGGTGCTCCCCCGGCGTTCCGGTGACTCCATCGACGAGGAGCGTTCGGAGACCGGGACCCGGCTCATCGGTCCTCGTCTTCGTGCGAGGCGGGGAACGGCAGCACGAGCGCCAGCACGAAGACGACGATCATCGCGAGGATGACGACGAGGTTGGCGACGGTGATCGTCACCCAGCCCCACTGGACGACTGGTCCTGCGGGCACGGGCTCTGACACGGCGAGGAACTGGGTGATCATCTCTGGCCTCCGGGAGAGCGAAGATGTGAGTCCTCCTGCCCGGCGCAGATCTACTACACAACGTAAGAGTAGGCCGACCTGCGCGCCCGCGCACGGGAATCGGATCTTCGGTCGCGGGCCTCAGGCGCGCCGCAGCGCCGACAGCAGCTCGGGCGCACGCCGGTCGTAGAGGCGGGCGCCGACGCCCACCCCAGTGACCCCGACGACCATGCCGAGGAGGACGCCGACGAGACCGGCGACCCAGACCGCCCACGCGGAGCCCTGCCACGCCAGCCACGCGAGCAGGATCGTCGGGGCGGCCAGCACGATGGTGCCGAGGCTGGCCAACGACTGGGCCGCGATCGTGATCCCGGCCGCCCCCGGGGGCGCGTTGAACGGACTCTCGCCCGACTCGGGCACGGGATAGGGCAGCACCACGCTCATGACGCTCGACACGGCATACCCGGCTCCGAGCAGGCCGACCGACAGGCCGAGCGCTGCGGGGAGGAGCTCCCACCGGCCCGCGACGGCGATCCCCACGAGGACGTAGACGGGGACGAGGACGGCGGCGAGCAGGACGGCAGGCACGAGACGACCCCGCCGGTCGTCGCGGCCCGAGATGCCGGAGACGATGTGCAGCCACAGGGCATCGGACTCGTAGGCGACGGCGTTGTGCTCGCTCCAGCCGAGGAGGAAGGCGACGAGCGGGCCCATGAGCAGGGGCGTCCACGCGATGTCGCCGGAGTAGAACGGGATGAGCAGCGCGAGCGGGACCACCGGGGTCATGAGCATGCTGATCTGGTAGCGCGGGTCGCGGCGCCAGTAGGTCAGCACCCGCGCCGCCACGGCTCCGAGTGGGGTGCCGGGCAGTCGGGCCAGCAGTCCCAGGTCGTCACCCAGCGACGCACCCGAGTCGCTCCGGGACACGGCTCGGGGATCGTCGACCTCGCCCCGCAGCACCCGTGACCACAGTCCGAAGACGACCACGAACAGCCCGGCGGCCAGGGCGAGCCGCACGAGCCCGATGCCGACGTCGCCGGCGGCCACGTCACCCGGGGCGGCCCAGGCCCAGCCGACCGGGGACCACGCGATGACACGAGCGGCAGCCGTGGCGAGGCCGCGCAGGTCGCTACCGAGGTTGGCCACGACCGAGATGACCGGGCCGATGACGACGAGCAGCAGGAGGCCGAGCACGGCGATGACGTCACGCCCGCGACGGCTCGAGATCGCGCTCGTCATCATCGCGGAGACCCAGCGGCTCGTCGTGATCGCGGTGAGCAGACCGATGCCCGTCGAGACGACGGCCACGAGGGTCGACGCCGGGGTGTGCGACCAGGCGACCACGACGCCGACGGACAGGACCGTCGAGGCGATGGCCGGGAGGCCGACGAGAGCCGCCGCCACCAGGCCGACGGCCAGCTCCCGGTGCGGCACGGCGAACGTGGCGAAGCGCCCGGGGTCGAGCGTCGGGTCGGAGCCGAACGAGAAGAGCGGCACGACCGTCCAGAGGACGATGCCCGCGGCGCCCGCGAGCGGGATCACGACGCGTGCTGCGTCGAGCGACCCACGGAAGGACGCGAGGATGACGGCGAGACCGGAGACCAGCACCGCGAAGTAGAGGATGCCGATGACGGCACCGATCGCCTGGGCCCGGCTGCGCCGGAAGATGTTGCGCAGCAGGGTGAGCTTCAGTCGGACGAGGTGCGCAACCACGACAGCCCCACCACCTCGGTCGACCCGCCGACGAGGTCGACGAAACGCTCCTCGAGCGAGCGGCCCCCGCGCACGACGTCCAGCTCGCCGGTCGCCAGGACGAGCCCGTCGGAGATGACGGCGACGTGCGTGCAGAGGCGCTCGACGAGGTCCATGACGTGGCTCGAGAGCACGACGGTGCCGCCGGACTCGACGAACCCCGAGAGGATGCGCCGGATCGTCGCGGCCGAGATCGGGTCGACGGCCTCGAACGGCTCGTCGAGCACCAGCACCCGCGGGGCGTGGACGAGCGCCGACGCGAGCGTCACCTTCTTCGTCATCCCCGCCGAGTAGTCGACCACCAGCTTGCCCTGCGCCTCGGTGAGCCCGAGCGCGGCCACCAGCTCGGCCGCCCGCTCCGACGCGAGCTCGCGCGACAGGCCACGGAGCAGGCCGGCATACGTGATCAGCTGCAGGCCGGTGAGGCGGTCGAAGAGCTTGAGCCCGTCCGGGAGCACGCCGAGCAGGCGCTTGGTCGCGACGGGGTCGGACCACACGTCGCGACCGAGGACGAAGGCCTGCCCCGCATCTGGACGCAGCAGGCCCGTCACCATCGACAGGGTCGTCGTCTTGCCGGCCCCGTTGGGTCCGACCAGGCCGAAGAAGGACCCGCGCGGCACGTCGAGGTCGATGCCCTTGACGGCGATGAGGTCACCGAAGCGCTTGCCGAGCCCGCGCACCGCGATGGCTGGACCCTCGATCGGACCACCTTGCGGCGCAGGCAGATCCACTATGTCGCTCATGCCCCTCCCCCGAGCCCAGGCGTCAGAAGGTTGCGGACTCGGCGTCGCGGAGCGCGACGTACGTGAGGCCCTCGACGCCCGAGTACTGCTCGACGTGCCCGGAGTACATGCGGTGACCGACCTCGCTGAGGAGCGCGTCGTGGACGGGGATGAAGACCCGCGGGGCGATGCGCCCGACGAAGGCGATCGAGTCACGGCTCGCCGCCCACGGGGCGTTGAGCGGGTGGGCGAGAACGTCGACCTGCCCGGGCTCGCCGTCGTAGGCGTCACCGGGATGGAAGAGCGACGGCTCACCCTCGGCCCGCAGGACGACGCCGACGTTGGGGATGCGCGGCATCGCGGCGTGGTTGAACGCGTGCAGCTCGCCGACCGGGCTCACCGTGACGTCGCCGACGGCGAAGTCCTCCCCCTGTCGCGAGGGGACGGCGGACAGTCCCTCGTCGCGCAGCTTCTCGGCCGTGAGCGGGTCGGTGTGGACCGTGGCGCCCGGGTTGGACCGCAGGAGGGTGCCCACCCGCTCCGGGTCGAAGTGGTCGGCGTGGTTGTGGGTCACCAGGACCGCATCGAGCCCCGTGAGGTCCTCGAACCCCGACGAGAAGCTGCCCGGGTCGATGAGGATGCGGCGGTCGGCCACCTCGACGAGGAGGCAGGCATGTCCGAGGTGAGTCACGCGCATGGCACCACCTAACCACGCCCCGTGTGTACCGACCTGCGAGACACAGCCTCAGGCCCGGCCCAAGGCCGTGCGGCCGATCCGGCCAGGTGACAGACTCGCCGCAGGACGGGCAGGCGAGGGGCTGAACGACCGCGTCGGCGGGTCGGGTCGGGTCTCATGGTTCGGCTGGAACGGGGGTACGGCGGGTGGACGCGCGGCCGCTGGGCGACGACCTCGCGTTGCTGCGCGCCCACGAGCCCGTGGTCCGGCTGACTCGCGGCGAGCTCTTCGTGCCGGTCGCCGTCGACGCCTACGTCGGCCACGCCAGCCTCGTCCGCGACGAGGCCGGTGCGACGGCGGTCCTCGCGTCGGCCGGAGACCTCGACCTCGCGCGGCTCGCCGCGCTGGGTGCCGACCACGAGGGACCGGGCCTGTCCCTGTCCGGGATCACGGCGCCGCGATCGGTGCTCGAGCGGCTCCGCCGGGCACGTCCCCGAGCCCTGTTCCGGTCCCGGCACGGCTTCCGGTCCGGCAGCCGGCTCGCCCAGGTCGGGCTGCTCGGCCGAACCATCGACACCCTGAGCCGCCTCTCGCTCCTGCTGCGCGGCTCGGTCCCCGGCGGCAGCGCCGCGGCCGCCCACACCGCCCAGCAGCAGCACCTGTCACCTGAGCGCCCGACGTACTACGGCCGCGTCGTGCGCACCGACGGCTGGACCGTGTGCCAGTACTGGTTCTTCTACGCGTTCAACAACTGGCGCTCGGGCTTCTCCGGCGTCAACGAGCACGAGGCCGACTGGGAGCAGGTGACCGTCTACCTCGACGGCAGCGGCACCGTCGACGACGACGGCCTACCGCCGCCCCGCTGGGTCGTCTTCAGCGCGCACGACGAGACCGGCGACGACCTCCGGCGCCGCTGGGACGACCCCGACCTCACGGTCGTGGACGGACGGCATCCCGTCGTCCACGCCGGCGCTGGATCCCATTCGGGCGCCTACCTGCCCGGCGACTACCTCATCACCGTCGTCCCCCCGTCGTGGGGCGGACTCGTTCCGGCGGCGCGGCAGGTCGCCAGGCTCTTCGCCCCGTGGGCACGCGCCGCCCAGGGCTCGGGACTGGGCATCCCCTACATCGACTACGCGCGGGGGGACGGGACCTCGATCGGCCCGTCCGGCGAGCTCGCCTGGCACCCGGTCGTCATCGACGACGAGACACCGTGGGTGCGCGACTTCCGCGGCCTCTGGGGCCACGACACCAAGGACCGGCTCGGCGGAGAGCGCGGCCCGGCCGGCCCGCGCTACGAACGTGACGCCACGGTGCGAGCCTCCTGGGGCGACCCCGTCGGCTGGGCGGGCCTTGCCAAGGTCGCGCCGAGCCCCGAGGCCGAGGTGACTCTCGTGGCCGACCGCATCGGGGAGATCGACCGGCGGCTCACCGACCTCGCCTCGGAGTCGGAGGTCCTGGCCCGTTCCCTGACGACCCGAGCCGCGGGGCTCGGACCCGACAGTCCCGACGTGCGGCGCCTGGCCTCGGACGAGAACGAGCTGATGACGGTGCGCATGGACGCGGTGCGGCTGCACGACGAGCGTCTCCGGATGCAACGCGCCTTGGACGATGGCCTGTCGGCACCATCACCGCACGCGCACCTGTCGCACCGGCGCACCCCGATCACCTCCAGCGAGCGCTCCCGCGACCGGCTGCTCGGGGCGTGGGCGATCGTCAGCACGCCCATCGTCGTCTATCTCGTCGCGGGCCTGTTCAAGCCCGAGCTCACCGACCGGCCCCTCGGCGCCGTGGTGCTGCTCGTGCTGGTCCTCGGCATCGAGGCCTTCACCCGCGGCTTCCTGCTGGCGTATGCCGTCCGCGTCGTCATCGTCATCGGCCTGGTGGCGCTGGCGGGTGAGTTCGCGGACCACTGGCAGCTCGTCAGCTACTGGGTCCTGGTGTCCCTCGCGGTGGTCGTCCTCGTGGTCAACCTGCGCGATGCACTGCGTCGCTAGTCCGCACACGCCCGCTCAGGCGTCGACGCGTCCCACCTTCGAGGCGTACATGCCGATCTTGACGTCGATCGCCTCGAGGTGCTCGTGGACCTCGGCGAGCTGGGCGAGGACCCGGGCGCGGTGGGTCTGCAACAGTGGGAGGCGCTCGGCCTCGTTGCCGTCCCCCTGGCGGCACAACGCGGCATACGCCTTGACCTCGCGGATCGACATCCCGGTGGCGCGCAGGCGCGTCAGCATCGTCACCCACGTGAGGTCGAGGTCGGTGTAGACGCGGTGCCCGGAGCTCGTGCGGCGCACCCCTCGCAGCATGAGGCCGTCGCGCTCGTAGTAGCGAAGGGTGTGGGGAGTCAGGCCGGTGCGCTCGGCGGCCTCGGCGATGGTCATTCCCTCGACCGGTGCGGTGACAGTCACCCACCCATGCTGGGCCCTGGAGTGCACTCGAAGTCAAGCGGGTGGCGGGGTGCCCTGCCCGCGCCCACCGGCCCTGGTGCGGCACAGCCCGGCTCGGAGCCGGCGCTGCCGGCTGCGCCCCACGCCGACGACGGCGCTCATCCTCCGGTGCTGCGCCGCGGGCCACGTCCAGCACTGGCTCGCGGCGACGGGCGGACTCTCGGGCAGACCGGGACTGCAGGTCGGCTCCGGCACGGGCCCCTCCTCTCGTCGGCGGACGACCGCATGGTGTGATCCCCGGCCGGCGCCCCGGACACGGGCACCGCCCTGAGTGCGGCCCTCGCGGTCGCGCGCCATGGGAACGACCGCGCTCCCGGCAGGGTTACGCGCCGGGCGTCAGCGACTGCTCCCACGCTGCCGGCGCAGTCGCCCCCACAGCGGTGACGAGGTCGGTGGCAACCGAAGGTTGCCGGTGTCCGTGGGCAGGACGGCTGACTCGCGCGCCGCTTCGAGCTCGGCGATGGCCCGCAGGGAGTCGCTGATGAGAGAGCCGTAGACCGGCCACTCGTCGGGGTCCTCGAGCGGGGTCGTGCGCACCTGCTCGCGCAGCGTCGTCAGGACGTCGTATGCCTTCGCGATGCCGGCGTCGAACGCTGCCGTCGCCTCGTCGTCATGACGGCCGAACTTGGACACGGCGACGGCCAGGGCGGCGAGGGCGTCGGCGTACTCGGCGAGGAACGAGTCCGACGGCGTGGGCTGGTGCCCCCGCTCGTCGGCGGCGTCGACGAGCGTCCGCGCGATCCCGGTTGCCTGCCAGAGCGTCCGGCGCAGGGTCGTGACCGTGTGCTCGTAGCCTTCCCAGTCGACGTCAGCGGGTCGCAGGTTGTCGCGCAGGTTGAACCGCATGCTCTCGCGACCCGTGCGGATGTCATCGATCACGAACGGCGCCTTGTCCGCGATCTCGCTGCCGCGCCGGTACCACCGGTTCGCCGCACGGGCGTCCCAGTCACCCCTCAGCCCCTCGGCCATCTCCTCCAGCAGCTCGCGCACCTGCCTGGCCAGCACCGCCACCCGCTGGCGTGGCTTCGTCAGGTGCAGGGGCGCGAAGACGATCGCGTTGGTGGCCACCCCGATCACGCCACCGGCAATCGTCTCGACGATCGTGAGGTAGGTGAACTCCTCGTTGGTCCCCTTGGCGGTGATGAGCGACAGAAGCACCATCGCCGGGACCTGGATGCCGTGGTCCCCGAGCCTGGACCACCGCCCGATGACGAGGGCGACGAGGATCACGCCGAACATCGTCCACCAGTAGACGCCGAAGACGGTCGAGACGACCCAGGCGACACTGAGCCCGAGGACCACTGCGGCTATGCGCTGGGCGCTCGCCGACAGGGACCGCACCATCGTGCGGTCGACGACGAGCAGGGCCGCCATCGGTGCGTAGAACGGGACCGGGCTCTTGAGGACCCGCACGGCGAACTGCCAGGCCAACACCGTCGCGATGGCGGCCTTGACCAGCAGGAGCAGCGCGTCCCGCTCCGGACCCGCCTGGCGCAACGCCCGACCGAGGGCACGCAGGCGCTGCCTGGTGTCGTCCTGCCACTGGCTCACGAGCCGCCGCCCCTGCACGGTGCCGACCCGTTGAGCAAGGCGCCTGCCGCGTCTGCCACGGGACAACTCTAGGGCGCGGGCGATCAGACCGACCTTCGCTCGGACGCCTCGGCGGCGGCGCGCTTGTCGATGTCGTCCATGGCCCTCGTGTCGCGCGGCTCGGCGAAGGGCTCGAGGTCCTCGGGCACGCCCTGGGCGATGGCCCGGCTGCGGTCGAGCTCGGCGTTGACCTCGGCACCGAGCAGGATCGCGATGTTCGTCAGCCAGAGCCAGACGAGGAACACGACGACGCCTGCCAGGGAGCCGTAGGTCTTGTTGTACGACGAGAAGAGGGCCACGTAGACGGCGAAGAGCCCCGAGACGACGAGCCAGATGACCACCGCGATGATGCCGCCGGGGCTCACCCACTTGACGCCGCCCTGCTTGGCGTTGGGACTCGCCCAGAAGAGGACCGCGAAGAGCACCGAGACGAGCACCAGGAGGACGGGCCACTTGAGCACGCCCCAGACGAGGAGCGCCGTGTCGCCCGCGCCGACGAGTCCGCCGACCTGTTCGGCGACCGGACCACTGACCACGACGATCACGGCGCTCACGATCATGACGACGACCGCGAACAGGGTGACCCCGATGCGGATCGGCACGGTCTTCCAGATCGGCCGCCCCTCGGGGATGTCGTAGATGACGTTCGAGGCCCGCATGAACGCCGACACGTAGCCGGACGCCGACCACAGGGCCACGAGCAGGCCGAGGACCGCTCCCAGACCTGCGCCGGTCCGGTTCGCCTGCGCCTGGGCGATGAGGGTGCGCACGAAGTCCGCGCTGGAGCCGGGGGCGATCGCCTGGACCTGGCTGACCACCTGGGAGGTCGCGTCGCGGCCGAGGAGGCCGAGGGCCGCGACGAGCACGACGAGCGCCGGGGCGATGGAGAGCAGGCCGTAGTAGGTGAGCGACGCCGCGAGGTCGGTGAGGTTGTCGCGCTTGAACTCGACCCGGGCCCGCTTGAGGACGGCGACGAGAGAGGCGCGAGGGAGGTCGGTCGGGCTCTCTGGAGGGGTGTCGGGAGGGGTGTCGGGCGTGCGGTGGTCTCGCTCCGAGACGTCACGCCCGTGGTCGTGTGCAGGTGCCATGACCCTCGCGTACCCAGTGGACGAGGGGGTCGCACGTGCCGCCCCCCGGTTCCACCCGCCCAGTCGGCCAATGGCAGCATGGGGCGCTGGTGTGGGTACGACTCACCCGACGACGCGCCCGAACCCGCACACGCACCGGAAGGAGACGAGGATGGCGGAAGCACCACCCGTCCTCATCGCCGAGCGGTACCGGCTGATGAACCGGATCGGTTCCGGCGGCATGGGGCACGTGTGGCTGGCCTGGGACGAGCGGCTCAACCGCGCCGTCGCCGTGAAGCAGCTGCACTCCCCCGTCGGACTCCCGGAGGCCGAGGCGCGCATCGCCCACGACCGTGCCATGCGGGAGGCTCGCATCACGGCGCGTCTGCACCACCCCAACGCCGTCCCCGTCTTCGACGTCGTGGACCACGAGGGTCAGCCGTGCCTGGTCATGCAGTACCTCCCCTCCCGCAGCCTCCAGACCGTCCTGGCGGAGCGCGGGCCCCTGCCGGCTCGTGAGGTGGCGAGGGTCGGCAGCGAGCTCGCGTCCGCCCTCGCGGCCGCCCACCGGGCGGACATCGTGCACCGCGACGTCAAGCCGGGCAACGTGCTCGTCGCCGATGACGGCACGGCACGCATCACCGACTTCGGCATCTCGCACGCCCTCGGCGACGCGTCGCTCACCTCGACGGGCATGGTCACCGGCACGCCGGCCTATCTCGCCCCCGAGGTGGCTCGCGGCGCGTCGTCCACGGCGGCCTCGGACGTCTTCTCGCTCGGCGCGACGCTGTTCGCCGCCGTCGAGGGATCGCCACCCTTCGGCACCGGCGACAACGCGATGGCCCTGCTGCACCGCGTCGCGTCGGGGGAGATCAATCCGCCGTCGGAGGGTCCCCTGACCGCCGTCCTCCTCTCGATGCTGGCCGCCTCTCCCGAGGACCGGCCCTCGATGCAGGAGGTCTCCGTCGAGCTCGCCGGGATCGCCGCGGGACGCCCTGGCCACCGGGCTGACCCCCTGCCGCCGGACGACCGCCCGACGCGGACCCGGGTGCTGCCGGCTGCCGCCGCAGCACCGACACCGACCCCGCCGACGCAACAGACGGCGGCCCTCGCCGCCGCGCCGCTGGCCTCGCCGTCCTCGGCAGCCCCCTCGCCCATCGAGGGCCCAGTGGGTCCAGCCGGCCCGACCGGCCCGACCGAACCCACGGCATACGCGGATCCACTCGGCACCCCACCGCGCGGCACGCCGGCTGTCCGCGACGACCCGCCCAGCAGGCGCCGGCGAGGCATGCTCGTGCTCGCCGGACTCGTCGCCCTCGTGGGGGTCGGGCTCCTCGTGTGGACGCTCCAGGGCGACGGGACCGCCCCGAGCGGTCAGGCGGCGCCCCCTGCGGCGACGTCACCCGCGACACCGCGAGCGAGCTCGGCGACGCCTTCGACGTCGAAGGCCGACCAGCCGTCGCCCTCGGCGAGCACGCCCGCGAAACCCTCCCCGTCGACGTCCCGGACACCGTCGACGAAACCCTCGACCGCTCCGTCGACAACGGCACCGTCTGGCGCCACCGACGCCGAGCTGGCTCGTGCCGTTCGCGACTACTACGCGCTGCTGCCAGGCAACACCGACGCCGGATGGGCGCGCCTGACGGATCGCTACCGGTCGACCACCGCGGGCAGCCGAACGACCTACGAGCGGTTCTGGAACTCGGTCAAGGCCGTCGACGTGCGGCAGGCCTCGGGATCGGCTCCCGGCTCGGTCGTCGCGACCCTGCGCTACGCCTTCAAGGACGGCCGCCGCTTCGAGGAACGCACGTCGTACTCCCTCGTCGACGACGGCGGGGTCCTCAAGATCGACCGGTCGTCGGTGCTCAGCAGCCGCCAGCTCTGACCGACGGACGGGTGGGCTCGTGCCCGGACGTGCCGAGCCCCCGCCGACCGCGTTCGGGTGGCCGTGCCCTCAGTTCGTGGGCGGGGCGCCGCGGTGGGCGGGGTGCTCGGGAGTGGCTCCGACGTGACCGGTCAGACCGTCACGGGCAGCGCCACATGACCAGTGAACGATTGGAGTGGCCCGCTCGGTTCCGCGAGGCGCCGACGGGAGCGACGACACTGGTCGTGCAGGCCTGCACCAGGCGCTCGAGCATCGCGGCCCGCTCCGTGCCCGTCATCACCGTCGCGATGGTCTCGTCGTCGCCCGGCGTCATTGCGCTCATCGAGGTCTCCCTGGTCGCGGCAGCCGGCTCGTCCTGTGGCCGGTGTGTGCCAGGGACAGGTGTACCAGCCACAATGCGACGAATCATCCCCAATGCCCGATTTCTGCAAGAAAGTCCCAAGAAAAGTGCAAGGGAGGACAGCCGGAGACCGCCGACCCCCTGGGGTCGGCGGTCTCCGGACCTGCCTACATGCGCGCCTACATGCGCGCTGCGCCGTCCCGCACGGCCTCCCGGATGCGGTTGTACGTGCCGCACCGACAGACGTTGCGTATGCCGTCCAGGTCGTCGTCGGTGATCTGGCGGCCCTCGGCCCGGACCTTGCGGACGAGCGCGACCGCGGCCATGATCTGGCCGGGCTGGCAGTAGCCGCACTGGGCCACGTCCCGCTCGAGCCACGCCTCCTGCATGGGGTGCAGGTCGGCGCCGACCGTGTCGGGAAGGCCTTCGATGGTGGTGATCTCGTCGTCCGGGCCCACGTCCTTGACCTGGACGGAGCACGGGTTGAAGGCCTTGCCGTTGAGGTGGGAGGTGCAGGCCTTGCAGACGTTGATCCCGCAGCCGTACTTGGGCCCGGTGATGCCGAGGACGTCGCGCAGGACCCAGAGGAGCCTGACGTCGTCGGCGACGTCGACGGTGACGGCCTCGCCGTTCACCCGGAAGGTGTGCTGTGCCATGCGTGTGCTCCTCAGTAGGTGTGGGCCAGGCCGTCGGTGGGCGACGGCGGCACGGGTGGGACGAAGGTCTTGGGGGTGAACGACACCGTCCCGTGGTTGACCGGGAAGCGGGTCGGGACGGTCCCCGTGGCGCGCGCGTAGGCGCACGCCGTCGCCGCCACCGAGGCCGCGACGCCGGCCTCGCCGGCACCACCGGGCAGCGGTGCGTCCGAGGGCATGACGACGCACTCGAAGCTCGGCGGGACGTTCCACTGGCGCGTGTAGAAGTAGTTGTCCCAGCTCGCCTCGAGGAAGTGCCCGTCCTGCAGGTGGTTGCTGCTCGTGAGCGCGAGCGCGATGCCGTCGGAGACGCCGCCCATCATCTGGGCCTCGAGGCCGCGCGGGTTGACGACGAGCCCCGCGTCGACGGCGATGACGGCCTTGGTGACGCGTGGCCCGGTCACGGCGTCGCGCACCTGGCGCCCCACCGTCTCGGGTCGGGCATCGATCTCCACGAGCACTGCCGTGGCCCCCTTGTACTCGGAGTGCACCGCGATGCCCTGCGCGGTGCCGGCCGGCATGGCGCGACCCCACTGACCGACCTCGGCGACCTTGCGCAGACACGCCTTGACGCGCTCGTGGCGCAGGAACGCGAGGCGGAACGCGACGGGATCCTGACGCAGGTTCTTGGCGAGCTGGTCGATGAACAGCTCGTTGGCGCACGCGACGTCGGGCGAGTAGATGTTGCGCATGCTGCCGGTGTTGAAACCCATGTCGACCTCGCTGAGCAGCTGGGTCACGACCCCGAAGTCGTAGGGCAGCTCCTGGGTGAGGGTGAAGATCGACTCGGCGAGTCCGAGGTTGCCGAGGCCTGCGGGCAGCTCCGAGGCCATGGCCGTGAGCCGCTCACCCAGACCGTGCGAGAAGTCGGTCTTGATGCTCGTGTGACGCTGCTCGAAGGTGAGCACCTGACCTGCGAGCAGCGTGGCGCGGATGCGCGAGGTCGCCATGGGGTGCGTGCGCCCCTGGCGCGGTTCGTCGGCCCGGTGCCACATGAGCCTCACGGGCTTGCCCATCGCCCTGGAGATGTTGGCGGCCTCGATCGCCGCGTCGCCGAAGAGCTTGTGCCCGAAGGAGCCGCCACCCGTCACGACGTTCACGGTGACCGCCGCGACGGGCAGGCCCAGGGCCTTGGCGATGTTGCGCTGGGCGACGATCGGTGCCTTGAGACCGGCCCAGACCGTGGCCCGGTCGTCCCGGACGTCGGCGATGGCGCAGTTGGGCTCGAGCGCCGCACTGCTGCGGAACATGAACTCGAACCTCATGTCGACGGTCTGCGTCAGCAACGGCACCTTCGGCACCGCCATGGGCAGCTCGGCGTCCTTGAGGCGGCGCAGCACCGAGTCGTCCGACTCGCCCTCGACGGTGCCGCCTGCCCACGTGACCCGCAGCGCGCGGACGGCGTCGATGCACTGGCCGAACGTCGCGGCACGGACCGCGACGCCGGTGTCGACGACGACGACGTCGGTGACCCCGGACATGCCCTGGACGGCAGCGAGGTTGTCGACGCTGCGGGGTGTGCCGTTGAGCGTCGGCGGCCGGCACACCATGGTCGGCAGTGCGTCGGGCACGTCGAGGTCCATCGTGAACCGCTTGCGTCCGGTCACGGCCTCGAGGGCGTCGACCCGCCCGTGCGGGGTGCCGACGACGTCGAGGGAGCTCGTCGGGGCGAGCGCCACGTCCACGGCGGTGGTGGTCGAGGCGGCAGCGGGACCCGACAGCTCGGCATACGTCCGGCTGCTGCCGTCCGGAGCGGTCACGACGCCGCCCTTGACCACGAGAGAGGCCACGGTCGCACCGAGCGCCGTCGCGGCGGCCTGCAGGAGCGCGCCTCGCGCCACCGCGGCCGCGACGCGGATCGGCGTGAACATCGACTCCATCGTGTTGGACCCGCCGGTGAGCTGGTTGAAGACGAGCTCGGGCCTCGCGGGCGCCAGGGTGACACGGACGTCCTCGATCCGCATGGACAGCTCGTCCGCGATGATCATCGCGGCGGCGGTCGTGATCCCCTGGCCGACCTCCATGCGGGGGATCGCGAAGTGCGCCAGGCCCTGGTCGTCGACGGTGATCCGGATGAGCTGCGACGTCGGCAGCGCCGAGTGGGTCTGCAGGTCGCCGAGGTCGTAGAGCTCGGGCACCTGCGGGGTGCTGGGGACGGCAGCCGAGGCCGGCTCGGCTCCGCCGATCTCCGCGGCGACCGTGAGGGTTGCCCCGGCCACGACGAACCCGACGAACCTCCTTCGGCTGACTCCGCCGGGTGGCGAGCCGGGGGCTCGGGTGGGGCGGGCGGGGGGCGGCGGGCCGGAGGTTGTCGTCATCGACAGGGTCCCTTCTCGGAACGGGCACGCGCGACCGGGGTGCCGGGGGTGGGGCGGGTCGCGCGTGGGGCATGCGTCCGTCGTTCGCTGCGGCGGCGGAGACGGATTGCCCTGCACCAACGACCGGGCCTGCGCGATGTCACGTCCCAGCGCGCACCCACGTCCTAGAGTGGGCCGGTGCCCGCAGAGGACGAGTCGACAGCGGCGCCGGGCGAGCGTGCGGCCGATGTCGTGGACGTCTTCGTCTACGTCGTGGTGCTCAACCTCTTCATCGAGTACTTCCCCGCCGTGATCAGCGAGACCTTCACCCTGTCGCTCCTGACGGCCGTGCTGCTCAAGGCAGTGCTCGAGGTCGTGGTCGCGGTCAAGAAGCGGGCCAGGACGCGGTTCTCGGCTGCGAGAACCCCCGCGGGCAAGGTGGTCGCCGGGGTGCTCCTCTGGGCAGTCCTGTTCGGCAGCAAGTTCGTCGTGCTGGAGACCGTCGACATCGTCTTCGGGGACAGGGTGAGCCTCGGTTCCTTCGTCTCGGTGACGCTGCTCATCATCACCCTGCTCGTCAGCCGCCTCGCGGTCAGGCGCCTGCTGGCAGCGTCCCACCCGAGCCGTCTGGCCGCCCGGTGAGCTGGGTGGTCCCGGTGAGCCACTCCCCGACGTGCGCCACCCGGCACACCCTCGGGTGGAGGTAGAAGACGCTCTCGTGGACGATCTCGCCCACGACGACGACGTGGTCGAGCTGACCGAGCTCCGCCCTGGCGAGGGCGGCACCGAGCTCGACGAACAGGCCGCGTCCCGGCACCGCGCTACTCGCGACGACCACGACGGCGTCCGCGGTCATGACGCCGTCCAGGTCGGCGCCGGCGATCGCTGCCGACCGCTCGGGGCAGTCGGCGTAGCCCTGAGTCAGGGAGAGGTCCCGGGTCCAGTCGTGCGTCAGCTCGTGCCCGGCGGAGACGACCTGCTGCTGGACCGCCCGGACGGCCTCCAGCTCGGCGAGTTGTCCAGCGACGTAGACCTTCATGAATGCGCTCCGGATGACGGTGAGGAAGGGTGACAGGGGGACGCAGCATGTCACCCGGTCCCGACGTCCCTACCGAGACAGGCTGCGGGTCACCGGGACAGGCGTGAGGTCCCCAGATCGATGACGTCGCTGGCCACGGAGTGCAGGTCGCGCCCGGACTGCTCGGCGTCCCTGCGCATCAGCTCGTAGGCCTCCTCGGCGGCCAGCCCGCGCTCGAGCATGACGAGGTCGAGCGCCACGGCAAGGTCGAAGCCGGCCCCGGAGCTCGTCGGGGACCTCCGACACGTGCGGCCCTCATCGGCGCCCTCTCCCGGCACGGACCACTCGTTCACGGGATGGCCATACCCAGCCGGTGGCGCGACCCCCCACGTGCACCGACCCGGGACTGACAGCCTGAGGCCGGACAGGGTCAGGGTCGCGACGGTCGGCGGAAGACGGCAGGGGTGGTCAGACGCGCGACGCAGGATCGTTCGGTGACGAAGGGCTGCAGGTCGACCTCGGCGCCGTCCTCGCCCACCGCCGCCATGGTGCCGCGGATGAGTCCGCGGTGGATGCCGCACACCACGTCGGGGTGGGCCCGGGCCATGGCGAGGAAAGGACACGCGCTGAGGGTCACCTCGACGGTGCGGCCTCCGGCGGACGTGCGCAGCTCCGGCTGGTAGCCCCACTCGTCGAGCAGGTCGACCGCCATCCCGACCTTGCCGAGCCAGGTTCCCGGAGTGACCGCCGAGGGTGGTGCCGATGCGTCGCTGCGGGCCTCGACCCACCGTCGGCCCGCCCGCTCGGGGTTGCCCGGAGACCCGTCGGCTGCGTCGGCCCACGCACTGGTCAGCAGCTCGGTGAAGGCCTGCAACGCCTCCGGGCTCGTGAGAGGAGGCTGGTCGTCGCCCACGGCGAGATAGATCTTGCGGGGTCGCCCGACCGATCCTCGTCTCTGGGCGGTCCCCACGACGCCGGCGGCGACCATCCGCTCGAGGTGGAAGCGGACCGTCGTCACGTGCAGACCCAGCGGGGCGGCCGCCTCGCTCGCGCCGAGGCCGTCCGGTGCGTCGCGCAACAGCTCGAGGATCGCTCGTCGTGTCGGTGACGTCAGGACGTCACTCTCGGTTTCAGGCACACACCCTCCATTTCGTTGATTTGGAGGATAGCGACCGTCAGGCACGCAGGGTTCGCGGGGGTCGGGACGTCCGCTCCCTTGGGGGCGTGTTTGCCGCGCCAAACACGCTCGGCACCACTAGCGTTGGGCCCAGTTCGAGGAGCGGGCGCCAGCACTGGGCCCACCTTCGGGCGCCGTGCAGCCGATCGTTTGGACGATCTCCGCCACCGATTTGGAGGATCCGTGCGCTCCCTACCCCACACCTCAGTCCGGCCGTGGGAGCGCCCGTGAGCGCCACCTCCCGCTCCAAGCGGCCGCAGGCCTCCGGTGGCGTCGACGGGCCCGCGTCCGCGGCGCTGCTCAAGACCGGACGGTTCTTCACCCGGTGGGAGGAGTCCGACGACGGCCGCGCGGTGTTCCGCGAAGGAGGCCGGGCCGGAGACGTCTTCTACCGCGACCGTTGGAGCCACGACAAGGTGGTGCGCTCGACCCACGGCGTGAACTGCACCGGCTCCTGCTCGTGGAAGGTCTACGTCAAGGACGGGATCATCACGTGGGAGACGCAGCAGACCGACTACCCCTCGGTCGGACCGGACCGGCCGGAGTACGAGCCTCGCGGCTGCCCACGCGGCGCGGCCTTCTCCTGGTACACCTACTCCCCCACCCGCGTGCGCTACCCCTACGTGCGCGGCGTCCTGCTCGAGATGTACCGCGAGGCCAAGGCGCGGCTGGGTGACCCGGTCGCGGCATGGCACGAGATCACGACCGACCCCGAGAAGCGGCGCCGCTACCAGAGCGCCCGCGGGAAGGGTGGTCTCGTCCGGGCCTCGTGGGGCGAGGCCGTCGAGATCGCCGCGGCGGCCCACGTGCACACGATCAAGGAGTACGGTCCCGACCGGGTGGCCGGCTTCTCGCCGATTCCCGCGATGTCGATGGTGTCGCACTGTGTCGGCACCCGCTTCATCCAGCTCATCGGCGGCGTCATGACGAGCTTCTACGACTGGTACGCCGACCTGCCGGTCGCGAGCCCCCAGGTCTTCGGGGACCAGACCGACGTGCCCGAGTCGGGCGACTGGTGGGACGCGACCTATCTCATGATGTGGGGCTCGCACGTCCCGGTCACACGAACGCCCGACGCGCACTGGATGGCGGAGGTCCGCTACCGCGGCACCAAGGTCGTCACGGTCAGCCCCGACTACGCCGACAACACGAAGTTCGCCGACGAGTGGATGCCAGCGCAGGCCGGCACCGACGCGGCCCTCGCGATGGCCATGGGCCACGTGCTGCTCAAGGAGTACTTCGTCGACCGGGAGGTCGACTTCTTCACCGACTACGTCCGCACCTACAGCGACCTGCCCTTCCTCGTCCGCCTGGAGCCTCCCGAGGAGGGGTATGCCGCGTCGTCGGGTGGCGCTGGTGCCGCACCTCTCGTGCCCGGCAAGTTCCTCACCGCGGCCGACCTCGCCGAGTCGGGCGCCGTCGTCCCCGACGAGGAGGCCTGGAAGACAGTGCTGCTCGACGTCACGACCGGAGAGCCGGTGGTGCCGAACGGCTCGATGGGCTTCCGCTACGCCGACTCCGGCAAGGGCCGGTGGAACCTCGACCTCGAGGGCGTGACCCCGGCCCTGACGATGGCCGGCGACGGCGCCGAGCCGGTCGAGGTGCTGCTGCCGGCCTTCGTCGAGCCGGACGGCACGGGTTCGGTGCTCCGCCGTGGTGTGCCTGCGCGCCGGGTCGGCGGTCACCTCGTCACGACGGTCTACGACCTGATGCTCGCGCAGTACGGCGTCGAGCGACCGGGTCTGCCGGGTGCGTGGCCCGCCGGCTACGACGATGTGTCCGAGCCCTACACGCCCGCGTGGCAGGCGGAGATCACCGGCGTCCCCGCGGAGCAGTGCATCCGCGTCGCCCGCGAGTTCGCGACCAACTCCGAGGAGTCACAGGGCCGCTCGATGATCATCATGGGCGCCGGCATCTGCCAGTGGTTCCACGGCGACGCCACCTACCGCGCGATCCTCTCGCTGCTCGTCCTCACCGGCTGCATGGGCCGCAACGGCGGCGGTTGGGCGCACTACGTCGGCCAGGAGAAGTGCCGGCCGATCACGGGGTGGATCTCCCTCGCCAACGCCCTCGACTGGGGCCGCCCCCCGCGCACCATGACCGGAACCTCGTACTGGTACATGCACACCGACCAGTGGCGCAACGACGGCTACTCGGCCGACTCGCTCAACTCTCCCCTGGCCCGAGGGCACTTGGCGGGCAAGCACACCGCCGACACCATCGCGCAGTCCGCCCGGATGGGGTGGATGCCGTTCTACCCGCAGTTCGGCACGAACCCGCTCCAGGTGGCCGAGGACGCCCAGGCCGCCGTCGACGCGGGCGCCGCGGCCAGCCCCGCGGCATACGTGGCGGGCGCCCTCCACGACGGCTCCCTCACGTCCGCGATCGAGGACGTCGACGCGCCGGAGAACTGGCCACGCACCCTGGTGCTCTGGCGCAGCAACCTGATGGGATCCTCCGCCAAGGGCAACGAGTACTTCCTCCGCAACCTGCTCGGCACGCACCACAACGTCCTGGGCAGCGAGAACCCCAACGCACCAAGGCCGTCCGAGGTGAAGTGGCACGACCAGGCGCCCGAGGGCAAGCTCGACCTGCTCCTCTCAGCCGACTTCCGCATGACGTCGACGACCCTGCTCTCCGACATCGTGCTGCCCGCGGCGACGTGGTACGAGAAGCACGACCTCAGCTCGACCGACATGCACCCGTTCGTGCACGCCTTCACCCCGGCCATCGACCCGCCGTGGGAGGCCAAGAGCGACTTCGAGCTCTTCCACCTGCTCGCCGAGAAGCTGTCGGACCTCGCTCGCACCCACCTCGGCGTGCGCAAGGACCTCGTGAGCGTGCCGCTCATGCACGACACGCCGGGCGAGACGGCGCAGCCCGGGGGACGTGTCATCGACTGGCGCACCACGGGCCAGCCAGGCACGCCCGGCAGGACGATGCCGGTCTTCCAGCTCGTCGAGCGTGACTACACCGCGATCAGCGAGAAGCTCGCCACCGTGGGCCCGCTCGCCGACAGCCTCGGCTTCACGGTCAAGAACGTCACCTACCGGGTCGGGGAGGAGGTGGCCCGTCTCGCAGCCAAGAACGGGGTCATGCTCGGCGGCGCCGGCGACGGTCGGCCGGCGATCGACACCGACGCGAAGATGGCCGAGGCCATCCTCACCTTCTCGGGCACGACGAACGGCCACCTGGCCGTGCAAGGCTTCCGCACCCTCGAGGAGCGTGTCGGCAAGAAGCTCGCCGACCTCGCCGAGGGGTCGGAGGAGAAGCACGTCACCTTCGCCGACACGCAGAGCGCACCGGTCGCGGTCATCACCTCACCGGAGTGGTCGGGATCCGAGACCGGGGGCCGACGCTACGCGCCCTTCACGGTCAACATCGAGCGGCTCAAGCCGTTCCACACCCTGACCGGTCGGATGCACTTCTACCTCGACCACGACTGGATGCAGGACCTCGGCGAGGCGCTGCCGATCTATCGACCACCCCTTGACATGCATCGCCTGTTCGGTGAGCCCAAGCTCGGACCCGACGGTTCGAAGCAGGTGACCGTTCGCTACCTGACGCCGCACTCCAAGTGGTCGATCCACTCGGAGTACCAGGACAACCTGCTCATGCTCTCGCTCTCACGCGGCGGCCCGACGGTGTGGATGAGCCCCCAGGACGCCGGCTCCATCGACGTCGCGGACAACGACTGGGTGGAGTGCCTCAACACCAACGGCGTGCTCGTCGGGCGGGCCATCGTCAGCCACCGGATGCCCGAGGGTGTGGTCTACGTCCACCACGCGCAGGAGCGCACGATCGACGTCCCGAAGTCGGAGGCGACCGGTCGCCGCGGGGGCATCCACAACTCGGTGACACGCCTGCTCGTCAAGCCGACGCACCTCATCGGCGGCTACGCCCAGCTGTCCTACACGTTCAACTACCTCGGGCCGACCGGCAACCAGCGCGACATGGTCTCGACGGTTCGCAAGCGCTCCCAGGAGGTGACGTACTGATGCGAGTCATGGCCCAGATGGGCATGGTGATGAACCTCGACAAGTGCATCGGGTGCCACACGTGCTCGGTCACGTGCAAACAGGCGTGGACCAACCGTGCCGGCACCGAGTACGTCTGGTTCAACAACGTCGAGACCCGGCCGGGGCAGGGCTATCCGCGCCGCTACGAGGACCAGGAGACCTGGAAGGGCGGCTGGACCCTCACGCACCGCGGCAACCTCAAGCTCAAGGCCGGTGGCAGGGTGCAGAAGCTCCTCGGCATCTTCGCGAGCCCGGTGCAGCCCAAGCTCGCCGACTACTACGAGCCCTGGACCTACGACTACCAGACCCTCATCGAGGCACCGCTCGGCGACGACTTCCCCGTCGCCCGGCCCAAGTCGCTCATCACCGGCGAGAACACGAAGATCACGTGGTCGGCCAACTGGGACGACAACCTCGGCGGCTCGAGCGAGATGGGACACCTCGACCCGATCGTCGCCAAGCTCAACGCCTCGGTGCGTCGCGAGTCGGAGGAGAAGGTCCGGTTCGAGCTCGAGAAGACGTTCATGTTCTACCTCCCGCGCATCTGCGAGCACTGCCTCAACCCGTCGTGCATGGCGTCGTGCCCCTCCGGCGCGATCTACAAGCGCGAGGAGGACGGCATCGTCCTCGTCGACCAGGACCGGTGCCGCGGCTGGAGGCAGTGCATCACCGGATGCCCGTACAAGAAGATCTACTTCAACCACAAGAGCGGCAAGGCCGAGAAGTGCACCTTCTGCTACCCCCGCGTCGAGGTGGGGCTGCCGACGGTCTGCTCCGAGACGTGTGTCGGACGGCTGCGCTACCTCGGCCTCTTCCTCTACGACGCCGACCGGGTCACGGCCGCTGCGGCGACCCCGGACGAGGGCGACCTCTACGAGGCGCAGCTCGACCTCCTGCTCGACCCGAGCGACCCCGAGGTGATCGCGGCGGCCCGGCGTGACGGCATACCGGATGACTGGATGGACGCGGCGCGGCGCTCGCCCGTCTACGCGCTCGCCAAGACCTACCGGGTGGCCCTGCCGCTGCACCCGGAGTACCGGACGATGCCGATGGTCTGGTACGTCCCGCCGCTCTCGCCGATCGTCGACGTGCTGTCGTCGCAGGGCCACGACGCCGAGGACCGCACCGTGCTCTTCGGCGCGATCGAGGCGCTGCGCATCCCCGTCGACTACCTCGCCGAGCTCTTCACCGCCGGGCGCACCGACATCATCACGGGCGTGCTGCAGAAGCTCGCCGCGATGCGCGCCTACATGCGCGACGTGTCGCTGGGCCGTGACGGCGACCCCGCGATCCCGGAGGCCGTCGGGATGAGTGAGGAGACGCTCTACGAGATGTATCGCCTCATGGCGATCGCGAAGTACGCCGACCGCTACGTCATCCCGACCGCCCACGTCGAGCGCGCTCACGAGCTCGAGGAGATCGGCTGCTCGCTCGACTTCGACGAGGGGCCGGGGATGTACGAGTCCGGCCCGTTCGGGGAGGCGAGCGGGCGACCGGCGCCTGTGGCTGTGGAGACGTTCAACGCCCTCAAACAGCGACAGACGTCCGACTCCGCGATGACGACGACCGCGAGCGGTGGGCTGCGCGGCCGTGTCAACCTGCTCAACTGGGACGGCAACGGCGCCCCTGACGGTCTCTTCCCGGGTGGCTCGTCCGACGGACCGCCCGACTCGGCCACGACGGAGGGGACGCGATGATCGGGCTCCGCCGCCGTGCGCCGCGGACCAGCGACGACCGCGTCGTGCACCTCGTGGCAGGGCGGTGCCTCGACTACCCCGACGCGGAGCTCGTCGCCGCCGTTCCGGGGATGCGTCAGGCCTTGACGGAGCAGGACGACCCACTCGCTGCGAGCGGGCTCACGAGCCTTCTGGCCCATCTCGGCTCCGGCACGCTCGCTGACCTCCAGCGCACCTACGTCGACACCTTCGACCTCAGTCGCAAGCACGCGCTCTACCTGTCCTACTGGACCGACGGGGACACCCGGCGACGCGGCGAGGTCCTGGGACGGTTCAAGACGGCATACCGCAGCAGTGGCGCCGTCGTCGACACCCACGGAGAGCTGCCCGACTACCTCCCGATGGTCCTCGAGTTCGCCGCGCTGGTGGACGCCGACGCGGGCCGCGCCATCCTCCAGGAGTACCGCGCGAGCCTCGAGCTGTTGCGGATCGCCCTGCAGGAGAAGCAGAGCGCGTATGCCGGTGCCGTCGTCGCCGTGTGCGCGACACTTCCCGGGGAGTCGCCACCCGATCGTGCTGCAGTCATGGAGATGGTCGGGATGACCGGCCCCCACCCGACCGAGGCGGTCGGACTGGAGCCCTACGACCCGAGGCTCCTTCCGCTGCAACCGGTCTCGTCGGGCGCGGCCTCTGGGGCGCCTTCATGAACACCTTCCTGTGGGGCGTGCTCCCCTACCTGTGCGTCGCGAGCCTCGTCGGCGGCACGGTCTGGCGCTACCGCTACGACAAGTTCGGGTGGACGACCCGCTCGTCGCAGCTCTACGAGTCGCGGCTGCTGCGCATCGGCTCACCGCTCTTCCACTTCGGCATCCTGCTCGTCTTCTTCGGCCACGTCGGGGGCCTCGTCATCCCCGAGTCGTGGACCGACGCCGTCGGCGTCAGCGAGGGGCTCTACCACTTCAACGCGCTGCTGTTCGGCGGCATCGCCGGGGTGTGCACGCTCGTCGGCATCCTCATCCTCGTCTACCGGCGCCGCACGACGGGGCCGGTCTTCATGGCGACGACGAAGAACGACAAGCTGATGTACGTCCTGCTCGTCGCGGCGATCGTGCTGGGCCTCTGGACGACCCTCGTCAGCGTCGGGGCCGGCAGCGAGGCGCACAACTACCGCGAGACGGTGTCGCCGTGGTTCCGCTCCGTCTTCCTGCTGCGGCCCGACGTCGCCTCGATGGCCGCCGCGCCGATCCAGTTCCACGTCCACGCGATCGTCGGGATGCTGCTCTTCGCGCTGTGGCCGTTCACGCGCCTCGTGCACGCCTTCACGGCGCCGTTGCACTACCTCTTCCGGCCCTACATCGTCTACCGGTCGCGGGACCGACAGACCTCCGGCAACCGGGCCAGTCGTCCCGGTTGGAGCGGGGTCGGCACCACGGACCGCGACCGCCGCCGCTGAGCGACCCACCTCACACAGGGAGCCACCATGAGCCAGACCGCGTCCACACCGGCCACGCCGGCCCCGCCTCCAGCGGGCGCCGAACCGGACCTGTCCGGTCAGACCCGCAACCTCGCCCTCGCCCTCTTCGCCTTCACCATCACCTTCTGGGCCTGGAACATCATCGGCCCGCTCGGGGTGCGCTACACCGGGCAGATGGGTCTGAGCAGCAGCCAGAAGGCCCTCCTCGTCGCCACGCCGGTGCTCGTCGGCTCGGTCGGGCGCATCCCGGTCGGCGCGCTCACCGACCGGTTCGGCGGCCGCATCATGTTCCCCGTCCTGACCCTGGCCAGCATCCCGTTCGTCCTGCTCGTCGCCGTCGCCGGCAACGCCCACTCCTTCCCGCTCATGCTCGTCTTCGGCTTCTTCCTCGGGATCGCCGGCACGACGTTCGCCGTCGGGATCCCGTTCGTCAACGCGTGGTTCCGCGCCGACCGCCGCGGCTTCGCGACCGGAGTCTTCGGCGCGGGCATGGGCGGGACCGCCCTGTCGGCCTTCTTCACGCCGCGCTTCGTCACGTGGTTCGGATACACGATGACGCACGTCATCCTCGCCGTCGCCCTCGCGGCGACCGCGGCGATCTGCTGGACGTGGATGCGCAACTCGCCCGTGTGGCACCCCAACACCGACCCGGTCATGCCCAAGCTCGCCGCAGCCGCGCGCCTACCGATCACCTGGCAGATGTCGTTCCTGTATGCCGTCGCGTTCGGTGGTTTCGTCGCCTTCTCGACGTACCTGCCGACCTACCTCAAGGACGTCTACTCCTTCGACCTCACCGCAGCCGGCACCCGCACTGCCGGCTTCGCGATCGCCGCCGTGGTGGCCCGCCCGATCGGCGGCACCCTCAGCGACCGCATCGGACCACGACGGGTCCTTGCGATCTCGCTCGCCGGCACCACCGTCATGGCGGTCGTGCTCGCGCTGCGGCCCCCGCTCGAGCTGGCGGCCGGTGCCTCGTTCGTGGCCATCGCGTTCTTCCTCGGCCTCGGCACGGGCGGCGTCTTCGCCTGGGTCGCCAAGGCCGCGCCTGCGGAGCGGGTGGGCAGCGTCACGGGCCTCGTCGGCGCCGCCGGCGGTCTCGGCGGCTACTTCCCGCCGCTCGTGCTGGGGGCCACCTACGACAAGCTCCTCCCGCAGTACGGCGTCGGCCTCGTGCTGCTGGCGGTCGTCGCGGCCTCGGCGCTCGTCTTCTCGCAGGTGGGCATCAAGGGCTCGGACCGCAGCGCGCGGCACGGCTGAGCGCGACGGGCCGGGCACCCGCGGTCCGAGGACCCCGGGTGCCCGGCACACGGCATACGCGATCGGTGTCGTTCAGCCGTTCGTGCGGCCCAGTGCCGGCTCGCTCACCGACGGCCGCCCGGTCTCGAGGTGACCGGCGAAGGCCCTGAGGAAGGCGCTCTCGCCGGCGACGACGGTGAAGTCGTACCAGCCGCCGTGAACGGATGTGTCGATGACGACGGGCCGCCTCCCGACGGCCGTGCTGCCACCGTAGGAGTCCTCGACGGTGACGTGGACGCCGCGAGGCGCCTCGGCGGAGACGGACAGCCGCTGGGTGCGCCCCACCCTGGTGACCTCGACCTGGACGCGGTCGGTGCGCACGTCACCGGCGAAGCGCCGGAAGAAGCCGTTCGGCCCGTGCAGGTGGATGTCGTAGTCGCCGGTGACGGGCCACGTCGCCCGCAGCTCGTCGCCGGCCCCGACCGTGTAGCTGTGTGGCGCGCCGGCGGGCTCGATGAGGCGGGCCTGCACGTGCGTCCCCCGTCGACCCCGGTTGTCGAGGTCGACCGTCACGGCACCGCGCGTGCGGTGCTCGCGGACGACGAGGTCGTACGGCGTCGGACGGGCCGGCCGCGTGCCCGGCTCCTGCGACGGCATGGACCCCTCGGCGGGAGGTGTCGGCCGGTAGGTCGGGTGGCGCTTGTCGTCGAACGGCTTCCAGCTCGTCGTGCTCGGCAGCGACGGGACCTCCTCGACCGTCTTCGAGAAGTCGAACGCCGACGTGAGGTCGCCGGTGACCGCCCGTCGCCAGGGGGTGATGTTGGGCTCCTTGACCCCGAACCGGGCCTCCATGAGCCGGATGACCGACGTGTGGTCGAACGTCTCGGAGCTGACCCAACCGCCGGTGCTCCACGGTGAGACGACGAACATCGGCACGCGGGGCCCCATCCCGTAGGCACCCGGCCCGTGCTCGCCGTCGTAGAACTCGTCGACCGTCGACACCGTCGACGCGCCAGGAATGACAGGCGAGTTCGCGTGCGGTGGCACGAGGTGGTCGAAGAACCCGTCGTTCTCGTCGTAGGTGATGAGCAGGACCGTCTTCGCCCACACCTCCGGGTTCGAGGTCAGGGTGTCGAGCACCTTGGAGATGTACCAGGCGCCGTAGTTCGTCGGCCAGTTCGAGTGCTCGCTGAACGCCTCGGGGGCGGCGACCCAGCTGACGGACGGCAGCGTGTCCGCCTCGACGTCACGGCGCAGCAGCTCGAAGTAGTCCTGGCCGTCGCGCGCCTTCGTGCCGCGACGAGCCTTCTCGTAGAACGCGTCTCCGGGCTTGGCATCTCGGTAGCGGTTGAAGTAGAGCAGCGAGTTGTCGCCGTAGTTGCCGATGTAGGGGTCGGACGTCCAGCCCCAGGAACCCGCGCCGTCGAGCCCGGTGCCCTCGTCCTGGTAGACCTTCCACGAGACGCCGGCCTGCTCGAGCCGCTCCGGGTACGTGCGCCAGTCGTAGCCGAGCTCGTCGTTGTAGAGGACGGGGCCGCCGCCCTTGCCGTCGTTGCCCGTCCACCCAGACCACAGGTAGTAGCGGTTGGGGTCGGTGTTGCCGATGAACGAGCAGTAGTAGGCGTCGCACACCGTGAAGGCGTCGGCCAGGGCGTAGTGGAAGGCCGCGTCCTGACGCTCGAGGTAGGCCATCGTCGTCGTGCCCTTGGCCGGCACCCAGCCGTCGTGGTGGCCCTTGTTGACGGCGGCCTGACCGTCGGTCCAGCTGTGCGGCAGGCCCTCGAGGAAGGCCGCGCCGAGGTCGTCGACGCTGGGATGGAAGGGCAGCACGTCGCGCCCGCCGTCGGGCTGGTGCCACACGTTCTTGCCGCTGGGCAGACGGACGGGGTGCGGGTCTCCGAAGCCGCGGACGCCACGCAGGCTGCCGAGGTAGTGCTCGAAGGATCGGTTCTCCTGCATGAGCACGACGATGTGCTCGACGTCCTTGAGGGTGCCGGTCGCGCGGTTGGCGGGGATGGACGCGGCCCGGGCGATGCTCTCGTCGAGCATCGTCGCCGCGGCGGCGCCGCCGGCGATCTGGAGGAAACGTCGTCGGTCGAGGTCGACCATGGGGACTCCTGGTGGGGTGGAGGATTCGACAGAAGGAGGAGGTATGCCGTCGCGCTCAGCGCGGTGCGTACGCCCTGGGCAGGCGCATGCCGCGGTCGGCCATGATCTGGCGGACCCGGTTCGGGTAGTCGGTGATGATGCCGTCGACGCCGAGGTCGATGAGGGCGCTCACCGTGGCGGGGTCGTCACAGGTCCACGGGATGATCTTGAGCCCGCGGGCGTGGGCGGCCTCGACCATGGCGCGGTCAGGGTAGAAGCGGAAGTCCGGGTCGGCGACCGTGCCGTTCTGCGGGAAGCCGTAGTTGGGCGAGAGCGCCGTGAGGCCGGGCACCGCGGCGGCTGCGGTCGCGACGTAGTCCCCGCCGAAGTCGTCGGCGTCGACCCCGCCGAGCCACGGCGAGGCGCCGGGCTTGCCCACCTGGAGGAAGTCACGGTTGGTGAGGGCGACGAGGGGCCACGACGGCGCCAGCCGGTGCATGGTGTTGAGTGCGCCCCAGTCGAAGGACTGGATGGTGACCTGGTCCTCGAGGCCCGAGGCATGGATCTCCTCGAAGACACGGCGCACGAAGAGGTCACGGGGGGCGGTCTGCTCGGGCGCGCCGGCCTCGACCTTCGTCTCGATGTTGAGCGTGACCTGCTTGGCGTCGTAGGCCTTGACGAGGTTCAGCACGTCCTTGAGCTCGACCATCCGGAAGCCGGCGATCCGCTCCTGGTCCGGGAACCCGGGCAGCTGCTGGTACCCGCAGTCCATGGTCTTGATCTGGGCGAGGGTGAGGTCCTTGATGTACTTGCCGACGTAGGGGTACATGGGGTCACCGGCCGTGACGGGCCCGGTGTCGCGGCACTTCGTGGCGCTGACCTGCCGGTCATGGTTGACGACGACCTTCTCGTCCCTCGTGACCTGCGTGTCGAGCTCAAGAGTCGTGACTCCCAGGCGCATCGCCTTGGCGAAGCCCTGCAGCGACTCCTCCGTCGTCAGGCCGAGGCCGCCGCGGTGAGCCTGGAGGTCGAAGTGGGTCTTCTGCGGCAGGACGCCGCGGCTCACGGCGGCTGCGGGGGCAGGGGCAGGCGCGGAGGCGGCCACGGCGTCGGCCGCGCCCAGGCATCCCGCGGCGAGCGTTCCGGTGAGAGTCAGGCTGGTCAGGAGATGGCGCGTGCGCATCAAGGGTCCTCTGCTCGGATCGGTGCTGACCCTCCGACGCTAGGGACCCGGATCCGGAGCAGGGTGCCCGGGACGTGACGGCACCGTGAACCCTCGCCGAACGGGACGAACCCGACCGGTCACCAGTCGACTCCCTGCCTTCAGCGACCACCCATCGAGACGGAGGGCCACGGCCCGGCGTCGGTCCGTGGCCCCTCGTCCTGTTGCGGGACGGCCCCTAGAGCACCTGCGACAGGAAGCGCTGGAGGCGCTCGGTCTCGGGGGCCTCGAAGACCCGGTCGGGCTCTCCGGACTCGACGACCCGGCCGTGGTCCATGAAGAGCACCTGCTGCGCCACGGACCGGGCGAAACCCATCTCGTGGGTGACGACGAGCATCGTCATACCTTCGGCCGCGAGGTCAGCCATCGTGGCCAGCACGCCCTTGACGAGCTCCGGGTCGAGGGCGGAGGTGGCCTCGTCGAAGAGCATGACCTCGGGCTCCATGGCGAGAGCCCGCGCTATGGCGACGCGCTGCTGCTGCCCGCCGGACAGGCTGCCGGGGCGCACGTCGGCCTTGTGCGCCAACCCGACCCGGTCGAGGTGATGCAGCGCCAGCTCGGCCGCCGCGTCCTTCGGTAGCCCCTTGAGCTTGGTCAGGCCCAGCGTGACGTTCGCCCGAACCGTCTTGTGCGGGAAGAGGTTGAAGTGCTGGAACACCATGCCGACCCGTTGCCGGAGGACGTCGGGGTTGTCGCGGAGCACGCTGCGACCGTCGAGCAGCACGTCCCCATGGTCCGGCTCAAGCAGCCGGTTGACGACGCGCAACAGCGTCGACTTGCCCGAGCCCGACGGCCCGACGACACAGGCCGTGGTCGCGGCGGCGACGTCCAGGTCGACCCCGCGCAGCACCCGGTTCGAGGCGAACGACACGTGCACGTCACGGGTCGCGACCCCGACTCCGCGCACCGCTCCGGGGCCGCTGGCCCTCCTGTCGAGGCGTGGAGTGTCAGTGGTCATCGTGCCTCCTGGGTCAGCGCGAGGGGCCGGGCGACCGGGTGGTCGCCCCCGGTCGGGTCGTCCGTCCGGGCCGCGCCGTGAGCGCGCCGCCCGTCACGCAGGCGGCGGTCGATCGCGTTGACGACATGGGTGAGCGGCACGGTGATGAGCAGGTAGAACAGACCGGCGACCACGAGCGCGGACTGGTTGCCGGTGTTGGCCGCAGCGTCCTGACCGATGCGGAAGAGGTCGCGCTGGCTCGCCAAGAGGCCGAGGAAGTAGACGAGCGACGACTCCTTGATCAGGGCGATGAACTGGTTGACGAGCGCCGGCAGCACGCGGCGCACTCCCTGGGGGATGACGACGAGGCGCATCCCCGAGGAACGACTGAAACCGAGGGCGCGCGCTGCCTCCAGCTGGCCCTGCTCGACGCTCTGGATGCCGGACCGGAAGATCTCGCCGATGTAGGCGCTCGCGATGAGCGAGAGGGCGAGGATCCCGAGCGGGTACGGGTTGGGACCCCAGATCTGCAGGCCGACCGGCGCGAGCCCCACCCCGATGAGCAGGATGGTGACGGCGGCGGGAAGTCCGCGGAAGATGTCGGTGAATAACCGCGCCGGCCAGCGCAGCCATCGTCGGTGCGAGAGCCCGCACACGGCGAGCACCATGCCGAGCACCGTGCCGATCACCGCCGAGGTGAGGGCCAGGATCAGCGTGTTGGGCAGCCCGACGCGCACCAGCTCGGGCAGCGCCGCACGCATGGCGTCGAGGTCGAAGAAGGTCTCCTGCAACGTGGTCAGGATGTCCATCTGGCCCTCCTCTCGGGTGGTGGGTGGTCTATCGAGCCGAGGTCACTGCGTAGCCGCGGCACCGCTGCCGGGCTTGAAGTCGGCCGGGATCTCGCGGCTTGGGTAGTACTGCTTCTGCAGCCTGGCCCACGTGCCGTCGGCGACGACCGCGTCGATGCCCTTGTCAAGCGCGGCTCGCAGCGTGTCGTTCCCAGGTGCGACGGCATACGCGATGCCGCCGGGGTCGAGCTGCTTGGCCACGGCCAGCACCTTGCCGCCGGAGTCCGCAGCCGTCTTCTCGCCGATCTCGGCCGGGGTGATCCATGCATCGGCCGTGCCGGTCCGCAGCTGGTTGAGCGCCGCGTTGTAGTCCGGCACGCGAACGGGATCGAGGTTCTCCCGGGTGGCGAAGTCGTCCTGGACCGTGCCCTGGACCACGACGACACGCTTGCCGCTCAGCTGGTCGAACGAGGTGATGGACGACCCCTTGGGCACGTCGAGCCCGAGGAAGCCGAAGTCGTACTTGTTGGTGAAGTCCACCGTCTTCTTGCGCGCCTCGGTGATGCTGATCGAGGAGGAGCCGACGTCGAACTTGCGGGTCTTGACCTGGGCGAGCAGCGAGCTGAACTCGGTGCCGACGAACTCGACCTTGAGCCCCAGCTTGCCGGCGACGGCGGTGAGCAGGTCATTGTCGAAACCGGTGAACTTCCCGTCCTTGACGAAGACGTTCGGCGGGGCGTCCGTCAGCGTCCCCGCGCGGAGGGTGCCGGGCTGCTGGAGGCCGAACGGGTTGTCGGCCGCCTTCTCGCCGGCCGACGAGCCGCCGGAGCAGGCAGCGAGCGAGAGCGCGACGAGGGCGATGGCAGCAGTCGTGAGGGAGCGCTGGAGCAGGGGCATGGTGAGTCCTTCTGTGCAGGGCTGAGCGAATGAGAGGGGATCTGGACAGGTCAGGGCGCGCCGAGGACCGGCGTGCCGGGCGTCGGTGCTGGCTGGTGGCGGGGAACGGACGTGCCGCACGTCGGGCGGTCCCTCGGGGCGCCTCCGGTCGCGCGGCTACGGACGGCGCCGACGGGCGGCGGGCGTCCGGTGGCAGGCACCGTTCACTTACGCAACGTTATAGGACACGTAACGCGACGTGATAATCCGGGGCACCTTCACGGCATACGCCGTCACCCGTGGGGGGATCAGGGCCAGACGACGGAACGGAGCGGATCACCCACGCAGGGGGAATCCGCCCGCCTCCCGCTCGGGCACGCTGTCACCACCACCCGCCGCCCCTCCGACCCGCCACGAGGAAGCTGAGGCCACCGTGAACCCGGTGCTCGCGTTCGTCATCGTCATGCTCGTCTGGACCGTCAGCGATCTCGTGGCGCAGAGGACGCGGTCCCTGCTGTCCTCGCTGTTCGTCGCCTCCATCATCTTCCTCGTCGGCTTCCTCACCGGCCTCTTCCCCGAGGACCTTCTGGCGAGCTCGAGCCTGCTCGCCCTCGCGGGGGTTGTCGTCGGGTTCGTCATCGTGCACCTCGGCACGATGATCAGCCTCGACGACTTCAAGAAGCAGTGGAAGACGCTGCTCGTCGGCATCGCGACCGTCATCGGCATCGGGCTGGCGCTGCTCCTCGCCGGGTTCCTCTTCGGCCCTCGCATCTCGGGGTCGGCGGCCGACGGCTACGCGCAGGCGCTCGACTTCGTCATCGCCGGCACCGGGGCCCTGAGCGGCGGCGCCATCTCGGTCCTCATCGTCCAGGAGGCAGCGCTCGGCGTCGGCCTGACGAGCATCGCCGTCTTCCCGGTCCTCATCGCCGCCCTGCAGGGCCTCATCGGCTTCCCGCTCACGTCGGTCATCCTGCGCAGGGAGGCCGCCCGGCTCAAGGCGGAGTACCGGGCGGGAACCCTGGCACCCGTGGAGGTGCCGGGTGACGACGCGCCCCACGACGACGCGCAGCAGTCGCGGTTGCCCGCACCACTGCGCACCACTGCCGGGACGCTCTTCGTCGTCGGCGTCGTCGTCCTCGTCAGCCTCGGCATCAACAACCTCACCGACGGCATCCTCAACACCTTCGTCGTCGCGCTGATCCTCGGTATCGGTCTGCGCACGACGCGCGTCCTCAAGCCGTCCGTGCTCTCGGGCATCGACGCCTTCGGGCTGATGATGATCGCCGTCATGATCCTCGTCTTCGGGCCACTCGCCACCGTGAAGCCCTCCGACGTGACCGCCCTGGCGGGCCCCCTGCTCATCGCCTTCGTCTTCGGCGTGGTCGGCATCGCGGGCTTCTCCGCCCTCGTCGGCAAGCTGCTCGGCTACAGCGTCCCCATGTCGGTGGCCATCGGGCTCACGTCCCTCTACGGGTTCCCCGGCACCATGATCCTGTCCCAGGAGGCGGCCAAGGGTGCGGGCGAGACCCCCGAGGAGGTCGCCGCGATCGAGCACGAGATCCTGCCGAAGATGATCGTGGCCGGCTTCTCCACGGTGACGATCACGTCCGTCGTCATCACGAGCATCATCGCCGGGCGCATCGGCGCCGGCTGACCCCGGTCATTGCGTCGTGGTGCGTCCCGTCGACGTCGTGCGGCGTCCTCACCGCATGTTGCCCGTGTGTCCCAGCGAGAAACGGCCCGGCTGCGGCCACACGAGCAACCCGTGCGGACCCGGCCGCACCGGGATCCGGTGGGTCAGCCGCCCGGTCACCGTGTCGATGACGTAGACGCAGGCGTCGTAGCGGCCCGAGAACCACAGCTCGCGCCCGTTCGCGGTGACTCCACCCATGTCCGGGGAGCCGCCGGGCAGACGCCAGGTGGCGAGGCGTCGCAGCGTGGCAGCGTCGAGCACGCTGACGCTCCCCGCGTCGCGGTTGCTCACGAAGATGCGTCGGGCGTCGCGAGCGGGATAGATCCCGTGCGCCCCGCGGCCCGTCGGCACGAAGCGTCTCACCGTGAAGGTGGTCGCGTCGACGACCCAGAGCCCGTTGCGCAGCATGTCGGCGACGAGGAAGGAGCGACCGTCCGGGGCGAGTCGCACGTCCTGCGGCATCGAGCTCGCACCGGAGGCCAGCATGCCGGCCGGGCCCCCCATCGACCGCGCCATCGCGGGGTCGGTCGCCCCGGGAGTCGCCATCCGGTTGAGGTCGATGATGCGGATGACCCGCGTCGCGGAGGCGTCCAGAAGGGCCAGCTGTCCACTGAACTCGCAGCTGACGAGCAGCCGCGAGAGGTCCGCCGTGAAGTCGGCGTGGTTGACGCCCTTGCACGGCACCGGCAACGACCGCACGAGGGCCATTGTCCGGGCGTCGCGGACGTCGACCCGGCGCAGCCTCTCCGCCATGACCAGCGCGTACCTCCCGTCGGGCGTGAAGTAGAGGTTGTACGGGTCACGCACGGGGACGGGCTTGCCGAAGGCGCCGGTCCGGGGGTCGATGGGGGTCAGGGCGTTGCCGGCGTCGCTGTTGACCCAGAGGCGGCGCAGGTCGTGCGAGGGGACCACGTGCTCCGGTGAGCGCGGAACGGCTTTCGTGGCGATGACGGCATACGTCCTCGGGTCGATGATCTGCACGGTGCCGGCCTGCTGGTTCGGCACGTAGACCAGGGTGCGTGCCCGGCGCGCCTCGGCCGAGAGGTCGACCGCGCCGGTCAGGGCGTACGGCCGCGGTGGTGCGGGCGCCGCGGAGACGGCGGCGTGGGCTGACGACGTCGATGGCGACGGCGACGGCGTGACGACGCTGGGGCGAGTCGTGACAGCGGCCGTCGAGCCCGGCGCGTCGGTCGCGGAGGTCTGCGCCACCGAGCAGCCGGACAGCACGACGGTGGCGCCGAGGAAAAGGACGGCAACGCGAGCGAGCGCCCCGTCTCGGGAGCAAGCCACTGTCACAGGCATGCCCGTCACGCGAGGAGCTCGGTGATCGTGACCGCACGCAGGCCCCGCGCTCGCAGACCGGCGAGTATGCCGGGTAGCGCAGCCACGGTGCCCTGGTGACCCAGGTGGAGGCTGACGATGCTGCCGGCACGGACCGCAGCCAGGGTGCGCGCCTGCACGGCACCGGCGCCGGGGTCGAGGTAGTCCTGCGGGTCGACGTCGTAGGAGATGCACCGCGCGTATCCCGATGCGCTGGCGGCTGCCCGGATGACGGCGGTGCTCGTCGGGGTGCCCGACGGGCGGAACAGCGGACCGGCGGATCCCCGCACGGCAGCGACCTCGGCGGCTCCTCGGCCCACCTCGTCCCGGGCCTGGGCGGCGGTCAGTCGACGCATGGGCCGGTGGCTCCACGTGTGGTTGCCGAGGTCGTGGCCCGCGGCGAGGATGGCCTTCCCCAGCGCCGGGTTCGCCTGGAGCCACTGGCCGACGGCGAAGACCGTCACGTGCGCGTCGTGGGCGCGCGCGATGTCGAGGACGGCGCTCGTGCGGGCGGCTGCTCCGGCTCCGTGGAAGGTCAGGGCGACAGCAGGCGCGTCCCGAGGCCCGAACCGGATGTCCGGCCCTGCCGCCGTGAGGACGGCGTCCTGCCGCGGGGCAGGCGTGCCGCTGCTGCCGGCCGGAGTGGTGGCGGACGGTCTGGCTGCGGGCGGAGAGGTACCCGGTGCCGCGGGGCTGCCGGAGGTGGCGCTCGTCCGGCCGGGGCCCGCTCCCTCTGACGCCCCAGCCGCTCCCCCGTCGCCGGACGTCGAGCACGCAGCGACGCCCATCGACCCGATGGCACCCGCAGCAGCAGCGAGCACGGTGCGCCTGGACGCACGCGCCGACGCCGCCGAGTGCTCCGCTGACGTCGCGCCCGCCGGCGGGTCCGCGGCGTCCCCGCCGTCGGGAGCCTCACCCTCCGGTCTCCGTGGGGTCATGCCGACCCCTTCGTGGCGTGCCCCACCCGCGGCCGGCGCGTCGGGGACGGCGGCTTCGCCGGCATCCCGTCCCGACGCACCTCGCCTGCACGTCGGTCACTGACCGACCGGAGGTCGTCGAGGACCAGGGCGATGGGTGTCTGCTGCGTGCCCTGGCCCAGCGGGTTGTCGGCGAACATGCGCTCGAGGCGCGGGACCGACGTCGGGGCGTCGGTGCCGAGGACGTTGCACCCGAGGTCGTTCGCGTCGACCACGACGGTGCCGCAGAACGTCGCAGCAAGGTCCTCGGGCAGGACCTGCCGGATGGCAGCGGAGAGCGTCGCAGCCACGGCGGCGGGGTCCTTGGGCCCGAGCTTGGCCGACATGTTCGCCGGGGGTACGGAGTACTCGGTGGGTCCGTCGATGGCTCGCACCTCGCCACCGGCGACCGTGTAGAACAGGCCGCGGCGGCCGAACAGTCGGCCGACCGCGCCCGCTGCCGCCGCGACGAGCACGCGGGGCAGGCCCACCTCGTCGATCGCGAGCTGCATCGTGAAGGGGGACCCCAGACCGATCCCCGCCGGAGTGCGGGTCACGTGCCGGCTCAGCAGCCGGGCGGCGCGGGTCACCGGGATGTCCCAGACGTAGAACGAGCGGCGCTGGGTGGTCGCCACGACCTTCTCCGACACGAAGACGTACCACCGTCTGAACCCGACTCCGGCTCCGGGCCCGGAGTCGACCTGGCCCTTCCCGAGCACTCCGAGGTGGGCACGGACGTGGTCGACGACGACGCTCGTCAGGTCGTCGGACTCGGTGACGAGCGGTGTGCGGACGGGGTGGCGGCGGACCACGGAACCGTCTGGCAGCACGAGGTCGAGCGCCTTGCCCTGGTTCGTCGCACCGACCGTGGGAGCCGCGACTCGCGCGGGTGGCTCCAGCGGCTGCGGCGGCTCGAGTGACTCGGCCGACTCCGCGGAGTCGGCAGGCTCTGCCGTCTCCGAGACAGGCTTCGGGTCGATGAACTCGCGCAGCCAGAGCTCGACGTTGAGGATGCGCCAGAAGGCCATCGAGTCCAGGGACCCTGCGCCGCTCAGCCACTGCTCGAACGCGTTCAGCACCTCGACCCGGTTGAAGTACGGGCGACTGGCGAACGACTCGGACAGCAGTACCTGGTAGATGAACTCGCGCTGCTCGCGGAACCACTCGTTCTGTGGCGTGGTGAAGCCGATCTTGTTGCGGCGGCGCGTGATCGAGGCAGGAAGGATGTCCTGTTCCGCGTCGCGCAGCACGGCCTTGTTCCAGCCGTCCCTGATGATCGCGTCGTCCGGCATGGCGAAGACGGCGCGCACCAGCTGCGGGTCGAGGAACGGCACGCGGCCCTCGACGGAGAACCGCATCGAGTTGCGGTCCTCGTAGCGCAGCAGCGCCGGCAACGAGGCGACGAAGAGGTCGTGCACCAGGCGCTGGCGCAAGGTGGCGCCGCCCACCGCATACGTGTCGTCGACGTGCGCCGCCTTGAAGTCGGGGCTGAGCAGCTCACCGAACGACCTCCCGCCACGCAGGCGCGTCCGCAGTCGTGCCCGCACCACCGTGCTGAGCACGTCGCGCGAGGCCACGACCTCCCTGATGCCGGCCCGCCGGTCGTGAGCCATGAGGTCGCGCAGGTGCGACACGGTCTGGGGCACGTAGCCGGCGAGCATCTCGTCGGCGCCCTGGCCGTCGAGCATGACGGTCACGTGCCGGCTCGCCTCCTGCATGGTGCGGTACTGCGCGTACGGTCCGGTCGAGACGACCGGCTCCTCCTGCGTCCGCACGAAGTCGATCAGGTCGGCGAACATCTCGGTCGAGGTAGGCCGGATCCGGTGCGACTCGACGGGACCGGAGCAGGCGGCTACCGCGTCGTCGACCCAGCGCTCCTCGTCGTTGCGGTAGCCGGTGAAGACTGCCGAGAAGGTCTGCTGTCGGTGGCCCACGGCCTTGGCCGAGGCGTCGTCCTCCGTGAGCAGGCGGTCGATGCCGACGGCGATGGCCGAGCTGTCGAGCCCGCCGGAGAGAGACGTGCCCACGGGCACGTCCGAGCGCAGTCGCAGCGAGATGGACTCGGCGAGGCCGTCGCGGAAGGCGGCAACGGTCTCCGGCCCGGCGCCGGTCGCCGGCGGACGAGCAGCGGACAGGTCCTGCTGCAAGGTGCTGTAGAGCCGTCGTTCGAGCCCGCGCGAGCTCATCGTGGCCATCTCTCCGGGCAGCAGCCGTTCGATCCCCGCGAAGAAGGTCTGCACCCCGTCGTCGTGCACGCGGTGGCGCAGGTAGCGGTAGATCGCGCGCTCGTCGGGGGCGGGCTCGTGACGACCACTCGCGAGGATCGGCTTGATCTCGCTCGAGAAGAGCCACGCGTCAGGGCCCCCGTGCTCCTCCGAGATGCGGCTGAGGTGCACCGGCTTGATGCCGAACTGGTCGCGGGCGAGCGTCAGCGTCTGCTCGTCCCGATCCCAGACGGCGATCGCGAACATCCCGTTGAAGCGCTCGAAGGCCTGAGGTCCCCACGCGGCATACGCCTGCAGGACGACCTCGGTGTCGCTCTGGGTCAGGAAGGTGCGCGAGTCCGCCTCGAGCTCCTCCCGCAGGGCGCGGTAGTTGTAGACCTCACCGTTGTAGGCCAGGACGAAGCGGCCGTCGACGGTGGCCATCGGCTGGCGTCCGCCCTCGCGGTCGATGATGGACAGGCGCTGGTGGGCCAGTCCGACCGGACCGTCGACATGGGTGCCCTGGTCGTCGGGACCCCGGTGCCGCTGGGCCGCACCCATCCGCTCGAGCAGACCGAGGTCCGCCTCGAGCCCGAAGTATCCGGCAATTCCGCACACGTGCAGTCCCTCCCGCAACGATCGTCTGACGGCCCCATGTCTGACAGACGCGACTGAAAGCACGCTGGACAAGGGCTGAGACTGCGTCGCAGGACCAGTTTCCCAGAGCAGGCCCAGCGGCGCGGGAGGTTGGGTATGTCTCAGGCATGACCGTGCTCGCCGCCACGCCCTGCTCGGTGAAGGGTGCGTTCGCCTCGTGACGCACGCTGTCCGACTGACCGACGGTCCGCCGGCCCACCCGGGCCTCGACGGCGTCCTCGCGGAGCTCGACACAGGCACCGGTCCCGCCTCGGCGCTCGCCCTCGTGCGCCATCACCCGGAGGCCTTCCCGCCACCGGGACGGGGGGCGACGTCGGCGCTGTGGGAGACGTTGGCGTCGGTGGCCGCCATCAGCCTGACGGCCGCTCGGAGCATGGAGCCGCACCTCGATGCCCTCGCCATCCTCGACGAGGCGCGTGGGGAGGGCCACGAGGTACCGGAACCGACCGATGGCTCGACCTGGGGCGTCTTCGCCGCGGAGGGGCCGGGCGTCCGCCTGGCCGCCAGCGATGACGGAGGCCGCACACGCCTGTCCGGCACCAAGCCGTGGTGCTCGCTCGCAGGCACCCTCTCGCACGCGCTCGTCACCGCCTGGGACGGCGAGACGACACGGAGGTTGTATGCCGTCCCGCTGGGTCAGGCGAACGGCGTGGCCGTCGAGCCCGCCACCTGGTTCGCCCGGGGCCTCACGGACGTGACGAGCGGGCCAGTGACCTTCGAGGACGCCGCGGCAGCTCCCGTCGGCCCGACGGGCTGGTATCTCGAACGCCCCGGGTTCGCTTGGGGCGCAATGGGGGTCGCGGCAATCTGGTACGGCGGAGCAGTCGGGGTAGCACGTCGGCTCGTGCGCGGCGGCCGTGAGCCGGACCAGATAGCCCACATGCACCTCGGCGCCGTGGATGCGTCGCTCTGGGCGGCCCGGGGCGCCCTCGCCGACGCGGCGACGCGCGTTGACGAGGGCCGGGCGACCGGCCCCGAAGGCGCAGCTCTCGCGCTGCGCGTGCGTCATGTGGTGGCGCGCACCGCCGAGGCCGTGCTCGAACACGTCGGCCATGCGACGGGGCCGGCGCCGCTCGCCCTCGAGGACGACCACGCCCGGCGGGTGGCGGACCTCCAGCTCTACCTCCGGCAGGAGCACGCCGAGCGTGACGAGGCAGCCCTCGGTCGCCACCTGCTCGATGCGCCGCAGCCGCCATGGTAAGGACCCACGCGCCGAGCTTCACCCACTCGGAGACGGGCACGCACGAGGAGCGGTGGCGCGCCCGCAACGAGTGGGGCCAGGTCCCGTCCCTGGCCGTCCCGGGCCACAGCTCTGCCGACCGTCTGGTCGTCGTGGCGGCGCACCCGGACGACGAGACCCTGGCCGCCGGCGGACTGATCGCCGTCGCGGCGCAGGCTGGTCTCGACGTGGTCGTCGTGCTGCTCACGGACGGGGGGGCGTCCCACCCGGACTCTCCCACGACCGGGCCGCAGGAGCTGGGCGGTCGCAGGGTCGAGGAGTCGCGCCGGGCCCTGGAACGGCTCGCTCCTGCAGGCACGCTCGAACGCCTCGGTCTGCCCGACGGTTCGGTCGCAGCGCACGAGGACGCAGTCGTGACCGCGCTCGTCGACATCATCGCCGAGCAGGGGAACCGCACGGTGCTCGTGGCGCCCTGGCGCGACGACGGGCACGCCGACCACGACGCCGCTGGGCGCGCCGCGGGAACGGCCGCCCACCGCACGGACGCGACCCTGTGGGAGTACCCCGTCTGGCTCTGGCACTGGTGCGACCCCCTGCAGGCGCCGTGGGCCGACTTCCACGCGGTGCTGCTGCCCGACGACGTCCAGGAGGCCAAGAGCGCCGCGGTGGCGCTCCATCGCACCCAGGTGGCGCCGCTGAGCGATGCCACGGGAGACGAGGCCGTGCTGCACGAAGGGATGCTGGCACACTTCCGCCGCCCCTTCGAGGTCTTCCTCCGGCTCGGCGCGGGACGCGACGACAGCCTCGAGCGACTCCACGACGCGGCTGACGACCCGTGGCAGGTGCGCACGAGCTGGTACGAGCAGCGCAAGCGCCTCGTCACGCTGGCGGCCCTGCCGCACAGCCGATATGCCCGCGCCCTCGAGGTCGGCGGCTCGGTCGGTGCACTGGCGTCCGAGCTGTCGCGGCGGTGCGACGAGCTCGTCGTCGTCGACGAGAGCGCCACGGCCGTCTCGGCCGCTCGGTCGTCACTGGCGGCCGCCGACGACGCGAGCGACACGGACGCGGCATGCGCGGTGTCCGTCCTCCGGGGCAGCCTCCCCGAGGACTGGCCAGGCGGCCGTTTCGACCTCGTCGTGGTCTCCGAGGTCGGCTACTTCCTGAGCCCGAACCGCTTGCGGCGACTCGCAGCCCGCGTGGACGAGTCGCTCTCCCACGACGGCGCCGTCGTGCTCTGTCACTGGCGACACCCGGTCCGCGGGTGGCCCCTCGAGGGAGCGCGCGTTCACGAGATCTGGCGCGAGGAGTCGGAGCTGCCCGTCGTCGCCACGCACCTCGAGGACGACTTCCGGCTGGACGTGTTCTCCCGGACGAAGGCCCACACAGCGGCTCACACGGCGGCCACGACGGCGGCCACGTCATGACCGCCGTGTCGCCGCCGGCCCACCTCACCCACATGCACGTCGTCGTGCCCGCCAACGACGAGGAGGAGCTGCTCCCCCGCACGCTCCGGACGCTGCATGAAGCCGTGGCGGAGCTGAGGCGTGTCCGCCCGAGAATCACGGCACGGGTGACCCTCGTGCTGGATGCGTGCACGGACGGGTCTCGAGAGCTCGTGCTCCGGCACCGCGACGTGCGTCCGGTCGAGGTGACCTATCGCTGCGTGGGTGCGGCACGAGCACACGGGGTGATGGTGGCGACGGCGCACGTGCCCGGCTGGCAGCGCGGGAGCCACTGGCTCGCCAACACCGATGCCGACTGTGCCGTCCCCAGGGACTGGCTGGTGCGGCAGGCGATCCTTGCGGACGCGGGGGTCGATCTCGTCACGGGCACGGTCGAGCCCGACTCCGACGAGCTCGCCCCTGGTGTGCTGGCGCAGTGGCGTGCCCTGCACGAGCTGCGCGACGGGCACCACCACGTGCACGGCGCGAACCTCGGCGTGCGGCTGTCGACCTACGTCGACAGCGGCGGCTTCGAGCCCACGCCCCTGCACGAGGACCTCGGACTGGTCGAGCGCGTTCGCGCCTCGGGAGCCACCTGTGTCGCCTCCTCCGCTCTGCACCTGCGCACCTCGGGACGTCTGCGTGGTCGCGCGCCGGGCGGCTTCGCCCACTTTCTCAGCGAGCTGGAGCCAGGGACCTCACTCGCGGGCTGAGACGGCCGGCGGATCCTCGCGGGCAGCCGCACCCACTGACGGCGCTCGGGTCAGAGGGCGCCCCGACCGAGCGCCGTAGCGGTACGCTCGGCGAGGATGGCCAGCCGCCGCAGTGACTCCCGGTTGCGGCGGTCCAGCACGAGATCACGTGCCGGCTTGGGGATCAGCGTGGCCGGCCCCTTGGTGGCGTCCTCCTCGATCGTGACGTCGGTGTCGGTGCCGTTGGGGCGACAGGTGACCCGCACGATGCCCTCGCCCGAGGGCCAGGCCCGAACCGTCAGCTCGAGGTGGTTCGGTCGGTCGCAGGAGCGGACCGTCGTCGCGTCGTCGATGAGCAGGGGCCAGGCCCCGACAGAGTGGTGGATGTGGGTGCCCTCGGCGGGCCAGCCGTCGGTGACGTCGCGGACGCGTGAGGCCCCGACCACCCACTGGCTGTAGCTCCAACCGTCGGCCAGCACGTCGAAGACGGCGTCGGGCGTGGCGTGGATCGTGCGGGTCGTGGTGCTCATCAGCGCCTCCAGGGCAGTTGAATTTTGTTGTGCCACAGTGCAGCCCGCGCAGCATTGGCCCCACAGGCCCCGTGCACGCCCCCTCCCGGGTGGGCGGAGGCTGAGCCCAGGTAGAGCGCCTTCACCGGCGTCTCCGGGCGTCCCGACCCCGCGACGGGTCGGAACACCAGCTGTTGGTGCAGCCCGGCTGTCCCACCGTTGATGGCGCCCCCGACGAGGTTGCCGTCGCGGGACTCCAGCTCGCGTGGGCCGAGCACGCGGCGGGCGGTGATGCGGTCACGGAAGCCGGGCGCGCGGCTCTCGATCCTCTGCTCGATGCGCTCGGCCATGGCCTCGAGGTCGGACGCGTCCCACGTGCCCCGGATCTTGCGCAACCCGGCACGGTCAGCGCCCGCGTCACCTCGAACCTGTTGCGGCACATGGGTGTACGCCCAGAGGGCCTCGTGACCCTCGGGCACGCGGGTGGGGTCGGCGACACCCATCTGGCCGACCAGCAGGAACGGCTGCTCAGGGACGAGCCCGGCCGCCACCTGTCCACCGGAGAGCGACAGCGCGTCGAGTGAGTCCGCGATGTGCACCGTCCCCGGCGAGGCGTCGGGCGCACCCGTCCACGGGACGGTCCCGTCGAGGGCCCAGTCCACCTTCACCGTCGAGGGGTCCCACTCGAAGCGACCCATCCGGTGGCGCAGGCGCGTGGGCAGGTCGTCCCAGGACACGAGTCCCCCGTAGAGGCCCGGCGCCGACACGTCGGCGATGACGGCCCGCCTGACTGTCAGCTCACGCGACGCGGTCCGCACGGCGACCGCACGACCGCCGTCAACGCGTACGCCCTCGGCTCGTTCCCCGAGACACAGCTCGCCCCCACGGGACTGGAGACGACGGACCATCGCAGCCGTGAGCTCGCCCGCGCCGCCGCGCGGGACCGGGAAGCCGACGGTCTGTCCGAGCAGAGCGAGCAGGAGTCCCATGGCGGCGGACCCGGGCGCCTCGAGGCCGATGTCCGCGTGAGCCGCGTTGCCCGCCACGAGCATGCGGGCCGCGTCGCCGCGGAAGAGTCGCTCGGTGAGGCTGCGCGCGGGCATCAGCATCTCCCGCACCAGCTCGAAGCCTCCGGGCCTCAGGACGCGCCGCCCGAAGCCCGCCCCTCCACGGAGGGGTGGGAACGGGCTGAGCAGACACCGGATGAGATCGTCGCCCACGCGGTCCCAGGTCTCGCAGAGGGCGAGCCAGCTGTCGCCGTCACCCGGTGCGTGCTCGTCGAGTGCTGCTGCCGTCACCGCCCGGTCACGGTGGAGCACACCCCAGCGCCCGTCGGGGAAGGAGTGTCCGAGCACCGACGGTGCCTGGACCCACTCGAGACCGTGCTCTTCGAGCCGCAGGTCGCGGATCGTCGGCGACCCGGCGGCCAGGGGGTAGAAGGAGCTGAAGGTGTCGTGCACGAAGCCCGGCGCCACGGACCCGTCGCTGCGGACGGCGCCTCCCGGGGTCTCCTGCTCCTCGAGCACCACCACCGACCAGCCCGCGTCCACGAGCAGGTTCGCGGCCACGAGCCCGTTGGGCCCGCTGCCGATGACCACCGCATCCGTCGTCGTCACGATGTCCTCTCCTCGCGTGGTCGTGCCGTACCCGCTGGGTGGAGGGGCCAACCCGAGGTTTGGGACGTGGACGGACCGGGCACGTCGTCTGCATGCATCCGACGGCAGCGAGCACCTCATCCGGCGTCCCGGTCGTCCTCGTGACGGGCGCATCGAGCGGGGTCGGCCTGGCTGCGGCCCTCGAGCTGGCCCGACGCGGACGGTCGCTTGCCCTGCTGGCCCGCGGCGCCGGCCCCCTCGAATGTGCCGCAGAGCAGTGTCGGTCCCTCGGGTCCCCGTCGGTCACGGTCCTGCCGACCGATGTGCGCGACGACGACGCCGTGGCGCGGGCGGTCGCGGAGGTCCTGCGCCGCGAGGGGCGCCTCGACGGGGTCGTCAACTGCGCGGGAGTCGTCGCCTACGGCCGGCTCGAGGAGCTGCCGGCGTCACTCTTCGATGCGGTGGTGGAGACCAACCTGCTCGGCTCGGCCCACGTGCTGCGCCACGTGCTCCCCCACCTGCGCAGCCAGCGCCGAGGGTCGGTGGTGCTCGTCGGCTCGATGATCGGCCACATCGCCGTCCCCACCATGAGCGCGTACACCGTGAGCAAGTGGGGCGTGCGCGCCCTGGCCCGACAGGCCCTGGTCGAGAACCGGGACCTCCGCGGACTGCACGTGTCCTACGTCTCGCTGCCCGGCATCGACACGCCGATCTACCGTCAGGCCGGGTATGCCGGCGGCCCCGCCGGTCAGCCACCTCCGGTCGTGTGGTCGGCCGCGAAGGCGGGGCGGCTCGTCGCCCACGTCCTCGAGCACCCGCGTCCCGTCACCCACGCCGGCGCGTTCGACCGCGTGACACGGCTGGGCTTCGTCCTGCTCCCGCGCGTGTTCGACGCCTTGGTCGGCCCGTTGTTCAGCCGGCTCGCGTCCGACGCGTCCGACACGATGCCTCCCGGTGACGGGAACGTCCGTCACAGCGTCCCCTCGGGCAACCGCCTCGGCGGCGGTCACGGGTCGGGAGTCCGAGCCGCGCTGGGGCTGCTGGGCGGACGGCGGCGAGGCCGGGTGCAACCAGACTCCGCCCCCCAGCGCTAGACGGTTCTCAGGTCGGCCCCGGGCGATCGCCCTCGGCTCGGGACAACGCACTCGGGATGGCCTCGACCACATCACGCGCGACGAACCCCGACCGCTCACGGACGAGGCGCTCCCCGGCCCTCGCGTGGATCCACGCACCCCACAGGGCCGCCTGGTCCGGTGATGCGCCACGACCCATGAGACCCGCGACCGCACCGGCCTTGACGTCCCCGGACCCCGCCGTCGCCAGGGACGTGGGTCCGGCGTCGGAGCACCAGCTGTCCCCGTCCGGTGTCACGACGTAGGTCTCGTCGCTGCCGCTGAGGACCACCGCGCCAGTCCGCTCGGCCACCTCACGGGCCGCGTCGAGGAGGTCCTGCTCGACATCCTCCTCAGCGCGCCCCAACATGGCGGCGACCTCCGTGACGTTGGGCGTGAGCAGCACCCGACCGGTCAGGTGGCGGACCCCGTCCGGGTGACTCGTCAGGTAGGCGGTGCCGAGAGCGTCCAGGACGACGCTGACATCCAGCCGTGGGACGACCTGTGCGAGGAAGAGATCGGCGCACTCCGGATCGCCCATGCCCGGCCCGACCAGCACCACGTCGGCCGCAGCGGCCAGCTCGATGACCCTGTCGGCGCCCGCGACGGCCAGCTCCCCGTTGCGCAGGACGGGAAGGGCCTCGACGAACGCCTCGGGCAGCGCCACGCCCACGGCAGCCGCGGTGGCCTGCGCCGTTGCGACCTGCACCTTGCCCGCACCGACGCGAAGCGCCGTCTCGGCGGCGAGCAGGACTGCGCCGGGTGTCTGGCGGGCGCCCCCGACGACCAGGACCGTGCCCCGCTCTGACTTGTCCCCGTCGGAGTCAGGCAGGGCCCTGCTCCTCAGCAGCTCCCGGTCGATGCGAATCGGCGTATCGCGCTTCATCTCAGCGCCTCCTTTGCTCGTGGGCCTGCTCCTGCGTCTGCTCCTGCGTCTGCTCCTGCGTCTGCTCGTGCGTCTCCTCGACACCCGACGCCTCGAGGTGCCGGATGTCCGCGAAGGTGACGAGCTCGAGGGAGGCGGAGCCCCGGTCTCGGTACCGCGTCAGGGAGCAATTCCCGAGCGGTTCGTTGCGGTCGACATCGAGAAGGGTGCGCTCGTCGAGTCCCTCGAGCACGAGGCGAAAGCTCATGATCACTGCCTGGTGGGTGAACACCCAGACGCACAGGCCGGGGTAGAGCTGGCCGAGGTCGCGAACGACGTGGCGCACGCGCAGGGCGACGTCCGTCCAGCTCTCACCCCCGGGCGGCCGGTAGTAGAACTTCCCCAGCCGCTCGCGGCGCTCGGCCTCCTCGGGGAGGAGCTCGCGGATCCCGACGCCCGTGAGGCCGTCGAGCACACCGAGGTCGCGTTCACGCAGACGCTCGTCGAGTACCGGTTCGAGGTTCGCCACGGACGCCACGGACGCCACGATGCGCGCCGTCGTCGCGGCTCGGGCATACGGCGAGCTGAGCATGACATCCGGCGGGCGGGACTCCCGGTGCGCCAGGTGACGCGCCAGCACCCTCGCCTGGCGTTCACCCTGTTCCGACAGCGGCGTGTCCGGGTCACGCGTGTCGAGGTCCAGGCGTCCGGCCCCTCGTCTGCGCGCATCTGCGTCGGCCACGTTGCCGACGCTCTCACCGTGGCGAACGAGCACGAGCTCCGCCACCTGTGACCCCGTCGACCGCGCCGGCCCGTGCGTCTCTTCGAGCGACACGCCCTCTCCCTCACATCTCGTGGTCTGCCGTCCAATGCCGTCCCGTGCTCTGGCTGACGGGTACCCAGCGCCGGCTTCCCTAAGCCGGCCGGAGTCTGGAGCACGCGGGCATGGGGTCGTCAGGTCGTTGGCAGCCCCCGGCGATGGGTACGAAGAAGCACGAAGCATCCGCGCGGCGCCAGACCGGTCCGCGGCCACCACCCGAAGGAGCCCACATGTCCACGGACGCCATCGTCCTGCTCAAGGAGGACCACCAGGAGGTCCGCAAGCAGTTCCGAGCCTTCCGCAAGGAAGGGCTGACTCCCGTTCAGAAGCAGGGCGTCGTCGACACGATCCTCGAGCTGCTCACGGTGCACACCTACATCGAGAACGAGGTGATGTACCCGCGGGTGCGTGAGCTGCTGCCCGACCTCGAGGACGACGTGCTCGAGTCCTACGAGGAGCACCACGTCGCCGACGTCCTTTGCGTGGAGCTCGCCGCGATGGACGCCACGGACGAGCGGTTCGACGCCAAGACCACGGTCCTCATCGAGAACGTCGAGCACCACATGGAGGAGGAGGAGCAGGACTGGTTCCCGAAGGTCCGCGAGGGCCTCGGGCGCAAGCAGCTCCAGGAGCTCGGCGAGGAGCTCCTCGAGGCGAGGAAGCGTGCGCCGCGCCGTCCGGAGCAGCCGAGCGCCATGAAGAAGGCGATCGACGCCGTCGTCTCCTGAGGCGATGACCCTCCGACAGCGGCGGCTGCGACTGCACGTGCTCGCGGTGCAGCCACTCGACCTGACGTGGTCGTCACAGGTCTGATCACGTGCAAGGACACCGAGGTCCCCGGGTGGGTTCGTGCCCACCCCGGGGACCTCGCTGCATGCGTGGTGGCTGGGATCCACACCTCCTCTCAGGTCATCTGCTCCCCGTGGTCAGGTGACGGCGGCGATCGCTGTCGACGCGTCGATCTCGACGGCATCCATCGTGCGGGGCGACGTGTCGACGCGGGCGTGGGAGAGATGTCGTCCGTCGCGTCTGCTGTTGCCCCCTCACTGGAAGGGGTGTCCGACGGGGGCCAGTTCGCAGCGATGATCGCCTCGAACTCGGCAGCCAGCAGATCGTCGTCGGCGCACACGAGCTCGACGAGCTCCTCGTCGACGTCCATGACCCCCAGCGGGTCCTCGAGGCCGGCTGACATGACCACGACCGCGGTCGCTCTCAGCTCGTGATGGCCTGGCGCTCGTCCTGGTGGGCGATGGCGATCTTGCGGGGCTTGGCCTTCTCCGCCACGGGGATGGACAGGGATAGCACCCCCGCGTCGTAGCTCGCCCGGATGCGTTCGGTGTCAAGGCTGTCCCCGAGCACGAGCTGGCGGCTGAACACGCCCCTTGGCCGCTCGGCGGCGATGAGGTCCGCGTCGCTCGCCCGCGGCGGACGCTCGGCCTTCACGGTCACGACGTTGCGTTCGACGTCGAGGTCGATCGAGGCCGGGTCGACGCCCGGCAGGTCGAGCTCGACGTGGAACGTGTCCCCCTCTCGCCACGCGTCCATCGGCATGGCCGAGGGACGGGCGAGGGTCCCGGCCGCTCCGAAGGCCAGCTGGGCCACTCGGTCCAGGTCCCGGAAGGACTCTCGGAAAGGATCGGTGCGCATCAGCATCGTCTTCACCTCCGTCGTGTCTGGTGATGCTCCACGGTGACCACGATCGCGGGTTGCGATCTGTGGCATGCGCTATAGATTTTTTGTAGCACCCACGAGATGATGATGCAAGAGGTTGTCCCGAGATCACGGAGAGGAGCCGAGCGCACGTGTCGAGCGAGCCTGTTCCCGACGCCGACCGGGGCGTCTACGGCATCACGGTCGCGGCGGAGCTCGTGGGCCTGGAGGCCCAGAGCCTGCGCCTCTACGAGTCCCGCGGGCTCTTGACACCTGAGCGCACCGACGGCGGCACGCGGCGCTACAGCGCCAACGACCTGGCACGACTGCGCCGCATCGCCGACCTCATGGCCAGCGGCGTGAACCTCACCGGCGTGGGGATGCTCCTCGACCTGCAGGACGAGAACACGCGGCTGCGCGGGGAGATGGACGCCCGCCGGCCCCCGACCGCCAAGCGGTCCACGGCCAAGCCGTCGAGGACGGCCGTCGCGAAGCAGGCAGGTCGTCGGTCGGCTCGGTGACGCGGTCGTACGGACGGGCACTCAGCGTCCTCGGCACCGGAAACCGCATCCAGCCCGCCGCGACCAAGGTGTCCACCGGCAGGGGTCGCCGCGCCCGGTGACCATCCGCGACTACCGACCCGGTACTCCGATGTCCAGGTCCGCAGCGTACGTGGCCATCCCGTCGAGCTCGTGCGTCGACGGCACGTGGACGCCCACCAACGCGTCCACCGTCACGGGCATCGTCTACGTCCCCTGCGCCGTGAACCTGACCAAGGCGGGGCGGTACGACGCCACGATCGCGGCCGAAGGGCTCATCACCGTCACCGCGAGGGGAATCACCGTCGGTCCCGGCTCGGCTCAGCGCGGTGCCGTCGCGCTGGTCGGAGGCGCGCCAGGAACGTCCGTGACGCTGGTCGGCGCGGACACGACCGTGCTCGGTCAGGTGGTCGGGTCAGCGGCGGTCCGCGCGACCGGAGCCCGAACCGCGATGAGCTGCGGAGCGGTCGGCAGCTCGATCTACATCGGCGGGGCCGACTCCTCGGCCACACTGGGGACATGGTGCGTGCCCGGCTGAGTACCGCCTGCCTCGTCGCGGCGGCAGTGGCGCTCGTCGGGGGCACGGTGGGGTGCACGGTGGGGTCGGGCACGACCCCACCGTCGTCTCGCAGCTCCAGCGAAGGGACGATCCCCTCCGGACAACCGAAACCCACCTCTGCGACCCACACCTCGGACCAGAGCGTCAGCGCGTCGGCAGCCGCCTGCTCCAGCACGGGGACGCAGGTGGACCTGGGCGCCGTGGCCTTCGACGTGGCGCCCAGACGGCTGGTCCGCGTCACCGCCGGCCGGTACCGGCTCACCGCCAGCGGGTTTCTCCACGGCGGTCTGCTGGACCCGAAGGTGGGTCAGACGGCGGTCGTCTGGGGCGAGGCCGCCTCGATGCCGACGTACGCGGCCGGTCCGGCGACCGTCTCCGGGGGCATCGGCAGGGCCGTCGTGGTCGAGGGCGCCGAGACGTGGGTCGACCTGCCGGACGGCACCCTGTGGTTCGTCAACTCCTACGGGGCACGCCTCGCCATCGCAGCGTGTCCACCGGCGTCCGTCGTGGTCGTCTCAGCCTGATCGGCCCGGGCCACGCTGCTGTTCCGACCAGTCCCCTGTTGGCTCCGGGGTGTCCCCAGCCCACCTGGGACCGCCAGCCGCCGTGCAAGATGCTCCCAGCCTGACTGGCGACAATGGCCAACTGGCCCGATCGACGACAAGGAGGCCGAGTGGATCGACGATCCCGCCGTCACCGACGGCCCGCCGCCGCTGGCCGACCCTCTCGACGGACGCTTCGCGACCGACTCGCCCTCGCCGGCATCACCCTCGCGACCCTGCTCGTCGGTGCGACACCCGCCGTCGCACAGTCGATCAGCGACGGGGTTCCGGTGGAGGTCACCGGCCCGGTGGCCACGGTGCTCAGCGCCGACACCCACGGCCAGGGTCGTGTCGTCGAGGTCTTCGGCGACGTCCGCCGAGCGCGCCACATCGCCGTCATCGTCCCCGGTGTGGGGTGGACGGGTCCCCTGCTCCGCGACGAGCGCGGGGCTGGACGCCGGCATCCGGCGGTGCAGGCACGCAGCCTCCTGGCCGAGATGGAGCGGTCAGATCCCGGCACGCCGGCGGCCGTGGTGGTCTGGCTCGACTACGACCCACCGGCCGGGCTCGACGCCGACGCCGCCCGCTCGGACCGTGCCGTCGAGGGTGCTCCGAGGCTGGTCACCTTCGTCGACCACCTCTCGCACTCGGCCACGGTGAGCGTGGTGTGCCACAGCTACGGCTCCGTGGTCTGCGGCCATGCGGCGCCTCACCTGCACGTCTCGGCCCTCGTCGTCGTCGGTTCGCCCGGGATGGACGTCTGGACCCGCGCCGGTCTGCACACGAGTGCGACCGTGTGGGCCGGCATCGCGCCCGACGACCCGATCGGTGTCGTCCCCCACACCCGTGTCGACGGTTTCGGCCACGCCGCCGACCCGACCGCGCCGGCCTTCGGCGCCCGGTCCCTGCCGGTCGGCGATGCGCACGGCCACAACGGCTACCTGGTCCCCGGGACCGCTTCACTGCACGCGATCGCGCAGATCGCCACCGGCGAGAGCACGACCTTGCCCTCAGCCGCTGGCTAGGACGCGTCCGGGGTCGGCGTGCCAGCGGACCACCCGTCCCGTCCGGCGATGATCACGCACCTCTCATCGGGTGGACGGACGGGCGCCGTCGAGCAGCTGGGCGAGGTGCACGCTCGGGCGGCGCCGCAGGTCCGTGATCTGCGTGCGGCACGAGAAGCCGTCGGCCAGCACGACCGCGTCGGGGTCGGCGTCGATCGCGGGAAGTAGGTTCTGGTCCGCCACGGCCAGCGAGACCTCGTAGTGGCCGATCTCGACGCCGAAGTTGCCGGCCAGCCCGCAGCAGCCGGCGAGTGTCCGGACCGTCGCACCGGTGTCGGCGAGCAGGTCGGCGTCGGCCTTCCAGCCGAGGACGGCGTGGTGGTGGCAGTGCGGCTGGGCGATGACCGTCGTCCCGGTGAGGTCGGGGCCCGTCCAGCCGGGCGTCTCGGAGAGGAGCTCCGCCAGCGTGCGCACCCGGGACGCCACCAGAGTCGCATCCTCGTCGCCGGGCAGGAGCTCGTGGATGTCGGAGCGCAGCACCGCGGTGCACGAGGGCTCGATCCCGACGATCGGCACTCCGGCGCGGGCGTCGGCGGCGAGTGCGGCCACGGTGCGACGCAGGATGCCCTTGGCCGCGTCCAGCTGCCCCGTCGTGATCCACGTGAGTCCACAGCAGACCGAGCCGCTCGGCAGGCGCGGCTCGTACCCGGCATCGCGCAGCACCCGGACCATCGCCTCAGCGACCTCTGGGGAGAAAGCGTCGGTGAAGGAATCGGCAAAGAGCACAACCGGTTTCAGGTCCGTCGTGGCCGGCGTGAAGGTGCGCCGGAAGGGACGTCGGGCAAAGGCGGGGATCGAGCGGCGACGGTCGACCCCGGCGAGCCACAGGGACATCGGGCCGACGACGGGCAGCGTCAGCATCCGATTGGCCAGCCCGGGCACGCGGCCACCCAGGCGTGCCCACATGGGCAGCTTCCCGAGCGAGTAGTGGGAGCGGGGTCGGATCCTGCGCCGATAGGTCTGGTGCAGCACCTCCGACTTGTAGGTGGCCATGTCGATGCCCGTCGGGCAGTCGGACGCGCACCCCTTGCACGACAGGCACAGGTCCATGGCGTCGTGCACCGACGGGTGCGACCAGGGAAGGTCCCCGCGGACGACCTCCTGCAGGACGCGAGCGCGTCCTCGAGTCGAGTCCTTCTCCTCGCGGGTGGCGAGGTAGGACGGGCACATGACGCCGCCGGCCGCCGAGTTGTCGGCCCGGCACTTGCCCACCCCGGTGCAGCGGTGCACGGCCTGGGCGAGGTCTCCGTCGTCGTGCGGATAGGCCATCGCCAGGTTCCGCACCGGGAAGTGGCCGGACGGTCGCACGTCCGCGTCCACCGGGTCGGGGTCGACGAGCACTCCCGGGTTGAGGAGGTTCTCCGGGTCGAAGGCGTGCTTGATCCCGCCGAACAGCGCGATCGCGTCGGCGGAGTACATGTGGGGCAGCAGCTCGGACCGAGCCCGGCCGTCGCCGTGCTCACCGGACAGCGACCCACCGAATCCGCCGACCAGCCGGGCCGATTCGGTGAGGAAGTCGCGCATGACCGCAGTGCCGTCGGGGCGGTCGAGCGGCAGGTCGAGGCGGACGTGCATGCACCCCTCCCCGAAGTGGCCGAACGGTGCGGAGGTCATGCCGTAGGAGCCGACGAGCTCGTCGAAGGCGGCGAGGTACTCCCCCAGACGAGCAGGGGGCACGGCCGCGTCCTCCCAGCCCGGCCAGGCCGGCTTGCCGGACGGCGCCCGACCGGCCAGACCGGCACCGTCCTCGCGGATGCGCCACAGGCGCGCCTGGACGACGGGGTCCTCGACGACGGTTGCGTCGTCCCCGAGCCCCTCCCCTGCCAGCCGCAGCGCTCGGGCGGCGACCTCGCCGAGGTCGTCGCCGGCGAACTCGACGAAGAGCCAGGCCCGCCCACGCGGGAGAGGCGGGATGGCATCGGGCCCGCGTCGCGCGCGGAGCACGTCGATGAGCCGGGAGTCGAGGCCCTCGCAGGAGATGGGCTGGTGAGCGACGACCGCCGGTGCCGCCTGGCCGGCGGCGACGATGTCCGAGAAGCCGAGGACCACGACGACCCGGACCGGCGCGTCGACGACGAGCTTGACACTCGCCTGCGTGATGACGCCGAGCGTCCCCTCCGAGCCGACCAGGGCCTGGGTGAGGTCGAAGCGCTCGGGCAGCAGGTGGTGAGCCGCGTAGCCGGAGACCTGTCGACCGAAGCGGTCGAACTCGGTGCGAGCGGTCGACAGGTGGCGCGACATGACGGTGCGGACGCCCGACAGCACGTCGTCGGCGCCCCGGGCACACGGCATACCACCCTCGTCGTAGCCGGTCGCGAGCGTCTGCCCGGCGGCCGTGAGGAGCTCGAGGCCCGCGACGTTGTCCGACGTGCGGCCGTAGGCGAGCGAGCGCGAGCCGCACGCGTTGTTGCCGATCATCCCGCCGATGGTGCAGCGGGGGTGCGTCGAGGGGTCGGGGCCGAAACGTATGCCGTGTGGCGCGGCGGCCTTCTGCAGCACCGCGTGGACCGTCCCCGGCTCGACGACGGCGGTCCGGGCCTCGGGATCGATGGACAGCACGCGGTTCAGGTGCCTGGAGAAGTCGAGCACCACGCCTCGGCCGATGGCGTTGCCTGCGACCGACGTGCCCGCGCCGCGGGACGTGACCGGGACACCGGTCTCGCGGGCGACGGCCAGCGTCGCCGCGACGTCGTCGACGTGGCGCGGCCGGACGACCGCGAGCGGCGGGATGCGGTAGAGCGAGGCGTCCGAGGAGTACATGCTGCGGGTCCCCGCGTCGGCACGGACCTCGAGCCCGGCGCGCTCCAGCGCCTGCACCACGTCTGTCGCTACCTCGGTCATGAGTAACATGTTACGCATGGTCCGGCTGTCGCTCCCCTCCGGCGCACCCTCGCTCGCCGACGCGGTCGTCGAGTCGATCCGTGCCGGCATCACGGCCGGCGAGCTGGTCCCCGGTCGGACCTACTCCGTCTACCAGCTCGCCGAGGTCCTCGAGGTCTCACGGAGCCCGGTCCGCGAGGCGCTCCTGCGTCTGGCCGAGGCGGGCCTGGTCCAGATCGACCGCAACCGCGGCTTCCGCGTCGTGCTCCCCCGGGCTCGCGACATCACGGAGATCTTCGACATCCGCCTCGCCCTCGAGCCGGCCGCAGCCCGACGCGCCGCCGAGCTCGCCGCGGACGACGAGCACGCGGCCATCCGTGCGGCCTTCGAGGGCCTGGGCGCAGCCGTCCACGACGAGGATCGCTTCTGGCTCGCCGACCAGCAGCTGCACGACCGCCTGATGAGGGCCGGCGGCAACCAGCGGGCCGCCGCGATCATCGAGCGGCTCCGCGCGACGACCGCCCTGCTCGGCCCGCCAACGACCACCGCCGGGCGCACGCTGCCCGAGATCTGCGACGAGCACGAGCCCATCGTCACTGCCGTCCTCGAGCGCCGGGGCGCGGACGCCGAGAGCACGATGCGCCACCATCTCGAGCACACCGGCAGGCTCCTGGCGCGGACCCTCCAGCGAGACCCGCCCGGAGAGGCCGTCTCACAGAGCGCCCCCCGTCGCGCTGCGGCCGCCGGATGAGGCAGCCTGAAGAGCGACACGACCACGAGCCCGCCGTTCCGGACGGGCCGATCGAGAAGCACGACGACGACGACAAGGAGAAGACACGCGTGAAGGTGCTGCTGCTGGAGAACGTCCACGCCGTCGCGCAGGAGACGTTCCGCCGCCACGGCTTCGACGTCGAGCTGCGTACGGGATCCCTGGGCGAGGCCGAGCTGATCGAGGCCCTGCAGGGGGTCTCCGTCGTCGGAATCCGGTCCAACACCAAGGTCACCCGTGCCGTCCTCGACGCCGCGCCCGACCTTCGCGCCATCGGCTGCTTCTGCATCGGCACGAACCAGGTCGACCTCGCCCACGCCACGAAGCTCGGCATCGGCGTCTTCAACGCCCCGTTCTCGAACACCCGCAGCGTCGTCGAGCTGGTGATCGGTGAGATCCTCGCCCTGGCGCGTCGCCTTCCCGAGAAGACGCAGCGGATGCACGACGGCGTGTGGGACAAGTCGGCCAAGGGCGCCTACGAGACCCGAGGCCGCACTCTGGGCATCGTCGGCTACGGCAACATCGGGACACAGCTGTCCAACATGGCCGAGGCCATCGGCATGCGCGTCGCCTTCTTCGACACCGCGGACCGGCTCGCGCACGGCAACGCCCAGCGCATGGGTTCGCTGGAGGAGCTCCTCGAGGAGTCCGACGTCGTCAGCCTCCACGTCGACGGGCGGCCCGGGAACGCGGGCCTCTTCGGTGCGGAGCAGTTCGCCCGGATGAAGCCGGGCTCGGTGTTCATCAACGCCTCGCGCGGAATGGTCGTCGACGACCTCGCCCTGCGCGAGCACATCCTGAGCGGCCACCTCTCCGGTGCCGCGATCGACGTCTTCCCCGTGGAGCCCAAGGCCCAGGGCGACCTGTTCGAGTCGCCCCTGCGCGGTCTCGACAACGTCATCCTCACTCCCCACGTCGGCGGGTCGACCGAGGAGGCCCAGGAGGAGATCGGCACCTTCGTGTCGAGCAAGCTCTGCGCCTACATCCTGGACGGTGCCACGGCCCTGTCGGTCAACCTGCCCGACGTCGCCCCTGCCCCGCGCGAGGGCTCCTTCCGGATCGCCTTGCTGCACCGCAACGTCCCGGGTGTGCTCGCAACGATCAACCGCACCCTGGCAGAGGCAGGGGCCAACGTCATCGGCCAGTCGCTGGCGACCCGCGGCGAGTTCGGCTACGTCGTCACCGACACCGACGACCACGTGACTCCCGAGACCCTCGCGTCGCTGCGTCACGTCGCCGAGGGGCTTCACCTCGAGACGTGGCACCAGGACGCCGCTGAGTGACCAGAGGGCCGCGTCGCCCTGCACCGGAGAGGGGAAGGCGTGACCTCTGAAGGATGGGCACTGGCGGCTCTGATCGCGCTCGCCATCGCGCTGACGGTCGTGACGATCGTCCTGGTGCCCTGGCGGGCGCCCAGACCGACCCGCGCAGCCCGAGTGGCGGCGCTGCAGGAGGTGCCCCCTGACGTCGTCACGCGAGGCCGGGCCATGCACGCCGCCCTGCGCCCGAGCACGTACGGTGCTCTGCTGTCCGGGACGGTCGCGCCCCTCCTGCTCGGGCTCACGCCGACCGGTGCCTCCATCGTCGACTGCGCGGCCGAGCCGTTCGGCGGGCACTGGCTCGCCGAGGCCGTGGTGGGCGGGCTGGTCCTCCTGCTGCTCCTGTGGCTGCTGTCACTGCCGTTCGGGGCGTGGCGCCACATCGTGCTACGCACCTTCGGGTTGTCCAACCAGACCTGGGGCGGGTGGGCGGTGGACCGGCTCAAGAGCGGCGCGGTGGCCGGAGTGGCCGGAGCCGTGCTGCTCACCGGCTTCTACACGCTGACGCATCTCTCGCCGAGCTGGTGGTGGGTGTTCGGTGCCGTCGGCGCCGCCGCCATGGTGGTCGTGCTCTCTTACGTCGTCCCGGTCCTCGTCGAGCCGATGTTCAACACCTTCACGCCGATGCCGGCCGGCCCGCTGCGCGACGAGCTGGTCATGATGGCGACCCAGGACGACCTGCCGATGCACGATGTGCTGGTCGCGGACGCCTCCCGGCGCACCACCGGGCTCAACGCCTACGTGTCCGGCTTCGGAGCCACCCGGCGCATCGTGGTCTACGACACGCTCCTGCACGAGGCGCCTGCCGGTGAGGTGCGCAGCGTCGTCGCTCACGAGCTTGGCCACGCCAAGGACCGCGACCCCGAACTGGGCGCGCTGCTGGGGGCGATGAGCGCCGCGGCGGGTGTCGTGGCGCTCTACCTGCTGGGTCAGTGGGATGCGCTGCTCAGCCGAGCCGGGGTGGACTCCATCGGATCACCCAGGGCGATCGGCCTGGTCCTGGCCGTGGCCGCAGTGGCGGGTCTGGTCAGCAGCCCGGTACAGGCCATTGTCTCCCGTCGGGTCGAGGCCCGCGCCGACCAGCATGCGCTGGGGTTGACCGGCGACTCCACCGGGTTCGCGGCGTTGCAGCTGCGCCTGGCGACGGTCAACGTCGCCGACGTCCACCCGCCCCGTCCCGAGTACCTGCTGTTCGCCACCCACCCCGACACCGTGGAACGCCTGGCCGCAGCACGGGAGGCAGAGAGGCGCCTCAACGGCCGGTAGCATCCAGCCCGAACGCCGTGGCCATGGACGGAGCGGCGGCGGCCTCGCCGAGCGGCTCTGCCGCGAGCACCTCGCTGTAGAGGCGCGCCAGCGAGTAGTGGGTCAGCGGCGTCGTGACGACGGCGCCGTGCAGAGAGGGGTGGGCCACAGTGGTCAGGACCAGGTTGTCCTGATGGTGGTCGTCCTCATCGGCGGTGACCACGATCGCGGAGATGCCCGGCCAGCCAGTCCGGCCCGGCCATCACCGCCTCGATCTCGGTGCGCAGCCAGTCGTCCGCGGCCGAGAGATCGCAGTTGTGGGCGTCATTGCACAGGTCGGGAACCACCATGCCGGCGTTGGGAAGTCGCCCGCTGGCGACATCCCCGCGCAGCTCCGTCACGGGCACGTCGTACCGGGCGCAGGAGGACCGCTCGCGGCGGTAGTACGCCCACGGGTTGTGCTTGACGGCGTACTGTCCGGAGTCCTCCGTCGCGCAGTTTCCGGGCATCCCCTCGGCGTACACCTTGGCCGTCCTGCCGACTGACAACGCCTGACCGAAGACCGACGGCTGGTCCGTCGTGTGGCTGGAGGGCGGGGCGTCGTCGGCGACGCCGAACGTGCTGCCACCCGTCATCGCGAGGTAGTTGGGCAGCGAGGGGTGGGTCACCGCCCGGTAGTTCGTCGCGTCGGCGTACTGCTTGACCACTGCTGTCGTGTACGGCATGGCTGCACGCATCTGGTCCAGCGAGTGGTTCTCCACGACGAACACCAGCAGCTTGGTCACCTTGGTCGGCCGCACCGAGGCGAAGGTGACAGGTGCGGACGTGACGGGAGCGGAGGGCTCTCCCGATCCGCAGCCGCCGAGTCCCAGGAGTGCGGTGGCGATCACCACCCCGGCCACCATGTTCGACATTCGTCCCCCAGGGTCTGAAGCGGCTTGCCCGCGAGACGATACCTCGGAGAGGTCATAGCGGGCTGGGAGACGAGCTCTCACCGTCGAACAACCATTCAGGACGTAAAGGTGCGCTCGTCACCCCGGCGTCCTCATCGCCCGGGAGCTCGCGCGACGGCGCGTGGTGCTGACAGACGAGGCGGGACGCGGTCTCGGCCGCCATTGCACCGTCGCCGGACTGGACCGCCCCGGCCACGTCGCCGTGCAGACGCAGCACGGTCTGGTTCGGCAAGACTGGCACCGGGTTCCGGCGCTGGTGGTCGCCCGCGTGCTCACCGGCCGAATGAGCAAGGGCAGCAAGCATCTCGTTGCCCGATGCCGCGAGCAGGGTCAGGTGGAAGTGCCGGTCCGACTCCAGGTACGCCTCGACGTTGCCGGACCTGCTGTGCACCGCCATCTGCACGACTGCCTCGAGCAGCTCTCCCCTGTGTCCGGGCGTCGCTCGCGTGGCCGCCAGCTCGGCCGCGACCGGCTCGACTGCACGGTGCAGCTCGCCCAGAGACAGCAGCACCTGCTCGCGTCCCGGTCCGTCGAGCCGCCACCGGATGACGCGCGGGTCCAGGACGTGCCACGAGGTGCTCGGCAGCACTCGTACGCCGAGTCGCTTCCGCGTCTCCACCATGCCCATCGAGTCCAGGACCCGGACCGCCTCGCGCACCACCGACCGTGACACCCCGTACTGCTCGTCGAGCCCGTCGATGCGGAGCACCGTGCCAGGCAGCAGGTGGCCGCTCGCGATCTGACGTCCGAGTCCGTCGAGGACGTGCGCGTGAAGGGGCCGGCCGGGGTCCTGCTTCCTGGGGGTGGTGGTCACTGCTGCTCCTCGATCGACACTTCGCAGACAAGGGAGCCGGTGCCGCGCGGGCGCGGCACCGGCTCAGGACCGTGGTCAGTCGACGACGGTGCCGTCCGGGGCGATGAGGTGCCCCAGCTGGCGCTTGCGCAGCTCGGTCTCGTTGCGGATCTCACGGAACCGGTCGTCGGTGAGCGGGTACTTCCAGAAGATCACCATCGCGATGAGTGCCACGATCGCGGGGAGCAGGCCGATGGTGAACCGGATGGCCGTGACGGCCGTCTCGGGCTGGACCGGGTTGGGCACCGCGGCAGTGGCCGACAGGTAGCCGCCGAACGCCAGGGCGGCCGCGCCGACGGCACCGCCGATCGACTGGGTGATCTTGCGGGTGAAGGAGAAGACGGCATACGTCGCACCTTCGGACCGCTTGCCGGACGTCCACTCGCCGTACTCCACGGTGTCGGCCTCGAGACCGAACATGATGGTGTTGATGAGCGCGGCACCGATTCCCTTGATGCCGAGGAAGATCAGAGCGGGAGCGGCAGCGCCGCTCGGCGTGAAGAAGAGCGCGATGCCCCCGACCACCGTGAAGAGACCGCACCACTGGAAGATCGCCTTCTTGCCGAAGCGGTCGACGAGCTTGGGGATGAAGGGCGCGGCGATGATGGAGATGCCGCTGTTGACCAGCGTGATCGGCCCGAGCCACTTGATGTCACCCATGACGTACTGGGCGTAGTAGGCGGAGGCGCCACCCACGGCGAAGAGGCCGATGAGGTAGAAGAAGCTCGCGGCGCAGAGGTAGCCGAGCGGCTTGTTGTTGCGCAGGGTGTCCCACGTCTCGCGGATGGACACCCGCGGCGATGTCCGGACGACCTGCTCGCGACAGAAGTACCAGGTGAGCAGGTAGGCCAGCGACCCGATGACGATGAACAGCAACGTGGTCTGGGTGAAGATCGCCTGCACCTTCTCCTGGTAGGCGGCAGGGCTCAGGGTCTTCTTCTCGCCCTTCAGGTCCGAGATCTTCGGGGCGATGATGTACGTCAGCACGATGCCGCCGAGCGCACCACCGAAGAAGCGCGAGGACACGAGCTTCGCGCGCTCCTTCACCGACTGCGTCATCGCGGAGGCGAGCGATCCGTACGGGATGTTGACGAGCGAGTAGAGCAGGCCGAGAACCGCGTAGGTCACGTAGGCGTAGAGCAGCTTTGCGCCGTCCTCGAGCGAGCTCGGGACGTGGAAGGTGAGGAAGCTGAGGAAGAGGAGCGGTACGGCGCCGAACAGGATGAACGGCCGGAACTTGCCCATCCGCGTCATCGTCCGGTCGACGAGGCGACCGGCGAACATGTCGGCGAAGGCGTCCCAGAGCCGAACCACGAAGAACATCGTCGCGACGGCTGCGGCCGAGAGCCCGGCGACGTCGGTGTAGTAGTACAGCAGGAAGGCGGTGCTCAGGGTGAACGCCAGGTTGTTGGCGAAGTCGCCGAACCCGTAACCGACGATCGAGCGCTTCTGGAGGCGCTCGTCGACGAACGACTGAGCGATCTGCTCCTTGGTGATGGTACTCATTGGGGCCGAACTCCTTTGTGGGCCAGGACATCTGGGCGATGCGTTGCTCTCAGTGAAGGCCTCGCGCGACCCCGTCGACAACGAGTTGCCGCTTGTTGCCAGTCGGTTGCCGACGGTTGTCCTGCGCTCGCCGGCGCGGTGCCGCCATCAGGTCAGCCGCAGCCGCCAGATCGCTCAGCCGTTGGGCCGCAGAGCGACGGGCCAGGTCGTATGCCGTCACGGTCGCTGTCGACGCCACGAGCCTCTCGCCGTGGTGGGGCTCGGGCTCGAGCAGGTCCGGTGCGAGGGCGGACAGGGCACTGTCCAGTGACCCTCTGGCCTCGATCGCACGCAGGCCGAGCGCGGCTGCGCCCAGGGCGGACCCCTCGGCTCCCGCGGTCACGGTCAGCGGCTTGCCCAGGACGCCGGCGAGGACGTCTCGCCACACCGCGCTGCGAAACACACCACCTGTGGCGCGGATCGACGTCACGGGTTCGACGCTCTCCAGCCCGTCGAGAATCGTCGCCAGCTGGAACGCGACGCCTTCGACGGCAGCCCGGACGAAGTGCCCTCGGGAGTGGTGCTGGCGGATGCCGAGGAAGGCGCCGCGGACGTCGGCGTCCCACAGCGGGCCACGCTCGGCGAGCAGGAAGGGCAGCATGACGAGACCCTCACTGCCGGGCTCGATCGCAGCAGCGAGCGCCAGGACATGTGCCTCGTCGACGGGCGGACCCGCATACTCCTCCGGGTTGTCGGGGCGGTCGCCGGCGAAGACGGAGCCGGCCCAGCGGACGACGGCGCCACCGTTGCTGATCGGGGTGCCGACCACCCAGGTCTCGTCGGTGAGCGCGTAGCAGAAGAGCCGGCCCGAGGAATCGCTGCGCGGTCCGTCGACGACGAGGCGCAGAGCGCCGCTCGTGCCGAGCGACAGCCCGGCGACGCCGGGGCGGATCGCTCCGGTCCCGAGGTTGCCCAAGGGTCCGTCGCCGGCGCCGACCACCACCGGTGTGCCCGCCGGCAGACCGACGCGGCGCCCCACCGTCGGGGAGAGCGGCAGGTGTGCCGTCGTCGGCAGGACGTCGGGCAGCTGTGCGCGACGGATGCCGGCCAGCTCGATGGCCTCCGGGTCCCAGGTGCGGTCGAGGATCGAGAGCATGCCGGTCCCGCTGGCGGAGGACAGCTCCGTCACCAGCCGGCCGGTGAGGGCATGGAGGACCAGGTCCTTGAGACCCACCCACGCCGTGGCGGAGCGCGTGAGCTCAGGCTCGTGCTGCGCGAACCACCGCAGCTTCGTCAGCGGCGACATGGAGTGGACCGGGGTGCCGCTGCGGCGATGCAGCTCGGCGGCGAGGGGTAGGGCCCGCAGCTCACGAGCGACGTCGCGGGCTCGGGCGTCGGCCCAGGTCACGATCGGCGTGAGGGGTCGCAGCTCACCGTCCAGGCCGATGAGGCCGTGCATCGCCGTGCTGACGGACAACGCGAGCACCGGCGCGCCGGCGAGGGCCGTCACGACCTCGGCGACAGCCTTGAGCGTCGCCTCGACGACAGCCGCGGGATCCTGGACACGCCAGCCGGAGCGGGGTCGGATGAGCGGGTACTCGTGCTGGGCGACCCACCGCCCGCCACGCCCCTGGAGAGACGGTCCGGACGCGGTCGGCTCCAGGACCTCGAAGGCCACGACCTTGGCCGCTGTCGTCCCGATGTCGAGTCCGATGACGACCGGCAACCGGGTCATGGCGTCGCCCTCGCGACGAGGTCTGCGAGCTGGGACTGCACCGTGGTCGCCACGGGCTCGGAGCGGATGCCGAGGTGGTCGAGGACGGCACGGACCGCCGCGCCCGGCTCACCCTGGGCGAGTGGGATGACGTCGGCCTCCGCTGCGTCGCTGACGGGGGCCCCATGACCGCGCAGATGGGCCACCCAGGCGGCGACGATGCGGGTCGCGCCGACGGCGACCCGACCCTCGTCGAGCTCGGCCCGGATGACGGGCACCGCCCGGATGGGCACCTTCTGCGAACCGTCGGCGGCGATCTGCGCCAGGAGATGGCGTATGTGCGGGTTGCGGTAGCGGTCGAGCAGCGCCTGGCGGTAGGCGGAGATGTCGGGGGCAGGAAGCTCGAGGTGCGGGGCAGCCGCGTCCCACCAGTCTTCGACCCATGCCCGGACGACGGGGTCGGCGATCGCGTCGGCCACGGTCTCGTGCCCGAGGATCGACCCGGCATATGCCATGAGCGAGTGGGATCCGTTGAGCAGCCACAGCTTTCGGGTCTCGAACGGCCGCACGTCCGCGACGAACGTCGCTCCCGCCGACTCCCACAGGGGGCGCCCCGCCGGGAAGTCTCCCGCCAGCACCCACTCCGAGAACGGCTCGGTGGGCACCGTCTCGGGGTCGTCGACGCCGGTCTGCCTCGCGACCTCGGCTCGGTCATCATCGGTCGACCGGGGTGTGATGCGGTCGACCATCGTCGTGACGAAGGAGACGTTGGCGTCGATCCACGCAGGGAGCGAGGGATCCACGAGCGCTGCGAGGTCACCGACCACGCGAGCGACCATGGCCCCGTTGTCGGGCACGTTGTCGTTGGGCACGACGGTCATCGATCCTGCATTCGCTGCGCGCCGGACGAGCAGGCCGGCAACGAGCTTGCCCGGAGTTGTCGTGACGACGCCGGTCAACGGATCGGCTTGCAGCGCAGCGATGTCCACCTTGACGTCGTCGGCCGACACGTCCAGCCCGCCGGATCCGGCGCGGCGGTAGCCCGCCTCGGTCACGGTAATCGTGACGACGGCGACCCCCTCGTCGGCGAGGTACCCGCGCAGGGCGTCGAGGTCGTCCGCGGGATGCACGGCGCTCAGGCTGGAGATGACCTCGGGGCGGGCACCGCCCGGCCCACGGACCAGGAGCGTGTAGAGGCCGTCCTGTCGACCCAGGCTCTCGGCGACGGCGGGTGAACGACCGGTGAAGGCCGCGATCCCCCACTGGGCCGCGTCCGTCGCGTGCTCGGTGTACCAGGCGGCGTGAGCGCGGAAGAAGTTGCCCACGCCCAGGTGGACGATGCGCACCGGCGCCGCGGGTCGGCCGTCGGTACCGCGGCTGAGGCGACGGCCCGGCACGCCTGTCGCGCCGGGCGCGCGGTGGGCAGTGCCCGGCTCGCCGTCCCCGTGGAGGGGCGCGGATCGCGTCTGGTCGATGCTCACAGCTTGAACGCCTTCCGGGGGATCGTCGTCACGAGGTCGACTGCGGTCTCGAGCGCCTCGTCCTCGTCCAGCCGGTGCTCGGCGACGAGCTGGGCCAGGTAGCCGCTGTCGAGGCGGCGCGACATGTCGTGGCGCGCCGGGATCGACAGGAACGCGCGGGTGTCGTCGATGAAGCCCGAGGTCCGGTAGAAGCCGGCCGTCTCGGTGACAGCGCCGCGGAAGCGGCGCACTGCCTCGGGGGCGTCGAGGAACCACCAGGGGGCCCCGGCGTAGACGCTGGGATAGAAGCCGGCGAGGGGTGCGATCTCGCGTGACAAGACCGTCTCGTCAAGCGTGAAGAGGATGAGCTGGAAGCCGTCGGCCGTGCCGAAGCGGTCGAGCAGGGGCTGCAGACCCCGGGTGAACTCGACGGTGGTCGGGATGTCGTGGCCGGTGTCGGGGCCGAAGCGCTGGAGCGTGGGCGTGTGGTGGCTGCGGTGGACACCGGGGTGCAGCGTCATGACGAGGCCGTCCTCGGTCGCCATGCGGGCCATCTCGACGAGCATGTGCCGGCGGAAGGCCGTGGCGTCCGTGGGACTGACGACGCCGCGCAGCGCCGCGTCGTAGATGCGTGCAGCCTCCTTCTCGTCGAGGCTGAGCGTGACGACGTCGGCGTGGCTGTGGTCGCTCGACACCGCCCCGTTGGCCTTGAAGAAGCGGCGTCGGTCCTCCAGGGCGGCCAGGTAACCCTGGTAGCTGCCGGTGTCGATGGAGCTGGCCCGGGCCAGGTCGGTCATCAGGTCGGCGAAGTCGGCCCGGGAGGGCTCGAGGTAGCGGTCGGGGCGGAACGTCGGCACCACGCGGGGCGCGAAGCCGGCGTCCTCACGCAGCGTGCGGTGGTGGTGGAGGTCGTCCACAGGGTCGTCCGTCGTCGCCAGGACCTCGATGCCGAAGCGGTCCATCAGCGCCCGCGGGCGGAAGTGCGGGGCGTCGATGGTGTCGGCGATGCGGTCGAAGATCCGGTCCGCGCTCTCGCGGGACAGCCGCTCGGTGACTCCGAAGACGTCGGCGAGCACGCTGTCCATCCAGAACCGGCTCGGGGTGCCGCGGAACGCTGTCCAGTGCTCGGCGAGCAGGCGCCAGGCGCGTCGCGACCCCTCGGCGGTGAGAGGTCGCCCGCCGACGCCGAGGTCGGTCAACGAGACGCCCTGGGCGTGGAGCAGCCGGAAGACGTAGTGGTCCGGCGCGACGAGCAGGCTCGTCGGGTCCGTGAACGGGGTGTCGTCGGCCAGCCACTCCGGCGGCACGTGGCCGTGCGGCGAGATGATGGGCAGCTCGCTCACGGCGGCGTACAGCCGGCGGGCGATCTCACGCGTCCCCGGCTCGACGGGCAGCAGCCGGTCGGGGTCGAGGGCGAGGGGCCTGGCGTCCGTGAGCGTCGTCATGGACCCCATCGTCGGGCCAGACCCCGCGGGGTGCCCATGAGTTGCCACGAGTTGCCCGGCGGCCTTGTTCCGGCTGCACCGGCGGGCGAGAGTGGGCCCATGACGACCACTGTGCCGCGACCCTCCCCTGCGCCTGCAGACTCCGACGAGACCCCGGCCGAGGCCGCCCGGCGAGCGGTCCGGCTGGGCGGCACCGACGGCGTCCTCGCACCGGACGAGGTGGCACGTTTCATCGAGGACCAGCTCGCCGGGGTCGACCTCGACGGACGGAGCGTCTGCATCGTCGTGCCGGACGGCACCCGCACCTGTCCCCTACCGCTGCTCGTGGGCGCGGTGCACGCGGCGTTGTCCGGACGGGTGTCCCGGATGACGACCCTCATCGCGCTCGGCACGCACCAGCCGATGTCGGAGGCCGCCCTCGCTTCTCACCTGGGCTACGAGGCCGGCCGGCTGGAGGAGACCTATCCGGGCATGACGGTGCTCAACCACGAGTGGTGGGAACCGACGACGTTCGCCGACCTCGGCACCATCCCGGCCTCCCGTCTCTCGGAGCTGTCCGAAGGGCGGCTGGCGATGGACGTGCCCGTCCTGCTCAACCGGGCGGTCGTCGAGCACGACGTGGCGCTCGTCGTGGGGCCCGTCCTGCCTCATGAGGTCGTCGGTATCTCCGGAGGCAACAAGTACTTCTTCCCCGGCGTCGCGGGACAGGACATCATCGACGTCTCGCACTGGATCGGGGCGCTCATCACGTCGGCCGAGATCATCGGCACGACGGAGATCACACCGGTGCGCGCGCTCATCAACGAGGGCGCGTCCCTGGTGCCCGCCGAGAAGCTCGCGCTGTGCGTCGTGGGCGAGTCGGGGTCGCTCGACCTGCACTCGATCTCGTTCGGCGACACGATCTCGTCGTGGGCCAACGCCGCGGAGGTGTGCGCCGCCACGCACGTCACCTACCTCGACGAGCCGGTCCATCGCGTCATCTCGATCATCCCCGAGATGTACGAGGACATCTGGACCGGCGCCAAGGGGTTCTACAAGCTCGAGCCCGCTGTGGCCGACGGCGGCGAGGTCATCATCTACGCGCCACACATCACGGAGATCTCCACGAGCCACCCGGAGATCAACGAGATCGGCTACCACTGCCGCGACTACTTCGTGAAGCAGTGGGACCGGTTCAAGCACATCCACTGGGGCACGCTCGCCCACTCGACGCACCTGCGCGGCGCCGGCACCTACGACGCCGAGACGGGCGAGGAGCGGCTGCGCGTCCGGGTGACGCTGGCGACGCAGATCCCCGAGGACGTATGCCGTGCCGCGAACCTCGGCTACGTCGACCCTGCCTCCATCGACGTCGTAGCGGAGGCGGAGGGCGGCGCGTTCGTCGTGCCCAACGCCGGCGAGGTCCTCTTCCGGCTGCGCTGACCCGTCGAACGGCGCACGACGAGACGCACCGGCATCACGAGCGGCTCGCGGCTCGGCACCGCGCCGCCCGCCATCGCCACGAGGTTCCTGACGCCGGTCGCGCCCATCGCGTGCAGCGGAGCCGCCACCGTCGTGAGCTCGGGCTCGGTGATCTCGGCGAGGAGAGTGTTGTCGAAGCCGACCACGCTGACGTCACCCGGCACGCTCAACCCGAGGCGGAGGAGTCCCTTGAGCACGCCGATCGCGATGACGTCGTTGTAGGCGATGACGGCGGTGGCTCGATGCGCGGCGATCTCGCTGGCACGTCTGAAGCCTGCCTGGACCGTGGGGGTGTTGCACGGCCCGATCCGTCGGACGCGGATGTCCAGCTCGTACGTCGCCTCCCGCAGCGCCTGCCACCGCGTGCCGTCGGTCCAGCTCGACTCGGGCCCGGCGACGTAGGTGATCGAGTCGTGCCCGAGCTCGGTCAGGTGCTCGACGGCCCGGCGCACGCCTCGAGCGTTGTCCACGAGGATGCTCGGCACCTCGGGGAGCCGGCGGTTGAGGACGATGACGGGCTTCTGCTTGGCCATCATCCGGATCGCCTGGTCGGACATCCGCGAGCTCGTGAGGAGCACCCCCTCGACGGCACGCAGCTCACGTTCGGTCCATTCCCGCTCGAGCTGCGCGTCCTCCTGGGTGTGCGACAGCAGCAGCGTGTAGCCGAGCTCGCCAGCGGCCTCGTGGGCTCCCCGGATGATGTCGCCGTAGAAGGGGTTGGTGATGTCGGTGACGACGAGGGCGAGCGTCCTCGTCCGGTTGGGGACGAGGCCCGGGAGGGAGCCCGAGCGGTAGCCGAGTGCCTGGGCGGCGGAGAAGATCCGCGCGGCCGTCTCGGCGTTGACCCTTCCCGGGCGCGCGAACGCCCGTGACACCGTCGACGCAGCCACCCCGGCGGCCTCAGCCACGTCGTAGATGGTCGGGCGTCGGTCCATCCCGCCAATCTAGGAACCATGGCAACTCGTGGCAATCACTCGCCGTTGCCGGGACCGCGGTGACTCAATGGAGGGACGCCCCACCGATCACGAAAGGCCACACCCATGCTGCGCCCCCAGGACTCCTCCACCCGCGAGACCAAACGCCTCGACGGCATCTGGTCGTTCCAGCTCGACGGGGACTCCGCTGGGCGCGAGGCAGGGTGGTTCCGCGAAACACTGCCGGCGGCACGGGAGATGGCGGTTCCAGCGAGCTTCAACGACCTGACCGCGGACGCCGCCGTGCGGGACTACGTCGGCGACATCTGGTACCAGCGCACGGCCCGGGTCCCCCGTGGGTGGGCCGGCCAGCGCATCGTGCTCCACTTCGAGTCGGCGACGCACCGCGCCACGGTCTGGGTCGGCGACCATGAGGTCGTCAGCCACGAGGGCGGCTACACCCCGTTCGAGGCAGACATCACCGAGTACGTCACTCCCGGAGAACCGGTACGCATCACCGCACTGGTCAACAACACGCTGAGCTTCCAGTCGATCCCCCCGGGCGTCATCGAGGACGGGCCCGCGGGCCAGAAGCAGGTCTACTGGCACGACTTCTTCAACTTCGCCGGCATCCACCGCTCCGTCTGGCTCGCGGCGACGCCGCAGGCACGGGTCGAGGACATCACGGTCGTCACCGGCTTCGAGGGCGACACCGGGTCCGTCGAGTATGCCGTCCAGGCCGTCGACGCGGATGGCCTGGAGGTCGTTGTGGCCCTGCGGGACGCCGCCGGCCGTGAGGTCGCCGCGGGACGCGGCGCCGTCGGCACGCTCGCCGTCGCAGACGTCCACCTCTGGGCGCCGGGGCACGGCTACCTCTACGACCTCGAGGTGCAGCTCGTCGACGACTCCGACACCGTCCTGGACAGCTACCGACAGTCAGTCGGGGTCCGCACCGTCGAGGTCCGTGGCACCGACTTCCTCATCAACGGTGATCCCTTCTACTTCAAGGGATTCGGCATGCACGAGGACCACTCGACCATCGGCAAGGCGCACAGTCCCGCCCACGTGATCCAGGACTTCGAGCTCCTGGAATGGGTCGGCGCCAACTCCTTCCGCACGTCGCACTACCCCTACTCCGAGGACGTCCTCGACTACGCGGACCGCCACGGCATCGTCGTCATCGACGAGACGGCGGCCGTCGGTCTCAACATGGGCCTCGGCGGCGGCATCTTCGGCGGCCAGGGCTACACCACCTTCTCCCCCGACACGATCAACGACGCGAGCCGCGAGGTCCACGCGCAGGCCATCCGCGAGCTCATCGCCCGCGACAGGAACCACCCGAGTGTCGTGCTGTGGTCGATCGCCAACGAGCCCGAGTCCGACACCGAGGGGGCCGAGGACTACTTCCGTCCCCTCTTCGACCTCGCCCGTGCGGCAGACCCGACGCGCCCCGTCGGATTCGTCAACGTCATGCTCGCGCCTCACGGGACCTGCCGCGTCTCGCAGTTCGCCGACGTGATCATGCTGAACCGCTACTACGGCTGGTACGTCAACACCGGCGACCTCGCCGGCGCCGAGGTCGCGTGGACGGAAGAGCTCTCCGGCTGGGCCTCGGAGGGCAAGCCGATCATCATCACCGAGTACGGCGCCGACACGCTCGCCGGCAACCACTCGCTCACCCCTGCACCGTGGAGCGAGGAGTACCAGGTCGACTACCTGGACATGAACCACCGCGTGTTCGACGCCTGCGACGCCGTCGTCGGCGAGCAGGTGTGGAACTTCGCCGACTTCGCCACGACGTCCGGGATCATGCGGGTCGACGGCAACAAGAAGGGCGTCTTCACCCGCGACCGCAAGCCCAAGGCGGCGGCCTTCGCGCTCCGGCGCCGCTGGCGCAAGGACGCCTGACCGACCAGCCACGCCACCCGGCATACGCCCGGGTTGCCCTCTCCCACAAGGAAGTCATCGTGAGTAGCCTCGCCAACATCGGAGTCACCGGGCTTGCTGTCATGGGTAGCAACCTCGCCCGCAACCTCGCCCGCCACGGCCACACCGTCGCGGTGCACAACCGCAGCGTCGCCAGGACCCGGGCGCTCGTGGAGCAGCACGGGTCCGAGGGCGTGTTCGTGCCGTCGGAGTCGACCGCGGAGTTCGTCGCCTCCCTCGAGCGGCCGAGGCGGATCATCGTCATGGTCAAGGCGGGCGACCCGACCGACGCGGTCATCGACGAGCTCGTGCCCCTCCTCGAGGAGGGTGACATCGTCGTCGACGGTGGCAACGCCCACTTCGCCGACACGCGGCGGCGAGAGTCGTGGCTGCGTGAGCACGGACTCCACTTCGTCGGCACCGGCATCTCCGGCGGAGAGGTCGGGGCGCTCGAAGGTCCCTCGATCATGCCGGGCGGCTCGAGGGAGTCGTACGCCGCCCTCGGCCCGATCCTCGAGTCGATCGCCGCGAAGGTCGACGGCGAGGCCTGCTGCGCCTGGATGGGACCGGACGGCGCCGGCCACTTCGTCAAGATGGTCCACAACGGCATCGAGTACGCCGACATGCAGTTCATAGCCGAGGCCTACGACCTCCTCTCGGCCGCGGGGCTCTCCGCCGCCGAGGCTGCGGACGTCTTCCGTGAGTGGAACACCGGGGAGCTCGACTCGTTCCTCATCGAGATCACCGCCGAGGTCCTCGACCAGGTCGACACCGCGACGGCTCGCCCGCTCGTCGACGTCATCGTCGACGCCGCGGAGCAGAAGGGCACCGGCCGTTGGACCGTGCAGACGGCGCTCGAGCTGGGTGTGCCGGTGTCGACGATCGCCGAGTCGGTCTTCGCCCGGTCGGGATCCGGCGACACAGCCGTGCGCGATGCGGCCCGTGGTGTTCTCGTCGGACCGAACCGCACTGTCTCCGCTGGCGATCGGCAGGGCCTTGTCGACGACGTCCGTGATGCCCTGTGGTCCTCGAAGGTCGTCGCCTACGCGCAGGGGCTCGAACAGATCAGGAAGGCCAGCGAGGAGTACGGCTGGGACGTCGACATCGCGACCGTCGCCCGCATCTGGCGCGGCGGCTGCATCATCCGCGCGCGGCTGCTGGCCCAGATCAGCGACGAGTACGCGGCCGAGCGGCTGGCGACGCTGCTCGTGGCTCCGAGCATCGCCGAGGGCCTCGCCGGCCGGCAGGGCGCCTGGCGCCGGGTCGTCGCGCAGGGCGTGACCTCGGGCGTACCGGTGCCCGGGTTCTCGAGCGCCCTCGCCTACTACGACACCGTGCGAGCCGAGCGACTCCCGGCCGCCCTCGTCCAGGGGCTGCGCGACAACTTCGGCGCCCACACCTACGGCCGGACAGACCGCGCGGGCGCGTTCCACACGCTGTGGTCGGGCGACCGCACGGAGGTGTCCACGTCGTGATCGACCGATCGACGTGGATCAGCGAGACTGGGCCCATGGCGGCTCCGGAATCGCAGCAGCAGGGGCGGGGTCAGCGCAACGGCGCGCTGCCCCCGCACCTTGCCGTCCTGGCCGAGCGGGTCGCCCAGCACCTCGTCGCCGGTATGCCGGGTGGCGAGGGCCGCCTCGGCGTGGCCTTCTCGGGCGGTGTCGACTCGGGCCTGCTGCTGGCGCTGGCGGTGCGTGCCCTCGGGCCCGGCCGGGTCGTCGGGGTCATCGGGGTGTCCCCCAGCCTGGCTGCCGACGAGCGACGCGGCGCCCACGACGTGGCGGCCCACATCGGCGCGCCCGTGGTCGAGGTCGCGACCCACGAGGGAGACAACCCGGCCTATCGCGCCAACGGGCCCGACCGCTGCTTCCACTGCAAGGACGAGCTGTTCACCCGCATCTCCGACGAGGTGGTGAGGAGCCAGTGCCTCGCGGCCGTCGCCTACGGCGAGAACGCCGACGACGCGAGACGTCCCGACCGGCCGGGATCACGGGCGGCGACCGAGCACGGAGTGCTGCGGCCGCTGGCCGCCGCCGGCCTGACGAAGGAGGACGTGCGCGAGCTGGCCCGCGCTCTCGGCCTCCCGAACGCCGACAAGCCGGCCGCGCCCTGCCTCGCGTCGCGCATCCCCCACTTCTCGGTCGTCGACCCTGCCAAGCTCGCCCAGATCGAGCAGCTCGAACGGGCCCTGCGCGGGCTGGGGTTCGCGGACTGCCGTGTACGTCACCACGACCAGGTGGCGCGGGTCGAGCTGTCCGAGCCGGATCTGCAGCGGGCGATGGCAGCCCCGGTGCGCGGGGCGTTGCGGCAGGCCGGCGTCGACGCGGGCTTCACGTTCGTCGCGGTGGACGTGGCCGGCATACAGTCGGGCGCCTTCACGCTTCCCCTCGTCGAGGTGACCGGTGCCTGACAGCGCCACACGCGGAGGGCATCCTGCGCCGAACGTCGGGGACGTGCTCGAGGTCGCGGAGCTGGACCTGGGCCGTGCAGAGCGCCGGGGCTACCCCGAGGCGATCTACTGCGAGGGCAAGACCCCGGAGCAGGTGCGAGCCATCGCCGAGCGCCTGCGCGAGGCGGCCGATGACGGCACGACGACCGGGGTCGTGCTCTTCACCCGTGCGGCACCCGAGCATGCCCGCGCGGTGCTCGACGTCCTGCCGGACGCCGCGCACGACGAGGCCTCCCGGCTCCTCGCCTGGCCGCCCGAGCCACCACTCCCGACCGGCACGCTCGTGGCGGTGTTCTGCGCCGGCACAAGCGATCTGCCTGTCGCCCGTGAGGCCATGCTCACGGCCCGCTACCTCGGCCGCGAGACCGAGCTCGTCGTCGATGTCGGGGTGGCGGGGCTGCATCGCGTGCTGGCTCGGCGGGGCCTTATCGAGCGAGCCGGCGTCATCGTGGTCGTCGCGGGGATGGACGGGGCTCTGGCCAGTGTCATCGCCGGGCTGGCCCGTGCTCCGGTCGTCGCGGTCCCGACCTCCGTCGGCTACGGCGCAGCGTTCGAGGGGCTCGCACCCCTCCTCTCGATGCTCAACGCGTGCGCGCCCGGGGTGGGTGTCGTCAACATCGACAACGGCTACGGCGCCGGTCACCTCGCCGCCCAGATCGCGGCCCGCTGACCTCTGACGTCACGGTTGCTGTCAGGCGTGGTCGTCCAGCGCAGCGGGCACGTCTGCGCCGGGCGTCAGGTGCGCGGCGGCGGCCGCGGCCACCGCCGCCTCGAGCACGTCACGCACGGGTCGGGACAGCGCCAGCGCTGCCGCCTCCACGTCGCGGAACTCCGGGGTGGCGTGCACGATGCGGCCCTCCCGGTGGGCGACCTTGACGCCGATCCGGTGGCCATCGAGCAGCACAGCGTGCCAGCCGCGCGCGAGCGCCCAGCGGGTCACGGACGTCTCGCGGACGCCGATGGTGCTCGTCGACCTGAACACGAGGTCGAGCAGCTGCGTTGCCTGCTGCGGATCGGCGAGCACCGACAGCAGCTGGGCCGGACGGCCCCGCTTCATCACCATCGGCGTGAGCCAGGCGTCGGCCGCGCCCGCAGCGAGGAGGTCATCGACGACCGACGGCCACACTCGGGGGTCGAGATCGTCGACGTTCGCCTCCAGCACGACCATGTCGCGGCGCTCAAGCGAGCCGTCGCCCGGGGCAGCCATGCCTGTCTCGGTCGCCACTGCCTCCGTATCGCCGACCACGAGACGCACGACGTTGGGACGGCCAGAGATGTCCTTGCTGCCCGCGCCCACCCCCGTCGTGTGCACCCGCAGCGCAGGGAGTGGCTCCTGCCTGGCGGCCAGGGCGGTCACCAGCGCCAGTCCGGTCGGGGTGGCGAGCTCACCGTCACCGCCCGAGGTGACCTGCCACCCACGACAGAGCTCCAGCACCGCGGGGACGGGGACCGGCATCGTGCCGTGCGCGGCACGAACTGCCCCAGATCCCAGAGAGATCCGCGAGGTGGAGATGTCGGTGAGATCCAGTTCGACCACACCAGCGCAGACCCCGACGACATCGGCGATGGAGTCCCACGCTCCCACCTCGTGGAAGTGCACGTCGTCGACACCGACCCCGTGGACCCGCGCCTCGGCCTGCGCCAGCGATCCGAACGCCGCCAGGACCAGGCTCCGGACGGGGTCGTCCAGCTCAGCCCCCGTCACCCGATCGCGGATCTCGGACCACCGTCGGTGCGGCTGGTCCTCGACGAGCAGCTCGACGTCGACCTTGAGCGCGCGCATCCCGGCACGCACCACCTCATGGGCGACGAGGCGCACCGTACCCGGGATCACGGCGTCGACCGCAGCCTGCATCCGCTCCAACGATCCGCCGGCGTCGACCAGCGCGGCCAGGAGCATGTCCCCCGCGACGCCGGCCGAGAGGTCGAACCACCCCGTCGAGTGTCTGCCGGCACGCGGATCCATGCGCCACACCGTACGCGGTCGTCGCCCTGCCGGCTCAGGACTGTGGGGAGGGCTGGACGCCTGTCGCGGCACGCGTGCGTGACGCACGGCTCTCAGCCGGAGCAGCCGAGGTGTGCGCGCGGATCCAGGGACGCGTACGCAACCCGGTTCCACCGTCAGCGCTCGGGATCCTCCAGCAGCTCCACGTCGACCTCATCGCCCGCGCCGCGGCCCGTCTGCTTCCGAGTCTCTGCGTTGAACGAGACCAGGTAGCGACCTCCCATGACTCCGATGGTCGTCCTGTAGGTGTAGACACCATCGATCGTGACGATGACCGGCACGCGCTTCCCGCGATTGAAGGCGAGCACCGTCGGCTCGGGCACGACGATGCCGACGTTGTTGCCGCCGGTGGGCTCGAGCACGGCGCGGAATCTCGTCATGCGACAACCATATTCTCCGGCGCGCTCACCGCCTCCGCACCGAGGCGGGGTGGTCTGTGTGTACGGTGTCGACACCCGTCGGCATCCGGGGTCCCCGGCGGGCCGTCCGTTGCCCCAAGTCCAGCAAGGCCAAGGAGCCCCAGCGATGAAGATGCTTCTCACTTCCGGAGGCGTCAGGAACACCAGCATCCGCGACGCGCTCGTCGGCATGTTGGGCAAGCCGATCTCCGAGTCTGCCGCGCTCTGCATCCCGACCGCGCAGTGGGGGCACCCCATGTGCGGGCCGCAATCGGTGCGCAGGTTCGTCGAAGGCGGGGACCCAGGAGACGCCATGACCTCGCTTCCGTGGAAGTCAGTGGGTGTCCTCGAGCTCACCGCCCTACCCACCATCGGCACGGAGCGATGGGTCGAATGGATCCGTGAGGCCGACGTCCTGCTCGTCGACGGCGGCGACGCCACGTACCTGTGTCACTGGCTGCGGCAGTCCGGCCTGGTCGACCACCTGTCCTCCCTGACCGACACGACCTGGGTCGGAGTGAGCGCCGGGAGCATGGTCATGGCACCCCGAATCGGTTCGGACTTCGTCAACTGGCCGGCGGCCAGTGACGACCGGACTCTGGGGCTCGTGGACTTTGCGATCTTCCCTCACCTGAACGCTTTCCCGACGAACACCCTTGTGGACGCTGAGCGGTGGGCCGCCGAGATCGCCGGTCCGGCCTATGCCATCGACGAGCAGACCGCCATCAAGGTCATCGGCGACTCTGTCGAGGTGGTGTCCGAAGGCGAGTGGCACACGTTCGGGATGTAGCTCACCGCGTGCGCGCTGTCTTCGGGGCAGCACCCACGCCGAGATCATCGCCCCAGGTCCAGGACAGCACCTCGGCAGGAGAGCCGCTCGCGGAGCAACATCTTTCGTCTGCCGCTGTCAGCGGGCGAACTGCCGATGAGCCGACCACGCGATCGGACTCACTCTTGGGGGACGTCTCCCGTTCGGGCCAGGCGCTCACGACTCAGATACCGAATCGGCTTGCCGAGCGACTCCGCGTAGGCAATCTCGCGTCGGGTTGACTCACCTACGTAGCCGCCCGGATCCACGATGTACACCTCGTCAGCCATGCGAATCTTCTGGAAGTGCACGCCGCCGAGCCGCCCCTTCAGGTTCGAGCTGTCGGCTGTCCAGTCGTAGCCCGGCAGATCGGGGAGGCTGAACATCCCGAGGCTGATCACGACGCAACCTTCCATCGTGAGCCGCTGGTTGACCTCCGCGAACTCAGCCTCGAACGTGGTCGATCCGCAGAGCGTGATGACCTTCGCCTCACCCTCGGCTGGCTGCGGCGTGTGCTGGTTCTCCATGAGGTTCATGATCGGTGAAGAGCCGGCCGAGTACATCGCCGACCCCCGGACGTCCGCTCATGGCACCGTTGAGGGACGCTCAACCATGGCGCGACGGCGCAGCAACGCCGGACGTGGCACACGACCGGAGATCCGGAGGACGAGCGAAGTGACCTACGCGTGGCCCTACATCGCAGCCACCGGCGCGCTCGCGCTGGTCATGACAGCTGCGGTGTGGCGCCCCCGCGCACGCCAGGTGGCGCTGCTGCTCACCGGCCCCGTCGTCACCGTCGCCGCACTGGTGGGGCCTGACTGGGGTGGCCTCGGGCTGCTGGGCGTCCTCGTCGTCCCGTTCGCCTACCTGCTGGTGCCGTCGGTCCTGCCGTGGGCCAAGCCATGGGCAGGGTGGGCAGTCCCGGCGGCCGTTCTGGTCGCCTGCGGCGTTCTCGCGGCACCGTCCCGGTTCACGGGGCCGATGTCGCTGTTCGCCCTGCCCTTCGTCCTTGCCCTCGTCGCGCTGGTCCGGGCGCTCTTCCGGCTTCACCGGCCCGCGGGACCCACGACGTCGGCCCCGGGTACCAGCCATGGCTCCCCGGCGGCGGGGCGAGCGGTCGTCGTGGTCGCCGCGATTCAAGGGGCTGTCGCGCTCCTGGCGGGAGGTGTCATCGCCGCGGTTCTGCTTGGCCCGAACGCGAACACCGGCAGCACGAACGGGCTCGCAGGGCTCGGGTCGGCCCTGGCGCTCTTGTTCGCGGGAATCGCCGTCGCCGTCGCAGCCGTGTACGTCGGCCTGGCCGTCGGGCTGCACCGCCGGTACCGCGACTTCCGTTACGTCTTCACGGCCGTACAGATCCTGGCCCTCGCGGTGTGCGTGTGGACCGGACGCGCGTTGTGGGTCTGGGCTCTCGCCGCGTGGGTCGCGGCCACCGTGGCCCTCGCCTACCTCGGCGACAGCGTGGACTCACCAGACCGAGTCGAGTCCGCACACGCGCGCTGACCGCGAACGCTCACCACCTCCACGATCCGGCCGCCGGCGATGTCTGCTCGCGCCGGGCATCACCACTAGACGACCGTGCTCAACAGCATGACGAGGAGGAAGCCGAAGACCGAGATGACGGTCTCCATCACCGACCAGGACTTGATGGTCTCCCCCACCGTGAGGCGGAAGTACTCCTTGACGAGCCAGAACCCGGCGTCATTGACGTGGCTGAAGAACAGGGAGCCGCAGCCGATCGCGAGGACGAGCAAGGCCAGGTGGCTGGCGGTGAGCGTGGACGCGAGAGGCCCGACGATGCCTGCTGCGGTGATCGTGGCGACGGTCGCCGAGCCGGTGCCGAGCCGGATCAGCACGGCGACGAGCCAGCCGAGCAGCAGCACCGAGATGTTGACGCCGGTGGCCCAGTCCTTGATGACGTTGCCGACGCCGGCGTCGATGAGCGTCTGCTTGAAACCGCCGCCGGCAGCGACGATGAGGATGATGCCGGCGATGGGAGGCAGGCTGGCGCCGACCGATCCGCTGACCTCCTCCTTGTTCATGCCGGAGCGCAGGCCGAGCACGACGTAGCAGTAGAGGACTGCGATGAGCAGGGCGACCGTGGGGGTGCCGAAGAAGTCGATGACCTTGCGGGTGCTGTCCTCCTTGTCGGTGATCAGGAGCTTGGTGATGGCGTCGATGAGCATGAGCACCACCGGCAGGGTGATCCCGACGATGGCGGCGGCGAAGGACACCCGGCGTCGTCCGGGCGCCAGGGGTTCCTCGAGGTCTTCGACGGAGGCCACGGGCCCGGAGGACCTGCGTCCCGTCCGGGTGGCGTCCTCGTTGCCCGGCGCGCCGCGCATACCGGTGCGCTGGCTGTTGTCCGGCGCGCCCACACCGCCGCCTCCACTGCCGCTGCCGCTGCCGCTGCCGACCATCGCGGGAACGCGGGTCTCGGCGTCGACGTACTTGGGGACCCAGCGGTCGACGAACTTGGCGAGCACCGGTCCCGCCACGATGACGGTGGGGATCGCGATGATGATCCCGTACAGCAGGGTTCGTCCGAGGTCGGCGTTCAACAGGCCGATCGCGGTCAGCGGTCCCGGGTGCGGTGGCACCAGGCCGTGTAGGACCGACAGGCCTGCCAGGGCCGGGATTCCCAGCTTCATCAGGGACAGGCCGGTGCGTCGGGCCACGAGGACGATGACCGGGACCAGGAGCACGACGCCGACCTCGAAGAACAACGGGAGTCCGAGGATGGCCGCGATCGCCGCCATGGCCCACGGAAGTCCTCCGGCCCCGACGCGCCCGACCATGGTCGACACGATGCGGTTGGCGCCGCCAGAGTCCTCGAGGAGCTTGCCGATCATGGCGCCGAGGGCGATGAGGACGCCGACGGACCCAGCTGTGCTGCCGAACCCGGCGAGGAAGCTTGCCACGATGTCGCCCGGCGGCATCGTCGCCACGGCACCGAGGACGGCCGAGCCGAGCATCAGCGACAGGAACGGGTGGACCTTGGCGACGGTGATGAGCACCACGACGGCGAGGATGCCGAGGATGCACGCGGCGACGAGCTGGCCGTTGCCGGCATACGGCACCTTCGGGGGGTCCGCCGTGAAGATCGAGGGAACCATCAGCGTCGCGATGGTTGGATGCGAGATCATGGCTGGTTGTCCTTTCGCAGACCGAGCGCGGATAGTGCGCGATCGAGCACCTGGGCGGCGGTGCCCTCGTTCGTTACGGGGATACCCGGTTCGTCGTCGCCCAACGGTTCCAGCGTGGCTATCTGGCTCGGTAGGAGCGACGCGGGCATGTAGTGGCCCGGCCGGTGCTCCATGCGGTCGCGGATCACGTCGGCCGGGGCAGTGATGTGGAGGAACCGGACGTGGGGACGGTTACGACGAAGCAGATCGCGGTAGGCACGGCGCAGGGCCGAGCAGGTCACGACCGCTGACTCGCCCGCAGACTCCTTCGCGCTGATCCAGCTGCCGATCGACTCCAGCCACGGCCAACGGTCCTCGTCCGAGAGCGCCTCACCACTGCGCATCTTCGCGACGTTGGCCTCCGAGTGGAACGCGTCGCCTTCAGCGAACTCCCACCCCATGACGGTGGAGATGCCTTTGGCGACAGTCGTCTTCCCGCTCCCGGACACACCCATGACGATGACGACGTCGGAACTTCCAGTCGGCCGCCCGGCTGCTACCCCTTGATCGACCATGCTTTGGAACTTAGCCCTTTTTCGCCCAAATGACGCCTACGGAGTCGGCTGGATCTGGGGCAGCGCGACGCCCGGCCCACGTCCGGTCCTCTACGCGTGTCCGTGGCAACCAGCCAGCATGAATAGCGCGCACTCATGCCGTGCGGACTGGGTGCCCGTGCCGGTGAGCGTGCGGTGCTGGTTCGAGATGTTCTCGAAGGCTCACTTCCGCATCAGCTTGTCCAGGTCGCGCAGGCAGAAGCGGTGGTGTTCCCATTCCTCGTTGAACACGGTGACGAGACACTGCTGCACGGACCGGCCTTTGGCATACGGCGGCCACCTGTCGTCGTCCGGCACCGGGGCGGACTGTGAGAGTTGCTCGGGGGTGACTTCGGCCAGCCACGCCTCGATCTCCGACGCCTGCCGGGCGCGCACGACGAGCACCTCGTCGAGACGTGGCCGTGCCGACCGGTCCAGGCCCAGTTCCTCCTGATGGGGCACGAACGGTGATGCCAGCCCCATCGCCGTGAACGGCTCGGTCAGCCCAAGCACGCAGCGCCGGAACCACGAGTCGTGCACGAAGACGAGGTGTCGCAGGGTCTCGACCATCGACCACTCGCCGTCGACACGCTGATGCTCGCTGCCCTCGGGCAGACACCGGACGCGCTCGATCGTCGTGACCCAGTCATCCCCCAACTGTCGCCACGCCCTTCGAAGGTCACCGGGCTGATCGGAGCGGATGAGCACCCGCACCGGGTGGCGGCGGTCGAGCTCTGCCTCGACGTAGGGCATCACCTCGACCCCGTTGACGGTGAGGTTGCTGACCAGACCGTCGATCTCGACGTTCTGCATGACGACACCAACCAACCGCGCCCCGCTCAGGTCGCATTCGCGGAACTCCGCCCCGGTCAGGTCCTCGTCGTCAAAGCGTCGCATGCTGACAGGCTAGGAGACACCGCACACACCCGACCGGATCTGCCGCGACGGGACGGGATGCCCGGTCATCAGCCGCAATCCGAGCGATCGCGCCTGATGGCGGATGCGGCATACGAGGCCGTCAGCCCAGGCTCCCCACTATCCATCATGTTGCGTGGCGTTGATGACCGCTCCGTTCGGGTCGCGGACGAAGAACCGTCGTAGCCCCCAGTCCTCGTCGGTGAGCGGGTAGGTGATTTCGGCACCCGCAGCAACGGCTCGCGCGTACACCTGGTCAACGTCATCGACCTCGATGGAGACAACCGGATGCTGATGCGCCTTGACATCCAAGGCCATCACGCTGAGCTGGACCTCGCGCTTGTCGGTGCCGAAGAAGAGGATCCAATCCAGTCCTCCCCTGTCATCGAGACCGATGACGTCCGTGTAGAACGTCCGACTCGAGTCGAAGTCGTTGGACAAGATGTTGGGCTTGATGCGCTTGACCACCATGGACCGACGGTAGGACGGCACCGTCGCCGCTGTCTGCATCCGAGGTCGGGCAACGAGGTGCAGCACGAACATCCGGAACTGTCGCGTCGAGCGCTTCACGTTCGGATGGTCCTGCCGCAGTGACGATGAAGAAGCTTGCGCATGAGAAGAAGCCATGGAGCCGATCCACCTGCGCCGCGTCTGCATCACGCTGAAGGGAGCCATGCGGGAGCCAGGGCGACCGTCAGCAGCGTCTCGAACGCCCATGGCTCTGCCGGGGCTTCTGGCCCAGGCTCGGCGTACCTGTTGATGGTGACGACGAGTCCATCAGAGCGGAAGGCCACGAGGATTCGAACCAGCTCGTACGGCTCCTCATTCTCATCGGATCGCACCTCCTCGAACCGGGCGACGATGCTGCCGTCGGGCGCGCGCGTGCACGTCGCCACGGCGGCAAACCCAGGGTCGTCACACGACGTCGGAAGACCTTCGCGGTGCCAGAGCGCGAACATGGTGCGTGACTCGGCCGTCTGCACGAGGACGTCCAAGACGTCTGCATCATCGCCGCCAGGCAGCGCTGTCGCTGCGTACCTCGCGTGCTCGTCGTCCACCTGGCTACGGAGTTCGGGAAGCAACCGGGCGATCACCTCGTCGACAACGCGAGCGACCTTGCCGTTCATGGGGTGATCTTGGCAGACACCCCCCACGAGGTCGTGGTGCCCGATGCCTCCGGAAGGACGAGCGCCTGAATGACTTCGCCGTGCAGGTCCGCGTCACTGCCGAGCTCGATGAAGTGGGCGACTAGAGGCCGAGGACGAAGATGGATCCATGATCCTTGCGTGCATTGAAGTCCGGGTGGACTGAGGCGTCGAAGCGGCTGCGGCCGCACTGGACGCAGATCCGTTCGCGCATCCCGGTCACGGTCGTGATCTCCCAGTGGTGCCGGCCGATCCTGCAGCTCATGTTCTTCCTCGTGTTCATGCCTTCAGAGTGCGAGGCGCGCGGGTGGGTGTCTGTGCGCTGGACGACAGAGACACCTGAAGCTCGGTGCGCGGCTGCTCGGAGCTGCGGACGATTGACCTTCCTGAATCTTGCCGAACTCGATCGCTTCAGTCGCTGTCAACCCTGCAGGCTGCCGCGGCGCAGGACAGTCCCGTCTGAGGCCGTCACGACGTAGGTGCCGCCCTGCAGTCCACCAGCTGACGGAGGTCCACTGACGACGATGGCGTAGCGGCCGTCGACGACCGGAAAGCTGGCCTTCTCGCCGGTGCTCAGCGTCACTTTCACCCGTGCGGCTCGTGTCGCCAGGCCGCCTTCGTCACGAAGCGTCGCCGCTCCGAAGAAGATGCTCCCTGCCTTCGTCCCGGGCGTTGCCGTGCGGCGGTGGCCGCCGCCCAGAGCGACGACATAGGCGGATGTTCCCGTCCATGGCAGTCCCGACTCGTAGATCCTCACCTCTTGAAGCGGGACGCCGTGCGGCTCCCACGCCTGCGGGGTGAGCTCGCACGCCGCATCCCAGCCGTTGCTGGACGAGAGCACGGCGGTGAGGACGCCGTTCGCTGCGAACGCGGTACGCACGCTCCATTCGGTCAGGTCGTACCCGGCGACCTGGCTGCACTGTGACGCGATGCCGGACCGGTCATCGACTGACGCGAAAGGGCCGCGCACCAGCCGCCCTGGCGTGGCATACGGGATCTTGCACAGCCCCTGGTGACCCTTCGCGTCAGTGGTCTGTACCCCCCGTCCTGCCACCAGCTCACGCGGGGGGTCGACAAGTGAGAACGACTGTCCCACACCGAAGTCCACGTCAGCCTGCCCTCGGCACCGCTCCACGGCTTCGGCTTTCGTCAGGATGTCCGGCACGTAGTTCGGAGAGGGGGTCGTCCCCGGAGCCGAGACCGGGGGACGCAGCGACGTATGCGTCGAGATCGCGGGCCGGGAGACGGAACCCGGCAGCGGTTCGGACCTGCGGGCCGCGTCACCGCTGAGAAGTCCGGGAGCGACGAGCACACCGGCCGCGGCCGCAGCGACTGCCAGAATGGCTCCTGACGGCGCGCGCCAGACGCGAACCCTGCGACGAAGCTGATGCCGTCGGGCCGCGAGCAGCACGTCCTCCGGCGTCCGGGCGAATGTACGCTCGCCGTCATCTGCGGCCCCTCGAAGGGCGTCGCGTAGCAGGGTGCTCATCAGGACACTCCTTGAAGAAGATCGTCAAGGGCGAGACCGGCGTCGTCGACGAGAACGCGCAGCTCGGCCAAGGCTCTGGACGTCTGGCTCTTGACCGTGCCCTCGCTGCAATCGAGGGCCTCGGCGGTCTCGGCCACCGACAGCTCCTCGAAGTACCGCAGCACCAGGCAGGCTCGTCGCCGGGGCGCCAGAGTCGCCAGCAGGTCCAACAGAATTCGCCGCTCGCCGAGGTCATGCGTTCCCGCGCACACGTCCTCACGGTCAGGCACGGTCGTGGCGACCTCGCGCCGCCACGGTCTCCTTCGTTGGTCAAGAAGCTTGCGGACCAGGACGCGTCGCGCGTACGGCATGAGCCGAGAGCGGACCTCGATGCGGTCCCACGCCGCATAGAGGCTGACGAGGGCATCCTGCGTCAGGTCCTCGGCCTGATGCCAGTCACGGCACATCAGGAACGCCACCTGGCGCAGCTCGCGCCGCGACACCGTCACGAACGCGAGGAACTCGGCGTCCTTGTCTCCCGACACAGCTGGTCTCACACCCTCATCACGGATCAAACCGGTCCAGGGTTGCCCCGGCCGGCAGAGAAGGTGAGTCGACAACGTGTCCACCCACCAGCGCCCCTCCCTGCGGGGCGACATCGATCACGGCGTCAGGGCGAGCAGAACGCCTTTCCGTGTCGCTGTCCGGCGCAAGGGTCAGGCGGGGTGTCGGACCGCGTAGCGGACGTAGACCACGCCGTTGGCGAATCGTCTGTGGTCAAGCAGCTCGAGGTCGAGTCGTACGCCACGAGGGAGTGCCGGCTTGCCGCCGCCGACGAGGACCGGGCACAGCAGCAGAACGCACTCGTCGACCAGGCCGTGCCGGAAGGCCTCGGCCGCGATCCCCGCGCCCCCGATGCTCAGGTCCGAGCCGGAGGTCTCCTTGAGCCGCCGTACCGCCTCGGGCTCGAACTGCCGCTCGATCCTCGTGCGCGCGGTCGACACGTCGGTCAGTGAGGTGGAGTAGACGACCTTGTCGGCGTCACGCCAGATCCCGGCGTACTCGCGAACCACCTCGGGCTCGTTCGTCAACCAGTCGTCGTCCTCCCACACGCGCATCGCCTCGTACATGCGTCGCCCGTAGAGCGACGTGCCGATGTGCCGCTCGTGCTCGTTCCAGAACGCGTGCACTTCCTCGTCTGGCACGGACCAGTCGAACGAACCAGTCTCGTCCTCGAGGAAGCCGTCGAGCGAGATGTTGGCCGCGTAGATCAACTTACTCATGAAGCCCTCCACTCAGACTCGGTCAGAGCGTGCGACGTGACAGGCACAGTCAACAGCATGGACGGCGTGATCGATGAGCCCGCCGCGAAGAGAAGGTGCCAGGGCGCAACCGCCGACGGTCCATGCCGGCGAGCTGGCTGCGGCGATGCTCGTGTGGGCCTTGCCCACTCCTCGCCGTGGTCCACCGTCAGGCAGGCGCCGTTACGGGCGTGAGCGTGACCAGCGGTGAGTGACTCACCCAGTCGTCGAGGGAGTGGGGCTGCGCGGCATACCAGGGCTGTAGGCGCCACGCCTGCTCGACGATCCGGCGCCGGGTTGCCGGCTCCACGACCTCCTCCGCGACGACATCGAGATCGACCGTCGGCTCCCGCAGGTGCAGCACCGCCTCGGGGTGCTCGCGCAGGTTGGCCAGCCAGCTCCTCGGGCTGGGCGTGCCGGTCAGAACGATCTGACCCCCGACGACGACGTACCAGATCTCGACCCGGCGCACCCGGCCGCTGCGCCGCCCGACGGTGCTCAGCTCGCACGTCCCGGTCGGCGGCAACGCGGCTGTATCCATGCGGCGGACCTGATCGGGTCAGTGAGGGAGGGCCATCGGCATCAGACCCGGCGTCGGGACGTTCAGGCCCGGCACGGTCTGCGGCGCGGCGAGCACCAGCACGCCGAGGACGAGGAGCGTGAGCGCTACCCCGTACGTGGCGGTCCGTCGCCAGGGGAGGATCTTCTCCACCGTGATGAGCACGGCGACGACGGCCATCCAGACGGGACTCATCACGCCCAGCGCGAACAGCGACGCCATTAGTGCCCAGCAGCAGCCCACGCACCAGGCACCGTTCCGCACTCCCATCCGAAGCGCCCCCGCCCATCCGTCGCGCCACGACCCGAGGAGCAGCCCGAGCGGGCTGCGGCACTTGGCCAGACAGGCTCGCTTCAGAGGTGTCAGCTCGTATGCCGCCGCCAGCAGCAGCGTCGCCCCCGTGAGCAACCGACCGGCATCGTCCCAAAGCGGCCGAGGCGTGATGCGGCCCGCGATCACGCCCATCACGAAGGCGACGACCCCGGCTGCGGTCCACGTCGCCAGGTAGCCCGTGACGAAGGCCACGGGTGTCCACCGCCCGCGACTCATCCGCGAGTACAACGCCACCGTGGGCGCCACCGACGGGAACATCATCGCTGCCATCATGACCACCCACACGGTGGTGAACCAGCCGAAGGTCCCGAGCCCGGTCCACGGCCCATCATCCATGCCGCGCATCTGCTCGATGGCCCACCACCACCCGACCGCGGCGAGTGCGACGAGAACCGCCACCAGCACCACCTGGCCCCGCACGGCGGCGTAGGCCGGACGCAGCCCGGCCTCCACCGGGTGGGCTGCCCCCACCCGAGTCGCTCCCGTCAGGCGGCCCATGAGAAGCCGGACTTCGACAGCCCCGTCTTCCCCTCGTAACGGATCCCGAAGGCGTCGATGCTCGACCGCTTCGCCTCGGCCATCGTCAGGTCCGAACCCACAGGATGGAACATCCCCGAGAACCGCACCGGCTCACCGGTGTCCACCCCGAACGGCACGACGTCCTCGACCTCGAAGTCGATGACGCTGCCGACCCGCACACGGTGGCGCAGCCCGTCATGGTCCACGGTGATGTCCGCCCGCTCGACGCCCAGCATCTCGCCGATCAAGGGCGCAAGCGCCGCCATCGGGCCGCCCAGCTGACCGCCGAACACCTGCACCAGCCGGTCGAACTGGGCATCACTGGCATGCTCGTCGACGAACACGCCCACTCGCCAGTTGCCCTCGGTCATGACCTTCGGCGTGTCCGCGATCATCGCGACCGTGCAGCCGGACACATCCGTCCCCTCCACGGCTCCCTGGCGGACGTCGAAGACCAGTGTCACCCTGCAGAAGTCGTACGTCGCCCCGTGATCGAGGGACAGGTTGCACGGGCACATCAGCTCACAGGAGCACGTCTCGACGTAGTCGCCCTCGAGATTCCACGACATCGTGCTACCCCCTTTCACCCCAAGATCGAGTGTCGCGCCGCTCCGGAAACGCGTCAACCGCCATCGACCTGCGGCGCGCGCCGAGCGCTCCGTTGGTCGATACCCCGACGCCGTCTGCCGCGTCTCCATCAGCACGGGCGGGGCCCGTCCTGTGGCCGACCAGGTGTGCAACCTCATCCAGGTCCCCTGCGGCTCGTGTGGCACAGCAACCCGCTTCGCCACCTGGCTCTGAACATCGACCCAACGTCGCCCTTCAAAGGCCGCCCCGGTCGGCCGGGACCTGCGCCCCATGGGCCGGGACCTGCGCCCCACGGGCCGGGACCTACGCCCCTCCCGACAGGCCTGAGCCGCATGTGACGCTGCGAGTGGTGGGCGAGGAGGTGGTCACCGTGAGTCGCCGGTACAGGTGGTTCCCCGCATTGGCGATGATCCTCGTTGGGTGCTCGACAGCCGACCGTGTGACAACGCCGTCTGCGGTGCCCTCATCCAGCGGGACGTCATCCACGACGTCCTCCCTTTCGCCGCCGGTGACCTACGGTCCGGCGACGTTGGTCAGTGGCACGTTGACCTTCACGGTGTCCGAGGGCACCCACACCCAAGACCCGGACGGAGTCAGTTCCCACGGCCGGCACGGCACCTTCACCGAGACGCTGACCCAGTGGGGTACGGCCCGGCTCACGAACGCCGGCGGCACGTGGACCGGTCCGTACTCGGGCATCTACACGTCGGAAACCGGGGACATGATCACTCGGTGGTGCCAGGGCTCCGGCGGTTACAAGGGGTTGACCTTCTACATGTGGCTGGTCGTGCCCAGGGCCACCGTCGACTCTGGTCCTGCTCACTGGCAAGGCCTGGTCTTCCCCGGCAACCCACCTCCCCACTGAAGTCTGTCGCCGCGACCGGGAGATACCGAGGCGTGCGGAGTGTGCCGCAGCAGCGTGGCAGGCCCGGAGTCCACAGCGTCGGTGTCCGACGCACCGGTGAGCGTGTCGTGCAGATGCGGGTGGGGTCACCGCGTGATCCTTCGAGTGAACCGACGGGAGCCGCTGCGAGAACCATGGACTACGTGCCCAGCCGCAGGGCAGGACTCTCCGCCGCCAATCTGCACAGGCCTGGGGCTGTCTCGCCTGAGGTCAAACGCTCTCGAGCGGTCGAACGTCCGCTCGTGCGAAGTGCTGAAGCGAATGTCATGGGTACATTGCCAAGATGCCCCGGCAGCCCGTTCGCCTGTTGACAGCACGGTTGTCACTACGGCAACCGGCGCAGGCTGATGCCGAAGCGATCCTCGGGATCCTGTCGCATCCGTCGGTCGTCGAGCACAACCCGTCGGATCTGGTGACGGAGCTCGAGGACGTCGAGGCACTGGTGAGGCACTGGCTGGGGCACTGGGAGCAACACGGGTTCGGAAACGGTTGCGTCTTCGAAGAGAAGACTGGTCGACTGGTCGGCAACTGCGGTGTCCGGTGGATGACGATCCGCGGAAACCGCGTACTCAATCTCATGTACCGCTTTCATCCCTCGACCTGGGGACAGGGCTACGCCACGGAAGCCGCGGCCGGCTTGTTGCAGTGGGCGCAGGAGTCGCTTCCTGCCGAGCTTGTCGTCGCCCGCATCCGCCCGACGAATCCAGCCAGTCAGAGGGTCGCCACAAAGATCGGCCTGCGACGAGACCCCGCCTTCGACGACCAGGGCGAGGATGGCGTCGACTGGGCGTTCACCTGCCGCTGGTAAGGACCGGGAGTCAGTCCATCCGCCGACGCGCTCTGTGTCGAGCTGTGCCGCCTCTGACACGGCTCCGGTTCGGTCGCACCGGCTGGTGAGTCGCCGGGCGGCTCGAAACCTTGGTCGATAGCCTCCGTGAACACCGACTTGATGGACGGGGGATGACGATGAGAGACACCGCCGCCCGGCGACGACAAGCCCTTGCTGCCGGACTCACAGCGGAGCTCGCGGGTGACCGCACAGTCGAGGTCGCCGCTGGCGACGTCGGTGGTCAGGTGCTTGCTGCGGGCCTGGTCGACGAGGTGCGCATGGACGTCGTGCCCGTCGTGTTCGGGTCCGGCAAGCGCCACTTCGGGTCGGTCCAGGCACAGCACCTGTTGGAGGATCCCGACGTGGTGATCCAGGGCAATCGAGTGCTTAACCTGCGCTATCAGGTGCACCGTCGACCGATCTGAGCGGCGGCCCCATGCGCGCCCATCCCCCGTAGGACGGTCAGCTGGCGAAGGCATGACCTTGTACGGCTAGTCCGTGCCAGGAGCCTCCACTGCCTTCTGCCACGGCCACCGGCCGGTGATCTCGAGCTCGAGGGAGAAGCTGAGAAAGGTCCGGATCGCCACGATGAGAGCGAGGACCAGCACGCTGTCCAGGGTCGGTGTCACCGCGACAGTGCGGATGATGTCGGCAGCCACGAGCAGCTCGAGGCCGAGCAGGATGGACCGACCCAGCTGCCGTCGGAACCGCCGGTAGACATTGGGCTGGTGCGTCCTGGCGCTCTGAGCAGCGCGCGCGGCTGCCACCACTGCGCCGACGACCAGCACAGCCACACCGGCCGCGTCGATGCTCTTGCCGGCCAGCTCGACCGCCTCGTTGAAGTCCACGCCGCTCCTCACTCTCTGGTCCGATTCGCACCATGCCGTTCCCCCGGGTTGACCGGCAGGAACGGAGGCCAACTCCTCCAGTCAGAATGCCGCACTCGACCTTCCCAGCGGTCAGCCACGCTTTCGCCGACGCCGATGTCCTGCGCGCCCGGGCGTTCACGACCCAGGCCAGCACCGCGTTGACCATCCTGGTGCGCCACGCCCGACATGCCGTCCTGCGTCTCAGAGCCGCAACCGCACGGCCAGCGCCATGCCTCGAGCTCCTCACGAAGATCACGGGACATCCGTCCGAGGCGCCCCGACCACTGACCCAACCGTTACCGAGTTCGCGAAACCATGCCTACCCTGTCAGCAGGTGTGGACAAACGCCTGAGCGGGCAGCAGCAACCGCCGCTCATCACTCCGGAACCAACGGAGTCGCAAATGCCCTACCGCATCCCTTTCAGCCGAATGCACGACCCAAAGCTCCATCGCGCAGCCCAGCCCGTGTCCGCCCGCGCCGACACTGATCGTGACATTCACCCGTCGTGCCCGGCGAGGCCCCCTCTCCGAACGGGGGTCCCACGGTGATCTGGCTGGGGCTGAGGTCCCTGTCCGACGGAGTCCATGTGGAGGTGGGTTACGCCACCAGCGACGCGGCTGCGGCGGCTCTGGGCGCAATCCTCTATCGCGTACGAACACCGGAGGGTCGGACGCGCGAGTTCTCCAGCACCATCGAACTCCTCGAGCACCTCGACGCGCGCTACTGCCTTGACGAGATCGAGCAGGCCGTGACGCCGAACTGCGGCTGGCCCGGACGATCGACGGTCCGACGCGCATGACCACCGGTTCCGCAGCGGCCGGCCTCGCTCGTCGTACCGTGTGACGGCTCAGGTGCCGCGGCGCGGCATCCCGACGGAGGGGTGATCGGATGACGACGTACGTGCGGGTGGACGAGGACCTCTTCGGACGGATGGGCCTCAAGTTCGTGGTGACGCCCGATGGTCAGGCGCTCGAGCTGCTTCCGGGGCAGCTCGCGGAGCCGGGCGCCGACGTCATCAGCCACGTCGGGGAACCTCGGTTCCAGGTTCGCATGAGCACCCCGGTGCTCACCGACGCTGATGTCCCGGACGTCTTGGGTCTGGCTCTGCGGCGGGTGGCCGATCGGCTGTTCGGCGTCATGCCGGACGGGACGGAAGACCCTGACGCGAGCGGCATCGTGGAGGGGGTCATGGGTCCAGCGGCTCACGACGGCGGGTTGCTTCTGAGCCTGGACACCGACGGCTTCGGCTTCAACCCGCCCATGCTCGAGACGATGACCAGGATCTTCGTCGAAGAGCTCGAGCCGCTGGCGATCCCCGTGGAGCTCTGCGCCGCGTCATGGGTTACCGACGAGATACCCCCGGCCTGGCGCAGCACCGCCGACCGGCTCGACGGGTAGCACCCCAGTCCGCTCATGCCCCCAGGCGTGCATCGCGCCGGCCCGAGAGTCGCGCGTGAACATGAGAGCATCACGGCGTGACGCAGGAGCTGAGCCGGCCGCGGGCATCGCTACCCCGGCGGATCGGCTCGAAGGTTGCGGAGCTGGTGGGTGAGGCGGTTGTAGAAGGCCTCTTCGCGGTTCTTGCGTGCTCAGTCGCTGGGGTCGTGATCGCGGGCTTCATCTGGGGGTGGAATCGCCACCCGGTGGCGACGGTCATCGCTGGTGCGGCGATGGCCTGCCTACTCGGCTACGGCGCCTGGAGCCTCTTGCCACGGGCACGACGGTCGCGTGAGCGTGGGCAGGGTCGGCGGGTTGCCATCATCGCTTCCGGCGCCTTGCTCGTGACAGCCGTGTGGCTGCTCTACGTCATCAGCTACTGCAGCTGCGCCTGAGCGGACTGCAGACAGGGGTCGGCCTCCCGCACATGTCCGGTCGAGGGAACGTCCTCGTCCGCCGCGTTGAGGACGGGAGGTCCGACCACGCCGCCGACGAGTGCCTTCAGTCCAGTGGTGGCGTGAAGTAGGCCGGACCCCGGCGCGTCACCGTGCATCCTCGGGCAGACGGCCTACCGTCGAGAAGATGGATCGTCGGACCTTCCTCACCTCCATCGCGGCAGCCGTCGCCACCGGCCTCGCCGCGTGCGGCGCCGACGCGACGCCGGGGCGGTCTCCTGGCGGCGCCGGCGCGCCCCTGTCGGGCGCGCCGCGGTTCACGCCCCCCAAGCCACTGGCCAAGGCCCCCGTTCCGTACGGAACGCTCTTCCGGCTTCCCGGCGACACGAAGACCGTCGCCCTCACGATCGACGACGGCACCAACGAAACCGTGATCGAGGGCTACGCGAAGCTGGCCCGCGACACGGGGCTGCGGCTGACGTTCTTCTGCAACGGGGTCAACTCGGGCTGGACGAGCCACGCGGACCTGCTGCGCCCGCTCCACGACGAGAACCAGATCTTCATCGCGAACCACACCTGGTCGCACCACGACCTGCTGCGGCTGTCCCCGGCCGAGGTCGCCGACCAGGTGCGTCGCAACGAGGCCTTCCTCCAGAAGACGTACGGGACGCTCGGGCGACCTTTCATGCGGCCGCCCTACGGGTCTCACGACCATGCGCTCGACGCACAGCTGGCAGACCTGGGCTATCCCGCGGTGACCATGTGGCTCGGTAGCCTGGGTGACTCGACGGTGCAGAAGCCGGCGGCCATCGTCGCGAGCGCCAAGCAGTGGATGTTGCCTGGTCACATCGTCATCGGACACGCGAACCACCTGCCCGTGACAAAGGTCTACGGGCAGCTCGTCGAGATCATCCGGGCCCGCGCCCTCCAGCCGGTGCACCTCGGGGACGTCTTCGCCGTCTGAGCCGTCACGTAGCCGCTGGCACGCGAGCCGGCGTGCCTGTGTATGCCTCCACGCTCAAACGCTGCCGGGCACGTTGCCGTTGAGGCTGGCACGCAGCCCCCATGACGTGGTAGCCGCGGTTGGAGCAACCTCGATGTCGCCGTAGGTCGTCATCGCCCACGGTCGTGTCGTCGCAGGTTCGTCAGTCGCGGACCAGCACGAGCTTGTAGTGCAGTCGCAGAACCGACGCGGACCACAGCTTCAGGTGGTGGTCGGTGCGCAGCGTTCCCTCGTCGTCGACGTAGACCGTGAACGTCTCGTGGATCGGTACACGCGCTGCATGGGTCCCAGCCTCGTCGACCACCACGTACGCGCCGTTCCTTCCGAACGGGCCTGGCGGCGAACTCAACTCAAGTCCACCGCCGTCCAGCACGCGCGGCTTCAGGAACACCTGCACGTTGCCGTGTTCGAGGGGGAAGGCCATGTCCGCCGCCTGGGCCTCAGTGTCGAGGTAGAACGACGACCGTCCCGCACTCGTCGCAACGCAGAGCTGGTGCGTCGTGATTGAAGAATCCGTCGGTCAGCAGAATCCCCGTCAAATCACCCGTCACACCCTTGCTGCCTTTGAACTTCACCCCAGGTGACCGCCCAACGATAACGCCCGAGGTGAGATCGGTATGACCGCACGAGGGACAGGCCAAAGGTCGTGTCATGCAGCGCATCCTTCCCTACTTCGAGTGCCCACTGAGTGAGCGGAGTTGCCGGGCCTTGCCATCAAGATGATCCAAGAACTGGCGCTCGACGTCATCTCGCACGAGGTAGGACTCGACTGTCTTCGAGACAGGCTCGGTCATAGCGCGGTGCTGGACTGGTTGGGCGCTCCGCTGGGCGCGATGACCCCGGCAGCGAAGTAGTCCAGGGGGATCCTGTGAAGGGCCACGGGCAGGCCGGCCTCATGGAAGTAGGCCAGCGCCATCGCGGGATACCCGTGCGCGGCCGGCGTCCTGGCGTCCATCTCAGTGGTAGATCCTGCTCGTCCCATAGCGCGGGTGTCCCACCGATGCCGCGACACGCCGTCACTCCGTGAACGCGCCGCTGTCAGCGGGCGTCTCCATCTCAGAGGCCCGCACGGGGCCCGAAGGAGGAAGAGTCATGCACAACCGCCTCATCGCGGCCACCGGAGCCGCCCTTGTCATCATGGCCATCAGCGGCGCAGCGCCGGCACTGGCGAGCGGCAACCCGAGCGGCACCGGCCCGCCCAGCCAGTCGTGTCAGGACATCGAGGCCGCCGGCGGGACGACACCCGGGAACGCCGCCAGGTCACCAGGCTCGCCCTTCAACGAACCCGGAATCAACTCACAGAACGGGGGAATCGGCGGTCAGCACTACAGCGAGCGATCACAGTACGACGTCGCCTGCTACCACGTGTCCCAGCACTAGCGAGCCGGCACTCCGGGAACGACACGCCTCGCCCCAGCGCAGAATGCCATTCGCTGAGGAGACGTTGACCGCTACGCCGCGTTGAGGACGGGACGTCCGGCCAGGCCGCGCTCAGGATGCGGGCCTGGGAGTCTGCGGCGGGCCGATGACGACCCGCGAAACATCTCCGTTCCCCGCGTCCTCCGTGCCCTCGACCCTGGTGACGGTTGGGCGTAGAGGGCACCGCTACTTCGAGCAGAGCGATCCCTTCTTGGGCCTTCCTGCCCGACCCAGGTCTCGCCTTGGCAGCGACGAGGAGTCCAGGTAGGCGCTTCAAACCAGCGGCGAGGCGGCGCGAATGCGGTCGCCGGGTCGCCGACGCGCAGTGATCCCGGTGAGCGACAGACGTACACCCGTGCACGAGCGCACCGCTCTGCAAAGCTCAGCGGAGAACATCCAGGACCTGCATCTGAATGCCGTTGGCGTAGACCTGGTGCTCGAGGAGGCGTAGTCGTTGGGCGGCGATGTCCGCGTCGCTGAACAGTGACTTGCCAGCGCCAAGCAGTACCGGGAACACCAGCAGGTGGTACCGGTCGATCAGGCCAGCCTCCTGCAGCGCCCGGTTGAGCGTGGCGCTCCCGTGCACGAGCAGCGGGTCGCCGTCGGTCTCCTTGAGCTTGGCTACCTCGTCGAGCGAGCGGAGGACAGTCGTGTCCCCCCAGTCATCGACGAGGTCGTCGTTTCCGAGGGTGGTGGAGACGACGTACTTGCGCAGGGTCTTGTAGCGGGCGAACTCCGCCATGCCGGGCCACACCGGCGCGAACAGCTGGTAGCTGCGGCGCCCCAGCAGCAGGGCGGCCGCCTCCTCTTGCTCGCGGCCCTTGAGCTCGTAGGCCTCGGGCAGGAAGTCGACGGTCTTGAAGGTCCACTGGGTGTCGCGCAGACCTGGGTCGCCGCCGATGGGGTCGAGCTTCCCGTCGAGCGAGACGAATGAGGTGGAGATCAGGGTGCGCATTGACGTTCTCCTTCACAGTTGGTGTTGGCGCTTCCGTCACCACGTCGAATGGCGGCAGGCGGATTCGACATCCCGCCCAGATGTGGCTGCATCAGGCGCAGCGCCGACGCAACCCGCTTGGCATGCTCGGCCTTCACGCCACAGGTTGTCCCTGACGCCACCGACGCAGGTCCACATCTGGCGCGCCGAGGACGGCTGCGCCCGTCCGAGGGATCGTCGGGGGGACCTGAACGTCTCGCGTGACAGCGGGCCAGCAGACGCCATCACTCATGACTTGCTTCGCGGACCACACCCGTGACGGCCGACGACTCGCGAACTCGACCTTTCTGTCCGTCATTCCTTCCAGGAGCGAGGGCCGAGCGGAGCGCCTCCTTGTCGCATCTGCCAGGTCGCCATCAGCTCCTGATGGCCACAGCGCTGGCAGACGAGCATGTGTTTGTCCCCGGGCTTGTGGCGGTACATGTGGCCCAAGACCCAGCACGGGAAGTTCCTCAAGCGCATACTCGATCGTCCACCTTGCCGCGCCTGAGCGGTTTGGGTTTCGGCATTCCGCGGCATGTCGGGGCGACAGTCTGGAGGAATGCCTCGAAGTGCCCGGGGGCCCTTGACGGGATGCGTGCGCGGTGCGCTTGATGGATGGAAACCCGACCCTGAGGAGGAGAGATGACCGCTTCGGAGAACAAGGCAGAGGCCCAAGCCGGGTATGCGGCTTTCGGTGCAGGGGACATGGAAGGCGCCATGCGGAACATGGCGGAGGACATCGAGTGGGTCGTGCCCGGGGACAGCGCGATCAGCGGCGTCTACCGAGGCAAGGACGAGGTGGGGCGCTACTTCACGACGCTGGCCAGCAAGTCCTTCAGGACGGAGCCTCAGCACTTCATCGCCGAGGGCGACCATGTTGTCGTCCTGACCCGGGTGACGGCGGACGGACAGTCTGCGGACCAGGTCGACGTGGCGACGTTCGGATCCGACGGCAAACTCATCAAGTTCCAGGTAGCGGGTGACACCGCCTTGCAGGAACGCATCTGGGGCAAGAAGTAGCGCGCTCGACGAGAAGTAGCCCGGCCGGCCGCTGCGCGAGATCGTCCAGCGCGCAACGGGTGTGGGGAGTGGGCCTCTGACGGCAGTGACCTTCGCCAAAGCGTCACATGGCGGTGGACCGTATGCCGGCGCCGCTCCCGGACGCATCGTTTGGCAGTGGGCCCCGGAGTCGTTTGACTGAAGCGCGCTTCACCCATTCGGCGGAACCTCTCCTGTATGCAGCCGCTTCCTCCACCGAGCGTCGTCCTGGGACTGCTCAACCGCGAGTCAGCCAGCGATGACACGACCGTCGCACTGTTGCTGCGGCGAGCCGCTGAAGCCGCACGCCACCACACTCGCGGGGCCGGATTCACCGCTGACGGGTCCGGGGTGGAGGCCGAGATCGCCGAAGTCCTCGTCGAGAGCGTGCGCAGAGCGCTGATGAACCCGGAGCTGTCCCTCGTGGGGGACGGAGACGCCTTCTGCCTCCGACCGGGCAGCTTCGCCGACTGGAGCTATACCGAATACGCCGTTCTTGAGCGCTACCGCACCGGACCTCTTCCAGCCGCCAGCGCGCCCTGATCCGTAGCTGGCCCCCCCGGCTGTCCACGGTCCGCTGGCTGCCCCTTGCCACCTTTTCGGACCTCATGGCAGTTGCTTGACCCAAGCCGGTGGCTGGGCCTTCCTCCTACGTTTCAGCTATCGGGAGCCGATCCAGCGACACGGCACCGAGAACTTCGGCCTACACCCCTAGGGAGATCTCATGCATCAGAGCGCGACGAACATCGGCAAGCTTCAGCCGCAGCTCTACCAGACGACCATTTCCATGAGTGAGCAGGCGGGGGCGGCTGCCGTCGACAGCGGGCTGGCCCCGGCGTTCGTGGAGATGTTGCGGATCAGGGTCTCCCAGCTCAATGGGTGCGGCTTCTGCCTGCGCATGCATACCCACGACGCCCTGGCGAAGGGTGAGACCTTCGAGCGGATCGCGGTGCTGCCGGCATGGCGCGAGACTGAGTACTTCGACGACCTCGAGCGTGATTCGCTGGCCTTGGCCGAGCGAGTGACGGCCATCAGCGGCTCGCCGCAGGCCGAGCAGCTGGAGCCGGTATCGGTACTGTCGCCGGCCCAGGCGAGCGCTGTCGCGTGGGTTGCCATCGTGATCAACGCGTTCAACCGGATCGCCATCACCAGCCACTACCGGATTGCCCCGCCCGCGTGAGAAGGACGCGTGTTCAAGCCTCTTCCCGCGTCTGGAGATACCCGTGGAGCTGGTTGCGCGACGTGATGCCGAGCTTGGGGAAGATGCGGTAGAGGTGCGAGGCGACGGTCCGGTGCGAGAGGTAGAGCTGCTGGCCGATGTCACGGTTGGACAGGCCGGTCGCGGCGAGCTGGGCGATCTGCCACTCCTGCGGCGAGAGCTCAGCCTGTGGTTCGGGCATGTCCAGCGCCCTCCGGACCCCGCCTGCGCGCAGCTCGCGCGCAGCCCGGTCGGCCCACCCCCGAGCGTTCAAGGCCTGGAAGGTGTACAGGGCGGACTGCAGGTGGGGTCGCGATGCCGCCACCTGCCGACGACGCCGCAACCAGCTGCCGCGGGCCAGATCGAGCCGGGCTCGGTACCACGGCGATGAGGTCGTACCGAGGGCGTACGCCTGGGCGAAGTTCCCCTCTGCGTCCTCGTCGTTCGCGAGCAGGGCTCGCGCGTAACGCACCGCGCGCACCACGCTGGGTGACGGGACGTCCGACAGCTCGCCCTCCAAAGCGTGGAGTATGCCGCGGGCGTCGTCGGTCTGGCCGCTGGCGAGCGCCGCTTCGGCGAGGTAGTCCACCGCCCAGGCCCGTTGCGTCCGGTGGAAGGCCGGGTCGCTGCGCACCATCATCCGGCGCAGGTGGGCGTAGGCCTCTGCGGGCCGCTCGCGGCCGAGCTCGGCGAGGCCGCGGGAGAGCAGCACACCGTTGAGCAGCGCCCCGTTCCCGGTGAGGACGGCGACACGTTCGGCGTCCTCGAGCACGGTGTGCGCCTGCTCCGAGTCGCCGCACAGCGCAGCGAGGTTGGCCTGACCGAGGACTGCGCAGGCGAACCACACGGGCTGCTCGGTCTCCTCCGCGAGGCGACGGGCCTCGTCTGCGGCGATGCGGGTGACGTCCCAGCGGCCGGTGTACATCGCGGCGAAGGTCTGGAAGACGAGGACCTGCGCCAGGGAGCCGAGGCGACCCTGCCGTCGCAGCTCGGTGAGCGCCGGGGCACAGAAGGCCAGCACCCGGTCGAAGTCGGCGGTGACGAATGCGGCCCGGGCGAGGCTGCCCAGCTGGACGGCGCTCACCGCCTGCTGGCCGGCCCACCATGCCACGGCCTCGAGGACCTGGCCGTGCCGGTCGAAGTCCCCGGCGACCGCGATGGTGGCGAGGTGGCGCGGATCTCGGGGGTCGAGGGGCAGGCTGTCCGCGGTGCTGACCAGCAGGTCCCGGACCGCCGAGCCGGGGTCGCCCCACCAGCACCGGGTGGCCGCCCCGTGGAGCAGGTGGATGGCGAGGTCCGGGTCCGAGCGGTCCCGCGCCGAGGCTGCGGATGTGACGAGGCGCCGGACGCCGTCGGCGTCGCCGGGAGTGCCGTCGTCGAACGCGCCCTCGAGCCAGCTGAGCCGGGCCCGCTCCTCCGCGCCGAGCTCGAGCGACTGCGCCTCGTCCATGAGGCGGCGCACCGTGGTGGGTCGGCCGAGCTCGAAGGCGACCTCCGCTGCCCGGAGCAGGCGTTGGGAACGAAGGACGTCGTCCACCGAGAGTTCCGCGGCGCGCTCGAGCCACTGCGCTCCCGTCCCGGGCGCACCCCGTGCGATGGCGCGCGAGGCGGCTGCGTCCAGGGCCTGCGCGATCTGTTCGTCGGGACGAGACGCCGCGCAGGCCCGGTGCCACACCGACCTGTCCGGGTCGGCCGCCACCACCTTCGCCAGCGCTGCGTGCGCAGCAGCGCGGTCGGCGACCGGGGTCGCCAGCCAGACTGCCGAGCGCACCAGCGGGTGCCGGAAGGCGATGACGCTGCCGTCGCTGGTCACGAGCCCCGCGTCGACAGCGGGAGCGACGTCGCCGTGCGACACGGTGTCTCCTGTCCTCAGGGTCACCGCTGCGGCAGCCTCGGACAGCAGGTTGCTGTCGTTGACGGCAACGATGCTCAGCAGCGTGCGTGCCGGGGTGCTGAGGTGGTCGAGACGGGCGGCGAAGCTCATCTCGAGCCGCTGAGTGAGCGGGACGCGATCCCGCATCTGGTGGCCGTCGGTGACACGGTCGGTGTGCAGGGCTCGTGGAAGCTCGAGCAGCGCCAACGGGTTTCCCTCCGCCTGCCGCAGGACCGCCTCCTCGACGGTGCGGGGCAGACCTGGCTGGTGGAGGTGCACCAGCCGGCGGGCCTCGTCCCGGTCGAGCGTGCGGAGGTGTCGCAGCGCGATACCGGTGTCGGGGACCGCTGCCGCCGCCTCGATCGCAGCGTTGGGGCGCGTGCTCAGCAGCAGAGCAGCCCGCTCGGTGCGCAACCGCCGGGCGATGAACGCGATGACGTCGCGGCTGGGCTGGTCCACGGCGTGCGCGTCGTCGACCGCCAGGAGGAGTGGTTGACGGGCTGCTGCCTCCATCACCAGCTCCAGGCCGGCCAGCGCGACGAAGAACGGCTCGACGGGATCGCGGGACCGGACCAGCCCGAAGGCCCGTGACAGCGCCTCGCGATGGGCCTGCGCAAGCCCGTCGGCGGCGGCGAGGATCGGATGCACCAGGTCGAAGAGGACGGCGAAAGAGAGATGGCGTTCGGCCTCGGAGCCTCTTCCCTGGAGCACTTGCAGCCCGCGGTCGTGGGCTGCGGCAACACCCGCCTGCAGGAGCGCGGTCTTCCCGATGCCCGGGTCGCCCATCAGGATCAGCGTGCCGCCGCCGCCCACGCGGGCGTCCCGGTCCGAGGTGGATGTCCTGTCGGCAGGGACGAATCCCTCCAGCAGGCGCGTGATGGCCCGCAGCTCGTCGTCGCGCCCGATCAGGGATGAAGCAGTCGTGCCGTCCACAAGGTTCACCGCCCTCGCTTCTTGGCGCTGACCCGTCACCGCCCCTGACCGCAGTGCGGTCATGCGGTCCGAGTCTTCCACCGGGGCGACCGATGTCAACGACGTGTCCAACCTCCTCAGTCACGGTTGACCTCGGCGGAGCAGGCGCAGCGACACCACGGGGAACACGGTGACGGAGACAAGGCCTGCCGCCACCAGCGCCGCATAGTTCTCCGGCGGGATGAGGCCCAGGTGCACGCCCAGGAGACCGGCGACGACCGGGATGCTGAGCGAGGTCGCGTGCAGCAGACCAGCCGCGACGACCTGGGTCAGGTGCGAGGCCCACGGCCGCAGGACCATGGCCGGTAGGCCTCGAGCCAGCACCAGACCGCCGAGGAACAGCGGCACCTTGGCAACCGTGGCCGGACTGGAGACCAGGGCGTGCACGTCCAGCGCCATCCCGGTCGACACGAAGAAGAAGGGGACGAAGACCCCGTAACCCGCCCCTTCCAGCTTGACTCGGAAGAGGTGATGGGTCCCCACCGGGTCGTGGTCCACGGCCCTCACGGTGGCGCCGGCCAAGAAGGCCCCGAGGATGACCTCAAGGCCGAACCGTGCTGCGATGGCGGCGTAGGCGACGAGCAGCGCGAAGGCTGCACGAACGCGGATCTGCGACGTAGTCTCCTGCAGCTCCCGCAGTGTCTGGCTCAGGCGCTTCCACCGCTCGATGCCGAGCAGGGCAACCAGAGCGGCCAGCGCGAAGACGACGAAGAGGACCAGCATCGCCGCTCGGGAGCCGACGTCGTGCTCGGACTCCGAGAAGAGCAGCGACAGCAGGACGATGGGTGCCAGTTCGGCCACCGATGCGCCGGTCACGATGAGCTGCCCGAAGTCCGAGTCCGCCTCGCCGGCATCGGCCAGGACCGGAAGGAGGATACCGAGGCTGGTCGCGGACAGGACGACCGCCACAAAGACCGGCGAACGGACGAGACCCACTGCGGCCAGGGCGAATCCGACACCGAGGGCCAGGATGAACGAGGCCGCCCAGCCGGTCACCGTGACGGCAAGAAGTCGTCGCGGCAGCCTGCCAAGGTCGATGTCGAGGCCTGCGAGGAGCAGGACGAAGCCAAGCCCGATGATGGACAGGACCTGCACCGCCGGGTCCGTCCGAGCCCATCCCAGCACCTGTGGACCCACCACGATCCCGATGACGATCTCGAGGACGGACTCGGGCACGGTCACCCGGCACAGCCGCGCGGCGACCGGCACCAGCACTGCCACTGCCGCGACCAGCGCGGCCGAGGTGAGGGAGAGCATGGCGTCCTCCTCGCCCTGGCCGGACCGGTCCGACCGGCGTGCTCACGCCCGCCAGTAGTTGTTGGCTGCCGCGATGGTCGCGAACTCGACGGCGACGACGTGTCCCGCGCGCATCAGGGCTTGGGGGTCCGTCGCGTACTGCGGGCGACCGGCGACGAGGACGTCGAGGTCGGGTTGGATGTTGTGGATGGTGTGCCGCGCGATGGCAAGGGCGAGCGCTCGGCCCTCCTCGGCGGTCGCGGTGATGAGCGTGCCTCCAGGCACGAGGGTGAGCTCGGAGTCCGGTACTCGGTTCATGGCGGGGCTGCCTTTCGGGGGTGGTGGTCGGTGGGGTGGGCGTTTGTCAGAGGCCGTGCTTGTCGAGCCAGACCAGGACGGCATCCGCGACCTCGGTCCAGCCGTGGTCGATGGTCAGGGAGTGGCCGCGGTCCTCGAACTCGAGCAGCTCGGTCACCGCGCTGGAGTGGCGGTACTGCTTGAGGGTCGCCGTGGTGATCGCCTCGGGAACAGTGCGGTCCTGGCCCCCCATGACGAGCAGCAGCGGCCCCCGGTGGTCATTGTGGGTGTTGACCGCCGCGGGCGAGTGGAGGGAGAAGTTGGCGGCGGCGGCCTCGAACAGGGGCCGGCCGGGTGCGGGGATCGCCCACTGGTCGTGGAGCTGGTCCGACTCCCCCGGTGTGACGGCGTTGCCGAACCCGTACCGGAACTGCTCGGGCGTCAGCGAGACCGCGCGGTGCTTGTTGGCGGGGTTCCGGAACACGGGCAGGGTGGAGTGCAGCGCAGACAGCGGAAGCGGAAGCACACCCTTGATCTGGGCCGCGTCGATCGCCACCGCCGCTGCTGCCAGGTCCAGCCCGAGGAGCTTCTCGGCGATCATGCCGCCGAAGGAGTGACCGACGAGGATGGGCGCGGCCGGGAGGGATGCGAGGGCCGCGGTGTAGTGCTCGATCACGTCGTCGATGCCGTGGTCGGCGATCGTCTCGGGGTGGGCGCGCGCCTCGAGGACGGTGTCGGGAACGCCGGGCCAGCCGGGAGCCGAGGCCTCGTAGCCGGCGCGCTGGAAGTGCTCGACCCACGGGTTCCAGGACGTGGCGTGGAGCCACAGTCCGTGGATGAAGACGACAGGGTTGGGCTTGACGCTCATGATGCTGCCTTTCGCAGGAGTGCCGGTTGGGCTGGTGTGGTCGCTCGCGTCGCCGCAGGCGCGGTGCGTTCCTGGCGGCCCCGTCCGAGGAAGCTGATGCCCCAGTGGAAGAGGACGAGCAGGCGGTTCTTGAAGCAGACGAGATAGAGCAGGTGCACGCTGAGCCAGAGGAGCCAGGCGAGCGTCCCGGACAGGCGCAGCGGCCCGATGCTCGCCACTGCGCGGAAGCGCGAGATGGTCGCGAGGTTGCCCTTGTCCCGGTAGCGGAAGGCGGGCTCGGTGGGACGTCCCTCGACCTTGGCGATGATCTGCCGGGCGGCGAAACGCCCTGACTGGATGGCGACCTGCGCCACCGCGGGGACGGGTAGATGCATCATGTCGCCGATGACGAAGACCTCCGGATGTCCGCGCAGGGTGCAGTCGGCCAGCACGTCGAGCTGACCCGCACGGTTGCGCGGAGTGCCGGTCGCCTCGGCCAGGAGGCCTCCGAGCGGTGAGGCCCGCACCCCCGCGGCCCAGACCTTGGTCCTCGCCTCGATACGTTCGGTGCCAGTGGCGCTGCGCACGGTCACGCCCAGCTCGTCGACATCCACGACGGGCGTGTTGAGCCGGACCTCCACCCCCAGACGTTCGAGGTCGCCAAGGGTCCGCCGTGACAGGGTCGGCCCGAACGTGGACAGGACCTTCGGTCCGGCCTCGATGAGCACGACCCGGGCACTCGCCGGGTCGAAGCTGCGGAAGTTGAGGTGGAGGCTGCGACGGGAGAGCTCGATGAGCTGGCCGGCCATCTCCACCCCTGTGGGCCCGGCGCCCACGACGACGAAGGTCAGCCACGGCATACGCTCGGCTGGATCTTCGAGGAGCTCGGCCGTCTCGAACGCGCCGTAGATGGCACCGCGGATGGCCAGCGCGTCGTCGATCGACTTCATCCCCGGCGCGTACTCGGCGAACTGCGGGCTGCCGAAGTAGGAGTGCGTCGACCCGGCCGCCATGACGAGGCTGTCCCAGGGCGTCACTGTCGTCTGCTCTCCGCTGCGGGAGGTGACCAGCCGGGCGTCGAGGTCGACGTCGGTGACCTCGCCGAGAATGACTCGCGCGTTCTGCTGGCGTCGCAGCACCTCTCGCGTCGGGGGTGTGATCTCTCCCTCCGAGAGGATCCCGGTCGCCACCTGGTAGAGCAGTGGCTGGAAGAGGTGGTGAGGCGTCCGGTCGATGAGCGTGACGGACACGCCGTCGTGGTCCATCGCCCGAGTGGCCGTGAGTCCTCCGAATCCGGATCCGATGACCACCACCCGATGGCGTGTGTTCGACGTGCCTGCTGAGGTTGTGCGCCGGTGGTCCAGCCAGCGTGCGACTCTTCTTCGACTGTCCCGCGAGACGAGACTCACGATGACCTCCTGATGGTCGTGGCTTGTGTCGTGCAGCGGCCAGACCCCGTGCCGGCTTCTGGTGTGCCCGCTCCTGGCCGCTCGTCCCGACGTTAGGCAGGGGACGACGACGGGCGCTTGGGTCACCTGACTGCCCCGAGCTCCCGATGTCGCCGAGGTGGGCGACCGGATCACTCATGCGGGCAGGGCAATTCGCCATAGGTACGACGTTGCGCCGCTCCGCAGTCAGATGACTCAAGCCGTCGCGTCCGACCCGGGCCTACGTTCGCTGCCAGCGGGCGACCCGACCCGCCCGACACCCTTTGGAGGACACCATGACGCGACCATCGACCGTGCTGCCGACCGACGAGCCGAGGCGGCGCAGACAGACGATCCTGACACTGGTGCTGCTGCTGGCGGCGCTGCTGGCGGGCGTGGCCCAGAGCTCCTCACGCGCGGCCGGGGTCGCCAGCGCGGCGGCCCGAACGGACCGGGCGGCCACCGGTACCGGGTGGGACGCCATCGGGCGCCCGTCCGCCACCGACGCGGGTACGACGCGCGGCACCGGCGCCGGCAGCACCAGGCCGACCGTCGTCCTCGTCCACGGGGCGTTCGCCGACTCCAGCGGCTGGAGCCAGACCGTCGGGCAGCTCACCGACGACGGCTACCCCGTCGTCGCCGTCGCCAACCCGCTGCGCGGCCTCACCGCCGACGCCAACTACGTCCGCTCGTTCCTGCAGACCGTCCCGGGGCCCATCGTGCTCGTCGGCCACTCCTACGGCGGCGCCGTCATCACCAACGCCGCCCGAGGCGTGTCGAACGTACGCGCCCTGGTGTACGTCGGCGCGTTCGTCCCCGACGCCGGCGAGAGCATCGCCACGGCCGCCGACCCGGTCCGCTTCCCCGGATCACTGCTCGGCCCGGACACGACCGTCGTGCGCCCCGTCGCCAACCCCGCAGCGCCCGACGGGCAGGACGTCGACATCTACATCTCCCTCGAGAAGTTCCGGCAGGTCTTTGCCGCGGATGTCTCAGCGCAGCGTGCCGACGCCATGGCCCGGACCCAGCGCCCGCTCACGGCGACGGCGAACTTCGAGCCGTCCGGAGAGCCCGCATGGAAGACCATCCCGAGCTGGGACCTGGTGACCACGGCCGACAACGCCATCCCCCCAGCAGCCCAGCAGGCCATGGCCGCGCGCGCCGGCGCCCACGTCACCACGGTCGTCTCGGCACACGACGTCATGGTGTCCCACCCCGCAGCCGTCACCAAGATCATCGAACAGGCCGCTCGCGCAGTCTCCTGACACCGCGCCCCACGCGTCAGCCGTTCTGGGCCCACAGGTCATGCGGCCGAGATGAGACCCGCAGCGGACATCCGCAGATCCCCGGGCACCACCTCATCTCGGACGAGGTCTCCGCACCCATTGTCCGGTTCGCGAACCATGCCTATCCTGTTAGCAGGTGTGGACAAACGCCTGAGCGGCCAGACGTGATCCGCTCATCGCTCCGGGAACCGACGGAGTCGCGAATGCCCACTGCCTCCCTTTCAGCCGAGTGCGCTGCCCAACCGCGCCATGGCGAAGCCCACCCCGTGTCGGCCCGCGCTGGCAGCGGTCCTGACGTTGACGGCGCGTGTCCGGTGAGGTCTTCACTCCGAGCGGGATCCTCATGGTGATGTGGCTGGGGCTGAGGACCCTGTCCGACGGAGTCCGTGTGGAAGTGGGCTATGCCACCAGCGACGGTGCGGCAGCGGCTCTCGGCGCACACATCTACCGCGTACGAACGCCCGACGGTCCGACGCGCGAGTTCTCCAGCACCATCGAACTGCTCGACTACCTCTGCGCGAGCTACGACCTCGACGAGATCCAGCACGGCAAACCTCAAGTGCGGCTGGCCCCGACAATCGACGGTGCGACGCGCATGACCAGCAGTTCCGCAGCGGCCGGCCTCCCAGGGGCCGAGTCAGCCTTCCCCCGACGGCCTTCAGAGCCAGAGGGGCACCGGCCGGCCGCCTGGGGAGCAGGCGCTCAGCGTCCACGTCTCCAACCTGCTCAGAGAGACCGGCACCACGAGCCGGATTGAGCTGGCCACTGTCGATGGTCGGCGCGTCGGGCTGGTACTGGTCCAGGTCCAGGTCCAGGAGCGCGCCTATGAGGTCGTCGCCATCAGCACCAGCGCGCGGCGGCGTGGCATCGGGCGGGTGCTGATGGAGCGCTGCTTCGCCCAGGCGCGAGCTACAGGGTGCCGACGGGTGTGGCTCGTGACCACGAACAACAACATCGCCGCCATCGCCTTCCACCAGCGCTTGGGCATGGATCGGTGCGCGCTGCATCGGTACGCCCTGCGAATGTCGAGGCAGCTCAAACCGACGATCCCCGTGCGCGACGCCGCCGGCGTGCGGATCGACCACGAACTCGAGTTCCAGCTGCTCCTGGAGACGTGAGCCCTTCGCCAACGCACAGCGGCGGACGAGGGCGAACTCCCGGAATCCCCCGTCCATCCGCCGCCAGTCGAACAACGTCAAGCCTGCAGATACCGGCGTTGCGGGACGTTTCACCACAGCCAGGAGCAGAGTGGGGCCGTGCGCAGTGTCGGGTACTCGAGCGAAGCACGGCGAGAGAGGTGCCGGTGGCTGACGGGGTCAGGGGCGCCGGAGGAGAAGCACGCCCTGAGCGAGCTGCCTCCCGAGCTCCCCTCGTGGTACGCCCTGACGCTCCCGGTGGGGCCGGCGGCGTGACCAGGCGACGGTCCGCGCTCTTGGCTTCGCTCGTCGGGGCCGTTTGTGTCTATGCCATCCTCAGGCTGGTGACCGGTCCGGACCGGCCTGCTCGTACCGATGTCGTGCAGGGCGCACTGGTAGGCGTGGGTCTGGCAGTCGTCACCGTCGAGGTCCTCTCCAGGGTCAGAGCCATCAAGGTGAACGGCTGGGTGACCCTGCCCGGCTGCGGCGTCCCCGGCAACGGCTTCCTGACCCGCGCCGCGTGCACGTGGATGTTCCCCGGACCGGTCAACGTGCCGGACGAGGCGACGTACTGGAGATCGCACGTCGACGCGGCGGGCCGGCTGCTGAGCGGTCAACGGAGCTACGTCATGCACTTCCCGGCGGAGGGGCTGCCACCCAACGAGGCGTTCTGGTCGCTGACGATGGGCGACGCCAGCAACCGCTTCGTCCCCAACCCGCTTCGCCGATACAGCGTGAGCGACCGGTCGGGGCTTGCGCCGAACGCAGACGGGTCGGTGGACGTCCACATCCAGACCACCGCTCCCGTGGGCCATGAGTCCAACTGGCTCCCCGCGCCCTCGGGCAGGTTCACCCTCTGGCTCCGGGTCTACCTCCCCGGCAGGGTCATCCTCGACGGCAGGTATGCCGTGCCACCTGTCACCGAGGCTGTGACCCCGCCATGAAGCTCGAACACCTCATCGTCTTCGGGTCGGTCATGGTCACGGCATGGTTCCTTGCCCTGTACTTCTGGCCGCGTGTGCTGCTGTCCGTGTTCAAGAGGGCCATCCTCGCCAAGGGATTCGGCGACGGCCCTGTCCCGGTGAACACGCTGTACGTGCAGTCCGAGCGGTCCTTCGCTGACCCTGTCGGGGCCATCGGGGGTTCCACGTTGGCCACGACGGGCGTGAACCGGGACACGCTCATGAGCGCCGGCTGGCTGGATCTGCGAAAGGGGCCTCAGCTGCTGCACGTGCCGGCCGCGGGAGACCGCTACTACAGCGTCCAGCTCACCGATCCGTTCACGAACACGAACTTCGCCTACGTCGGCACCCGCACCACTGGCAACCAAGCGGGCGACTACCTCATCACCGGACCAAGATGGGCAGGACGGCTGCCCAGCGGGACGACGCGAATCTCCTCACCACGCAACTCGGTCCTGGTCTTCGGTCGAGTCCTCGTCTACTCCGACAGCGACGTGCCGCTCGCCCACGACGTGGCGAAACAGATCCGTATCTGGGCACCCCAGCGAGGACGACCGTCCGGCTCAACGCCTCCATGAGGCGGCTGGGTTTCGCGGGACTGAAGGCGCGGGGGCCATTGCTGCTTCGTACGAGCGAGACCGTCAGGGCCTTGACGAGCGCGTCTACCTGCTGCGAGCCGGCCCTAGGTGTCAGAGCGGTGGAGCAGTCGGTCGGTCGTGGCCAACACCCGGAAGGCAGCACGTTGCAGGGGCACGGGCGGCCCCGCCAGGTACATGTCGTGAGCGAGACCGAGGCGGGCCGTTACCGGCAGCGAGGGCATGCCCTTGGAGTTCACGCGACCTTCGCGGGCGAGACGGAAGAACTCGTCGAAGAACTGCTCGATGCCGGCACCCGGCGTGAAGGTGATGCGCACTCTGGCGGCAGCGCCACCGTGCGGAGCCCACGCGTGCGGGTTGCCGGCAGGCACGACCACGGTCTCACCCGGGCCGCACATCGACTCCTCGCCCCGGCATCGCAGCAGGATGCGGCCTTCGAGGACCTGGAACTTCTCCTCCTGGGAGCGATGAATGTGCTCGGCCGCCAAGAACGCGGTGGGGCTCAGCTCGAGGTCCAGCTCGGCGAGCGCACCGCCGGTCTGTTCGCTCGTCCGCACGAACGTGATGCGCTCCCCGGTGACCGGGTTCTCAATCACATCACCGACGTCGACCATCATCGGAACCTAACAGAGCCCCGCCCGCTTCGTCCCACAATGCGCTGATCCCAGGCGCCCTACGCGACACCAGAAGAACCCAGGAGTCGGTGGGCAGCCCCGTCGCGTCGACACTTACACCACCTCTTGCCCGACGTCGACGAGCGCATGACGGCCGCGGTCGACGGAGTCCTCGGAAGTTTGCGGACTATGTGCGGACCAACGGTGGCACCACACACATCACCGCAGGTCAGAGGCCTCTCGAGAACGCGGCCGCCTAGTTCTCCCGGCCCGTTGGCCGACGCCCAAGGCCACCTCCTCGCCCGAGCAGTCGGTGCTGAAGCCGGCCGATCAGTAGCAGGTTCGGCGTGGACCGACGCTCATCCGGGCGAAGACCTCGGAGTCGAGAAAAGGCTCGCCCACCCATCAGTGGGCGGCGGCTCACTGGAGGGGGAAGGGCGGCTGCACCCACGACGTGGGTCGACGAGGTTCGCGTGGAGGCCGTCCCGAGGCACGACCACGGTCTCACCCGGGCCGCACATCGACTCCTCGCCCCGGCATCGCAGCAGGATGCGGCCTTCGAGGACCTGGAACTTCTCCTCCTGGGAGCGATGAATGTGCTCGGCCGCCAAGAACGCGGTGGGGCTCAGCTCGAGGTCCAGCTCGGCGAGCGCACCGCCGGTCTGTTCGCTCGTCCGCACGAACGTGATGCGCTCCCCGGTGACCGGGTTCTCAATCACATCACCGACGTCGACCATCATCGGAACCTAACAGAGCCCCGCCCGCTTCGTCCCACAATGCGCTGATCCCAGGCGCCCTACGCGACACCAGAAGAACCCAGGAGTCGGTGGGCAGCCCCGTCGCGTCGACACTTACACCACCTCTTGCCCGACGTCGACGAGCGCATGACGGCCGCGGTCGACGGAGTCCTCGGAAGTTTGCGGACTATGTGCGGACCAACGGTGGCACCACACACATCACCGCAGGTCAGAGGCCTCTCGAGAACGCGGCCGCCTAGTTCTCCCGGCCCGTTGGCCGACGCCCAAGGCCACCTCCTCGCCCGAGCAGTCGGTGCTGAAGCCGGCCGATCAGTAGCAGGTTCGGCGTGGACCGACGCTCATCCGGGCGAAGACCTCGGAGTCGAGAAAAGGCTCGCCCACCCATCAGTGGGCGGCGGCTCACTGGAGGGGGAAGGGCGGCTGCACCCACGACGGGACGGCCTCCACGCGAACCTCGTCGACCCACTTGACCCACCAGAAGCCGCGGCGCCCTGGGGCAACCAACCTGACCGGCCCACCATGGCCGGCGGAGAGCGGCGAGTCACCGGCGTGGGTGGCCAGCAGCAGGGTGCTCGCCTCACCGGGCGGGAAGCGCCTGGTGTAGCCGGTGACTGAGTGCACGGTGATGGAGCCCTGTCGCGGCGTCCCGACCAAGGTGTCGAGTCGCACTCCGCGCCAGGTCTGTTCGGCCCACCAGCCGCCGGTGCAGTCAAGCACCGCTGATTCGATCACGCTCCCCATCGCCGCGAGCTGGCCGGACGTGAGGGACCACGCCCGCCCGTCGGATGTGCGCACCTTCAGCAGGTACGCCCCTCGGTCGACACGAGGCACGCCGTCGGTGAACCACTGGGTGACCGGCATCTCCGCGGGTCGCCCTGATCCGAGCTCGTAGGAACCCGTGGCGCGACGCACCGCGCCCGGCAGCCCGGTGATGGCCGTGACGGCGTCCTGCGTCGCGTATGCCAGCGCCGCCACGGCTCCCAGTCCGGCAGCCCGCAGCACCACCCTGCGGGAGAGATCGGTCGACAGACGCCGCTGCCGACGGCGGGCCACGTGACTCAGAGCCAAAGGCACGGCGACGACCGCAGCAGCGACATGCACCGTGAGCACGGTGAAGTCGCCGAGCCGAAGGGGCCCGACGGTCGCGTGAGCGATGCCGGCGAGCAGGCTGACGACGACGACCACGGCGAACGCGATCGCCACCGCGTGGCCGCGTCGCCGCCGCAGACCCCGCCCGACGATCACGGTCTTCCACGGCGCCAAGAGGACAAGCCCCAAGCCCAGGACCCCGTGGGCCACGGTGACGACTCGGGCCTCGGGCGGCTGCCCAACTCCGAACGCGATGCAACCTGTGGCGAAGGAGCCAACAAGGAGCACCATGAGTGCCAGGTTGGTCCGCCGGCCGGGCCGCTGCGCTGGCGCCATCGAACCAGTGTGCGCCTGCCTGTCGGGCAAGGCGACAACCCCACCGGCGAGCCGACTGGCCAGGCGCTGCGAGCCGCCTGCTCTTCGTTCAGCAAGCCTCTCTTCAGGGACGCCGCCCGACAACACACTCACGGCGCTGCTCCACGACGACATCGCCGTCGCCGTCGCCCCCGCCGTCGAGATCCTGCGAGCCGCCAAGGCGGGCAACACTGCCGCGTTCTCCAGCGCCAATAACCGTTGGTATGCCAACGGTCAATGACATCCCGACTTTCTCGCCCCGGCCAACACCCTCCCCCGGCTCTGGCCGGCTACGAGGCGCCGTGCACGCGCACATCCCGCACGTGGCGGACGCGCTCGGCGGGGGCATCATCGGCGCCTTGCGGGCAAGGTCCACTGACCTCCGCTCCGTTGGCCAGAACGAACGGGCATCTCACGGGCAGCCTCGGTGCAGTGCTGCGCGAGCCGCTCACCTACGGCGTGACGTCCCTGTCCTCGGACGGGACGTACCCGACCCGAGGACGGGCACGCAAGGGTCCTGGCGGGGCGGTCAGCGCCCCCGGGCGCCGCCGCTATCCCGCAGGACACCCTAGGAGCCGCCAATCATCAGCTGCCCAGGATCGGGCAGCTGATCGCCGTGACGATCTGCTGGCCTCCGGCAGCCTCGATGCCCCATTCGGATCCCGTCACCGCGCATACCGTGTTACGCAGCACCCGGGGGGTGCGGCTCAGGTCGGGACTTTGTCGGCGAGTATGTCAATCTTTTCGATCTGCGGCTCGGAGAAGAGCACGCCGGTGTTTGGCCCGAGTGCCCGGCCCACACCGCCGGCGAGGTGCGCGTCTCGGGCCTCGTCGTCAGGGAACACGTCGTAGACGCCGAAGGTCGACGGCCCGAACTGGACGGCGAACCAGGCGATGGTTCCTGGCTCTTCCATCACGATGGACCGAGCGCCGGTGAGGAAGTCTGCGAGTTCAGTCTCTTTGCCCGGCAGGGCCTCGAGACGCACGAGGAGAGCTTTGGTCAGCATGGGTCGGGCTCCTTAGCCTGCGCGATCGCACGGCTGCGGCCGGTCGGCAGCAAGCCGGCAGGATTCCGACGTCCGGGAACAGGTGCGCACCCTTCGCGCAGACACCTTCTCTCCGCCTGCTTCGTGGGACACCCGCCGTTCCGCACGGTAGCGCTAGGTGGAGAGGAACGGCAATGGTCACCTTCAAGTAGCCGCTCGTCGGACGAAGATCCAGTCATGCCGTTGAGGGTCACGGCACCGCGAGGTGCAGACGGGCACAGATAGCTCGACGGTCCAGACAACCTCTCGACAGGCATGGGCCATGGGGTGGCGACGCATCGATAGCACGCTCCCCTGGTGGTCGGTCCCCTTGTTGTGAACGCGTGAGTAGCCTGACCGGATGAAGGTAGTCAAGGTCGGCCTCGTGGCCGACCCGGCCTCGCCAACCGAGATCGCGCGCCGGATGAGCGATCTCGACTCGCCCGGTGGCGAGGATCGCGACACCTGGGACATCGAGGTCGTGAGCGAGCCCTTCACCATGGGTTCCGAGGATCTCGACACCGCGGTGGCGCGGCTTCAGGACCAGGCTCGCCGGTACGCCTGGGACCTCGTCGTCGGCTTGACCGAGCTTCCGCTTCGCGACGACGACGGCCGGTATCTGCTGGTCGCGACCGACCCGCAGCGTCGCACTGCCGTGCTGTCGCTACCCGCCCTCGGCGGGCTCAGTATGCAAGCCCGTACCCGTCACGCAGTGCGCGCGCTCGTCAGCGGCATGGCCGACGCCTCTTCGGGGGACGGGCACCGCGTGCCACTTCCGCGCCGCAGGGGCCGGTGGAAGTTGCTGACGGGCATGGTCCTGGCCAACCGTCCGTGGCTCCTCGTGCCGGGGCTCAAGTCCGCGCTCGTCGCGGCACTTGCGACCGGGGCCATCGCCACGGTCGACCCGACGATTTGGCAACTGGCCCACTCCTTGTCGTGGTGGCACCTCACGGTCGCGACGATCTCCTCCGTCGCGCTCGTCGTTGGCTGGCTCGTGATCGACGGGGAGCTGTGGGACCGCCCCAACGACAACTCCGCCGAGGCAAAGGAGAGATCCCGTCTCTACAACACCTCAACGCTGGTGACCCTGACCACTGGGGTCCTCATCTGCTACCTGGCGCTCTACATCGTGAACCTGCTCTGGGCGCTGTTCGTCATCGATCTGGCCGTCATGGGCTCCTCCGTCAACGCATCACTCGGCTACCGCGACCTGTTCCTACTGGCCTGGTTCGTCGCGTCGGCAGCGACCGTCGGAGGTGCCCTCGGCAGCGGGCTGGAGTCGGACGAAGCAATCCGCGCGGCCGCGTACTCGAAGCGCGAGGAGCAGCGCCGCGACAGGCTCGCACGCGAGCGGAGCTGACATGTAGTTGCTGCTTGTCAAGAGGCAGGGTGAGGCGCCGCCGGGACCGGGAGTCCTGACGGCGCCTCTGCTTCGTCGGGGCGGGGCTGGCGAGCGTGTCGTCCTGCGCTGGGGCCGCTCCGCCACCGCCACCAGGGGCCTTCGGTGAGAGTCCGTCTGACCCGTCGGTCCGACTCCAACGCCCTCACCTTCTGCCAGCCCTCACGAGAAACTCATAGACCAAACGCGCCACGATCGCCCCGTCACCGACGGCGGATGCCACTCGCTTGACCGAGTTGCTGCGCACGTCCCCGACCGCAAAGACACCCGCGCTCTCGGTCTCGAACATGGGAGTGCCTCCCACGCCGGTACCGGTCACCACGAACCCCTTGTCATCGAGCGAGATCGCCCCCTTGAGCCACCGGGTGTGTGGCACGGACCCGATCAGCACGAAAAGAGCCGTAGAGCTGAGGGGCTTGCGCTCGTCCGTCGTCAGGTCGTGGAGGACGACCTCGTCGAGGGCAAGGTCTCCCAGCAGCTCGCAGACCTCGCAGTTGCGCCACACGCGTACGCGAGGGGCTGAAGTTATCCGCTCTGCGAGGTAGCGGGACATGTCTCGGTTCAGGTCGTCGTGGCGAATCACGAGGTTGACGGCAGCGGCGCTCCGGGCCAGGAACAAGGCGGCCTGCCCGGCGGAGTTCCCGCCGCCGACGACCGTGACCGGATCGCCGCCGCAAAGACGTGCCTCGAACTCCGTCGCGGCGTAGTAGACGCTGGGGCCCTCGAGCCGGTCCATGCCGGCCACCTCGAGGCGGCGGTAGCGGACGCCGGTCGCGAGCACCACCGTGTGCGCCTCCACCTGTGTTCCATCGGTCAGTCGCACGACGAAGTGGCCGTCGACGCGGTCGAGCGACTGCGCCTCGCCCGGAATCGTGAAGGTGGCGCCGAACTTGCGGGCTTGGACCACCGCTCGGTCTGCGAGCTCGGCGCCCGAGATACCCGCCGGGAAGCCGAGGTAGTTCTCGATCTGGGACGACGTCCCAGCCTGTCCGCCCGTCGCGATCGCGTCGAGCACGACCGTGGACAGCCCTTCGGAGGCCGTGGCCACCGCAGCGGCGAGCCCTGCCGGTCCGGCGCCGACCACCAGCACGTCGTGAGCATGGCGGGGCGTCGCATCCTCCCGCAGGCCGAGCAGCTCGGCGAGCTCGGTGATGCTGGGGTTGCGCAGGACCGTCTGCCCCTTCCAGATCACGACGGGGGTCTGGTCGGGCGCGATGCCGAACGCCCGCAGGGTGTCCTCTGCCGCGGCATCCTCCTCCAGGTCCTCCCAGCGGTACGGGACCCGGTTGCGGCTCGCGAAGTCCCTCAGCAGGCGGGTGTCGGCTGAGAAGCGGGAGCCGACAATCCGCAGGCCCGCGCCGAGGTCGGCGTGGATGTTGCGTCGGAGGATGAAGGCCCGCAGGATGAGGTCCCCCAGCGCCTGATCCTGAGTAACCGCCTCCTTGAGGCGGCCGTAAGGAACCTCCAGGACCTCGACATCGGTCTGGGCGAGGGCCGTGACATAGACCGCCTGACCGGTCAGCATCGACAGATCGCCCACGAAGCGACGAGGCCCGTGGACGGCTATGACGCGCAACGCTCCCTCAGGGCCATCCTCCTGGACAACCCGGACCCGGCCGTCCAGCACGACGAACAGGCCGCAGTCGCGGTCCCCCTCGCAGAACAGCGTGGAGCCCTTGGTCAGCCGTCTCCGGTCGCCGTACCGCCAAAGCAGCAAGATGTGCTCGTCGGTGAGCCGGGGATAGGCGCCGACGGTGTCGGGGGTCTCGGGCAGGTCCGTCAGCCCGGGATCAGACATACTGCTCGTCGACATAGCACCACCTCCAGTTCTCCCCCGGCTCGATCGAACGCACGATCACGTGGCCCGTCGTGGCCGCGTGAGCGCGGGCGTGGCGCCCCGGGGAGGAGTCGCAGCAGCAGACCTCACCGCAGGTGAGGCACTGCCGCAGATGAACCCAAGGTGTGCCCAGGCGTAGGCATTCCTCACAGCCTGGCGTAGCGGGCGGCCCCACCGGCCGGACCAGGGCCAGGTGGGGATCTCGGACCAACCGACCGGGGAAGGTGGTCATTGCGGGTCGTCCGTGGTCGACGGGGCGCTCGCCCGCGGGGACTCTGCCTCTTCCTTGGGCAGGTGCTTGCTGAGCCACGACCGCAGGGCGGGGGCGGGAGCGGCGCCGACCTGCTTGTCGACCACCTTTCCGTGGTGCATGAGGACGAGCGTCGGGATCGCCTGGACCTCGAAGCGGCGGCTGAGCTCCGGCGCCTCGTCGGCGTTGACCTTGACCAGCTTCATCGTGCCCGCGAGCTCCGTCGCCAGCTGCTCGAGCGCCGGGCTGACCATGCGACAGGGACCGCACCACGGCGCCCACAGGTCGACGAGCACCGGGATGGTCGACTCGTCCGCCACGCCCGTGAAATCGGCATCGGACGTGTCGACCACCCATGGCAGTGGCTTGTGGCAGCTTCCGCAGCGGGGCGCCCCTGCGGCGGCGGCGGGCACTCGGTTCTTCGTGCCGCAGTTCGGGCACATGACGACCTTGCTCGGGCTCTTCACTGTTGCGCTCATGCCACTGCCTTCGTCTGCTTGTCAGGAGGCTTCGGCACGACGGCGAGCTCCCCGTCGACGACGTCGACCACGATGGTCGAGTCCTCGGGCAGGTCACCACGCAGCAGCGCCCGGGCCACGCGGGTCTCGACCTCGCGTGAGATGAACCGCCGCAGGGGACGAGCGCCGTATGCCGGATCGAAGCCCTGCTCCGCCATGAAGCGCTCGGCCTGTTCCGTGGCTTCGAGCGTGATCCGCTGTTCCGCCAGGCGCGCCCGCAGCTCGTCGAGCTGGAGGTCGACGATGCGCGTGATCTCGGTGAACGTCAGCGGCTTGAACACCACGATCTCGTCGATCCGGTTCAGGAACTCCGGCCGGAAGTGGGATCGCAGGGAGCTCATGACCATGGCGCGGGCCTCCGGCTTCACCTCGCCGTCCGGCGTGACCCCCTCAAGCAGGTACTCCGACCCGATGTTGGAAGTCATGATGATGACGGTGTTGCGGAAGTCGACCGTGCGACCGTGGGAGTCGGTGAGGCGTCCGTCGTCCAGCACCTGGAGCAGGATGTTGAAGACGTCGACGTGGGCCTTCTCGATCTCGTCGAGCAGGATCACCGAGTAGTGCTTGCGCCGAACCGCCTCGGTCAGCTGGCCGCCTTCCTCGAACCCGACGTATCCGGGTGGGGCGCCCACGAGCCGGCTCACGGTGTGCCGCTCCTGGTACTCGCTCATGTCGATGCGAATCATGTTCTCCTCGCTGTCGAAGAGGGCTCCCGCGAGTGCCTTGGCGAGCTCTGTCTTGCCCACGCCGGTCGGGCCGAGGAAGACGAAGGAGCCGATCGGGCGGCTCGGGTTCTTGATGCCGGAACGCGCCCGCACGACTGCGTCGGTCACCAGCTGCACCGCTTCGTCCTGGCCGATCACTCGCTCGTGGAGCACCTCGTCGAGGCGCAGGACCTTCTCCCGCTCACCCTCCTGGAGCCGGCTCACCGGAATGCCCGTCCACCGCGCCACGACGGCGGAGATCTCCTCGGCCGTGACGACCTCACGGAGCAGACGCCTCCCGGCCTGCTTGGACTCGAGCCTTGCCTCGGCGGCGGCGAGCCGTCGCTCGAGCTCGGGCAGCTTGCCGTGGCGCAGGCTCGCGGCGCGGTTCAGGTCGTACTCCCGCTCGGCGCGTTCGCTGTCCAGGCGAACCTGCTCGATCTCCTGCCGAAGCGCCTGGACCTCGCGGAGCGCCTGACGCTCGGCCTCCCACTGGGCCCGCATGGCATCCGCCTCGGCCTTCAGATCAGCCAGCTCCTTGCGCAGCTCCTCGAGACGATGCTGGCTGGCCCGATCCGTCTCCTGGGCCACTGCAGCCTCCTCGATCTCCAGGCGGGTGACCCGGCGGGTGAGCTCGTCGAGCTCCGCGGGCATCGAGTCGATCTCTGTGCGCAGCATCGCGCAGGCCTCGTCGACCAGGTCGATGGCCTTGTCGGGCAGGAACCGGTCGGAGATGTAGCGGTGGCTCAGGGTGACCGCGACGACCAGGGCGCCGTCCTGGATCTTCACGCCGTGGAAGACCTCGAAGCGCTCGCGTAGTCCTCGGAGGATCGACAGTGCGTCCTCGACACTCGGCTCGTCGATCACGACTGGCTGGAATCGGCGCTCGAGAGCAGCGTCCTTCTCGATGTGGGTGCGGTACTCGTCGAGCGTCGTGGCCCCGATCATGTGCAGCTCGCCGCGGGCCAGCATGGGTTTCAGCATCTGGCCGGCGTCCATCGCTCCCTCGGACGCGCCGGCCCCGACCACGGTGTGCAGCTCGTCGACGAACAGCAGGATCTTGCCCTCGGCGGCCAGGACCTCGTTGAGGACGGCCTTGAGCCGTTCCTCGAACTCGCCGCGGTACTTGGCACCGGCGACGAGGGAGCCCATGTCCAGCGCGAAGACGGTCTTGTCGCGCAGTCCCTCGGGCACGTCTCCGTTGTGGATCCGCTGCGCCAGGCCCTCGACGATCGCGGTCTTGCCCACCCCGGGCTCGCCGATCAGCACCGGGTTGTTCTTGCTCTTGCGGGACAGGATCTGGACAGTGCGACGGATCTCCGTGTCCCGGCCGATCACCGGCTCCAGCCGGCCGGCGGCCGCATCCGCGACGAGGTCACGACCGTACTTGGCGAGTGCCTCGTAGGTGCCCTCCGGTGTGGCAGACGTGACCCGCTGGGAGCCCCTCACCGCGGTCAGGGTCTTCAGGAACGAGTCGCGCGTTACGCCGTGTTGCGCGAGGATCCGGCCGGCTGCCGAGCCGGATCCCTCCTCGAGGAGGGCCACCACCAGGTGCTCGACGGACACGTACTCGTCCTTGAGCCTCCCGGCTTCCTTCTCGGCGGCCTCGAGGACGCGGTTCAGCCTCTGAGTGACGTACACCTTCCCGGCTTCGGCGCCGGAGCCGGTGACGCGCGGGCGCTTCTCGAGCTCGGCCCCCAGGTCCTCACGCAGCCTGTCCACGTCCGCACCAGCCCGAGCCAGCAGCGGCGGAACCAACCCATCGCTCTGCTCGAGCAATGCCAGCAACAGGTGCTCGCCGTCCACCTCCTGCTGACCGTATCGGAGTGCCTTGGTCTGTGCGTCGTGCAGTGCTTCCTGCGACTTCTGCGTCAGTCGATTCAGGTCCATCGAACTCCCCTGTCTGACAGCGAGCGGCGTTGTGATCTCTCCAGCTCAGAGATCCGGCGGAGCAGGTCCATCACCAGGCCGAGCGACGAATAGCTGACGTTCAGCCGCAGATGCAGCCGCTGGATCGTGGCCATCTCCCGGACCTGTGAGGGGTCGAAGAAGAGCTGGCCCCCGGCGTCCCGGGTGATCTCGAGCAGCCCGAGCGTGACCAGCCGGCGGACCAGCTCGGGATGCACCCCGGTGATCCGGGCGTAGCTGTCCAGGCTCAGGCGATAGGGGCGGGCCAGCGGCCATCTCGTCCCGGTCGGCGTCCCGGTGGTCGTCTCGGTCATCGTGCACTCCTCGGGTTGAAGGTCGATACCTTGCCGAGCTGCTCCAGCAGCTCTCGTTCGTCCGCCGAGGGCGACCTGGGCACCTTGATCTGAGCCTCGGCGTACAAGTCCCCCGGCTTGCCCCGCCTGTTCGGCAGCCCGCGGCCCTTCAGCCGCAGCCGACGATGGCTGGAGGTGCCCGCGGGAACGTTGACCGTGGCGGAGCCGCCGGGGGTGTCGATGTCCACCGAAGCACCAAGTGCGGCCTCCCAAGGGGCCAGGGGCAGCAGGACGTGCAGGTCTCGGCCGTCGAGTCGGTAACGAGGATGGGGTGCGATGCGGACGATGAGGTACAGGTCGCCTGTCTCGCCTCCGCCGGATCCCTGGCCCCCTTGGCCGCGCAGACGGATCCGCTGACCGTCCACGACGCCTGCGGGAATGTTCACGTCGATGGTGCGCGGACCGTCGGGACCATTGATCGACAGGGTGCGCTCGGTCCCGTTGTACGCCTCCTCGACGGTCACCTCCATCTCGGTCTCGTGGTCGGAGCCGGAGACCGGTCCCCATCCGCCGCGGCCGCCGCCGCGACCACCGAAGATGCCGCCGAGCAGGTCCTCCAGGTCCACGTCCCCGGAGCCCGAGTACCGGAAGCCGTCGGAGGGACCGCCGCCCCCGCCCCAGCCTCTCGGCCGCCCGCCGCCGGCGCCGGCCCCCGCATGGGCCCGGGCCCGACTGTAGGCGTCCGGGTCGACCTCGGCACCGACGCGCCGGAAGTCCTCCCCGAACGCGTCGTATCGCTTGCGCTGGTCGGGGTCGGAGAGCACGTCGTACGCCTCGGAGAGCTCCTTGAACGCTTCCTCCGCGCGAAGCTCTTTGTTGACGTCGGGGTGGAGCGTGCGGGCGCGCTTGCGATAGGCCCGTTGGATCTCCGACTGGTCGGCATCGCGGGGGACGCCGAGGACCTCGTAGAAGTCCCGCGCCATCACTCGCCCCTGGTCGCCACTACGACCGAGGCCGGTCGCAGGATCTCGTCGTCCGGCCCGTAGCCGGGCCGGACGACGTGCGCGACCGTGCCAGGAACCAGGTCCTCATCGGCGACGGTGCTGACGGCTTCGTGCTTGGCGGGGTCGAAGACCTTGCCGGTCTCGTCGTCCCTCCGGGGATAGCCGAGGTCTGTGAGGATCGCGAGCGCCTGCTGGTGCACGGCGCGCACGCCCTCCACGATCTGGTCGGGGTTCGAGGCGGCGTGCTCGAGCGCACGCTCGAGGTTGTCCAGGACCGGCAACCAGCGGGTGGCCACCGCCGCCCGCTCCTGCTCCCGGGCGCGGATCACGTCCTTGGCGCACCGCTTGCGGAAGTTGTCCAGCTCCGCTGCGGTACGGCGCCACGAGTCCTCGAGCTCGGCGATCTGCTTGGCGGTCTCGGCGGCGCTGTCCACAACGCCCTCGTCGGCGGGACCAGGGTCGGGGTTCTCCTGTTCGGACATCACGCTGACCTCAGTGCGTCGTGAACTCTGCGTCGATCACGTCGTCCGAGTCGTCCCCCGCACCAGCCGGGCCGGAGCCGGGCGACTCACCGGTGGAGCCGGAGCCGGCTTGGCTCCGGGCGGACGCGCTCAGGGCCTGGGCCATCTGGTGCAGCTCCCCCGTGAGGGACCGGAGACGGTCGATCGGTGCCTGCTCGTCGAGGGCCGTGCGCGCGTCGTTGATCAACATCTCCGCCCGGGCACGCTCGTGCTCGGCAACCGCTCCCGCGCCCTGCTCGAGCTCACGTTGCACCTGGTAGGTCACGGAGTCGAGCTCGTTGCGCGCGTCGACGAGCTCACGCAACTGAGCATCCTCGCTGCGGTGTGCCTCGGCGTCCGCGACCATCCGCCCGACCTCCTCCTGGCTCAGGGTCGAGGTCTCGCTGATGGTGACCTGCTGCTCGGCGCCGGTGTCCTTGTCCTTGGCGGAGACGTGCAGAATGCCGTTGGCGTCGATGTCAAAGGTGACCTCGACCTGAGGCTCCCCTCGAGGCGCCGGACGGATGTTCTCCAGCCGGAACCGCGCGAGCACCCGGTTGTCGCTGGCCCGCTCCCGCTCGCCTTGGAGAACCACCACGTCCACCGCCTCCTGGTTGTCCGCGGCTGTGCTGAAGACCTCGGTGCGACGCGCCGGGATCGTGGTGTTGCGCTCGATGACTCTCGTCATCACCCCGCCCTGCGTCTCCAGTCCCAGCGAGAGCGGAGTGACGTCCAGGAGCAGGACGTCCTTGACATCGCCCTTGATGATCGCCGCCTGGACGGCCGCGCCGAGTGCGACGACCTCGTCCGGGTTGACGGTCATGTTGGGCTCCTGGCCACCCGTCATCCGGCGGACCAGGTTCTGCACCGCGGGGATGCGCGTGGAACCCCCGACGAGAATGACCTCGTCGATGTCGTCCGCAGTGACCTTCGCGTCACCTATGGCCTGCTTGACCGGACCCATGCAACGTTCCACGAGGTCCGCAGTGAGCTGATCGAACGTGGAGCGCATCAAGTTGACGTTGAGATGCTTGGGGCCGGAGGCGTCCGCGGTCACGAACGGAAGGTTCACGCCTGTCTGGGTGACGGACGACAGCTCGACCTTGGCCTTCTCGCCGGCCTCGAACAGGCGCTGAAGGGCTTGCGGGTCCTGCCGCAGGTCAATGCCGTTCTCCTTCTTGAACTCGTCCGCGAGGTAGTCCACGATGCGCCGGTCGAAGTCGTCCCCTCCCAAGTGGGTGTCGCCTGCGGTGGAACGCACCTCGACGACGCCTTCACCGACGGTCAGGATGCTCACGTCGAAGGTGCCTCCGCCGAGGTCGAAGACGAGGATGGTCTCGTTCTCGAGTTTGTCCATCCCGTACGCGAGTGCCGCGGCGGTGGGCTCGTTGATGATGCGGAGCACCTCGAGCCCGGCGATCTTGCCCGCATCCTTGGTGGCCTGACGCTGCGCGTCGTTGAAGTGCGCGGGCACCGTGATGACAGCTTCGGTGACCCGCTCGCCGAGCGCCTTGCCGGCGTCGTCCGCCAGCTTGCGCAGGATCTGCGCGGAGATCTCCTCGGGCGCGTAGAGCTTGCCGTGCACCGAGAACCGGACCGCCCCGTCCGGTCCGGCCACGACGTCGTAGGAGACCGTGTGGATCTCGCTCTCCACCTCGTCGTGCTTCCGGCCGACGAAGCGCTTGGCCGAGTAGATCGTGCCCTTGGGATTCAGGATGGCCTGTCGCCGGGCCATCTGGCCCACCAGCCGTTCCCCGCTCTCGAGGAACGCGACGACCGACGGAGTGGTTCGGTTTCCCTCCGTGTTGGGGACGACCGCCGGCTGGCTACCTTCCATCGCCGCGATCACCGAGTTCGTGGTTCCCAGGTCGATACCTACAGCCCTACCCATGACGCGCTCCGTTCGCTGGATTGCCGGACCCAGCAATGCTTTCGTCGTGCAAGGTCCGGGGCATCCCGTGAACAGGTAGAACTGCCAGCCGTGGCCGTTTCGGCCAGGTGCCCCGCCTCAGGCGGTCGGCCTGGCGTGCTGAAGTGCGAGGACGGTGAGCTCGACCCGGGAGTGGATGCCGAGTTTCACGTACATGTGCTTGAGGTGCGCGTCCACGGTGTGCGGTGACACGATCAGTTCCTCGGCCGTCGCGCGGTTCGTCATGCCGCTCGCCACGAGCTCAGCAACTCGAACCTCGGCGCCGGTGAGGGACAGCCATCGGTCCTCCGCGTCCACGTCGGTGCGAATTCTGGCCAAGGGATAAGGCGGGCCGGCGTCGGCCCTGAGCTCTGCGTCATCGGTCGACTCCAGGCAACTGGGGTTGTGGAGCACCGCCCCGTCAACCAGCACCTTGGAGTGGATCCTGAGGACGCTGACGACCATGCCCACCTCGAGTCGCTGCAGGTCGTACAGGCACAGGAACAGGGTGGGCAGCTCCACGAGGATCTGGGCGACGGCTGACTCGTAGACGGACAACTCCATCGCGCCGGGCTCAGGTGACGCCCGGGACATCTCCCCCGCGGCGCGGAGCAGGGGGATGTCGTCATGGCCGGACGCGGCGGGGCCGGCGACGAGAGCGGAGATCATCCGCTCGACGGAGAAGTGCCCGGCCCGGAGGTAGACGTCGGGGGCTGGGTACCGGCCGACGGGCTCCGGTCGGCGATCGGCGCGAGGACCCCTCGGCTCGCACGCCCGTCCCCCCGTGGTCACGGGCGCGAGGTCGTCGATGAGGTACACACATTGGTCGCCGTGGCGCAGACCCTCCTGCATGAACGGCACCAGCAGGCGGTCTCGCTCGTCGGGTCCCGAGTAGAGCGCGCACACGTGCGCGCCCGGACGGATGTGGCCCACCCCTGGGATGCCCATGCTCAGGTCGTTCACGGGGAGTCCCGAACTGCCCTCATCGTGTTGACGGCGCCCTCGATGGCCAAGCTGCCGGCGATCGCCAGCGCGATTTTCAGCGACCGGGTCGGCTTGAACGAGCCGTGCGTGAAGCAGCGGTGGTACCCGATGGTCACTCCGTGCATGCAGACCACATACATTCCCGTCGCTAGCGCGATGTCCAGCCACGTCACCCAGCCGAACATCCATGCGACCGGCAGCGCGCAGACGAGGGCAATGGCACGGCAATGAAGACGCCCAAGACCAGCCGCTCCCACAGTGCCTGCCGCTGCCCGGTGTGAATCACCAACCGATCGGGGTCGGGTTGGTTCCACGGCTCAACCGGGCGGCCCATCTCCATGACGCCGCCGCGGCACGACGCCACGGCGTCCATCTCGGATGAGGGCGTCCCCCCCCCGCTGACGTGCCTGAGCTTCCTTCCAGCCAACTCAGGCTCACGGTTGGCACGAAGGGAGCCTCGTGGCTCTCGAGATGGTCCCGGTTTGGCATTCGACCACTTTCGATGCGTCGTCAGCGGCCGGGTCCGGGGCTACTTTCCATGAAGCGTACGCCAGCGGGCCGAGGGCCGCGAGGGACGCGATCCCCACGGATCGAGTGTGTGGCTACAACGCACGATCGGCCCGGTCGCGCAGACGGACCCGGAGTCCCTCAAGTTGCCTGGCACAGAGGACGCATGGGTCGCCAGCCGGAAGCCTCACAAACTGGCCCGGAAGGCGCATGAGTTGGGTCTTTCGCGTGGTGGCAGTGCGGCGTACCGTCGTTGATGCGGGTCCGGGAAGTGGCTGATCCGAAGCGCTGGTGAGCGGGTTAGAGCCGGCCGCGCTGGATAACTGAGACGCCCCGTAGTGCCCTCCCGGACCCGCGTCTCCCTCGACGACCTTGGCGTGGGTGGATGCGGCGTCGGCGAGAAGTTGGCGATAGATGGCGTCGGAGATGCTGCGCTTCGAACAGCGGATCGCCTCCAGAGGTCGTTTGACGGGACACCTCCCCGACGTCAGCCAACACCCGCGCCACGACGAGCGGGCCCACGCCGTGCAGGTCCATCAGGTGTGAGCCGCGGGCGAGGACGATCGCCTTGAGCTCGGCGTTGGCCTTCTTCATCTTGGCCTCGACCGCGACCAGCTCGCTAAGCAGGGGGAGCTCCTCGGCCACGTTCCGGCGCCGGTCCTGCCCGCGATGTCGCGCGGGCGGACTGACGCGAGCATCCGCTTGGCCTGGCCAGGAGTGATGTCCTTCTTCGCTTGTCCCGGAAGCAGTTCCCCCAGCAGCGCCTGGAGCCGGTCGACGGTTTGGACTTGCCGCCCACTGAGCGATTCACGCCGGTCGACCAGCATCCGCAACGCCTCGAGCTCGCCGTCGGGGCGCAGCACCCGCAACCCTTGGGCGCGCACGGCCACCATCGCGTTCGAGTGCGCGTCATGGGCATCGGTCTTGTGGTTGTGGCCGGTGTCGAACAGCCGGACCCGGGCGGCGAGCTTCGCCGGGACGTCTACGACGTCTTCGCCGTCCTAGAGGAGCCGCTGCGCGAGCGCGCGAGCGAGACGCTCGACACCTACAGCCACCTTGGCCCGACGACGACGAGCGCACGAGGGCCGCGGTCGACGGAGTCCTCGGAAATTTTGCGGACTATATGCAGACCAACGGCGGTCCCGAAACACATCACCGCAGGTCAGAGGCCTAAAAGTGGATGAGTCGGCCGATACGCCGGGTTCTGTTCCGCGTCCCCGTTACCGGTGGCGCGGCGACGGCCATCCATCTGGGCCGGCCATTGCTGACCGGCTCTAGCGTCCTACCCGCGCGCTCGACCGGGCCGGTCTCCTCGACGCCCGAGGGCGTCGTGCACACGCTGTCTGGACTTGCTCCGGGTGGGGTTTACCGAGCCGCTCCAGTCACCTGGAGCGCTGGTGGTCTCTTACACCACCGTTTCACCCTTACCGGCTGCCGAAGCGGCCGGCGGTCTGTTTTCTGTGGCACTGTCCCGCGGGTCACCCCGGGTGGCTGTTGGCCACCACCCTGCCCTGTGGAGCCCGGACGTTCCTCGGCAGGACCAAGGCCCTGACGCGACCGTCTGGCCGACTCATCCGCGCACCAGCATAGGGGCCGTATGCCGTCCGCCGCCTCGGCGCCCCCGGCGCCTCCGGGGACGGCATCCTCCGCGTTGCCTCAGACGGTGCGGCGGAAGGCCAGCACGGCGACGTCGTCCTGACGGTCCGGGTCGGAGACCGCCTCGGACAGCTCGTCCAGCACGTCGTCGAGATCTGTCTCGTCGTCGACGGTGGTGAGCAGCTCCTCGGCGGCGACCTGCAGGCGTTTGAGCCCGAGGTCGATGGACTCGCCGCGACGCTCGACGAGGCCGTCGGTGTAGAGGAGCAGCACGTCGCCCGGCCCGAAGGGACTCCGCACGGCGGTCCGGGGCACCGCCCCGAGCCCGTGCACGGGCGAGCCGTCCTCGGTGATGAAACGCGTCTCTCCCCCTCGGACGAGCAGCGGCGGCGGGTGTCCGGCGACGACGAGCTCGACGACGTCCTCCTGCGGGTTGAAGAGGGCGTAGACGGCGGAGGCCATCTGCGTCGGAGGCTCGATGGCCATGAACCGGTCCATGGCTCGGGCCAGGGAGTCCGGTTCGGGGTCCTGGGTCGAGAGCACGCGGGCGGCGGAGCGCATGAGCGAGCCGGAGACCGCGGCGTCCACTCCCCTGCCCATGACGTCGCCGAGGACGGCGATGACCCTGCCGTCGTCGAGGCCGCTGACGTCGTAGTAGTCGCCGCCCACGTCGGTGCGTCCCGCCTGACGGTAGACGGTGCCGACCTGCCAGCCGGGCAGCTCGGGGAGGTCCTGCGGCAGGAGGGTCGACTGGAGCACCGACGCGACCCGTCGGGTCTGGGAGTAGAGGTCGGCGTTGTCGATGGCGAGGCCGGCTCGTCTGGCGAGGTCCTCCGCGAAGGCGACGTCCTCGGCGGTGTAGCGACGGCCGGACTCGGCCGAGACGAAGGTGAGGACCCCGAGCACCCGCTCCTTGGCGATGAGCGGGACCGACATGGCGCTCCGCAGCCCCAGCTCGCGCGCCACCCGAAGGTGCTCCTCGTCCTGCGCCGCCGCGACGAGCATCTCCTCGGTGACCGCCTCGACGAGCATGCTCTGACCGGTCCGGGCGACCTGGGCCGCGCCCCCCGGGCGGTCGGGGTCGGGTGGCCAGCGGGTCTCGAGCTCCCGGGCGAGCTGCACCTTGTTCGGGTCGACGTGGGCCACCGCGAGCGTGCGCAGGACGCCGTCGTCGACCATCTGCACGGAGCACCAGTCGGCGTGGGCCGGGACGGCCAGCGAGGCGACCTGCCGCAGGGTCTCGCGGTAGTCGAGCGAGGCCGCGAGAGCCTGTGAGGCATAGGCGAGGAACTCGAGCTGCGCAGCACGGTCAGCGCTCAGGGCCTCCGCCCGCAGGCGCAGCATCGTCTGGGCGCACATGTCGCTGAGGACGCCCAGCACCCACAGCAGCTCGGGGTCGACCGGACCGACACGTCCGTCGAAGCGGAAGCCCAGGGCCCCGATGGCCGAGCCGTCGGTCCTCGAGATGAGGGGCAGGGTCACGGACGAGCGCTCGGTGCCGTCGTCGAGGTCCGGGTACTTCTCCAGCAGGTTCGCGCGGCTGGCCACGGTGACGACCTTGCCGGTCCGGACGGCATCGGTGAGGGGTGACCGCTCCTCGATCCCGAGGTTGGCCCACTGCCGAGCCTCGGAGGCGCTGAGGCCGTGGGTGGCGATGGTGCGGAGACGGTCCGATCCCTCGCGGACGGCAAGCACGGCGCGCGATGCCCCCATCACCTTCGACGCCTCTTCGGTGATGGTCTCGGTGAGCTGCTCCACGGTCGTGGCCGCGGCGACCTCGGCTGCGATGCGTGCGAGGGCGGCCAACCGGGGCGGGACCGCGGACCGGCTCGCCTCGGGGCTCTGCCACGGCGCGTTCATGGGGTCATCTTTACAGCCGGGGCGTCATATCGCCCACGGATGGCGCATAAGTGGGAGCATGCAGGGGTGACAGGTCCATCGGTCGCCGCAGGGAGGGAGCTCGGCAGGGTCGAGTTCGGTCCGGATGACCTGCGCCACGTGCGAGAGGTGGTGCGCACGATCGCGGGCGAGCGCATCCCCGACCGGGCGGACAACGCGGTGCTCGCCGTGCACGAGGTGGCGGTCAACAGCATCGTCCACGGGGGTGGGCGCGGGGTCCTGCTCATCGACGAGACCTCCGACTCCATCGTCTTCACGGTGGAGGACGCGGACGGCACGGGCTCGGTGCCCCAGGTCCGCGCGACCGGCAGCGAGGCCACGTCCGGGCGCGGGCTCTGGATCGCCCAGCGGCTCAGCGACCAGCTGGTCATCGAGAGCCGCCCCACGCGTACGCGCGTGTGCGTGCATCTCACCCTCGCGTCCTGAGAATCTGGCCGAGGATCAGCCGAGAGCCGACGGCTGCGTGTCCGCGGACGCGTCTCCAGGCTCGCTGACGACGTCCATGACCTGGTCGAGGTGCATCAGCTGGACGAGGCGCAGGGTCACCTCGCCGCAGACCAGCTGCAACCGTGCCCGGCTCGCGTCGGCGCGGTGGTAGAGCCCGATGATCGCCCCCAGCCCCGAGGAGTCGAGGAAGGTGACCTCGCGGAGGTCGACGACGACCGTCCCGTCCGCGACGATCGGGAGCCGCTCGAACGCGGCGCGCACGTCGGGCACCGTGTACGTGTCGATCTCCCCCGACAGCCGTGCTGTGGTCACCGGACCGGCACTCGAGACCGAGACGCTCACGTGACCTCCTCAGGACGGACGGGTGGATGCCCCTCCATCACCGTAGGACCTGGGCGCAGTGCGCGGGGGCACTTCCGGGACGTCGACGCCGGATCTGGTGGTGGGGGTATGCCGCGTGCTCCGGAGCCGCTCGGCCGGCGGGCTCACCCGCGGGCTGGGTCGGCCCCCGGGCTCGGGCAGCGAGGTCGTCGCGACGTAGACGGAGTTCGAGGACGTGCCGCCGGTGAGGGGGTTCGCAAAGCTCACCTCGTGCGCGACGGCGTCGGCGAAGACATCGGTGAGAAGGGCGGTGAAGGCGTCCTCGGGAGGGTCGTCGGACCACAGCGCGAAGACACCGCCGGGGTGCAGCCGGGCGGCGAGACCAGCCAGGCCCTGACGCGTGTAGAGGTCGGCGTGGCTCGGGTGCAGCACGTGGTGGGGCGTGTGGTCGATGTCGAGCAGCACGGCGTGCAGCAGCGCCGGCGCGGAACCGAAACCCTTCCCACCGCGAGCCAGGGCGAAGAAGTCGCCCTCGAGCAGGGTGGTCCGCGGGTCGAGCGTCAGAGTGGCGGTGTCAGGGAGCAGCTGCCGCTCGTGCCACGAGATGACGGGACCCAGCGCCTCGACGACCGTGACGGATCCGACCCGCTCGTCCTCGAGGGCGGCGACGGCGGTGTAGCCGAGACCGAGGCCGCCGACGACGACGTCGAGATGCTCTCCGCCGACCGCCGCGAGCCCGAGCCGGGCCAGCTCGACCTCGGCAACGGTGAAGAGGCTCGACATGAGGAACTCCTCGCCGAGCTTCACCTCGTAGACGTCGACGAGGAGGGACGGCTCGAGCCGGCGCCGCAGGCTGATCTCCCCCAGCGGCGTCTGCTGCCAGTCGATCTCCTCGAAGCGCCGGCTCACGGGCGTCAGCCGAAGATCGGCGTGAGGGAACCGACGGGGAGGTCCTTCTCCACCGAGGCGAGGCGCCACTTGTCGACGAAGACCGCCAGGTGCAGCCCGTCCGCGCGCGTCAGGGTCTCGGCTCCGGGGCGGCTGTCGACGATCGGCATCGCGGCGGCCGTCACGGCCCGCGCGACCGAGTAGCCCAGCGGCTCCAGCCGGATCGCCGAGCCGAACTCGTGCTCCATCCGGTGCTGCGCGACGTCGAACTGCATGGGACCGACAGCGGCCAGCACCGGCGCCTGGGCGCCGCGACGGTCGGAGTGCAGGACCTGCACGACGCCCTCCTCGCCGAGCTGCTCGATCCCGCGACGGAACTGCTTCTGCTTGCCGGTGACGGCGGCGCGGGCGACGGCGAAGTGCTCGGGGGCGAAGAGCGGGATCCGCGGGAACGCCACCTTCTCGTCGGCGTAGAGCGTGTCACCGACGCGGAGGGCGTTGGCGTTGACGAGGCCGATGACGTCGCCGGGGAACGCCTCCTCGACGGTGGACCGGTCCCGGCCGAACACGCTCTGCGCGTACTTCGTCGTGAAGGGACGCCCGGTGTCGGCGTGCGTGACGACCATCCCACGGCTGAAGCGTCCCGAGCAGACCCGTACGAACGCGAGCCGGTCACGGTGGGCGCGGTCCATGCCCGCCTGGATCTTGAAGACGAAGCCGGAGAACGGCGCGGCCACGGCGCGGGGGGCGCCGGTCCGGTCCGGGCGAGCACCAGGAGCCGGCGCGAGCGCCACGAGCGTGTCAAGCAGCTGGCGCACGCCGAAGTTGAGCACCGCCGAGCCGAAGAGGACGGGCGAGGCCGCGCCCGAGAGGAAGAGCTCGTGGTCGTAGTCGTGACCGGAGGACCGCAGCAGGTCGAACTCCTCGACCGCGTCGGTCCACGTGGAGCCGAGCAGCTGCTCGGCCTCGTCGCTGCTCATACGCGTCGTGATGGCCTCGGTGGCGCCGCCGGGCGTCCGGGTGAACTGGACGAACTCGCCGGTGGCGCTGTCGAGCACCCCGTGGAAGTCACCCGCGACCCCGACCGGCCAGGTCAGGGGCATCGGGTGCAGGTCGATCCGCGTGGTCAGCTCGTCCATGATCGCGAGCGCGTCGAGGCCCGGGCGGTCCCACTTGTTGACGACGGTGATGACGGGCACGCCGCGGGCGCGGCACACCTCGAAGAGCTTGAAGGTCTGGGGCTCGATGCCCTTGGCCGCGTCGACGAGCATGACGGCGGCGTCGACCGCCGCGAGCACCCGGTAGGTGTCCTCGGAGAAGTCGGCGTGACCCGGTGTGTCGAGAAGGTTGACGACGGTGCCGTCGTAGGCGAACTGCAGCACGGCGGACGTGATCGAGATGCCTCGGTCCTTCTCCATCTCCATCCAGTCCGAGACGACGCCGCGGCGGTTGCCCTTGCCGTGAACGGCGCCGGCCTCGCCGATGGCTCGGGCGTGCAGGGCGAGCGCCTCGGTCAGGGTCGACTTGCCGGCGTCGGGGTGCGAGATGACGGCGAAGGTGCGGCGGCGCGCCGCCTCGTGGGCGACCGCTCCCTTGTGGTGGTCCGCACCGCCGGGGTCTCGGCGGTCCGCGATCTCGCGGTCGGGCAGTGCGATGGCGTCCATGGTCCTCCAGTGATCGCCCCCGAGTCTGTCACCGGTGGGGCCGAACCTCCGCATCGGCGCTCGCTGGTCGCCGGTGGACACGAGCCGGCGTGAGCCGAGTCACACCCCCGGCGCAGCGTCAACGATCGGAGGCTCCCGTTCGTCGTGCATGGGAGAAGACGACCGCAACAGACCCCTCAGGAACATGACGGAACAGCTGACCGACGACCTGCCCGACACGCGACCCTCCACGGCCCCGGAGCCGGAGCCCTCGGCACGACCCAGAGCGAAGCTGCTCGACCTCTCCCTGACCCAGCTGCTCGGCGGCTCCATGGCTGCTGCCACCGCGGCGGCCCTCGGCTCGCGCCTCGGCGTCGTCGGCACCATCGCCGGCGCTGCCGTGCTCAGTGTGGTCTCCGCCATCGCAGCCAGCATCTACACGAGCTCCATGGCCCGGGCGAAGGACGCCGTGGTGCTCGTGCGGTCCCGCCGCAGTGTCGACGGCATCGACGGCGTCGACACCATGGACACCGGCGCTGGCGCCGGCGCCGACGCCGACGCCGTGAAGGTGGAGCTCGTCCGCGAGAGCTGGTGGCGCCGTCCCGACCGCGCGACGACGCGACGGGTCCTCGCCACGACCGCGGCGGTCTTCGCCATCGCTGCAGCCTTCCTCACCGGGGTGCAGCTGACCACCGGCGCCCAGGTGACCGGGACGCAGCTCGGTGGTCGCACGTCGGCCGGGGCCGTCGTGGACTCCCCCGCCCAGCAGGCCCAGCAGGACCGTGGCGTCACCGGCTCGGCGGGATCCTCCGTGTCGACGGGTTCGGCGCCCAGCCCCTCGGCCACGACTCCGGCAGCGCAGCAGACGACGGGGGGCGACGCCTCGACGGCCCCGGAGTCGCCACGCGTGGCCACGCCGACCGCCACGGGGACGCCGACACCCGCGTCTCCCGTGACACCGGGAGACGCTGGCACGGCGACCCCACCCGCCGACGGCGGAACGGCGTCCAGCCCGACCCCGAGCGCTCCGTAGGAACACGGCATACGCCCCACGAAGCGCCGAGAGCCGGAGCGGCTCAGACGATGGTCAGCGTGATCGTGCCCGTCGACACCTCCGCCGCATCGACCCGCACCGTGACCGTGTCGCCGGCCCGGGCCCTGCCGGCCGCCTTGGCGACCACGGCGAGCTCGATGAGCTGGACGACGACGCCCTTCTCGTTCTCGTCGACGACGACCGCTTCGAGCGTGCCGCCGACGTGGGGGTGCAGCTCGGCCGCCTCGACGGCATCGGTGCACGCCCGCTCGACACCGTTGGTGCGGCGGTCGGACGTCGACATGATCTCGGGCAGCGTCGGCAGGGCCTCGCGCACCCAGGCGGGCACCTCCCGGCCGGCGGACAACGACTCGCACACGACGAGGCCGAAGCGATCGACGAGCCGCCTCAGCGGCGCCGTCACGTGGGCGTAGGGGTTGGCCACCGCAGAGTGCAGCGGCTGGTCGGGGGCAGCGCCGTCGAACGGCGTGTAGCCGGCACCGCGGAAGAGCGAGGTCGCCTCGTGGATGAGCGCGAGGTGGCGCGGGTCCGCCCGGTCGAGGGTTCGGAGGAACTCGCCGTAGGCGAGGCCCTCCGGCCAGGACACCCCGGCAGCGGCCGCCTGACGACGGAAGCGCGCCAGGTCGCGCGGGTCGGGCGGCGGCATCGTGCGCAGGATGCCCACCGCGCCCTTGAGCATGAGGTCCGCTGCGCCCATGCCGGTCAGCAGGGAGATCTGCGCGTTCCAGTCCTCGGCGGCCAGCATCGGGCGGAACGAGATGCGGAACTCCCCCTTCTCGTCCTCCTCCACCTCCTGCTCCGGCATCGGCAACGTGGCGCCGCCGCGCCTGCGCTCGAGCTCGACGCGCTTCTCGCCGACCTCTTTGAGCAGCTTCAGGCACTCCTCCGCCGTGCCGGCGTCGACCTCCTTCTGCACCTGTTCGTAGTCGTAGCGCCGGACGCTGCGCACCATGGCCCGGTGGACCTCGACCGCGGTGCCCTCACCGTCGGCGGCGAGCGTGATGTCCCAGACGAAGGCCGGCCGCACCTGGTCGGGCAACAGGCTCGCGGCGCCCTCGCTCAGCGCGGTGGGGTGGAGCTGGACGCGCTCGTCGGGGCAGTAGACCGTCTGGCCGCGTCGCCGGGCCTCGGCGTCGACCGCGCCCCCCGCACGGACGAAGGCCGGCACGTCGGCGATGGCATAGCGCACGCGGTAGCCGTCACCCTGCCGCTCGATCGACATGGCCTGGTCGAGGTCCATCGACGTCGGCGGGTCGATGGTGATGAACGGGATGTCCGTCTCGTCCCGCTCGGGCAGGCTCGCAGCGCCTGCGGCAGCAGCGGCCTCGGCGAGCACGGCAGGCGGGAACTCGTCCGCCACCTCGAACTCGCGGCGGACCGCCTCGAAACGGGCGGCGAGCTGCTGTGCCACGTCGCCGGGCTGCGTCGCCGGGCGGAAGACGATGTGTCGCTGGGCCATGGCGCCACCCTACGCATCGCGTCGCCGAGGGGGCGGCCGCCGCGACACGCGGACGGATGAGACATCACTGGGCCGTGTGCCTAGGCTGACCCCCGTGCTCATCCTGCTCCCGCCGTCCGAGGGGAAGACGACCCCCCGGCGGGGACGGTCGCTCGACCTCGGCGCCCTCTCCTTCCCGGAGCTGACGCCCCTGCGCGAGTCGGTCATCGAGACGGTCGCGAGGGTGAGCGGCGAGCCGGACGCCGCCGCGGTCCTCGAGGTCAACCCCAACCTCGTCGCCGAGATCGAGCGCAACACCCGCCTCCAGACCGCGCCCACGGCGACGGCGTCCCACGTCTACACCGGGGTGCTCTACCAGGCCCTCGACGTCGACTCTCTCGACGCGGCGTCGAAGCGCCGAGCCAACCGCTGGGTCGTCGTCGTGTCCGCGCTCTTCGGTGCGTTGCGCCTCGGAGACCGGGTGCCGGCCTACCGCGTCAACGTCTGCAGCACGCTCCCGGGGATCGGCTACCTGTCGCACGAGTGGCGAAGGGAGCTGTCCACTGCGCTCGATGCCGCCGTGAAGCCGCGCGAGCTCGTCGTCGACTGCCGGTCGAGCACGTATGCCGGCCTGTGGCGTCCCACGGGCGACCGCGCCGAGCGCTGGGTGCACGTCACCGTCCCCGGCGCCTCCCACATGGCCAAGCACACCCGCGGACTCGTGACGCGCGAGCTCGTGCAGGCCGAGGCCCCGCGCACTCCGCAGGCGCTCGCCGAGCGGCTGTCCGAACGCTTCCAGGTCGAGCTCACTCCGCCGCCCCGCGCAGGCCGGCCGTGGCTGCTGGCCACGACGCCGAGGGCCTGACGTGCTCTTCGACCTCACCCAGCTCGTCGAGCGCGTCGCACCGATCCTCGTCTTTCTCGTCGCGATCACCGTCGTGGCCGAGATCTGCGACCTGTCCGGGCTCTTCGACGTCCTGGCGCACCACGCCGCGCGGCTGGCACGAGGGCGGGTCATCGTGCTGTGGCTGCTCATCGTGGGGCTCGCGGTCGTGTGCACCGTGGTGCTCAGCCTCGACACGACTGCGGTGCTGCTGACGCCCGTGGCCATCGTCGTCGCCCGCCAGGTCGGCGCTCCTCCACTGCCGTTCGCGATGACGACCCTGTGGTTGGCCAACACGGCGTCGCTCCTGCTCCCGGTCTCGAACCTGACGAACCTGCTTGCGCTGCACCCGTTCTCGGCGCTCGGGGTCGGCACGCTCGGCTACATCAAGCTGATGGCTCTGCCTGCCCTCGCCGCCATCGTCGTCACGGTGGCCGTGCTCTGGCTGCTGCACCGGCGCGACCTGCGCAGCACCTACGAGACGCCTCCCCCGGCCGAGCCGCACGACCGCCTGCTCATGCAGATCACGGCAGGAGTCTGCATCGTCCTCGCCCCGGCGTTCGTCATCGGGATCCAGCCGGCGCTGGCCTCCCTCCCCGCGGCCGGCCTCCTCGTCGTGGCGACCTACTGGCGCGCCCCGGAGCTGCTGCGACGCATCAAGGTGCCGTGGCTCACCGTGATGGGGATCTGCGTGCTCTTCCTCGTCATCGACGCGGCGCTGCGGCTCGGGCTCGAGTCGTGGCTGCGCACCGTCGTCGGCAACGGCGGCGGGGTGGCGGACCTCCTCCGGGTCAGCGGCCTCGGCGTCCTCGCCTCGAACGGCATCAACAACCTGCCGGCCTACCTGGCGCTCGAGCCGGCCGTGACGGACTCACCGGCCAGGCTCGCCGCACTGCTCATCGGCGTCAACGCCGGCCCGATCGTCACGATGTGGGGCTCGGTCGCGACGCTCCTCTGGGCCTCGCGCTGCCGCTCGGCGGGGCTGACCGTCGACGCCGGCCGCATCGCACGGACCGGGGCCCTGTGCGCGGTCACGGTCGTGGCGGCGGCGACCCTGACCCTGGCCGCGACGACCTGACGGCGGCCGGGGACCCGACGCTCGGGTGCCCCGCGGCCGGAGGCGTGCCGAGGGCCGGGTCAGCCCAGGGCGCGGCGCAGGTCGTCGACGAGGTCGCGCACGTCCTCGAGCCCGACCGAGACCCGCAGCACGCCGTCGGTGATCCCGACCGCGGCCCGGGCCTCGGGCGCGAGACGCCGGTGCGTCGTCGTCGCAGGGTGGGTGATCAATGACTTCGAGTCGCCGAGGTTGTTGGAGATGTCGATGACCTGCAGGGCGTTCATGAGCGTGAACGCCTCGTCCTTGCCGCCGTCGAGCTCGAAGGTGACGACCGTGCCCGCGGCGCTCATCTGGCGCTTGGCGAGCTCGTGCTGCGGGTGCGACTCGAGGAAGGGGTGCACGACGCGCGTGACCTTCGGGTGCGACTCGAGGAACCGGGCCACCTCGACGGCGCTCTGGGCCATCCGCTCGACACGCAGCGACAACGTCTCGAGACCCTTGAGGAGCACCCACGCGTTGAACGGCGACATCGACGGGCCGGTGTGGCGCATGAGGTTCTGGACCGGTCCGTCGATGAACTCCTTCGGGCCCAGCACAGCGCCCCCGAGGGTGCGGCCCTGCCCGTCGATGTGCTTCGTCGCGGAGTAGACGACGATGTCGGCCCCGAGGTCGAGCGGCTTGGAGAAGATCGGCGTGCCGAAGACGTTGTCGACGACGACCTTGGCGCCGGCGTCGTGCGCCAGGTCCGCCACGGCCTCGATGTCGACGAGCTCCTGCATCGGGTTGCTCGGCGTCTCGAAGAAGACGGCCGTCGTCGGCTCGGCTAGCGCGTCGCGCCACTGGTCGAGGTCGGCGCCGTCGACGAAGACCGTCTCGACGCCCCAGCGGGGCAGGATCTCGTCGAGGATGACGAAGCACGAGCCGAAGAGTGCGCGTGAGGAGACGACGCGGTCCCCCTGCCCGAGCAGCGCCGCGAGAGCGACGAAGACGGCAGACATGCCGGAGCCGGTGGCGAAGCACGCCTCGGCGCCCTCGATCTGGCGCAGGCGCTCCTCGAACATCGTGACGGTGGGGTTGCCGTAGCGGGAGTAGACGAAGCGGTCGACGTCGCCCTTGAAGGCCGCCTCGGCGTCCTCCGCGGTGTCGTACACGAAGCCGGAGGTCAGGTAGATCGCCTCGGACGTCTCTTCGAACCCGCTGCGGGACAAGCCTGCCCGCACGGCGAGGGTGTCGGGGCGCCAGGTGTCGGTCGGGTCGGTCACGTCGGAGCCGCTCATCCCTGCACCCACGGCAGGCCCGCGACCTTCCACCCGGCGACCGAGCGGTGACGCTGGTCGTCGTGCGGACCCTCGAACCCGTCGAGCACGTTGTGCGAACGCGTCCACCCGTCCCGTGTCGCGGCCTCGGCGGCGGCGACGGAGCGCACACCGGAGCGGCAGAGGAAGAAGACCGGGGCGTCCTTGGGGACACCGGCAGCCTCGAGCTCGGCGGTGAAGCCGGCGTTGACGGCGCCGTCGGGGTAGCGCTGCCACTCGACGAGGACGACGTCCTTGCCGGTGGCGCTGAGGTCGGGCAGCCCGACGTAGGACCACTCCGCCCTCGTGCGCACGTCGACGAGCACCGCACCGGGCTCGTCGTGCAGGACCGACCAGGCCTGCTCGGGGGTCACGTCACCGGCATAGCTCATGGACCGAATATCGCACAGCGTCCGTCAGGCGAGATGAGCAGTCCGATTGGTGAAAGCCACCGACGCGGACCCGTCCTCCCAGACCTCGACGGCGGTCAGGCTGCCCGGTGCCGTTGCGAGCGCCCAGAAGCGCTCGGCCGGGGTGGCGAGCACGTCGCTGAGCACCGACAGCACCCCGCGGCGACTCGTCACCGCGACGACGGTGCCGCCTGCGGCGACGAGCGAGTGGTATGCCGTCTGCACCGTCGCGTCGGCGCCCTCACCGGGCGCCTGTCCGGACCAGTCGGACGACGTGGCAGCGTCCGTGTCGAGGGCCTCGGCGAGGTCGGTCGCGAGCCGGGCGGACACCGCGTCATCGGCGCCGACGACAGCGGCCGACGTGACGAGACGACGCACGGCTGCGACGATCCGCGGGGCGGCGTCGGCGTCGAGCGGCGCCTGCACGAGCAGCAGCCGCAGCGGGCGCCCGCTCCCTGGTGACGCTGCGTCCGCCGTCGTCACTGCGGGGGGAGCCGGAGCGGCGCCCTGGTCTGCGCCCGCACCGGACGCGTCCGGGGCGGTGAGGATCCGGTGCACGCTCCGGCCGTCCATCGCGTCGTTGCTCAGGGCGTCGGCGTCCTTGTTCTTCTCGCGAGGGATCCACTCGAAGTCGACGCTGCCGCCGGCGTCGGAGATCTCGGCACAGAGGTCGCGCGCCTCGAGGGCGAGGCGGCGCATGTCCTCGTGCTTGATCTTCCAGCGGCCCGACATCTGCTCGACGACGAGCTTGGAGTCCATCTTCACGCGCACGTCGGCGCCGGGGTCGAGGTCGAGCACGGCTCGCAGGCCCGCGAGCAGGCCGGAGTACTCGGCGACGTTGTTGCTCGCCTGGCCGAGGGGTTCGGCGAGCTCGACGAGGACGGAACCCGTCGAGGGGTCACGGACGAGTGCGCCGTAGCCCGCGACACCCGGGTTGCCCCTGGAGCCGCCGTCGGCCTCGATGACCAGGCGGCGACCCGAGCCCCGGGACGCCGGCTTCACCAACGGCTCACAGGCCGGACTCGCCCGTGCGGATCATGATGCGGCGGCACTCCTCGCAGCGCACCACCTCGTCCTCGGGGGCGTTGCGGATACGGGCGAGGTCGACGTTGCCGAGCTCGAGGCGGCAACCACCGCACCGACGGTGGCGCAGCTCCGCTGCGGCCATGCCGCCGCTGCTGGCCCGGATCTTCTCGTAGAGCGCGATGAGGTCCTCACCGACGCCGGCGACGATGTCGGCTCGCCCGGAGCCGACCTGCTCGGCCTCCGCATCGAGCTTCGCGACGGCGGCGTCCCGATCGGACTCGAGGGTCTCCAGGCGCGTGACGAGCTCGGCACGGCGGGCCTCGAGCTCGGTGACGCGGGCCGTCAGGGACTCGGAGCGCTCCATGACCTCGAGCTCGACGTCCTCGAGCTCGGCCTGGCGCCGCGCGAGCGACGTCAGCTCGTGCTGGAGCGCCTGGAGGTCCTTGGCGCTGCCCTGACCGGCATCGAGCCGCGACTGGTTGCGCGCCGCGCGGTCGCGCACGAGCTGGACGTCCTGGTCCGACTTCGTCAGCTCGCGCTGGACGTCACCGGCCGCCGTCCGGACGTTGACGATCTCCGTCTCGAGCGCGCCGAGCTCGTGGCGAGCCGCCTCGACCGCGGGGGTCTGGGGCAGCGTCGCCTTGGCGTGGGTGATCTGGTCGAGACGCGTGTCGATGGCCTGCAGGTCGAGCAGGCGCCACTGGCGGGACGGGTCGGCTTTCAGGGCACACCTCCGGTATCGGGAGCTGCGCGGTCGGCCCGCGCAGCGTTCGCACCGACGACGAACGTCCACGGCTCGGTGCGGATGGTTGAGACTCTGGTCTCGACCCTAGTGGCTCCGAGAGTCTCCCCCAGCGCCGACAGCAGCCGCTCGCGACCACTCTGCAGCCAGAGGGACTCGGTGGCCCAGTGGCCGGCGTCGACGAGGTACGGGCGACCCCCGCGTGCCTCCTCGCGCGCCTCGAGCACCGGGTGGTGGCGCAGGTCGGCGGTCACGTAGACGTCGGCGCCACAGGCGCGCACGTCGTCGAAGCGGTCGTCGCCCGAGCCGCCCATCACGGCAACGGTCCTCACGGCGCCGTCGGGGTCACCGCTGACGCGGATCCCTCCGGCGGTGTCGGGCAGAACCGCGGCCACGACGTCCGCGAACTCGGCCAGGCTCACGGGGGCTGCGAGCCGACCCACCCGCCCCACGGCATACGACCCCTCGCTCGACAGCGGGCGCTGGTCGTCGAGGCCCAGGGCGTCGGCGAGGACGGTCGAGACGCCGGGGTCGGCCACGTCGGCGTTCGTGTGCCCGACCCACAGCGCGACACCGGCGCGGACGAGCGCCGTGACCGAGGCTCCCTTGGCCGACGACGTGGCCACGGAGTGCACCCCGCGCAGCAGCAACGGGTGATGGGTCACGAGCAGGTCGGCGCCCCACTCGCGTGCCTCGTCGATGACGGCGAGGGTCGGGTCGAGCGCGAAGAGGACGCGGCGCACCGGCTGGTCGAGGTCACCCGTCACGAGGCCGACACGGTCCCATTCTGCTGCGCTCTCGAGGGGGTAGAGCGACTCGAGCGCCGCGACGACGTCGCGCAGCGACAGGTCGGGGCTGAGGTCGGGTGCGGGGTCGTCCACGTGGGCCCGGCCGGGCTCGAACCGACGACACCCGCGGTGTAAACGCGGTGCTCTACCAACTGAGCTACAGGCCCCTCACGCACCGCCGGCATCACCGGCAGGCGGCGGTCAGCCTACGGCATCACGCTGGCTCGCGCGGAGCGTCGCGAGCGCCTCGCGGTAGGCCTTGAAGTCGCGCCCCTGGCCGATGCCACGCACCTCGGACCAGGCGATGCGCCCGGACCGGTCGATCAGGAACGTCCCGCGCAGCGCGAAGCCGTCCTCGTCGTCGAGCACCCCGTAGCGTCGGGCCACCTCGCCGTGCGGCCAGAAGTCGGACAGCAGCGGGAAGAAGTGGCCCTCGGCGTCGGCCCACGCACGCAGGGTGTACATCGAGTCGCACGAGACCGCGAAGATCTGGATGTCCCCGTCCTGGAAGTCCTCGAGCCCGTCACGGATCTCGCGCAGCTCGCCACGGCAGATGCCCGAGAACGCGGCGGGATAGAAGACGACGACCGCGTTCTTGAGGTCGCGCACCGCCGACAGGCTGACGTCGACGCCGTACTGGTCCACGAGCGTGAAGTCCGGGGCCACGTCGCCGACCTTGAGCGGGGCGGACGTCCGGACCGGCGACTCGCTGGGGTACGCGTTCGTCATGCGGGCCAGTGTGACACCACCGCGCCACCCACCGCGCCCACCCTGGACAACCGCACCGCCGACGGGCGGCCCGGGGAGCAGGTCAGGGTGTGACGAAAGGGTCAGCGGCGGGGGCCCTTGGGCGGCATGAGGCGCGTCGCCGCCCACTCGGCGGCCACGTTGACCTGACCGCCGGTCGTCAGTCCCGCGGTCGAGGCGGCCTCCTCGACGACACTGGCATCGACGTGTCCGGCACGTCCGGCCTTGGGCGTCAGCAGCACGATGAAGCCCTGGTCGAAGAGCTTCGTCAACCCGTCGACCATGAGGTCGACGAGGTCGTCGTCGCCGTCGCGGTACCAGAGCAGCACCCCGTCCGCGCCGTCGTTGAAGTCCTCGTCCTCGAGCTCGGTCCCGATGACGTCCTCGAGCCCGAACCGCAGGTCGTCGTCGACGTCGTCGTCATAGCCGAACTCCTGGATGACCTGCCCCTTGGCAAATCCGAGCTTGCTGAAGGACGCCGCTGCCGCGGTCTCGCTCACTGTCACCGGTCCTCTCGATCGTCGTGCGCTGGGGGTGGGTCAGTCTTGTCGTACGCGTGACCCGGGTCGCGGCAAGGGTGCCACGACATCAGTGCATCGGCTCCGACGCTATCGCGCAAGGCGGGCTTCGTCCGGGACAACCGGCCACGCCGCGCCCGGCGGGGCCGAGGGAGCGAACGGCATACCACCACGGAGGTCACGCGACGGGTAGGACCACGCCCCAGCTGGCGGACCCAGTTGTGACGGGCGCCACCCTTGGGTAGAGGATGGTGGTGCAGCGCCGTGGCCGACCGGCCGCGGGCGCCGCCTCGCGACGAGAAAGGACCCACGACGTGGCATCCGAGGCCGGACCGATCCTCAACGGCATCCCCAGTCAGCTCCCGGACATCGACCCGGACGAGACGCAGGAGTGGATCGACTCGCTCGACGCCGTCCTCGACGAGAAGGGCCGGACGCGTGCGCGCTACATCATGCTCAAGCTCATCGAGCGTGCGCGGCAGCAGCAGGTCGGTGTCCCGTCCCTGACGGCGACCGACTACATCAACACGATCCCGCCGGAGCGCGAGCCGTGGTTCCCCGGCGACGAGGACGTCGAGCGGGAGATGCGCCGCTACATCCGCTGGAACGCCGCGATCATGGTGCACCGCGCCCAGCGCCCCGGCATCGGTGTCGGTGGCCACATCTCGACGTATGCCTCGGCCGCGACGCTCTACGAGGTGGGCATGAACCACTTCTTCCGCGGCAAGGACCACCCCGGCGGCGGCGACCAGATCTACTTCCAGGGCCACGCCTCCCCCGGCATGTACGCCCGCAGCTTCCTCGAGGGGCACCTGACCGAGGCGCAGCTCGACGGCTTCCGCCAGGAGAAGAGCCACCTCGTCGACGGCAAGGTCGAGGCCGTCCCGTCCTACCCGCACCCGCGGCTGCTCCCCAACTACTGGGAGTTCCCGACGGTGTCGATGGGCATCGGCCCGATGAACGCGATCTACCAGGCGCAGTTCAACAAGTACCTCCACAACCGCGGCATCAAGGACACGAGCCAGCAGGACGTCTGGGCCTTCCTCGGCGACGGCGAGATGGACGAGCCCGAGTCGCGCGGCCTGCTGCAGCTCGCGGCCAACGAGGAGCTCGACAACCTCAACTTCGTCATCAACTGCAACCTGCAGCGTCTCGACGGCCCGGTGCGCGGCAACGGCAAGATCATCCAGGAGCTCGAGGCGTTCTTCCGCGGCGCCGGCTGGAACGTCATCAAGGTCGTGTGGGGCCGTGGGTGGGACCCGCTGCTCGCCGCCGACCGCGACGGTGCGCTCGTGCACATCATGAACCAGACGAGCGACGGCGACTACCAGACCTTCCGCGCCAACGACGGCAAGTACGTCCGCGACCACTTCTTCGGTCGGGACCCGCGCACGGCCAAGATGGTCGAGGGCTGGAGCGACGAGCAGGTCTGGTGGGACCTCAAGCGCGGCGGTCACGACTACCGCAAGGTTTACGCGGCCTACAAGGCAGCGCGCGAGCACACCGGCCAGCCGACCGTCATCCTCGCCAAGACGATCAAGGGCTACGGCCTCGGCTCGCACTTCGCCGGCCGCAACGCCACGCACCAGATGAAGAAGATGACGCTGGACGACCTCAAGGCCTTCCGCGACAGCCTTCGCATCCCGATCACCGACGAGCAGCTCGAGGCCAACCCGTACCAGCCGCCCTACTACCACCCGGGCGCCGACAGCGAGGTCATCAAGTACTCGGTCGACCGTCGCCAGAAGCTCGGCGGCACGCTGCCGAGCCGCCGGGTCGACTTCGAGCCGGTCAAGCTCCCCGGCGACGAGGCCTACGCCCAGGTCAAGAAGGGCTCGGGCAAGCAGGAGGTCGCCACGACGATGGCGTTCGTCCGACTGCTCAAGGACCTGCTGCGCGACAAGGAGTTCGGCCCGCGCATCGTGCCGATCATCCCCGACGAGGCGCGCACGTTCGGCATGGACGCGTTCTTCCCGACGATCAAGATCTACAACCCCAACGGGCAGAACTACACGCCGGTCGACGCCGAGCTGATGCTCGCCTACCGCGAGAACGTGTCCGGTCAGATCCTGCACCTCGGCATCAACGAGGCAGGTTCGCTCGCGGCGTTCACGGCGGCCGGCACGTCCTACGCGACGCACGGCAAGCCGATGATCCCGATCTACGTCTTCTACTCGATGTTCGGCTTTCAGCGCACGGGCGACTCGATCTGGGCGGCCGCCGACCAGATGACGCGCGGCTTCCTCATCGGCGCCACGGCCGGTCGCACGACGCTGACCGGTGAGGGCCTGCAGCACGCCGACGGCCACAGCCCGCTCCTCGCGGCGACGAACCCGGCGGTCGTGCACTACGACCCGGCCTACGGCTACGAGATCGCGCACATCATGCAGGACGGCCTCAAGCGGATGTACGGCGAGGGCAGGACGCCCGAGGAGTCGAACGTCATCTACTACCTCACCGTCTACAACGAGCCGATCCAGCAGCCGAAGGAGCCGGACGACGTCGACGTCGAGGGCATCCTGCGCGGCATGCACCGGATCTCCGCGGCGAACACCGAAGGCTGGACGCACGAGGCTCCGCGCGCCCAGATCCTCGGCTCGGGCGTCGGTGTGCCGTGGGCGCTCGAGGCCCAGCAGCTGCTCGCCGACGACTGGGGCGTGGCCGCCGACGTGTGGTCGGTGACCTCGTGGAACGAGCTGCGTCGTGACGGCCTCGCCGCCGACGAGCAGGACTTCCTCAAGCCCGAGGGCCCGCCGATCAAGCCGTGGGTCACCCAGTGCCTCGAGGGCACCGAGGGTCCGGTCGTGGCCGTGTCCGACTACATGCGGGCCGTCCAGGACCAGATCCGCGAGTGGGTCCCCGGCCGCTACGCCTCGCTCGGAGCCGACGGCTTCGGCTTCTCCGACACCCGCCCGGCGGCGCGTCGCTTCTTCCACATCGACGGCCCCTCGGTCGCGGTGCGGACGCTGCAGCTGCTCGCCAAGGACGGCAAGGTCGACGCCGACGTCCCGCGTCGTGCGGCCGAGAAGTACCGGCTCGACGACGTCACCGCCGGCACGTCCGGCAACGCGGGCGGCGAGAGCTGACGCTCCCCCGCTGACGTATGCCGTGTGGCCCGGTCCCTGCCCAGGGGCCGGGCCACACGGCATACCCGGCGCCGGTCGCTCTCAGCGGCGTCGGTTGCTCTCGGCGGCGTCGGTTGCTCTCGGCGGCGCGGCAGGCCTCCGGCGTCGCTGAGCGCCGGCGTCTCCGGTGAGGGAGGCCCGGTCACGCGGCGAGGGCCAGGGCTGCAGCCACCCGGCGGGCGACCCGCAGCGGCTCGGCCAGGTCGGCCCAGACGAGCCGCACCACGACCCAGCCCGCCCGCCGGAGCGCGTCCTCGCGCTGCTTCTCCTCGAACAGCGCCCGTCGGTCCTCGTACTTCACGGCGCCGTCGAACTCGACGAGGACGCGCGTCCCGGCGATCCTGAAGTCCGCGCGATAGAGCCGGCCTTCGGCCACGAGCTCGACCTGCGGCTCCACCTCGTGCCCGAGAGCGGCAAGCAGAAACGCGGTGCGCGACTCCCCCGGCGACTCGTGCCGTGCGTCCACGACGGACCGCGCGGCCCTCACCGGACCGATCCCCGTGTGGGTCGAGAAGACCTCGACCGCGCGGTCGAGAGCGGCCCAGGTCGTGGTGCCGGCACGGAGGGCCGCGTCCGCGGGCACGACGAACGCCTCGGGGCCGGCGACGAGCCCGGCCTGGACGGCAGCCCACGCCGTGGGGACTAGCCGCGGCCGATGCGCCTCGAGGGTGTCCGGAACGGGGAGGCGCAGGTTGCCGACGCGACGGTGCACCGCCACCCCGGCCCGGGAGACCGGGACGCCGCCGCGCGTCGGGACCAAGGAGGTCAGGTGAACCGTGGTGAGATCGGCCGCGAAGGTGGGCAGACCTGCGACGACGAGGCACGAATGGTGGCTGAGGGCGGCGCGACCGCGCAGCGACCTGCCGAGGGCGATCGCGGTGAGTCTATGCAGCTCCTCCCTGACCGGCGGCTCCCCGTCGACGACGGCGTACCAGCCGGTCGCCAGTCGGAGGCAGCGTCCGTCGCGGACGACACGGGTCAACGCATTGCGGTCAAGGCCCAGGCGAGCGGCGTCGGCGGTCGAGAAGACCCCGTCACGCGCGATGAGGTGCAGATCCATGCGCTCGAGCGTCCATCGACCGCCGCATCGCCTGCGACCGTCCGCTTGCGAGGTGTGGACGACGCGGCTCGGTCTCAGGAGGGTGTGGACGGCTCACCAGCGCCGGAGTCCTCCGCCCCGGCTGAGCGCGACCGGCGCCGCTGAGCGGGAGCCGACCACCCGGCATACGCGATGTCCCGGAGGCACCGGGGGCGATTGGATAGGTATGCGCGGCTATGCATATACTTACATCCATGTCCAAGGTCCTGACCTCGCTCCCCGTCGGTGAACGTGTCGGCATCGCCTTCTCCGGCGGTCTCGACACCTCAGTTGCTGTTGCCTGGATGCGCGAGAAGGGCGCGGTGCCGTGCACGTACACGGCCGACCTCGGGCAGTACGACGAGCCCGACATCGACTCCGTCCCCGGTCGCGCCGGTCAGTACGGCGCCGAGATCAGCCGGCTCGTCGACTGCAGGAGCGCGCTCGTGGAGGAAGGCCTCTCGGCCATCGCGTGCGGCGCGTTCCACATCCGCAGCGGGGGCAAGACCTACTTCAACACCACTCCCCTGGGCCGCGTCGTCACGGGCACGCTGCTCGTGCGCGCCATGCAGGACGACGGCGTCTCCATCTGGGGCGACGGGTCGACCTTCAAGGGCAACGACATCGAGCGGTTCTACCGCTACGGCCTGATGGCCAACCCGAGCCTGCGCATCTACAAGCCGTGGCTCGACGCCGACTTCGTCACGGAGCTCGGAGGCCGGCACGAGATGTCCGAGTGGCTGACGGCCCGCGAGCTGCCGTACCGCGCCTCGGCCGAGAAGGCCTACTCCACCGACGCGAACATCTGGGGCGCGACCCACGAGGCCAAGACCCTCGAGTTCCTCGACGAGTCGATCGAGGTCGTCGAGCCGATCATGGGCGTCAAGTTCTGGGACCCGTCGGTCGCCATCGAGACCGAGGACGTCACGGTTCGCTGGGAGCGCGGCCGTCCCGTCGCCATCAACGGCCAGGAGTATGCCGACGCCGTCGCCCTCGTGGACGCGGCCAACGTCATCGGTGGACGCCACGGCCTCGGCATGAGCGACCAGATCGAGAACCGCATCATCGAGGCCAAGTCCCGCGGCATCTACGAGGCACCGGCCATGGCGCTGCTGCACATCACCTACGAGCGGCTGCTCAACGCGATCCACAACGAGGACACGATCGCCAACTACCACGCCGAGGGTCGCAAGCTGGGCCGCCTTCTCTACGAAGGCCGCTGGCTCGACCCGCAGTCGCTCATGGTCCGCGAGTCGCTGCAGCGCTGGGTCGCCTCGGCCGTCACCGGCGAGGTCACCCTCCGTCTGCGGCGCGGCGACGACTGGTCGATCGTCGGCACCTCCGGCCCTGCCTTCAGCTACCACCCCGAGAAGCTGTCGATGGAGCGCACCGAGGATGCCGCGTTCGGCCCTGTCGACCGCATCGGCCAACTGACGATGCGCAACCTCGACATCGCCGACTCGCGCGCCAAGCTCGAGCTGTATGCCGCCCAGGGCCTCCTCGATGCCGACGTGCACGAGCTCGTCGGCGAGCTGACCCCCGGTGGCGCGGCTGCGATCTCGGCCAACCCGTCGGCGGCCGACGTCGACGAGCAGGACGACGCGCTCGACCGTGCCGCCATGGAGTTCGGCACCGACTGACCTGCCAGATCTCGTGCGTCTCGAGGTGATCCCGGCGGCCACTGGCCGCCGGGATCACCCTTGTCCGGTCGCGGGAGCGCGGCGATCGGGTAGGGACCCTTCATGAGCGACAACGGAAAGATCACCGTCCAGCGCACCATCGACGCCCCGGCAGCCGAGATCTTCGACGTGCTCAGCAACCCGAAGCGGCACGTCCAGCTCGACGGGTCGGGCTTCGTCCGGTCCGACGAGAAGGCCGAACGCATCCAGAAGGTCGGCGACGTGTTCCGGATGAACATGGCCGGCGACCACATGGGTGGCGAGTACCAGACCGACAACACCGTCACCGGCTACTCGCACAACTCGCTGCTGGCGTGGAAGACCGCGCCGGCCGACACCCCGCCTCCGGGTTGGGAGTGGATGTGGGAGCTCTCGCCCGAGGGACCGCACGCCACGCTCGTGACCCTGACCTACGACTGGAGCCAGGTCACCGACAAGGCCATCCTCTCGAAGGTGAGCTTCCCGCTCGTCGGAAAGGGCCAGCTCGAGGACAGTCTTGGGAACCTGGCATCGGCCGTCTCCAGCTGACCACTCGATCCTCCCGGCGGTCCCGGTCCACGACCGGGGCCGCCTCCACCATGTCTCTGTGCGCCGTCCAGGCACCACAGCCGAGAGTGACGACGTCCCCAGCCAGTGCGGGGCGCCACCTCCCCGAACGCCTGTCGTGGGGTGCCCGCACGGCTAGCGTGGAGGTATGGCCCTGGAGGCCCGCGATGTGGCGTACTCGTACGGCGACCGGGTGGCGCTCGACGGCGTCGACGTCGAGGTCGCTCCCGGCGTACTCACCGGCCTGCTCGGACCGAACGGGGCCGGCAAGACCACGCTGATGCGGATCATGCTCGGCGTGCTGACCCCGGACCGCGGCGAGGTGCTCCTGCGTGGGGTGCCGGTCGACAGCGAGGCCAGGCAGCACTGGGGCTACATGCCGCAGGAGCGAGGCCTGTACCCCGGGATGCAGGTCGGTGACCAGGTCGTCTACTTCGGCCGGCTGCACGGGCTCACCCGCGCGGACGCCCACGCCCGGGCCCGGCAGCTGCTGAGCGAGCTCGGCCTGGAGGATCGCTGGGAACAGCGCACCGACAAGCTCTCGGGCGGTCTGCAGCAGCGGCTCCAGCTCGCCACCGCTCTCGTCCATCAGCCGGAGGTGATCGTGCTGGACGAGCCGTTCGCCGGCCTGGACCCGGTGGCCGTGGCCGAGCTGTCCGACAGCTTGCGTGAGCGCGCCCGTTCCGGGTGCACCGTGCTCTTCTCGAGCCACCAGCTGGACCTCGTGCAGAACCTCTGCGAGGACATCGTCATGGTCAACGCGGGCCGGATCGTCCTGCGCGGCCCCCTCGCGAGCCTGCGGGCCGCCTCGACCGGGGTCCAGCTGCGGCTCAACGTGCACGCACCCGACCGGCGATGGCTGGCCCACTTCCCCGGCGCCGCGGTCGTGAGCGAGGAGGCCGACGAGGTGCGGATCGCGATCCCCCGGGGCACCGACCCGCTCAGCGTGCTCGACGGCGCGCGCGCTGCAGGTCGCGTGGACGACTTCGGGCTCGACCTGCCCTCGCTCTCGCAGCTGTTCCTCGAGTCGGTGGGTCCTGCCAAGGCACCCGGCACACCCGACGCACCCGACGGATCAGCCAGGTCCGACGGATCCAGCAGGTCGGACACGACTGCCAGGGGGTCACGATGACCTGGTGGCACGGAATGTCGCTCGTCCTCGGCCGGGGCCTGCGCGAGCAGCTGCGCTCGAGGACCTTCAAGATCGTGACGGGCCTGATGCTGCTCCTGTCCATCGGGGCCGTGCTCGTGCCCCGGCTCATCGCCGGTGGACCCACGACCTACACGCTGGTGACGGTGGGTCCGGCCCCCGCCCAGCTCGCGACGTCGCTGGACGCAGCCGCGAAGGCCACGGACGCCCGGACGGCATACCTCCAGCGGGCGGACGACGCAGGGGTCCGGGCTGCGGTCCAGCGCGGTGAGGCGACGGTGGGCCTGGCCGGAGACCGCATGTACGTCGCCGAGCGCACGACCAGCGCTTTCCCCGGCATCGTCGCGCAGTCCCTCGTCCGGATCGAGACGCGCCGCATGCTCACCGACTTCGGCCTCACCACCGAGCAGGTGTCGCAGCTCGACTCGGTGCGCCCGCCCGAGCAGGGTTCGTCGCGCAGGTGGAGGATCCGGGGCGCGCCAACGTCGGCTTCGCGGTGGGCCTCGTGCTCTACCTGGCGCTGCTCTTCAGCGGCCAGATCATCTCGATGACGGTGGCGACGGAGAAGGCGAGCCGCATCTCGGAGGTCCTCCTGGCCGTCCTTCGACCCAGCCAGGTCCTCGTCGGCACCGTCCTCGCGGTGGCGACCGTCGCGACGATCCAGCTCCTCGTCCTGTCCGTGCCGCTGCTCGTCGGGGCCTCGGTGACAGGGTCGTCCTGGCTGCCCGCCATGGCCGCTCCCGACGTCGCCCTCGCGATCACGTGGTTCATCCTCGGCTTCGGGATGTTCGCCTTCCTCTACGCCGCCGGAGGAGCCCTCGTCGACAAGGTGACCGAGGCAGGGACGGCGGTCCTGCCGGTGACCGCACTCATCATCGCGGGCTACCTCCTGGGCGTCACCGTCGTCATCGGCAACCCGTCATCGCCCTGGAGCGTCGCCGTCTCGATCTTCCCCCTCACCGCCCCGCTGACCATGCCGATCCGCTGGGCGTCCGGCGACGTGCCCGTCTACCAGTTGCTTCTTGCGCTCGGCCTGACAGCCGTCACCGGGCTGGGCTGCATCTGGCTCGCCTCGACGGTCTACCGCCGGGCCCTCGTCATCACCGGCCACCGGGTCCGGCTGGGCGAGCTGTTCCGGCGGGGCGGGTGGTCCGGGCGACAAGGGGATCGATAGGGTCCACCGATGCGTGAGATGACCGACCGACGTCACCTGGGCCAGCAGTACGGCAGCACCGAGCGTCTCGAGACGCGCCGGGGCGTGTGGGGACCCGGACCCGAGGGCGTGTCGCCGGCCGACGTCCTCAGGACCCTCGTGGTGTCTTCCCGCCCCAGCCGGCTGATCGAGATCGGCTGCGGCACAGGGCATTTCGCTCGTTCGGTCCTCGAAGAGGCACCGGGCGTCGACTACGTGGCGACCGACCTCTCCCCCGCCATGGTCGAGGCCACTCGGGCGCTCGGGGTCACCGCGGAGGTGGCCGCCGCCGACGACCTGCCGTTCGCCGACAGCTCGTTCGACGGTGCCGTCGCGGCCTGGATGCTCTACCACGTGCCCGACCTCGACGGCACGCTGCGCGAGGTCCGCCGGGTCCTGCGCGACGGTGGCAGCCTGCACGTCGCGACCAACGGGAGTGAGCACCTGAGCGACCTGCTGCGCGAGGCCGGTGGCGAGCCCCTCGTCACCCAGTTCATGTCGGAGAACGCGGAGGAGGTGCTCGGGCGCCACTTCCAGCACGTCCGCCGACGGGACGTCGAGACCCGCGCCACCTTCGCCGGCCACGAGGCGGCGTGCGCCTACCTCGCGACCTTCGCGCCCGAGCTCGCCCGTTCCCTCCCGGCGTTCGACGGCCCGAGGACGTATGCCGGCCGGACCGCCCTGCTGACCGCCCACTGACCGCGTCCCCGCCCGACGCCCACCGCCACGGCCCATGCCCGCTTTGTGAACGGCATACAAAGCCGAGGGGTGGCGCGGCCTAGGCTGGCAGCGTGACCGGACCGCGGCAGCACCCGAGCGAGGTGACCTCACGCGCCGTCGAGCGCAGCGCCGGTGACCTGGCCACGCGGGCTTCCCAGCGGATGGAGGAGCACCTGCGGTGGTACCGCGAGCTCTCCGCCGAGGAGCGCTCCCAGGTCGGACTCGTCGCGCAGGCCGGCATCTCGCAGTTCATCGCCTGGTTCCACCAGGAGGAGAGCCATCCGCCGTCGGCCATCTCGATCTTCGCCAACGCGCCGCAGGAGCTGACCCGCTCGGTGAGCCTGCGCCAGACCCTCGACCTCGTGCGCACCGTCGTCGACGTCGTCGAGTCTCGCGTCGAGAACCTTGCCGGCCCCGGGGACGAGCAGCTGCTGCGCGAGTCGGTGCTGCGCTTCTCGCGCGAGATCGCCTTCGCCGCTGCCGAGGTCTACGCCGGCGCCGCCGAGGCCCGCGGCGCGTGGGACGCCCGCCTCGAGGCGCTCGTCGTCGACGCCGTGCTCCGAGGCGAGGCCGACGACTCGATGCAGTCGCGGGCCAGCGCCCTCGGGTGGGGCGACGTCGCCGACGTCACCTTCGTCGTCGGCAGCACGCCCGCCGTAGCCGGCGGCGCCGTCCCTGCGGTCGACGACCTGCGCCGGTCCGTCCGTCAGCACGGGGTCGAGGCGCTGGCGATCGTGCAGCGGTCGCGTCTCATCGCCATCCTCGGTGGGACCCGCGAGGCCACTCGCGTCGTCGAGGCCGTCGCCGACTGCTTCGGGCCGGGACCCGTCGTCGTCGGGCCCACCGTCCCCCATCTCTTCGCCGCGGGCCGCTCGGCCCGGGCCGCCCTGAGCGGGCTCGCGGCCGCCGCTGCCTGGCCGGACGCACCCCGGGTGCTCGAGTCCGACGTCGTCCTGCCGGAGCGGGCCCTCGCCGGCGACCCGCCGGCGCGGCGCATCCTCGTCGAGCGCATCTACCGCCCCCTCGCCGCCGCGAGCCACGCCCCGCTGCTGCAGACGGCGACGGCCTACCTCGATTCCGGTGGCTCCCTCGAGGCCAGCGCACGCGCACTCTTCGTGCATCCCAACACGGTCCGGTACCGGCTCGGGCGCATCTCCGACGTGACGGGCTACGACCTCACGTCGCCGCGCGAGGCATGGACGGTGCGCATCGCCCTCGCCCTCGGTCGCCTCGCCGAGACCCCCACCCTGTCGAGCGCGGCGCGCACCACAGGCCCAGCAGGCGTCTTGGAGGAAACCTCCAAAGTATCCCTTGCGACTTCGTGACATTCGGTGACGAGGTCCTCACCGGTAACCGGGAAAGGTTGACCACGTGCTAGCGATCGTGTGCCCAGGACAGGGCTCCCAGACTCCCGGCTTCCTCACCCCCTGGCTCGAGCTCGACGGGGTGCGCGAGCAGCTGACCGCCCTCGGTCAGGCCGCCGGCCTCGACCTCGTCGCACACGGCACCGAGTCCGACGCCGACACCATCAAGGACACGGCGGTGGCGCAGCCCCTGATCGTGGCCGCCGGCCTCGTGACGGCCTCGGCCCTCTTCCCCGCACGAGCCGACCTCGCCGCCACCGGCGCCGTCCTCGCCGGGCACTCGGTGGGCGAGCTCACGGCCACGGCCCTTGCCGGGGTCGTCACCGACGAGCAGGCCATCTCGCTCGTCGCCACCCGCGGCCGCGCCATGGCGCAGGCCAGCGCGGTCACGCCGACCGGCATGGCCGCGGTGCTGGGTGGCGACCCGGACGAGGTCCTGGCGGCCTTGGACGCCCACGGCCTCACGCCCGCCAACATCAACGGCGCCGGCCAGGTCGTCGCCGCCGGCACCCTCGAGCAGGTCGCCGCGCTCCGTGAGGCGGCACCGGCCAAGGCGCGAGTGATCCCGCTCCAGGTCGCCGGCGCCTTCCACACCACGCACATGGCGCCGGCGGTCGAGGCCCTGGCGGCCGCGGCAGAGGAGGTCACCCCGTCCGCACCGTCCGTCCGTCTGCTGTCCAACGCCGACGGCGCCACCGTGGCCGACGGCCCGGACGCGCTCGAGCGACTGGTCCGTCAGGTCAGCAACCCGGTGCGCTGGGACCGGTGCATGGAGACGATGCTCGCGCTGGGAGTCACCGGACTGCTCGAGCTCGCCCCCGCCGGCACCCTGGTCGGTCTGGCCAAGCGCGCCATGCCCGGCGTCGAGACCCTGGCCGTCAAGACTCCCGACGACCTCGAGGCGGCCCGCGACCTCGTCAAGGCGCACTCCGCCTCGTGACGGACCATGACTGGCGCTCCGCCCCCGACAGGGGCACGCTCATGGAGAAGAGGTGCCCGAGCGACGGCGATCCCGTCTCCCCGGACCGCTCCAGCGCCAGTCGCCGACCCCACCGACCCACCTGAACCCTCACCCTCGAGAAGGCCTCACGTGACATCCCCCAGCGCCACCGCGCCGACGCCCAAGGGCACCGGCACCCTCGTCGACAACGGCGCAGCCCGCCACTCGCGGATCCTCGGCGTCGGCGCCTACCGGCCGGCCCGCGTCGTCATGAACTCCGAGATCGTCGACAAGATCGACTCCAGCGACGAGTGGATCCGCGAGCGGTCCGGCATCATCAGCCGCCACTTCGCCGCCTACGACGAGAGTGTCATCGACATGGCCGAGGCGGCGTCCCGCCAGGCCCTCGAGCACGCCGGCATCTCACCGGAGCAGATCGGCTTCGTCCTCGTCGCCACGGTCACCCACCCCTACCAGACTCCCGCCGCGGCGCCCGAGCTGGCCTCCCGGCTGGGCTCGACGGCCCCGGCCCTCGACATCTCTGCCGCCTGCGCCGGCTACTGCTACGGCGTGGCCATGGCGAGCGACATGGTCAAGGGCGGCTCGGCCGACTACGTCCTCGTCGTCGGTGTCGAGAAGCTGAGCGACTTCACCGACCCGTACGACCGCGGCAGCGCCTTCATCTTCGGAGACGGCGCGGGCGCCTGCGTCATCGGTCCCAGCGACACCCCGGGCATCGGCCCGACGGTGTGGGGATCCGACGGCACGCAGCGCGATGCCATCACGCAGAAGCAGGCGTGGACCGACGTCCGCGAGTCGTGGCAGTCCGCGCAGGCCGACAAGAACGTGTGGCCCGCGATCGGGATGGCCGGCCAGACGGTCTTCCGCTGGGCCGTCTGGGGCATGGCCCCCGTCGCGCAGCAGGCCATCGACAAGGCGGGCATCAAGGCCGACGACCTCGACGCGTTCATCCCGCACCAGGCGAACATCCGCATCATCGACGCGATGGTCAAGCAGCTCAAGCTGCCGGCCGACATCCCCGTGGCCCGCGACATCGTGACGACCGCCAACACCTCAGCGGCCTCGATCCCGATCGCGACGACGCGGATGCTCGCCGAGAAGGAGATCCCCAGCGGCGGCCTCGCGCTCCAGATCGGCTTCGGCGCCGGCCTGGTGTATGCCGCGCAGGTCGTCGTGCTGCCCTGAGCACTCCCAGCACGGGCAGCCCACCACTCCCGCCGGTCCCGACGGGTCATTCGGGCCAGGGGAGGTCGTCCACCACGGATGACCGAACCGGGCAGCACAGCACCACCAAGAGCACGAACCGCCAACACGAACAAGGAGCAGACAGATGGCTCAGTCCGAGCAGGAGATCCTCGAGGGTCTTGCCGAGATCGTCAACGAGGAGACCGGTCTCGACACCGCGTCCGTCGAGATGGACAAGTCCTTCACCGAGGACCTCGACATCGACTCCCTCTCGATGATGACGATCGTCGTCAACGCCGAGGAGAAGTTCGGCGTGCGCATCCCGGACAGCGAGGTCAAGAACCTCAAGACCGTCCGCGACGCCGTCACCTTCATCGGCGGGGCGCAGTCCTGATCCCCCAGGTCGGCGCCCGGCACCACCGGGCGCCGGCCGGGCCGCACCACCATCCGCTCGTCCGCTCCACCCCTCGCACGACATCACCCCACTCGACCCAGAGGAGCACGTCACCATGACGTCCAATCGCGACCGACGCGTCGTGGTCACCGGTCTCGGAGCCACCACGCCCATCGGCGGAACCGCCACGGAGACGTGGGAGGCCCTGCTCGCCGGCCGGTCCGGCGCCCGCCCGATGGAGTTCGACTGGGTCGCCAAGTACGAGCTCCCCGTCACCTTTGCCGCAACGATCGCCACCCCGCCCGGTGAGGTCCTCACCAAGGTCGAGACCCGTCGCCTCGACCCGTCGAGCCAGTACGCCCTCATCGCCGCTCGCGAGGCCTGGGCCGACGCGGGCAAGCCCGAGGTCGACCCGGAGCGCCTCGGCGCAGCCATCGGGTCCGGCATCGGCGGCGTCTGGACGCTCCTCGACCAGTGGGACAACCTGCGCGAGAAGGGCCCGCGACGCGTCTACCCCCTCGCCGTCCCGATGCTCATGCCCAACGGTCCCGCCGCCGCGGTCTCGCTCGAGCTCGGTGCCCGAGCTGGTGCCCACACGACGGTCAGCGCGTGCGCCTCTGGTGCCGAGAGCATGGGTTACGCCATCGACATGATCCGCACGGGTCGCGCGGACGTCGTCGTCGCAGGAGGCACCGAGGCCGCCGTCCACCCGCTGCCGATCGCCGGCTTCGCCGCGATGCAGGCGCTCTCGACCCGCAACGACGAGCCGGAGAAGGCGTCGCGCCCCTACGACACCGGCCGTGACGGCTTCGTCCTCGGTGAGGGCGCCGCCGTCATCGTCCTCGAGTCCGAGGAGCACGCCCGGGCCCGTGGCGCACGCATCTACGCCGAGCTCGCGAGCGTGGGCATGTCCGCGGACGCGCACCACATCACGGCCCCTGAGCCGAACGGGTCGGGCGCGTCCCGCGCGATGCTGTATGCCGTCGAGCGGGCCGACCTGTCGCCGACCGACATCATCCACATCAACGCGCACGCCACCTCGACCCCGGTGGGCGACGTGGCCGAGTACAACGCGATCAAGCGCGCCTTCGGCGACCACACCGACAACCTGTCGGTCACGGCGACGAAGTCCATGACCGGCCACCTGCTCGGTGCCGCCGGCGCGCTCGAGGCGGTCGTGACGATCCAGTCGATCTACAACCGGCTCGTCCCGGCGACCATCAACCTCGACGAGCAGGATCCCGAGATCCAGCTCAACGTCGTGACCGGTGAGCACCAGAAGCTGCCCGACGGCGACATCGCAGCGCTCAACAACTCGTTCGGCTTCGGCGGCCACAACGTCGCCCTGGCGATCCGCAGCTTCTGAGGAACAGGCTCGCGAACCTGTTGCAGCACAAGCCCCTTCGACCGTGACCGGTCGAGGGGCGTTGCTGCGCAACGCGGGCCGTGGGGCCACAGCAGGCGGCTGATGTCTGCGCCTTTGGCCGTATGCCGGGGGGCGCGCCGCGCTCGGAGGCGGCCACCCGGCATACGACCTCGATGGTCAGGCGCTGCGCGCCGTGTCGTGCGGGGACGGGCGGACATTGCCCGGGAGCTCGGCCGTCGGACGGCCCTTGGCGAGCAGCTCTCCGCCCCAGACGCCCCACTCGAGGCGGCGCTGGGCGACGGCGAGGCAGGCCTCGGCCAGCGGGCAGGCTCGGCACACGACCTTGGCCTGCTCCGCGTCGGCCTCGGTGGCCGGCCAGAAGAGCTCCGGGTCCTCGGTGCCGCAGCTCGGCGTCGCGCCGTCGAGCTCGAAGGGATGCTCTGACGCGGCGCGGAAGATCCACGCATCGAAGGGCTGCACGGCTCTCGAGGTCGGCCTGAGCCCGACCTGTCCGAGGGACTGGGTGCGAAGGGTCGTGCGGTTCCTGGTCATCTGACGGGCTCCTTCCGGGCGCTCTCTGTAGGGGTTCTGGTCGGTGTCGTGGCTCGGGCGAAGTGCAGCTGCACGCGCGTGGGCACGAACGGGTCCCAGCGCAGCGGCATCCGCGCCTCCTCCGGGGTGCGGTCGCCCTTGCTCGCATTGCACGGCTCGCATGCGGCGACGGCGTTGGACCAGGACGTCGCGCCTCCCCGCGAACGCGGGAGGACGTGGTCCATCGTGGTCGCCGCGAACCGTCCGCAGTAGGCGCACTGCCCGCGGTCACGCAGCAGGACGCCTTCGCGCGAGTAGGTCGCCCGGGTGCGCGAGTAGAGCCACTTCTGCTCCACGTAGCGCACGAGACGCACGACCACGGGCACCCGGTAGGGGCCGATCCGCTGGGTCGCGTGCACCTCGACCGGCGTGGCGACACCGCGCCAGATCATCCGCACGGCGTGCCGCACGGCGACCCGGTGCAGCAGCGTCTCATCGGCATTCCACACCTCGACCTCGGTCATGGCCGGCCCTCCTCTCCGTCACGTCGTGTCGTCGTCTCGTCTTCGTGGCTACGGACGGGGCGGCACGAGAAGGAGCCGCCCCGTCCGGGCTTCCCGGTGGGCGGCTCGAGCGCGGAGCCGGTCAGGCTCGTCGCGTCAGCGAGATCGCAGGCAGGGACGCCGGGGCTGGGTGTGCCGGATGCGGCACTCTCCCGGGAACGGGTAGGCCACATCGGCGAGGCACAGGCTGCGCTTCGCTTTGATGGTGAGTCCCGTTGCCATGTTTGGCCCTTCGTCTGCGGGAGTGGAGATGGCTTGGCGCACATCGCTCGCGACGTGAGTCGTCACGCCCGCTCGATGATGGCAGGTGTCCCCGCTCGTCGCCCAGTGGTTTTCCGGACGGTCTGGCGCGCCCGGTCGTAAGGGCAGGAGCCTGAGGACAGCCGGACGCGACGAGGGCCCGGGAGCACGAACCGCCCGGGCCCTCGTCACCTCGGTCGCCGCGCTGGAGGTCGCGGCGGACGAGCTGTCAGGTGGTCATCCCACCTTGTGCATCCAGCGAACGGCGGCGCCGTCGCCGGCGTAGCGGAACACCTCGAGCTCCTCGTCCCACGGGATCCCCAGGAGCAGGTCGATCTCGTCCTGGAGCGCGTCGGCGTCCCCGCGTGTGCGCAGGATCGCCTCGCGGAGCCTGTCCTCCTGCACGACGGCGTCGCCCGACGCCGACGTCATGGCGTGGTGGATGCCGAGCCGGGGCGTGTACGACCAGCGCGCACCGTCACAGCCCGGTGAGGGGTCCTCGGTGACCTCGTAGCGCAGTCCGTCCCAGCCGCGCAGGGCACTGGCGAGCTCGGCCCCGGTGCCCGGGGCGCCGGCCCACGGCAGCTCGGTGCGCATCATCCGTGGCGCGGCGGGCTGGGGGATCCAGTCGAGCGTCACCGGTTGGTCGAGGACGGCCTCGATCGCCCACGTGATGTGCGGGCACAGCGCGGCAGGGGCTCCGTGGATGAACAGAACCCCACCTGTCTGGGTGCGCGACATCGCGACAGCCATCCGAACCTCCTGAAGTTGCAGGGACGTCTTCCCCAACGCCTGCTTCTTCGTGACCCCGGTGGCCTGCCTCGTGACTGCAGATCCCGCGCTCGGCAACGAGCACTCGCCCATTGTGCACCATGAGGCACAGCGGCACCAGCAGTCTCAGCTGTCGTTTTGTCCGCTTTCGTCACCCGCAGCCGGGACTCCGGGGAAGAGATAGACCTCGTCACCGCGGATCTCGACCCTGTGGGTCCGGACCGGTTTCGTGGCGGGCAGACACATCGGCCTGCCGTCGCTGAGGCAGAAGCGCGTCGCGTGCAACGGGCACTCGACCTCGCCGGCCTCGATCCAGCCCTCCGCGAGCGACGCGTCCTCGTGCGAGCACGTGTCGTCGAGGGCGTAGTAGGTGCCGTCGTCGTCGCGGAACAGTGAGATCGGCTCGGTTGTGGCCGTGACCGCCGTGTCGAGCACGAGCGCCTCACCCGGCTCGACGTCGTCGATCGCTACCACCCGGATGCCGTCACTCATTCTCTGTTCCTCGCCTGCTCGGGGCCACGGTCACGGCGAGCCTAGAGGGTGCCTCCGGAGGCTGCCTCGGCCACCTCCTCGGTGAGGGACGGCGATGGCTCGCTAGACTCCCTGCGACCTCGTCGGCCGATGCTGACGTCGGTCCCGGGGCAGTAGCTCAGCCGGTCAGAGCAGCGGACTCATAATCCGTCGGTCCAGGGTTCAAGCCCCTGCTGCCCCACTCACCTCGCGCCGCACTCCCCCGCTGCCGGTGTGCCGCTCGAGCGCTCCCGGCACCGAGCCCGCTCAGGGCCGGATCGCCTGCACCCACGAGGGACTGAACACGGCAATGCCGATCAGCAGCACGTTGATGAGCACGCCGATGATCAGGCGCACGTCCCAGAAGGCGATGAGGAGCACCAGCGACAGGCAGGCCGCGACCACCACGATCACGGTCCATGCAGAGTCGAGTCCCGGGACGCCCCACCACGCCAGGGCTGCTGCGACGAAGGCGAGGACCACGGCGCCCATGAGCACGTGCGCGAAGGGGCGGCGGGCCGGGCCCGGCACGAGCCAGGACCGATCGAGTGAGAAGGGATAGCTCGGGTCAGCGGCCTCCGGGACGATGAAGAGCAGGTGCACCAAGCCGTGGGCAACGAGCAGGATGCCTGTGGTGACCTGAACCAGCGTCGTCATCACCGTCCTGCCTCTCCGAGGCGCTGCCACGCACCGAGGCGTCACTCCTCCGCAACCCGCCTGCGTCGAGGCTGCTTCAGCAGAGGTGCGCGGCACCAGTGCCGAACGTCCCGGGTGACCGATCCGTCTCCGTCCTGGCGTTGGGGGGGTGCCAGCACCGGCGGGACGGCACGTCTCGGCAGGAGGCTGGCCGGCGGGGTGCGACCGCCGCCGACCAGTCCTGCGCCTGACGGCCCTCACGGTCCGCCGGCGCCCGGGCGACGTTGGGGGTGCGCCCGCGCCCGGGGGTGGGAGACGGGGCAGCGAGCGCATCGACGATGAGGTCGACGACGTCCGGAGGACAGCACCGACCCGCCTCCCGAGAAGGGGCCGCGTACGGTCCTGGTACCAGTCTCCACCTTGGCGTGCGCACATCAGGCAAAACGTCACAGATTCGACAGATGGGACGATCCAGGTCACTCGGCACGGGTCCCGGCCCGCGTCCCAGGGACGGCGATCGGGGCGGGTTCCGCCGACTCCCCCGGCAGAACCCGCCCCGTCCTCACCCCCAGCCGGCCCCCCGGCCGGCCTCACTCCGGCGCCGTTCCCCCACGGTCGCGCCGGTCTCTCTCCCCCACGTCCTCCACTGTGGCGTGCGGTCTGCAAGATCGCCCGCTCCGAACCGGGGTGCTTTCCGCAAGATCAGCGCAAGGGATCGCCCGACGGATTGCCGCGGCGCAAGCCCCCGTTGCGTCGGCCGCGCGGCAGGTTCCGGGGACTGAACGCTCGGGGACACCACGACTGGGGAGATCACACATGCGAAGCAAGCCCACCCTGCGCTGGATGGCGGTCTCGGCCGCCGCGGTGAGCGTCATCGCCGCCGGATCCTCGAGCGCCACGGTCAGTGCCGCGCCGACGAGGCCTTCACCGGCAACGGCCGAGTGCCAGACGGCGCCCGACCTCGCCCGTGTGCGCTCAGGAAGCACCGCCAAGGAGCCTGAGCTCTACTCGAAGAACGAGGCGAACGCCTACGGCGTCATCAAGGACGCCCCGCGCCTGCCGAACGGCAGCGTCCACATCCCCACCGTCTTCCACGTCGTCTCCGACCACACCCTGTCGCCCACCGAGAAGGCACGCTGGGAGCGACTCATCACCGCGCAGATGACGGTGCTGAACGACTCCTACAGCGGTAGGACCGCCGCCGCAGCTGCCGACTCACCGTTCCGCTTCTCCCTGGCCAAGATCGACTACACGGTCAACGCGCAGTGGTACACGGTGACACCCGGCAAGACCGAGCGCGACATGAAGAAGGCGCTCTACACGGGCAACTCCGAGACGCTGAACGTCTACTCGGCCAACATCGGCGGTGGCCTGCTCGGCTGGGCGTACTTCCCCAAGGGCTACAACAACGGACGCGACTACATCGACGGCGTCGTCATGCTCGACGAGTCGATGCCGGGCGGCACGGCCGGCAAGTACGCCGAGGGCGACACCCTGACCCACGAGGTGGGCCACTGGCTCATGCTCGAGCACACCTTCAAAGGTGCCTGCTCGGCGAGTGGGGACTTCGTGGCGGACACCCCGCGCGAGGCGGTGCCGCAGTTCAACTGCCCGACGGGCGCCGACACGTGCAGCGCGCCGGGCCTCGACCCCATCCACAACTTCATGGACTACACGCAGGACTCCTGCATGAACATGTTCACCAAGGGGCAGGTCGAGCGGATGAACGACGCCTGGGTCGACTTCCGGAAGGTCCCGACCAGCTGAGTCCTCTCGGCGCTCTCCCTGCGTCCTCTCGCCGCACACCCTCGCTGGCGTATGCCGTATGCCGTGTGCCGCGCTGTGGTGGCCCGTCCGGTCCTGCGACCGGGCGGGCCACGCCCGCGATCCCGACATTCAGCACATCCGTCACATGCGTCACGGATCCCGGCCGAATTTCCCCGGGAACGGCCCCTGGTGCAACCCGCCCACCTATGGTGGAGACGACCGGTAGGCCAGGACGTGGGGGCGTTCGTGAGAACCTTCCGGTTGCGGCGCCGGGTCCGTCGCACGAGGGTCGAAGGTGACAGCAGCAGTACCTCGAGGGGGGTGGCTTGACGGTGACAGACGCCAATGAGCGCAGTGGTCCGCGCGTCCTGAACATTCGGATGCGCGGCAGACTGGTGCCCTTTGCGACGATGCTCCTGCTTTTTGCCATGCTGCCGTTCCTCGGCGGCAGCGCACCGCAGACTCCGACGGCCTCGGTCGTCCTGGCCGCCGGCTCACCTGCCGCCGTCCAGGACGCGGTCGCTGCCGTCGGCCAGGCCCGCAGCGAGCTGTCCCGGTCCACGGCGACCAGCCCGCCCACCGCTGCCCTCGCCCCGGTCGACTCCGCCTTCTCGACCGCCATCGGTGGCGGCCTGTTCATGTTCCCGGCCATCAGCCTCACCCCGGCCACCGCTGAGGCCATCGCGGCCCCCATCGTCGGACGACCTCTCTTCATCCACCCGGTCCCCGGCGGCGAGACCTCGCCCTTCGGGCCGCGCATCCACCCGCTCCTCGGGCGTCCGATGTTCCACACCGGCATCGACCTGGCCGCCGCCTGCGGCACGCCCATCCACGCGGCCGCCGACGGCACCGTCATCTACGCTCGGGTCTCCGCGTCGTGGGGCGGGCGCACGATCATCCAGCACAGCCCGACGGTGAAGACCGCCTACGGTCACCAGTCGAAGTTCCTCGTCACGGAGGGCCAGGTCGTCAAGCAGGGCCAGGTCATCGGACTGAGCGGCACGACCGGATGGTCGACCGGCTGTCACCTGCACTTCGACGTCATCATCAACGACCGCTACGTCGACCCCGCCCCGTACCTCGGCTTCGCACCGTCGGCCACCGCGTCGGTCCCGTACGCCGTCGTGCCGCACCTCGTGCTCGACCCGGGCAGCCGCACGATCCGGACCGTTGCCGACGGTGACGTCCCGATCACGGAGGCCAGCCAGGTGTCCACGACGCCCAGCAGCACCGGCGGTCGCCCGCCGTCCTCGACGCCGACCACCAAGCCGACGACGGCCAAGCCGGGCACGGCAACGGGCACCCCGACGACGAGTCGCCCGTCACCGACGACGAGCGGTCCCAGCGCGACGACGAAGCCGTCCCCGACGACCACCAAGCCGTCCCCGACGACGAGCGCGCCGTCCCCGTCCACGACAGTGCCACCGACGACGACTCCGCCCCCGAGCACCACGACGACGGCCCCCCCGACGACGACCACCACGAGCGACCCGCCGCCGGCAACGACGAGCGACCCGCCCAGCTCGAGCGCGGCCGCCGCCGCACCTGCTGACTCGACGCCTAGCGCGACGGCGACCACGACCGCCGCCGCCGTCCTCAAGACCGCCACCGAGGTCGCCACCGCTGCCGAGTCCGCCACCGGCACCTCGACGAGCGAGCCCTCGGCGTCCTCGACGACGGCAGCCGAGGGCGGCGCCTGACTGGAACGGCAGCACGCCCGCGTCCTCACGATTCGGGCACGCTCGGCGCGGAGGGTGCCTCATGGGCGCCGGAGCCGATAGGTTTCGCGGATGGACGACGTGAACCCCACCTCCGCGGCGCCGAGCGATCGGACCCCGGACACGCCTCGTGACCCCATGGTCGTCATCGACGGAGTGAACAAGCACTTCGGCGACCTGCACGTGCTGCGCGACATCAACCTCACCGTCGGCAAGGGCGAGGTGGTCGTCGTCCTCGGGCCGTCCGGCTCGGGCAAGTCGACGCTGTGCCGCGCCATCAACCGTCTCGAGACCATCGAGTCGGGCACCATCTCCATCGACGGCAAGGCACTGCCCGAGGAGGGCAAGCCGCTCGCCCAGCTGCGCGCCGACGTCGGGATGGTCTTCCAGTCCTTCAACCTCTTCGCGCACAAGACGATTCGCGACAACGTGACGCTCGGACCGATCAAGGTCCGCAAGAAGTCCAAGTCCGACGCGGACCAGCTGGCGACCCAGCTGCTCAAGCGGGTCGGCGTCGAGGCGCAGGCCGACAAGTACCCCGCCCAGCTCTCGGGAGGCCAGCAGCAGCGCGTCGCGATCGCCCGGTCGCTGGCCATGGGACCCAAGGTCATGCTCTTCGACGAGCCCACCTCGGCCCTCGACCCCGAGATGGTCAACGAGGTCCTCGACGTCATGGTCGGTCTCGCCAAGGAGGGCATGACGATGATCGTCGTCACCCACGAGATGGGGTTCGCCCGCAAGGCCGCCGACCGTGTGGTCTTCATGGCCGACGGCCAGATCGTCGAGGTCGGCACGCCGCAGGAGTTCTTCACCAACCCCAAGAGCGACCGCGCCAAGGACTTCCTCGGCAAGATCCTCACCCACTGACCCATCCGAACCATCTGAACCAATCGACAGGGATCGGCACGCACCCCCGCGTGCCGTGAGCAACCACTCAGGGAGGAACCCAGATGAAGGCACGACGACTCGGAGCCGTTGCGGCGGCTGCGACGTTGGCGCTCACGCTCGCCGCGTGCGGCTCCGGCACCAGCGGGGGCGGCGCCGGCAGCGGCGACGGCGACGGCCTCAAGATCGGCATCAAGTTCGACCAGCCCGGTCTCGGCCTCAAGAAGGGCACGGACTACACCGGCATGGACATCGACGTCGCCAAGTACGTCGCGAAGGAGCTCGGCACCCCCGAGGACAAGATCACGTGGGTGCAGGCTCCGAGCGCGCAGCGTGAGGACCTCATCTCCACCGGTCAGGTCAAGTTCATCGTCGCGACCTACTCCATCACCGACAAGCGCAAGGAGAAGGTCTCCTTCGCAGGTCCGTACTTCGTGGCAGGGCAGGACCTCCTCGTTCGCGCCGACGACACCTCGATCACCGGTCCCGACAGCCTCAACGGCAAGAAGCTCTGCTCCGTCAAGGGCTCGACGTCCGCACAGAAGGTCAAGGACAAGTTCGCCCAGACCGTGCAGCTGCAGGAGTTCGCCACGTACTCGGAGTGCCTGCCGGCCCTGGCCACCGGCGGCGTGGACGCCCTGACGACCGACGACGCGATCCTGGCCGGCTTCGCCGCGCAGCCCGAGAACAAGGGCAAGTTCAAGCTCGTCGGCAAGCCCTTCTCGACCGAGAACTACGGCATCGGCCTCAAGAAGGGCGACACGGCCCTCTGCCAGAAGATCACCGATGCCATCAAGAAGATGCAGAGCGACGGCTCGCTCGACAAGGCCATCGCGAACAACCTGGGACCGGCCAACTACAAGCCCGGCCCCGGCAACCCGCCCACCCCGGCTGCCTGTTCCTGACCGACCCGGCCGGATCGTCGGGTCGTGCGGTCTCCGCGAGGTGACCGCACGACCCGCCACCGGCGAACACCTGCGGAAAGGGGCGTCGTGCTCGACATCTTCGAGAAGTACGCGATCTTCGGCGCATTCTGGATGACCATCAAGCTCACCTTCTTCTCCGCGATCGGGGCGTTGGTGATCGGCACGGCCCTGGCCGTGATGCGCGTGTCTCCCATCGCGATCCTGCGACGGCTCGGGACCTTCTACGTCAACACCGTGCGCAACACGCCGTTGACCCTGATCCTCGTCTTCTGCTCGCTGGGTGTGCTCTACATCCTGCAGATCAACCTGACCGACCCGAAGTCCCCGACGTCCATCGTCGACAACAACATCCGCTGGGCGATCGTCGGGCTCGCCGTGTACCACGCCGCCTTCGTCTGCGAGGCACTGCGCAGCGGCGTCAACACCGTGCCGGTCGGTCAGGCTGAGGCCGCCCGCTCGATCGGGCTCACGTTCGGGCAGAGCCTGCGCGAGGTCATCCTGCCCCAGGCATTTCGAGGATCCATCGCGCCGCTCGGCTCGGTGCTGATCGCCCTGACGAAGAACACCACGGTCGCCTCCGTCATCGGCGTCGCTGAGGCCTCGCTGCTGATGAGCGAGATCATCGAGAACGAGACGGCCAGTCTGTCGGTCTTCCTCGTCTTCGCGATGGGCTTCGTGATCCTGACGTTGCCTGTCGGCATGCTGTTCACGTCCCTCTCGCGCCGCCTGGCGGTGAAGCGATGAGCGCCCAGACCGTCCTGTTCGACGCCCCAGGGCCCCGGGCCCGGCGTCGCCACACGATCCTGACCGTCTTCGGGTTCGTCCTCGCCGCAGCCACTCTCGCGCTCGTGCTGTGGAAGTTCAGTGCGCAGGGGCAGCTCGAGCCCTCGATGTGGACGTCGCTCTTCACGGCCGACGTCTGGACCGCCTACCTCATCCCGGGCCTGATCAACACGCTCAAGGCCTCGGCGATCTCCATCGTGCTGGCGGTCGCCTTCGGACTGCTCTTCGGCCTCGGCCGACTCTCGCACCTGAGGGCCCTGCGCTGGGTCTGTGGTGTCGTCGTCGAGTTCTTCCGTGCGGTCCCGGTACTGCTGATGATGTACTTCACCTACCGCTACTACTCCAACAACGGGGTCTTCACCAACGACCTCAACCCGCTCGCCGCCGTCGTGACGGGCCTGACGCTCTACAACGGCTCCGTCATCGCCGAGCTCGTCCGTTCCGGTGTCTTCAGCCTGCCCCAGGGACAGGCCGAGGCGGGCCTGTCGATCGGCTTGACCCGGGGCCAGACGCTGCGCTCGATCCAGCTGCCCCAGGCGCTGACGGCGATGCTCCCGGCGCTCGTCGGTCAGCTCGTCGTCATCCTGAAGGACAGCGCGCTCGGCACGGCAGTGCTCTACCCGGAGCTGCTGCAGGCGGCCAAGGACATCGGCACCGCCTACAGCAACACCATCGCGGCCTACATCTTCGTGGCCGTCATCTTCATCCTGCTGAACTACGGCCTGACGATCCTCGCCGGGCGCGTCGAGCGTCGCCTCAACCGGCGCGGTCGTGGCCCCCGCAAGGGCGGCAAGGCCGCCGGTGTGGTCGGCGCGGGTGCCGACGGGGTGGACATCGAGGCCGGCGACGTCGGGGGCCGCTGAGGCCGGCCCGACCCGCAGCGCGAGAGCCGCCGGACGCCCCCTCGGGGGGTGACCGGCGGCTCTCGTCCGTCAGGCAGCCCCACCCGGGACCGGCCCGAGCGGGACCGCGGACGACGCGCGACGGCCCACGCGCACTGGCCTACGACGAGGGCCCCGACACATCGTGTCGGGGCCCTTCGCTTCGGTGCTCCCCCGATTGGACTCGAACCAATAACCTGCCGGTTAACAGCCGGCTGCTCTGCCAATTGAGCTACAGGGGAATGCTGCTGCGCAACCATAGCAAAGCATCCGTGCCGACAAGAAATCGGGTTCGGCGCGCCGCGGACGACGTCGCGAGACGCCTCCGGCGGCCCCGCCTCGACCCCTCAGAGACCGACTTCCGAGCGCAGGCGCGCCAGCCGGCCGGCCGCCTCCCGAGCCACCTGTGGGTCGCTCAGGTCGACGCCCCGGCCGGGTATCGTCTGCTCGACCAGCGCACCACTCGCAAGGTCCTGCCTGATGACGACGCGCACCGTGCGACGGCCCGCGGTGCGGAACTCGTCGGCGAGCACGACACTCGCCTGGAGCCGCTCCCGAAGGGTCTGCTGGAGCAGCGAGGGCTCGGTCAGGTGCCACCGAGCCGGCGCACTGCGGTCGACCCAGGTCACCGTGAGCTGAGAGGACTCCCCCTGCCAGGTGGCGGACTCGGCCTCGTGCCAGGGCCGCCTCCAGAGGAGCCCTCCCCCGGCGTCGACGAGGGCCAGGTGGTGGGTCGTCGCGACGACGTGGGCGCCGCTCGACTCGTCACGCGACCACGCGAGCACCTGCTCGCCGCTGTCGAGCGGCACAGCCGCCCGAACGTCCGTGGGCAGCGCCGGTCGACGCCGCCGTTCGAACAGTGCCATCAGCCCATTCCTGCCTTGATCGCCGCGAGCTCGCGCTGGAGCGTCTGCAGCTGGATGCCGAGCTCGCGCGTGCGCTCCGGCGCCGGCGTCTCGGCGTGGTCGAGCCGGCGCATCTCGCTCATCGAGTCGGCGATCCGGCGGGTCAGGGCGATGGTGCGCACGCGGTCGAAGAGCTCGTCGACGTAGCGTGAGGTCGGCAGCCCGGTGTTGGGGTCCATCCGGGTGGGCAGCGTGTCGACGGCGAGCTCGCTGACGAGCCCCGCGACGGGCGAGGGCGCAGCCTCGGTGACGGCCGAGGTCCACGCCCGGGCGTTCCCCTTGTCGCCGCTGTGGTGCGCGATGCGGATGCCGTCGAAGACCGCCCTGTGCGCCGGGGCGGAGAAGGACTCAGGCGTGAGCAGGTCGATCGCACCGGGCTTGAAGACGGTGGGGAACTGCAGCAGCACCTGGAGCAGCTGCCGCTCGGCGAGGACGACGGGGTCGCGGCGGTCGGGCATCGGCATGGCGCCGGCGGCCTCCGTCGGGCTCGGTTCGCCGTCGTCGCGGCGGTCACGCGGGTCGCGGCCGTTGCGGTCGTTGCGGTCGCCCCGCTCGGAGCGCGCGTCCTCGTCGATCTTGATCTTGCCCGCCCGCGACACCTCGGTGGCGACCTGCTCGACGTCGAGGCCGAGCATGCCCGAGACCTCACGGGTGTACTCCGGCCGCAGCGACTGGTCCCTGATCGAGGCGATGATGGGTGCGACTGCGCGCACGGCCTGGATGCGACCCTCGGCGGTCGCGACGTCGAAACGCTTGATCGTCGTGCGCACCGCGAACTCGAACATCGGCACGGCGTCCTCGATGAGCGCCTGCACCGCCGGGTCCCCGCCGGCCTGGCGCAGCTCGCACGGGTCCTTGCCGGACTTCTCGACGGCGACGAAGGACTGCGAGGTCCACTTCTCGTCGTCGGCGAACGCGCGCATCGCGGCCTTCTGGCCGGCGGCGTCACCGTCGAAGGTGAAGATCACCTTGGCCGGAGCGAGGCTCGCCTCGTCGCGCATGAGCCGGCGCAGGGTCTTGATGTGGTCGGCACCGAAGGCCGTGCCACAGGTGGCGACCGCCGTCTCGACGCCGGCGAGGTGGCAGGCCATGACGTCGGTGTAGCCCTCGACGACGACGGCCTGACGGCCCTGGGAGATCTTCTTCTTCGCGAGGTCTAGCCCGTAGAGCACGGTCGACTTCTTGTAGATCGGGGTCTCGGAGGTGTTGAGGTACTTCGCCTCGATGCGGTCGTCGTCGAAGATGCGGCGGGCGCCGAACCCCACGGTGTCGCCGGTGATCTCGCGGATCGGCCAGACGAGGCGGCCGCGGAAGCGGTCGTAGAGCCCGCGCGAGCCGCGTCCCGCGATGCCGCCGGTGACGAGCTCGTCGTCGGTGAAGCCCTTGGCACGCAGGTGCCGCACGAGGTCCTCTCCCCCGCGCGGCGCGAAGCCGATGCCGAACTGCTTCACGTGCTCGCTGTTGAAGTCACGGGCACGGAGGAAGTCGCGCGCCGTCCGGGCCGCCTGGCTGCCCAGCAGCAGCTCGGTGTAGTACTCCTCTGCGACGCGGTGCGCCTCGATGAGCCGACTGCGTCGGCCGAGCCCCTCCTCGCGAGGTCGGGCCCCGTCCTCGTAGCGCAGCTCCATCCCCAGCTTCTGCGCCAGCCGCTCGACCGCCTCCGAGAAGGTGAGGTGGTCGACCTTCTGGATGAACGAGATGACATCGCCCCCCTCCTGGCACCCGAAGCAGTGCCAGGCGCCGACGGCGGGCCGGATGTTGAACGACGGCGTCTTCTCGTCGTGGAAGGGACACAGGCCCTTGAGCGAACCGGGACCGGCGGAGCGCAGCGTCACGTGCTCGCGCACGACGTCCTCGAGGGACGACCGCGCCTTGACCGCCGCGATGTCCTCGCTGTTGATCAGCCCCGCCATCTGCCTCCTGTCGCTGACCGTGATTCTAGGTGCTCGCCGCCCGGTCGCTCGTCACCGGCACCACTGGTTGTGGAGGGCGAGGGCGCGCACGTCCGTCAGGGAGGCCACCTGGTCGACGATGACGCGCAGGCGCTCACCGTCGTCGGAGGCCGCCGCGTGGTCGGCGCGGAAGGCCGCGTCCAGGCGCTCCTCCGGCGCCGCGGCATACGCCTCCACGACGGCGCGCACGACATCACGCTGCCCGGCCATGACGAGGAGACGCTCCTCGGTCGTCATGACGAAGTGGTTCGCGAGCGCCTTGAGCACCGCGCACTCGGCGCGGGTGTCGTCGGGGACCACGAGATCGGCCTCGAAGCGGCACAGCTGGCCGGGGCCGTGCCGGTCCCGCGTGGCGCGCTCGACGACGAGGACGAAGTGACCGATGAGCCGGCTCGTCATGTCCTTGAGGCGGGCCAGGTCCGCACGGGAGCCGTCGTATGCCGTGGGCACCGCCCCCGAGGCGAGGACGCGCTCCAGCGCTGCTCCGAGCGCGTCCGCGCCGAGGTCCGGCGCGTAGGTGCGGCCGGCCACGCCGATGACGTCGGCCATGTCGCGCGAGTGGAGCACGCGGGGGTCGATCCAGCCCGAGGCGATGGCGTCCTCGACGTCGTGCACGGAGTAGGCGACGTCGTCGGACCAGTCCATGACCTGGGCCTCGAGGCACCGTTCACGCGGCACCGCGTGCTCACGGATCCACGCGAAGACCGGCAGGTCGGAAGGGTAGACACCGAACTTGCCCGTCCCGTGGGGACCGTCGCCGCGGGCCCAGGGGTACTTCGTCGCCGCATCGAGACTCGCCCGCGTCAGGTTGAGCCCGGCCGACGTCCCGTCGGCATGGGCACGCTTGGCCTCGAGTCTCGTGAGCAGGCGCAGCGTCTGCGCGTTGCCCTCGAATCCCCCGATGCCAGAGGCGATCTCATCGAGGACGGTCTCGCCGTTGTGACCGAAGGGCGGGTGTCCGAGATCGTGCGCGAGGCATGCGGTGTCGACGACGTCGGCGTCACAGCCGAGCGCTGCGCCGAACTCGCGCCCGATCTGCGCGACCTCGAGCGAGTGCGTCAGGCGGTTGCGGACGAAGTCGTCGTGGCCGGGCGCGAGGACCTGCGTCTTGGCGGCGAGCCTGCGCAGCGACGAGGAGTGCACGACCCGCGCCCGGTCCCGGGCGAAGTCGTCCCGGTCGGCCCGTTTCTGGGCAGGGTCCTCCGCGACCCATCGCTCCCGGTCCCGACCCTCGTAGCCCACGTGGGAACTCTATGCGGCGGGCCCCGGAGCGGACCGCCACGCCGCACCCGGCCGCGCCGCCATGGCGCATACTGAGTCATGGAGCCGCTCAGGCTTCCCATTCTCAGGAGCGCGCCATGGGCGACAAGTCACCGAAGTCCCACATGTCCACGAAGGCCAAATCGCTCAAGGAGAAGCGTGCGGACAAGCACGCCAAGTCCGCGGCCAAGGACCACACCGAGATCATCCCCCCGAAGGCGAAGCGCTGACTCCCACCCGACGCTGACGTCGGCTCAATCGAGCTCGGCCTGGATGCGGCGCACCCAGGCCGGCTCGGTGCCGTAGCGCTGCGTCTTGATGAGGCGCAGGTTGGAGCAGTCCTCGACGAGCTCGGCCATGCGCTTATCGCGGGTGGCCTCCTGCTTGGCCGTAAGCACCCAGTTCGTCGCGACCTTGCGGTACGACGGGGTCGCGCCGTCCCAGAAGGCCGCGGCGCGCGGATCGGCGCGCAGCATCGCCTCGTAGTCGTCGGACCACGTGAGCTCGCGGTTCTCGTAGGCGTAGATGCCCGACCGGTCCTCACGCCGCCTGGCGAACGCCGCGAGCCCGGCGGGACGCATCCGCCCGGCCGCGGTCAGCTCGGCGACCGCGTCGATGTTGACCGTGCTCCAGTTGCTGCCCGGCTTGCGCGGGGTCCAGCGCTGGCGCACCGCGTCCTCGTCGATGCGCTGCGCCATCGAGTCGATCCAGCCGAAGCAGAGGGCCTCGCGCACCGCCTCGGCCCACTGGAGCCCGCGCGCCTCGACGTGCTTCTTGTTGAGCCCCATCCACAGCTCGGTGGCGCTCTCGTGGTTGGCCTCGAGCCACGCCCGGAAGTCCTCGGCATCGTCGAAGAAGATCGCCGGCCGCTCGGCCGACCCACCCTGTCGCATGCCCCGATCCTGCCATCGGCCACCGACGCTGGGAGGATCGACGGCGTGACCGATCGCATCGTCCTCGCCGCCCGCAACAACGCCCGCTGGTGCGACGCCGTGGCCCGCTCCCACGGCGTGGTGTGCACGACCGACGCCCTGGCCTGGACCGCGTCGTCTCGCACGCCGCCCTACTACCCCGATGCCGTCACGCTCTCCCCCGAGGTCGGCGAGTACGACGTCCTGGCCCGGATCGACGACTCCGACGGCTGCTCGGTCAAGGACTCGTGGTCTCGCCTGGACCTGACGATGGAGGACTTCGCCCGGCTCGTCGTCGGCGAGTGGGTGTGGCTCGACCCCTCGGCACCGGTCCCGGCGCCCGCCGGCCCGTCGTGGTCGCGCGTCGACTCGCCCGAGGCCATGGCCGACTGGGTCCGAGCCTGGGCCAGCGACCCGGACGCCGAGGCGATCCTGCGGCCGTCGCTGCTCGACGAGCCCGGCGTCCACGTCCTCGGCGCCCGGGCGTCCGACGACCCCATGTCCTCCTTCGCCAGCGGCGCCGTCGTCAACGTCACCGGAGAGGTCGCGGGTCTCGGCAACGTCTTCTCCCGCGACGGCGATGCGGAGCGCGCGTGGGCCACCGCGGCGGCCGCGGCGCGGACCGTCACGGACGGCCTACCCCTCGTCGGGTGGGAGGCGGGGGCGAGCGTCGAGGCGGCCGTCGCCGCCGGGTGCGAGCGGCTCGGCCCGCTCAGCGTCTGGCTGAAGTGACGCTCAGCCGCCGCTGACCGACAGCTCCGCCTCGGCGATGGTGCGGCGGTGCTCCTCGGAGAGCTCGCGTGACTCGAGCCAGCGGTCGGGCAGCGCGACGGTGCGCGACGAACCGGCGCGCCCGCGCTGTCCCTCGGCCGCCTCTCCGGGCCACGACGCGTCAGGGTCGAGCGTCGCGAGCAGGGCATCCAGAGCAGCCATCGAGTCGACGAGCGCGAGCGAGTTGCGGATCGTCGACCCGGCCGGGAATCCCTTGAGGTACCAGGCGATGTGCTTGCGGATGTCGCGGCAGGCGCGCTCCTCCTCGCCGTAAAAGTCGCAGAGGTATGCCGTGTGCGTGCGCAGCGTCTCCGAGACCTCTCCCAGCGTGGGGGTCACCCTCGCCGAGGTGCCGGCGAAGGCCGCCGCGAGATCGGTGAACAGCCACGGGCGACCGAGGCAGCCGCGACCGACGACGACGCCGTCGCAGCCCGTCTCGCGGACCATGCGCAGGGCGTCCTCGGCCGACCAGATGTCGCCGTTGCCGAGCACCGGGATGCTCGTCACGGTCTGCTTGAGCAGCCGGATCGCGCTCCAGTCGGCGGTGCCGGAGTAGGCCTGCGCGGCCGTGCGCCCGTGAAGCGCCACCGCGGCGACGCCCTCGGCCTCGGCCGTCAGGCCCGCGTCGAGGAAGGTCAGGTGCTCGTCGTCGATGCCCTTGCGCATCTTGACCGTGACCGGGATGTCGCGCTTGGCGCCCTCCTCGACGACGGCGCCGACGATGGCCTTGAAGAGGTCCCTCTTCCACGGCAGCGCCGAGCCTCCGCCCTTGCGGGTGACCTTGGGCACGGGGCAGCCGAAGTTGAGGTCGATGTGGTCGGCCCGGTCCTCCGTGACGAGCATCCGCGCGGCCGCGCGCGCCGTCGCCGGGTCGACGCTGTAGAGCTGGATCGAACGCGGGTTCTCGTCGGGGTCGTGCTCGATGAGCCGCATCGACTCGGGCGTCCGCTCGACGAGCGCGCGCGAGGTGATCATCTCGCTGACGTAGAGGCTGGTCGCGCCGCTCGCCCCACCGATCGCGCGACCCTCGTTGCCGTACTCGCGGCACAGGCGACGGAAGGCGCGGTTCGTGATCCCGGCCATGGGCGCCAGGACCACGGGCGACTCGATGACGTGGCGACCGATGCGCAGCGGAGGCAGCACGGCGCCCGCCGTCGCTGCGGGGGCGGCCTCACCGGCCTGCGTCACGGGGGTCATCACGTCGGTCACGTGCTCGATTGTCCCCGATCAGCCGCGGGAGGCCGAATCGGCGACGACCCGGGCGAAGCGCAGGAGCGCAGCGGCGAAGGCCTCCGGCTGGTCGAGGTTGGTGAAGTGCCCGGCGCGCCCGATGATCTCCTCGCGGGCGCTGGGGCAGGCCCGCAGGTACGCCCGCGCCCCGATCCGCAGCTGGTCGAACTGACCGTTGAGCAGCAGGACCGGGCAGTGCACGTGCTGGAGCATCGCCGGCCGGCAGTGCGTCATGACCTCCTGCCACGCGGCCGCCGTCGGCGCGAAGTAGTAGCCGCCTGCGATGACCGGGTCGATGCGCTCGGCCGGGTAGAGGCGGTGCAGCACCCGGTCGTTGAAGCGCGTCATGCGGGCCGGTCCGAGCCGGTCGGTGAGGGCCGCGACACCGCGATACACGGCGGCGCCCGGTCCCGTCGGCGTCGCGCTCGCGCCGGCGAGGACGAGGCCGGCGAGCGTGTCGGGACGCGACGCGGCATACGCCATCGCGGCGTAGCCGCCGAGCGAGTGCCCGACGAGCACGACGGGGACACCCTGGGGCACGGCGCGGACGGCCTCGTCGATGACCTCGACGCAGCGCCCGAGAGTGAACTCCTCTGCTGCGCGGGCGCCGTGGCCCGGCAGGTCGACGAGCGTGAGGTCGACGTGGTCGCGCAGGAGCGGCAGCTGGGGCGCCCACTGGGTGCTCGACAGCCGCGACCCGTGCACGAGGACCAGGTGAGCACGCACACCGCGAGGATGCCACGATGGCCGCGTGACCCACCTCATTCGCGCCGACGAGCTCGCCCACGAGATCGAGGACGTCGTCGTCCTCGACGTCCGTTGGGCCCTGACCACGGCGAACACCGGCGCGGGTCGGGAGGACTACGACGCCGGCCACGTGCCCGGCGCCTTCTTCGTCGACCTGGACACCGAGCTGGCCGCTCCTGCGGGGGACGGCGGGCGCCATCCGCTGCCCACCCCCTCCGTCGTCCAGGCGCTGCTGCGCCGGGCCGGGATCACCGAGGACACCCGCGTCGTCGTCTACGACGGCAAGGAGTCGTATGCCGCCGCGCGGGCCTGGTGGGTGCTGCGCTGGGTGGGCGTGCTCGACGTGCGTGTCCTCGACGGCGGTTATGCCGCGTGGCTGGCCGCCGGGCTGCCGGTCTCGACCGAGGAGCCCGCGGACCGTCACGGCGACGTCGACGTGCGCCCGGGGCGGCTGCCGACGCTCGACGCCGACGGTGCCGCGGCACTGGCGCGCGACGGTCTGCTCCTCGACGCACGGGCGCCCGAGCGCTACGCCGGTGAGACCGAGCCCATCGACCCCGTGGCCGGTCACGTGCCGGGCGCGGTCAACAGCCCGACCTCGGCCTGGGTCACGGGCGACGGCACGTTCCGGCGCGACCTCGCCGAGCACTGGGCGCGAGTCACCGACGGCCTCGACCTCGGAAACGGGCAGGTCGGTGTCTACTGCGGCTCGGGCGTCACCGCAGCCCACGAGATGCTCGCGCTGGCCGAGCTCGGAGTCGACACGGTGCTCTACCCCGGGTCGTGGAGCGAGTGGATCCGCGACCCTGCGCGGCCCGTCGCGACCGGGCCCGAACCGGGCTGACGCGCTCGGGCCCTGCTCCGCTTTCCGGAGCAAGTTCCGAGTCCCCGGGGGATCTGTTCCGGAGCGGGCCTATCGGAAGTTGCTCCGCTTTCCGGAGCAAGATCCGAGTCCCCGGGGGATCTGTTCCGGAGCGGGCCTATCGGAAGTTGCTCCGCTTTCCGGAGCAAGTTCCGACGCCCTGGCCTCCCTAGGGCCCACCCGGATGCACGTATGCCGCCCGCCCGAGGTGGGCGGACGGCATACGTCGGTGGTGCGGGTGGCCGACTCAGCAGCCGACGAGGCGCTGGGCGAGGTAGCCCTCGACCTGGTCGAGAGCGATGCGCTCCTGCGCCATGCTGTCGCGCTCGCGGATCGTCACGGCGTGGTCCTCGAGCGTGTCGAAGTCGACGGTGATGCAGAACGGCGTGCCGATCTCGTCGTGGCGGCGGTAGCGCTTGCCGATCGCGCCCGCGTCGTCGAAGTCGATGTTCCAGTGACGACGCAGCTGCGCGGCGAGGTCGCGGGCCTTGGGCGACAGGTCGGCGTTTCGCGAGAGCGGCAGCACCGCGGCCTTGACCGGCGCGAGACGCGGGTCCAGGCGCAGCACGACGCGCTTGTCGACGCCGCCCTTGGTGTTGGGCGCCTCGTCCTCGTGGTAGGCGTCGACGAGGAACGTCATGAGCGACCGCGACAGTCCGGCCGCCGGCTCGATGACGTAGGGGGTGTACTTCTCACCGCTCTGCTGGTCGAAGTAGTGCAGGTCGGTGCCCGAGTGCTTCGAGTGCGTCGACAGGTCGAAGTCGGTGCGGTTGGCGATGCCCTCAAGCTCGCCCCACTCGGAACCGGCGAAGTTGAAGCGGTACTCGATGTCGACGGTGCGCTTCGAGTAGTGCGAGAGCTTCTCCGGAGCGTGCTCGTAGTGACGCAGGTTGTCGGGGTCGATGCCGAGGTCGACGTACCAGCGGGTGCGCTCCTCGAGCCAGTACTGGAGCCACTCCTCGTCCTCGCCGGGCTTGACGAAGAACTCCATCTCCATCTGCTCGAACTCGCGCGTGCGGAAGATGAAGTTGCCGGGCGTGATCTCGTTGCGGAAGCTCTTGCCGGTCTGGGCGATGCCGAACGGCGGCTTCTTGCGCGAGGCCTGCATGACGTTGTTGAAGTTGACGAAGATGCCCTGGGCCGTCTCGGGGCGCAGGTAGTGCAGGCCCGACTCGTCCTCGATGACGCCGAGGAAGGTCTTGAGCATCATGTTGAACTCGCGCGGCTCGGTCCACTGACCCTTGGTGCCGCAGTCGGGACAGACGATGTCGGACATCGGGATCGAGTCGGGGTCCTCGATGCCCTTCTTCTCCGCGAGCGCCTCCTGGAGGTGGTCCTGGCGGCGACGGCGGTGGCAGCTGAGGCACTCGACGAGGGGGTCGCTGAAGGTGCCGACGTGGCCCGAGGCGACCCACGTCTCGCGCGGGAGGATGATCGAGGAGTCGAGGCCCACGACGTCGTCGCGGCTCGTGACCATGGCCTTCCACCACTGCCGGCGGACGTTCTCCTTGAGCTCCACGCCGAGAGGGCCGTAGTCCCACGCAGACCTGGTGCCTCCGTAGATGTCACCGCTCGGGAAGACGAAGCCCCTGCGCTTGCAGAGGCTGACGACGGTGTCCACGATGGATGTCTGCTTGGCCATGCGGGACAGGTTATCGGGCCGGGGCCGGTGCTCTGCGACGCGTCCGGGGTATGCCGTCGCGTCCCCTAGGCTCGTGGCGTGGCCCTGAGCTTCCGTTCCCGTCTCGAGCACGCCTCCGTCCCGTGGGTGGAGCGGCTCAACGCCGTGCCGCGGCCCGCGGCGCTCGGCGTCCTCGTCGTCCTGCTCGCCGTCGGCGTCTTCGCTCCACGCCCGTGGGGCGGCATCGCCTTCCTGGTCGTCGCCGCCTTCGTCGGATGGATGCTGTTCCTGACGTGGCAGCGCCTCACGATGCCGGAGCGCCTCATGCGGACGGCGGTGCTCGTGCTCGCCGTGGCCGTCGCCGTGGTGCGGATCGTCCCCGGCGGCTGAGCGTCCTCGCGCGCTGGTCGAGAACGGTTTTGACAATCATTCTCATTTAGCGAGAGGATGGCGGCATGCCAGCCGCCCCCTCCCGCCGAGCCGTCACTGCCCTCGTCACCGCGACGGCGCTGGCCCTGGCGACCGCTGCGTGCGGCAGCGGCTCGACCCTCTCCTCTGCCGAGGGCTCGGTCATCACCTCGTTCTACCCCCTCCAGTTCGCGACGCAGCAGATCACGGGCGGGGCGCTCCCGGTCACCGTCCTCACCAAGCCCGGCGCCGAGCCCCATGACCTCGAGCTGGCCCCCCAGGACATCGCCGGCATGACCAGGGCGAAGCTCGTCGTCTACGCCGACGGCTTCCAGCCGGCCGTCGACGACGCCATGGCCGAGGTCCAGCCGGCCTCCGTGCTCGACGTCGCAGATGCCGCGCAGCTGACCCTGACGGCGGCCGAGGAGGAGGGGCACGCGGACGAGAGCACGGCCGAGCACGAGGCCCACGACCACGGCAGCGCCGACCCCCACTTCTGGCTCGACCCCCAGCGCTACGCGGCCGTCGCCAAGGTCATCGGCGCCAGACTGGCCGCGGACGACCCGGCCCACGCCGCGGCATACGAGAAGAACACCGCAGCCTTCGTCGCGAGGCTCACGACGCTCGACGGCGAGCTGAGGACCGGCCTCGCATCGTGCCGCTCGAAGGTCCTGGTCACGAGCCACGCGGCCTTCGGCTACCTCGCGCAGCGCTACGGCCTCGAGCAGCACGGCATCACCGGCATCTCCCCCGACGCCGAGCCGAGCGCCGCGGGACTCCAGCAGATCTCCGACCTCGTGCGAAAGGAAGGCATCACGACGATCTTCCAGGAGACCCTCGTCGAGCCGCACCTCGCCGAGACGGTCGCCGGCTCGACGGGAGCGACGGTCGCGACGCTGGACCCGGTCGAGGGGATCACGAGCGCCTCCGCCGGCACGGACTACTTTGAGGTCATGCGCAGCAACCTCTCCGCGCTCCAGAAGGGACTGGGCTGCTCGTGACCACCGACGTCTCACGCACCGCAGGCGCACCACCCTCCTCTGACGAGGTCGTCATCGACCTGCACCGTGCGGCCTTCGGCTACGGCGAGCGCGCCGTCCTCACCGACGCGACCCTGACCATCCACCGGGGCGAGATCGTGGCCGTCGTCGGTCCGAACGGCTCCGGCAAGTCGACCCTGATGAAGGGCATCCTCGGGCTCAACGAGCAGGTCGCAGGCAGCGTGACGCTCTTCGGCGTGCCGAGCCAGGACCTGCACGAGCGCGCACGCCTCGGCTACGTCCCCCAGCGCCACACCCTGTCGGCCTCGGTCCGGGCGACGGCCGAGGAGATCGTCGCGACCGGGCGACTCCCCCGCATCAACTGGCTCGGGCGGCTGCGGGCCACCGACCGGCAGATCGTCGCGCGCTCCCTCGAGGTCGTCGGGCTCGCCGACCGGGCAGCCACCGAGGTGAGCACCCTCTCCGGCGGCCAGCAGCGACGCGTCCTCATCGCGCGCGCCCTCGCGGGCCAGCCCGACGTGCTCATCATGGACGAGCCCACCGCGGGCGTCGACGCCGCGAGCCAGCACGTGCTCGCCGACGTCCTCGAGCGCCTCGTCGAGCGCGACGTCACCATGCTCATCGTCACCCACGAGCTCGGCGCCCTCGAGCGGCTGCTCACCCGGATCGTCGTCGTCGACGGCGGCCACATCCGCTTCGACGGCACCCCGGCGGCATACGTCGCCCAACGCGACGCCGTGCACCACGACCACGACAGCCACCACCACGACCTCGAGCTGGGCCCTCGTCCCTCGCTCGCCCAGGGTCCGCTCGACACCACGCGGGACGACAGGAGCCGACCGTGATCGAGCTGCTCTCCGTGGACTTCATGCAGCGGGCCCTCATCGCCGCGCTGCTCGTCGGCACCGTCGCGCCGATGGTCGGCATCTTCCTCGTCCAGCGGCGGCTGTCACTCATCGGGGACGGGATGGGGCACGTCGCCCTGGCCGGGGTCGCCATCGGTCTCGTCTCCGGGACCGCCCCGGTGCTCACGGCCCTCGTGGCAGCGGTCATCGCGGCCGTCGTCATCGAGCTGCTCCGGGCCAAGGGCCGCACCAACGGCGACGTCGCCCTCGCCGTCATCTTCTACGGCGGCATCGCCGGAGGCGTCGTCATCATCAGCAAGTCGCCCGACGGCACCCCCGCCAACCTCATGAAGTACCTCTTCGGCTCGATCCTGACGACCCAGCGCGGTGACCTCTACGTCTTCGCCGGGCTCGCGCTCGTCATCGCCGTCACGACGTGGGCGCTGCGCCCGCGTCTGTTCGCCGTCGCCAACGACGAGGAGTACGCCCGGGCGGTAGGCATCCCGGTGCTGCCCCTCAACATCGTGCTCGCGGTCCTCACCGCGACGACGGTCGTCGTGGCGATGCGGGTCGTCGGCCTGCTGCTCATCAGCGCCCTCATGATCGTGCCCAACGCCGCCGGCCAGCTCGTGGCGCGCTCGTTCAGTGGCGGTCTGCGGTGGGCCATCGGCTTCGGCCTCGTGTCGTCGGTGGGCGGCGTCGCCCTGTCCTACCCGCTCAACACGCCCTCGGGCGGCACCATCGTGCTGCTGGCCGTCGGGCTCTTCGTCGTGACGGCAGTGGTCACCGGCGTCCTGGCCCGCGCCGGCAGCCGGAGCCACGACGTCGCCGAGACCCACGCCCACGAGCACGGCGCCCAGTGCGGACACCCCGCGGTGACCCACGGCGACCACGTCGACTACGTCCACGACGGGCACCTGCACGCCGCCCACGAGGGCCACTACGACGAGCACGGCGTGCACCACGACGAGGACGCGCACTCTCCCGGCCACGACCACGCCGGAGAGGCCGACAGCACCCCTGCCCCGACGACGGGAACGAGACCATGACGAGCGCCGCCAACTCCCCCGCAGGCTCCCCTGCGAGCTCCCCTTCGAGCTCCCGCAAGCCGACACGCCAGCAGGTCGCCGTCGCCGAGCTGCTCGAACGTTCCGACGACTTCACCTCCGCGCAGACGGTGCACGCGCGGCTGCGCGAGGCGGGAGCCGCCGTCGGGCTGGCCACCGTCTACCGCACGCTCCAGTCGATGGTCGACGCCGGCACCGTCGACGTGCTGCGTACCGACGACGGCGAAGCCGTCTATCGGGCCTGCTCGACCCACCATCACCACCACCTCGTGTGCCGTGCCTGCGGGCGCACCGTCGAGGTCGAGGGGCCGGCGGTCGAGAAGTGGGCTGACAAGGTGGCGAGCGAGCACGGTTACACTTGGGTCACGCACACCCTCGAGATCTTCGGCACCTGCGCCGACTGCGCGTCGCCGCAGGGACCGGTCCGGTAGGTCCTGTTCTGCCATCTTGCCGTCGGTCCCGGCTCGGGTCGACCCTGTTCTGAGGGCCGCTCCCGGCGGTGACGGACCGCGCGCGGCAGGACCGAAAGGCTGGCCAGACGATGCTCGGTACCACCAGACGTGCACGGTCATGGGTTCTCCTCGTCGGAGCGCTGACGATCGCCCTCGGGGTCGCACCCGCGCAGGCGGCCCACCAGCCGGAGCAGATCATCCTCCCGGGAGCCCGTTCGGCGGAGGGCATCGCAGCCGGCACCGGCACGACGTTCTACGCCGGCGAGCTGTTCACGGGCAACATCTTCAGGGGCGACGTGCGGACCGGCACCGCGTCGACGTTCGTCACCGCCCCTGCGGGCCGGATGGCCCTCGGGCTGCGGGTCGACGTGCCACACCGGCTGCTCTTCGTCGCCGGTGGCTTCACCGGTCAGGCCTACGCCTACGACCTGACAACCGGCGCCACGAGGGCGGTCGTCCAGCTGACGAGCGAGGACTCGATCATCAACGACGTCGCCGTCACGTCCGACGGGGCATGGTTCACCGACTCGTTGGCGGCCAGGCTCTACTTCGTGCCGGTGAGCGCGACGGGGGTCATCGGCCAGGTTCGGACCCTTGCGCTGCACGGCCCGGCTGCCGTCGTGCTCCCGGGCTTCAACAACAACGGCATCCAGGCGACCGCCGACGGCAGGACGCTCGTCGTCGCACACACCAACTCGGCGGTGCTCAACACCGTCGACCCGACCACCGGTGACAGCGCGACGATCGCCGGGGTCAGCGTGCCGAACGTCGACGGGATCCTGCTGGAGGGACGCACCGCCTACGTCGTGCAGAACTTCTCGAACGCGGTCACCGAGTTCCAGCTCGCCGGCGACCTCTCCTCGGGCCGGCTCCTCAAGACGGTCACCAGCCGCGGCTTCGAGGTGCCGACCACGGTCGCGCGCTTCGGGGACCGCCTGGCCGTCGTCAACGCCAAGTTCGACACCGGGTTCCCACCCACCGCGACCCAGTTCGAGGTCAACGTCGTCGACCGCTGACGCCCGACGGGTTCGACCGGGTCCACGGCGGTCGTGCGCCGGGGGGCGCCCTGATCCCGCGGTGCGTCAGCCCGTGGTCGGGGTGTCGACCGCGCCGCCGTAGCGGCGGTCGCGGGCGACGTACTCCTCGATCGCCGCCCACAGGTCACGCCGGTCGTAGTCGGGCCACAGCTGGTTCTGGAAGACCATCTCCGCATAGGCGGACTGCCAGAGCAGGAAGTTGCTCGTGCGCTGCTCGCCCGAGGACCGCACGAAGAGGTCGACGTCTGGCATCGTCGGCTCATCGAGGTAGCGCTTGATCGTCTTCTCGTCGACTGACCCCGGGCGCAGCCGACCGTCCTTGACGTCGTGGGCGATTCGCTGCACCGCGTCGGCGATCTCGGCACGACCGCCGTAGTTGACGCAGAAGTAGAGAGTCAGGCCCGTGTTGTGCTGGGTCAGCTCCTGCGCGATCTCCAGCTCCTTGATGACCGACCGCCACAGGCGGGGCGCGCGGCCGACCCAGCGCATGCGCACACCCCACTCGTGCAGCTGGTCCCGGCGCCGGCGGATGACGTCGCGGTTGAAGCCCATGAGGAAGCGGACCTCGTCGGGCGACCGTCGCCAGTTCTCCGTGGAGAACGCGTAGGCCGACAGGTGCGTCACCCCGACGTCGATGGCACCCGCGACGACGTCGAGCAGGGAAGCCTCGCCCGCCTCGTGGCCCTTGGTACGCGGCAGCCCACGCGCGTTGGCCCAACGACCGTTGCCGTCCATGACGATCGCGACGTGCTTCGGCAGCAGGTCGGCCGGGATCACGGGCGGCGTCGCACCGGACGGGTGCGGGAAGGGCTTGGCGTACATGGGTCTCCGGTCGGTCGGGATCGGGTTCGCTTACGGCTCAGGCTGGTTGGGTCGGATCAAGCACGATCGACGAGACGCAGCGACCGCAGCCCTCGCTCGATGTGCCACTGGAGGAAGGCGGAGACGAGGCCGTTGCCCTGGCGCCGGTGCCGGACGTCGCTCGCGTCGGCGACGTCCCAGTCACCGGTGAGCAGGGACGCGAGCAGCTCGAACGTCTCGGGCGCAGGCGCGCTCGAGCCGGGCGGACGGCAGCCGGAACACACCGCGCCACCGGCCTGGACGTTGAACGCCCGATGGGGCCCGGGGGCCCCGCACCTCGCGCAGTCGACGAAGCTGGGCGCCCAGCCGGCGATCGCAAGCGACCGCAGCAGGTAGGCGTCGAGGACGAGCCCCGGGTCATGGGCGTGTTCCGCGAGGGAGCGCAGCGCGCCGCCGAGCAGGAGGTACTGCTGCGTCTGCGGCTCGTGCTCCTCCGTCAGCTGCAGCGCCGTCTCGAGCATCGAGGTCGCGCAGGTGTAGGCGGTGTAGTCGCGGGCGATGGCGTCGCCGTAGGGCGCGAGCGTCTCGACCTGGGTCACCGTGTCGAGGTTGCGACCCTCGTAGCACTGGACGTCGATGATCATCCCCGGCTCGAGGCGCGAGCCGAACCGGGACTTGGTGCGCCGCACCCCCTTGGCGACGGCGCGGACCCGACCCCGCGTGCGCGTCAGCATCGTGATGATGCGGTCGGCCTCGCCCAGCTTGTGGGTTCGCAGGACGATCGCCTCGTCACGGTAGAGGGGCATGGGTCCCATTCTCCCCCTCCGCGGAGCGCGCGCCGCACCGCACGCGCCGGGCGCACGCCGACGCCGGAAACTCCGCCCCACGGACTCGAACACCCGTTCGACTCCATGGGCTATCGTGGGCACATGGACCTCTCTCTCCAGGGTTCGCTCCTCGACCTGACCGACGCGATGACGCTGCGCGACGTCGGCACGGGCAAGACCCGCCACCAGCTGGCTCACGGCGCGTGGGTCGACGTCCGGCCGGGCTGGCTCGCGGCCGGCGACGAGCTCTTCACGGCCCTGCTGCGCGACGTGCCGTGGCACGCCGAGCGCCGCCAGATGTACGACTCCGTCGTCGACGTCCCGCGGCTCACGAAGTTCTACGCCGCCGGGGAGGCCCTCCCCCATCCGATGCTCGTCGAGGCGCGTGAGGCGCTGAGCCGCCACTACGCCCGCGAGCTCGGCGAGCCGTTCGTCACGGCGGGGCTCTGCCTCTACCGCGACGGGCGTGACAGCGTCGCGTGGCACGGCGACCGCGTCGGACGGTCGCGCGACAGCGACACGATGATCGCGATCCTCTCGCTCGGGTCACCGCGCACGCTGGCGTTGCGCCCCCGCGACGGCGGACCCATCCCCGGGTCGACCACAAAGAGCTTGCGCTATCCGCTCGGTCATGGTGACCTCGTCGTGATGGGCGGTTCGTGCCAGCGGACGTGGGACCATGCGGTTCCCAAGACGTCCGAGCCGATGGGTCCGCGCATCTCCGTGCAGTTCCGTGTAGCCGGCGTCCGCTGACAGGAGAGTTCCGTATGCCGTCCAGCCGCTCAGGTGGCCCCCTGCCCTTCCTCGACCACCTCGCGGCCGACTCGGCGCGCTTCCGCACGGTGCTCGCGAACGCGCCCGTAGACGCTCGGGTGCCGTCCTGCCCCGACTGGGACGCCGACGACCTGCTGTGGCACCTCGCCGGGGTGCAGTGGTTCTGGGGCGAGATCGCAGAGCGGCGGCTCACCGACCCGGACGAGCTGGAAGCGATGGACGCCGAGCGGGACGAGCGACCGTCGGACCGCGACGGCCTGCTCGCCTTCTTCGACCGCTCGAGCGAGCGGCTCCACCGCGTGCTGGGCGAGCTTCCCCCGGAGACACCGCTGTGGATGTGGTCCGACGACAAGACGGCCGGCTACATCCGGCGTCGCCAGGCCCACGAGGCGCTGATCCACCGCCTCGACGCCGAGCTCACGACCGGTGAGCGCACGCCCCTCGACTGTCGGCTCGCCGCCGACGGCATCGACGAGGCGCTCCGGATCATGCGCGGCCACGAGCCCGACCCGGACCTGACGCACGTCCCGGTCTCGGCGCCCGTCACCATCGCGACCGTCGACGCCATGCACTCCTGGACAGTGACCCCGGTGCGCATCACCGGCACCTGGAACGGCCGGGAGATCGACGTCCAGCGCTTCCTCGTCAGCGACGGCCCGGACCCCGCGGCGACCGCCGAGATCAGCGGGTCCGCCGCCGACATCGACTGCTGGCTGTGGAACCGCCCGACCGAGGGGGAGATCATCCGCGACGGTGACCAGGAGGCCCTGGCGTCTGTCGACGCGGTGCTGTCCGACTCCATCGACTGACCTGCGCCCGGCGGCGCCGGCGCCACCGCGGCTGTCAGGTCGCGCGACGGCCCAGCCGGGGCAGTGAGGCGTGGACCATCGCCGCCAGGACGACGACGAGCGGGACGAAGGCGAACAGGTAGCGGGAGCGGCCCTGCAGCACCAGGGTGAAGGCCGCGATGCCGAGCACCGAGGCCGCGACGAGCAGCGTCTCACGACGATAGGGCGTGCGCAGCAGCCCGAGGCCCGCCACGAGGAGCACGGCCAGCCACACCGCCTGCGTCAGGTCGGCGCGCAGCTGGTAGGCCGAGCCATGGAAACCGTTGAGGTCATGGACGATCCCCGTGACCCCCGTCGCAGGCGCGAGGGTGCCTGGCAGCGAGTCCGGCCCCTCGCCCCAGGCCCAGAACATCCCGTCCCCCCAGTTCCACGCGGCCTTGTTGCCGTAGAACGCAAGGGTCCCCCCGAGACCGCGCTGCGCCCAGCGGTCCCCGAGGACGTCGGCCGCGTAGGCGCGCATCTCGTCCGGGGTGCGGCCGGTGACGGCATCGACCATCTCGCGCGAGTAGGCACCGTAGTTGACCACCCCGTCGGCCCCGTGCTGCTCGTCGGCGCCCAGCGCCACCCACCACAGCAGCGGCGGCGAGACCGACGTGTCGATGCGGGCGGGGTCGACGCCGGCGACCGACGTCGCGGCGGCCGACAGCCCTGTCCCGAGGGCGACGAAGGCGAGGGCGGAGGCGGCGCAGGCTGCGATCACACCGGCGCGCCGCTCGGGGGCGAGGTCATGGTCGAAGATCGCGACAACGGCCGTCAGCACGGCCGCGATGGCGATGACGACCGGTGTCGTCTTGATGGCGTACGCCACCGACACCGACACGACCGCCAGCACCCAGAGGACGACGCGGCCGGTGCGGGCCCGGGGAGTCATCGCCCTGACCGCGAGCGCCACTCCCCCGACGACGAAGGGCATCGCATAGAAGTCGGTGTAGGGCACGGCCAGCCAGGGACTCGTCCCGACGAGAACGAGGGTCAGGAGCTGCGCCACGACGGCGGGGCCACGACCCGCGACGCGGACGACGAGGAGGTGGACGGCATACACCGTCACGGCGACGCAGATGCCGTTGAGCGGGATGAGGACCGCGTCAGGGGCCAGCGAGAACGCCTGTGCGACAGCGGCGCCCATGCGGTCGATGGCGAGCAGCGGAAGGTTGTTGGGATAGAGCGACAGGTAGTCGTAGTCGGCCGCCCCCAGCGGTCTGCCCGCTTGCAGCGCGCGGGCCATGTCCATGACGACGCGCGCGTCCCAGCCGTAGTGGTAGCGCTGCATGAGTCCGACGAGGGTGGCCACGACCCCGCCCACGACCGACACCACGACCGGCAGCCAGCGGTTCTTGGACCATCGCGGCAGGCGCACTGCCGCAGCGACCAGGACGAGGCCGACCGCGACGGGCACGACCACCTGCCAGCGGTAGCCGAGGTTGACCGGTCGGGGCGCGACCAGGCCGACGACGGCGACTGCGAAGAGCGAGACCCCGGCCAGTCGAAGTAGCACTCGACCGACCGGGGACTCCATGGCGCCAGACGCTACCCCACCGTGGTGGGCGTCAGATCAGACGTCCGTTCAGGCCTTCGGGATGCTGTCGCGCTCGGCTCGGTTGACGGCGGAGACGATGGCCTTGATCGACGCCGTGACGATCGACGGGTCGACACCGACACCCCAGAGGACCCGGTCGCCCACGGCGCACTCGACGTATGCCGCGGCGCGCGCGTCGCCACCGGCGGACAGGGCGTGCTCGGCGTAGTCCAGCACGCGGACGTCCGGGGTGCCCTTGACGGTCGAGAGGGCGTCCACGAACGCCGCGATGGGACCGTTGCCGGTGCCGGTGAGGGTCAGCGACTCCTCACCGTCGCGCACCGTCGCCTCGATGGTGCTCGCTCCGTCGACGGTCGAGTCGGTGACGACGTTGACGAGCTCGAACCGGCCCCACGCACGAGTCGGGTCCGGGAGGTACTCGTCCTGGAACCGCGACCACAGCTCGGCCGGAGCGACCTCGCCGCCGTCCTGGTCGACACCGCGCTGGACGACACCGGAGAACTCGATCTGCAGCCGGCGCGGCAGGTCCATCTGGTGCTCGGTCTTCATGATGTAGGCGACGCCACCCTTGCCGGACTGGCTGTTGACGCGTACGACCGCCTCGTAGGACCGGCCGAGGTCGTGCGGGTCGATGGGCAGGTAGGGCACGCCCCAGACGAGGTCGTCGATGCTCGTGCCCTTCTCCTTGGCCTCCGACGCCATCGCCTCGAAGCCCTTCTTGATGGCGTCCTGGTGCGAGCCGGAGAAGGCGGTGAAGACCAGGTCGCCGCCGTAGGGGTGGCGCTCACCCACAGGCAGCTGGTTGCAGTACTCGACGGTGCGGCGTACCTCGTCGATGTCGCTGAAGTCGATCTGCGGGTCGATGCCCTGACTGAAGAGGTTCATCCCCAGCGTGACGAGGCAGACGTTGCCGGTGCGCTCCCCGTTGCCGAAGAGGCACCCCTCGATGCGGTCGGCGCCGGCGAGGTAGCCGAGCTCGGCCGCGGCTACCCCGGTGCCGCGGTCGTTGTGCGGGTGCAGGCTGACGACGATGGACTCACGGCGCTCGAGGTGGCGGATCATCCACTCGATCGAGTCGGCGTAGACGTTGGGCGTCGCCATCTCGACCGTGGCCGGGAGGTTGACGATGATCTTGTGGTCGGGCGTCGGGTCGATGACGTCGACGACGGCGTTGCAGATCCGCATGGCGAAGTCGAGCTCGGTACCGGTGTAGGACTCGGGCGAGTACTCGTAGTAGATCGTCGTGTCGGGGATCGTCTCCTCGAGCTTCCTGCACAGTCGCGCCGCCTGGACGGCGATGTCGATGATGCCGTCCTGGTCGAGGCCGAAGACGACCTTGCGCTGCAGCGCCGACGTCGAGTTGTAGAAGTGCACGATGGCCTGCTTCGAGCCGCGGATCGCGTCGTAGGTGCGCTCGATGAGGTGGTCACGGCACTGCGTCAGCACCTGGATCGTCACGTCGTCGGGGATGTGGCCCCCCTCGATGAGCTCGCGGCAGAAGTCGTAGTCGGTCTGGCTCGCAGACGGGAACCCGACCTCGATCTCCTTGTAGCCCATCTTCACGAGCAGCTGGAACATCCGCAGCTTGCGCTCGGAGTTCATCGGGTCGATGAGCGCCTGGTTGCCGTCGCGCAGGTCGACGGCGCACCAACGCGGGGCCTGCTCGATGCGCTTCGTCGGCCACGTGCGGTCGGGCAGCTCGAACGGGATCTGCTCGTGGAACGGGACGTACTTCTGGAACGGCATTCCCGACGTCTGCTGGGGGTGGATCATCGCTGCACTCTCTTCGTCTGCGTCTCTCTCGGTGTCCGGCCGGACACGGGAAACTCCGCGACGAGGAGGGCCGGGATCAGGCCTCGTCGCGGCAGAGAAGAAGGAGGCTCACCGCTGGCACGACTTCACCGTATGCCGGTCGATCCGGTCCCGTCCACCCCTCGGGACCGCTGCCCGCATCCTGAGACCCCTCCCGGTCATGGGAGCGGTATGCCGGCCGGCCCGATGCCCGCGATGGTGCCGCGGGTGCCCGGCGGGTCGGTCACGTGGTCGGAGCAGGGTCGGGCGCGTCGGACGGCGACGGAACCGACTCCCCCTGATCGTCCTCGCGGGCGTCGGCGATCAGCTCCTCGGGCCGCGGGGGCACCGTCTGGTCCTCCTCGAGGACCTCGAGCTCGTGGTCGTGCGCTGTCTCCGACATGTCCGCCTCCTGGTTTGGAGTGTAGGACCGGACGGCGTCCGCGTCAGGTGCGCTGGCAGACCATCAGCGCGTTGCCGTCCGGGTCCTCTAACTGGACGAAGAACACGCTGCCGATGTCCTCGACCGCCGAGGTGATCGTGACGCCGAGACCTCGCAGGTGGGCGACGGTGGCTGCCATGTCGTCGGTCCAGAGGAAGAACCGAGGCGGCCCCGACGCGTCGAACTCCCGACGGTTCGCGTCGAGCGCGAGCCGGGTCTCCCCCTCGGTGGGGATGTCGTAGATGGTGTCCTCGTGGGAGGCCACGCCCGGCTCGAGACCGAGCAGGTCGGCATACCAGCGGATCGCCGCTGCCATGTCACGGACGGGGATGAAGACCTGGCCGACGCGGCGCTGGATCGGGCTGCTCACGGCGGCAGGCTAGACCATCCACGCGACGGTCCGCATGGTGACCGCTGGCGACTGCATCGCGAGATGAGCGGGGCATTCGTCCGAACTGTCCCAGGACCTGTGCACGCTTTCACCGATTGTGTTCCATGCGTTTTCGCGTTCATGGGATCGGGGTGGGGTGCGGCGGGACGCTTGACGATGGCCCCGGAATCGCCGGGGCACTGAGGAGGAAGGACCATAAGAGACTCATCTCATGGATAGCCGCCCTGGTGGCGGCCCTCGCGGTGACTTCCGCGCCCGCGGCGACCTGGGCAGTGCCCCATGTGGCGCGAGCAGTCACCACTGTCCCGCAGCTGCTGACCGCCGGACTGCAGGACCCCATCGGGAGTACCGTCGGCCCGGACGGTGCGCTCTACGTCCCTGAGGGCGCCATCGGGCGCATCAGCCGGATCGACCCGGCAACGGGCGCGCGGACCACCTTTGCGAGTGGCCTGCCGCCGAAGATCATCCCTGTGGGCGGCGTCATGGACGTCGCGTTCCTCGGCGGCACCGCCTACGCACTGGTCACCCTGGTGGGCCCGGAGTTCGGCGGAAGCGCGGTAGACGGCGTCTACCGCATCGACGGCCCGAGCACCTTCACCGTCATCGCTGACCTCGGGACGTGGTCCCGCCAGCACCCACCGACGACAACGTTCTTCATCCCGACAGGGGTGCAGTTCGCGATGCTGCCCTACCGCGGCGCGTTCCTCGTCACCGACGGTCACCACAACCGCGTCCTTCGGGTGACGCTCGGTGGAGACATCACCCAGGTCCAGACCTACGAGGACGTCGTGCCGACCGGTATGACGTCACGAGGTGGACAGGTCTACCTCACGCTCGCAGGGCCGGTGCCTCACCTGCCGGAGAACGGCCGCGTCGTGACGTTCGGGGCGAGCTTCACACCCGCCACCGACGTGGCGTCCGGTGCGCGACTCGCGGTGGACGTGAAGTTCGGGCCTGCGTCCACGCTCTACGTCCTGAGCCAGGGATACTTCGTGCCGGGTCACCCCGAGGGGTCACCCGCCGAACCCGACAGTGGGGCGCTGTTCCGATTCGCCGCTGGCGGCTCGATGACGTCCATCGCGTCCGGGCTGGACCGACCCGTGTCGTTCCAGATCATCGGGCGCACCGCATACGTCGTGACTCTCGGCGGTGAGGTCTGGAGCCTGCGCCTCTGAGCGGCGCGGCCGGTGCGGCCGGTGCGGTCGGTTTGCCGACGACCGCACCGGTCGATCCGACGGGCACCTGCACATGACGCCACACGCGGCGGCCTAGAAGCCGAGGCGCTGGAGCTGCTTGGGGTCGCGCTGCCAGTCCTTGGCCACCTTGACGTGCAGGTCGAGGTAGATCTTCTGGCCGAGCAGCGCCTCGATGGCCTTGCGGGCGTTGGTGCCGACCTCGCGCAGCCGGGACCCGCCGCGCCCGATGACGATCGCCTTCTGGCTGGGACGCTCGACGAAGACGTTGACGCGCACGTCGAGCAACGGCTTGTCCTCGGGTCGCCCTTCGCGCGGCACCATCTCCTCGACGACGACGGCCAGCGAGTGTGGCAGCTCGTCGCGCACGCCCTCGAGGGCGGCCTCGCGGACGAGCTCCGCGATCATGATCATCTCGGGCTCGTCGGTGAGCACTCCGTCGGGGTAGAGCTGCGGCGACCGCGGCAGGAAGGAGGCGAGGACGTCGCGGACCTCCTCCACCTGGCTGCCCGACACGGCCGAGCACGGGATGATCGCGTCCCACTCCCCCAGCTGGTCGATGGCCATGAGGTGCTCGGCGAGCCGCTCACGGTCGACGGCGTCGGCCTTGGTGGCGATGGCCACGACCGGCCGACGGCGCACGGAGCGCAGCTCGGTCAGCTCGTTGGCGATGAACGTGTCGCCCGGCCCGATGCGCTGGTCGGCCGGCAGGCAGAAGCCGATGACGTCGACCTCGAGCAGCGTCTCGCGCACGAGGTCGTTGAGCCGCTGCCCGAGCAGCGTCCGCGGCTTGTGCAGGCCCGGGGTGTCGACGAGGATCACCTGCGCCGTGGGCGTCGTGGCGACCCCTCGGATGGTGTGTCGCGTCGTCTGCGGCTTCGAGCTCGTGATCGCGACCTTCTGGCCGACGAGCGCGTTCGTCAAGGTCGACTTGCCGGCGTTGGGCCGGCCCACGAGGCACGCGAAACCCGCCCGGTAGTCGTCGGGTCGCCCACCGGGGGCCATGCCGTCGCCCTGCGTGGGGTCAGCGTCCTGAGTGGCCATGGGCGTCCTCCGTCTCGGTGTGCGCGGCGTCGTCCTCCGGCACCGGTGCGCGGTGCACGATGACCGACGCCACGCGGTGGCGGCGTCCGGCCATGCGTTCGGCCGTCAGCTCCAGACCAGCGACCGTACCGGAAGAGCCCACGATGGGAACGCGCCCGATGACCTTGGTGAGCAGACCACCGACGGTGTCGACGTCCTCCTCGTCGATGGTGACGTCGAAGAGCTCGGCGAGGTCGTCGATGTCCATCGAGGCCGGGACGCGGAGGGTGCCGTCCTCGAGCTGCTCGACGCCCGGTGCCTCACGGTCGTGCTCGTCGGCGATCTCGCCGACGATCTCCTCGATGATGTCCTCGATGGTGATGAGGCCGGCCGTGCCGCCGTACTCGTCGACGACGATCGCGAAGTGGTTCTGGTCGCGCTGCATCTCGCGCAGCAGGTCGTCGACCGGCTTGCTCTCCGGCACGAAGTGCATGGGCCGCATCACCTCGGTGGCGAGGTGGCGCCCGTCCTCCGGCGCGGCGTTGAGTCGGCGCGCGACGTCCTTGAAGTAGAGCAGGCCGCGGACGTCGTCACTGTCCTCGCCGACGACCGGGATGCGGGAGAAGCCGGAGCGCAGGAAGAGCGACATCGCGCTGCGCAGCGTCTTGTCGGCGTCGAGCACGACCATGTCGGTGCGCGGCACCATGACGGCACGGGCCAGGGTGTCACCGAGCTCGAAGACGGAGTGGATCATCTCCCGCTCGTCGGCCTCGATGACGTCGGAGTCGCCGGCCATGTCGACGAGGTCGCGCAGCTCGGACTCGGTCTGGAAGGGCCCGTCGGTGTAGCCCTTGCCCGGGGTCACCGCGTTGCCGAGCACGACGAGCAGCTTGGCCACCGGTCCGAGCACGCGCCGCAGACCGACCGCGAACGGGGCGCTCCACAGCGCGACCGTGTCGTAGTTCTGCCGCCCCAGCGTTCGTGGCGAGACGCCGACGACGACGAACGACACGACGGCCATGATGGCGATGCTGATGAGGGCGCGGCTCCACGTCGATTCGACCCGGCCGGCGACGGCGAGGGTGACGAGCACGGCCGCCGTGGCCTCGGCCACGACGCGCAGGAACGCGATGACGGAGAGGTAGGCCGGCGAGTCACCGACCACCGTCATGAGGGACTTGGCGCCGGAGCGTCCCTCCTCGAAGAGCTCCTGCGCTCGCACGCGCGACATGCGGAAGATCGCGGCCTCGGCGGCCGAGAGCAGGAACGCCACGACGATGCTGACGAGCGCCGGGAGGGCGAACTGCGGGAACATCTCGGTCTCTCGTCCGCGCTCAGGCGCTGGGTCGGTTGCGCGTGGCGAGGAACGTGAGCAGCAGCTGGCGTTGCAGCTCGAACATCTCGCGTTCCTCGTCGGGCTCGGCGTGGTCGTAGCCGAGCAGGTGCAGGATGCCGTGCGTCGTGAGCAGCAGCATCTCCTCGATCGGGGCGTGGCCGGCCTCGACCGCCTGCTTCGCCGCGACGGAGGGGCAGAGCACGATGTCCCCGAGGGTGCCCTCCTCGGGCTCCTGACCCTCACGGCCGGGCCGCAGCTCGTCCATCGGGAAGCTCATGACGTCGGTGGGCCCGGGCAGGTCCATCCACTGCACGTGGAGCACCTCCATCGCGTCCTCGTCGACGAGCTTGATGCAGAGGTCCGCCTGCGGGTGCACCCGCATCTGCTCCATGACGTACTGGGCGCAGGCGAGCAGCTCGAGCTCGTCGACGTCGGCGTCGGTCTCGTTGAGGACGTCGATGCTCATGCCGGGTCCTCCTGTGCCACAGGCGAGTCCACCGACGGCGTATGCCGTGTGGCCGGCCTGGTCGGGCGGCCCCGGCCGGCGCCGGTCACGTCCTGGGCCGCGTGCACGGCGCGCTTCTGGGCTCGGTGGTCGTCACGTTCGTAGGCGTCGACGATCGCGCTGACCAGCCGGTGGCGGACGACGTCGTGCGAGGTCAGCTCCGCGAAGTGGATGTCCTCGACGTCGCCGAGGATGTCGCGCACGATCTTCAGGCCCGACCGCGTGCCGCCGGGGAGGTCGACCTGGGTGATGTCACCGGTCACGACCATCTTGGAGCCGAAGCCGAGGCGGGTCAGGAACATCTTCATCTGCTCGCTCGAGGTGTTCTGGGCCTCGTCGAGGATGATGAAGGCGTCGTTGAGCGACCGGCCGCGCATGTAGGCCAGGGGCGCGACCTCGATCGTGCCGGACGCCATCAGCTTGGGGATCGTCTCGGGCGAGACCATGTCGTGCAGGGCGTCGTAGAGCGGCCTCAGGTAGGGGTCGATCTTGTCGTTGAGCGTGCCGGGCAGGAAGCCCAGGCGCTCGCCCGCCTCCACGGCCGGACGCGTCAGGATGATCCGGTTGACCTGCTTGGCCTGCAGCGCGGCGACGGCCTTGGCCATCGCCAGGTAGGTCTTGCCGGTGCCGGCGGGTCCGATGCCGAAGACGATCGTGTGCTGGTCGATGGCGTCGACGTAGCGCTTCTGGTTGAGCGTCTTGGGCCGGATGGTGCGCCCGCGGCTGCTGACGATGTTCATCGTCAGCACGTCGGCGGGGCGCTCGAGGGTCTGGCTGCGCAGCATCGAGATCGAGCGCTCGACGGCGTCGCGGTTGAGCGGCTGCCCCGTCTCGACGATGACGAGCAGCTCGTCCAGCAGCGAGTCGATGATCTCCAGCTCGCCCGCGGGTCCGGCGAAGGTCATCTCGTTGCCGCGAACGTGGGTGTCGACGAGCGGGAACTGCCGCTCCATGGTGCGCAGCAGCTCGTCGCGCGGACCGAGCAGGGTGACCATCTCGATCGGCGGCGGGATCTGCCGGGTCAGCACGGGGGCGTTGTGGCCGCTCTCGGCGCCTGCGGCGGGCGTGGCGCCGTCAGGACTCTCGGTCTCGGATGGTCGAGGTTGCGCGTCATTCATCGTGGTCACGAGTCTACGTGGCGCGGCCCGAGCTCCTCACCACGAATTCGGCGAGGTCCCGGCTCTGCCGGAGTCGCGACGGCTCGTGGACGTACATCATGTGACCGGCCTCGTAGTAGGCGTGCTCGATGTTCGCGAGACGGTCGGCGGGCAGCTGCAGGTGCGCCACGACGTCCTCAGCGGCGAAGTGCGGCGTCGCCCCGTCGTAGTAGCCGTAGGCGATGTGCACCTTCAGGTGCGGGTTCTGGCGCATGGCGCGCTCGAGCTTCGGCGACACGTCGACCGGCCGTCCCTCGAAGTCCTTGAACGACCACGGGTGCACGAGACGCGAGATCTGCTCATAGTGCAGGTCGCTGCCGTAGCCGAGCTCGTCACGGACGTAGTGGTTCCAGGCGGCCGCATAGGGACCGGTGATGGCGTCGTGGTACGGGTCGGCGTCCATGTTCTCGGCGATGGCGGCCGCCGCCGGACCCGTGAACCGGGCGTCGAGCCGGCCCACCGAGAGGCGCTCGTCCCTGAGCAGCTCGGTGAAGTAGCGCCAGTGCTCGATGCGCAGGTCGGCACGGTCGACGTAGTCCTCGGTCAGCCCGGAGAGCCGAGCCAGCGTGGCGACGGCCCCGGCCCGCTCTGCAGCCGTCAGCCGGTTGCCCCTCGAGAGCACCCACGGGTAGTCGCGCGCGGCATACTCCTGCGCCTCGTCGAGGACGCTCCGCAGCGAGCGCCGGCCGTGCTTGCCGTGGAAGTGGGCCACGGCGGCATACGTCGGCAGGTAGAGGGCGTGGGCGCGGTCGTTGCGCTGGTTCTCGAAGTCCACCGAGCTGAGGTCGAGGACGCTGCTGATGAGGACGAGCCCGTTGAGGTACATGCCGTAGCGGGACTGCAGGTGCTCGGCGAGCGCCGCCCCGCGCAGCGTGCCGTAGGACTCGCCGGCGACGAACTTCGGGGACATCCAGCGCCCGTTGCGCGAGGTCCACAGTCGGATGAGCTCCGCAACGGACTCGATGTCCTTCTGGTAGCCGTGGTAGTCCCCCGGCTTGCCGCCCTCGACGGCTCGCGAGTAGCCCGTCGACATGGGGTCGATGAAGACGAGGTCGCTGACGGCGAGGAGGGACTCGGGGTTGTCGACGAGGTCGTACGGAGGCGGCTCGAGCGCCCCCACGTCACCGCTCACGACGCGGCGCGGGCCGAGCAGGCCGAGGTGCAGCCAGACGCTGGAGCTGCCCGGACCGCCGTTGAAGGCGAAGGTGACCGGGCGGCTGCGAGCATCGGCGTCGTCGAGGACGTAGCTCGTCATGGACAGCTCGGCGCGCGCCTTGTGCCCACCGAAGGTGCCCTCCTTGTGCTCCTCCTCCCGCAGGACGACGCGTCCGGTCGTCGCGGTGTAGCGCAGCCGGCGACGACCGACCTTGAGCGTGTGCTGGGTGGTGACGAGGTCGTCGACCGGGTCTGCGGGCTTGGCCACCGCGCCGTCCGCCTTGGCCATGACGTCGCCGGGCTCCGTCGTCACGGAGGGCTTCTCGGCGGCCTTGCCGGCGGCCGTCGCGCTCTCGTCGCTCACAACATCCTCCCCTCGGAGAAGGCGGCCCCGGCGATGAGGTGCACATGGGCGTGGAAGATCGTCTGCCCGGCGTCGCTGCCGGTGTTGACGATCATCCGGTGGGCGTCGGCCACACCCTCCTGCTCGGCCACGCGGGACGCGAGACGGAAGACGTCGGCGAGGTCCTCGGCCGAGACGGCCGCCAGCGCACCGACGGTCGGTTCGTGGCGCCGGGGCACGACGAGCACGTGGATCGGCGCGGCGGGGCTGATGTCGCGGAAGGCGATCGACCGCTCGCTCTCGGCGACCCGGTCGGACGGGATCTCACCGGCGACGATCTTGCAGAAGAGGCAGTCACTGGGGGTCTGCGAGGTCATGGGTGCACCCTAGGCAGGTCACGGTCCGCGCGCACCCGTGGGACGCGGCGCGGCGGTGCTCGAGCGCACGACGAGCTGCGTGGGCACGAGCGTGGTGCCGGTCGTCGGTCCCGTGCCGCGAGCGGGTCGCCGTGGGCCTGTGTCGGTCCCGCCCCGTCAGATCCGTCCGGATCATCCCGTCCGTCGTGTCAACCGCGCGTCGGCCGTGCCCGTCATCTGTCCGTGAGAACGTTGGGTATGCCGGCGGGCCAGCTCAGAGACCCCGAGTCGTCCGAGCTGCCGACCGACGCCGACGTCGCCATCACCGAGCTCTACGGAGCGCACTGGCACCGGCTCGTCCGCCTGGCGTGGCTCCTCCTGCGAGACCAGCTCGCCGCCGAGGACGTCGTGCAGGACGCCTTCGTGGCGACCCACCGCAGCTGGGCCTCGATCCGGGACGGCGGTCGGGTCGTCGGCTACCTCCAGACCGCCGTGGTCAACGGGTGCAGGTCCGTGCAGCGCCATGCTGTGGTCGTCGACCGGCAGAACGCCCGAGACGCGGCTGCGGCCGACGCACCCGGCCGGGGCAGCCATGGCAGTGCCGAGACCCAGGCGGTCCGCAGCGCCGAGCGCGACGCCGTTCTGGACGCCCTGCGAGCGCTGCCGTCGCGCCAGCGCGAGGTGCTGGTCCTGCGCTACTACTCCGACCTTTCCGAGGCCCAGATCGCCCATGCCCTCGACATCTCCCCCGGCGCCGTCAAGACGCACGCCCACCGGGGCCTGACGGCTCTGCGCCGCACCATCGAACCCCTGGAGCAGTCATGAACACGGACCCGACACGACCCGGCGAGGAGCCGACCGTCATCGGTGCCGGGCTGGCGCCCGTGGAGGACCGCCTGCGTCGGGCCCTCGACGACGAGGCCCGCTCCATCTACCCCGGCGACCGCCTCGGCGCGATCCTCGCGGACGCGCACTCCGCCACCGGCTCCGCCGGGTTCTCGGACTCGGCCGGGAGCCGCCAGCACCGCTGGGTCCTGCCGGCAGCGGCGGCAGCAGCGGCGGTCCTGGTGGCCGGCACCGTCTGGGCGGTCAACCGTCCGCCGGGGCAGACGCCACCGGTCGCCGCCACGTCGACCGCCGTCGGGACCCCCAGCCCTCTCGGCTCCTCCTCGACACCCTCGAACGGTCCCACCAGCGTGCCGACCCAGACCGCCGCCCGGCCCTCGACGCCCTCGGCCTCCCCGCCCGCGACGACGGTCAGGCCTCCGGCGACGACCACGGCGAGCGTGCCCGTCTACTACCTCGGTCCCGTGGCGACCGGGAGCGGCCAGCAGCGCCTGTTCCGTGAGTTCGTGCCGTCACAGGTTCCCGTCCCCGCGGTCCCGGTCGGCACCGCGTTGACGGCCCTGCGGCTGGCCATGGGTCCGGCGCCGGCCGGCACGCGCTACCACTCCGCCTGGACCGGGGTCTCGCCCGAGTCGGTGACCCGGGGCGACCGCATCATCACGGTGCGCCTCTCGTCGGGCACGCGGGACACCTCGCCGCTCGCGACCGAGCAGCTCGTGTGGACGGTGCAGGCCGCGCTCGGCGCAGCGCTTCCTGTCCGGTTCGAGCTCGCCGACGGCGGGACCGCGGTCTCGCCGGGGCACCCGGTCTCGGGGACGTACGACCGGCCCACCGACCCCATTGCGGTCCTCGACCAGGTGGCGCCCATCTGGGTCGACGAGCCCGCCCGGGGCTCGGTCGTCCGGACCGGCAGGCCGCTCGCCGTCAAGGGCGTCGCCAGCACCTTCGAGGCCAACGTCGAGTGGGAGCTGCTCCGCGCCGGCCGCCGTGTCGACAGCGGCTTCACGACCGCCTCCGGGGCAGCCCCGGCCCGCGGCACCTACCGCTTCACGACGACGAAGCCGCTCGCGTCCGGCGCCTACGTGCTGCGCGTCTTCGAGAGCAGCGCCAAGGACGGCTCGACGAGCGCCGAGCAGGTCGTCACGCTGACCGCCCGCTGACCCCTCCCCTGCTTCGGGGTGGTCGCACAGCCACGAGGCCGCCGGTGTCACCTCGAACGAGAAACGGGCGTATGCCGTCAGGTCCAGCGGGTGCGCGCACTGAGGACCGCGAGGGCCGCTGGACCGGCGGACGACGCGCGCAGGATGGTCGACCCGAGGCGCACCGGGTGGGCACCAGCAGCGGTGAGGGCCTCGAGCTCTCGAGCGGTGATGCCGCCCTCGGGTCCGACGACGACGAGCACGTCACCCGACTCCGGAAGCCCGACCGAGGCCAGCGGCACGGTCGCGTCCTCGTGGAGCACGAGCGTCAGTGCCGAGGCCTCGGCCCGGGCGACGAGCTGCGTGAGCCCGACGGCGGGGGACGTCACGGGCAGACGGGCTCGGCGGGACTGCTTGGTCGCGCGGGCGACGACGGCGGCCCACTTGGCCAGCGACTTGGCGGCGCGCTCGCCCCGCCAGACGACGACGGAACGCTCCGCCTGCCACGGGACGACCTCGTCGACACCGAGCTCGGTGGCAGCCTCGACGGCCTGCTCGTCGCGGTCGCCCTTGGCGAGTGCCTGGACGAGGACGAGCCTCGGGGCAGGCTCCGGCTCCTCGGTCACGTCGAGCACCCGACCTCGCACCCATGAACGGTCGACATCGGTCGCCTCGAGCAGGACGCGGCGGCCGGCTCCGTCGGCCACGAAGTAGTGCTCGCCCGCTCGGAGGCGGACCACGGCGGCAGCGTGGCGGCCCTCGTCGCCGTCGAGCAGCAGCGACGACCCCACGACGGCCCCAGCCACAGCGGTCGGGTCGCCCAGGAAGAGCTGGTGCGTCACCGGGCGCTCACGTGCTGCTCACTTCTCCTTGAAGGCGTCGCGCAGCTTGCCGAACAGGCCCTTGTTGGCCGGCTGCAGACGCCCCTCGGGACGCTCCTCGCCGCGGAGCGCGGCGAACTGGCGCAGCAGCTCCTGCTGCTCCTCGGTCAGCCGCGTCGGGGTCTGCACCGTGGCGTGGACGAGCAGGTCGCCCCGACCACCGTGGCGCAGGTGGGTGACGCCGAGACCGCGCAGCGTCAGCACGTCACCGCTCTGCGTGCCGGCCTTGATCTCGAGGTCCTGCATGCCGTCGAACGTGGAGAGCTTGAAGCTCGTGCCGAGCGCGGCCGCAGCCATGGGCAGCTCGACGCTGCAGTGCAGGTCGTCGCCCCGGCGCGTGTAGGTCTCGTGGTTGACGACGCGGATCTCGACGTAGAGGTCGGCCTTGGGGCCGTTGCCGGGCCCGACCTCACCCTCACCGGTCAGCTGGATGCGCGTGCCGGTGTCGACACCCGCCGGCACCTTGAGCTTGAGCGAGCGGCGCGTGCGGACGCGTCCGTCGCCCGAGCAGTCGTGGCAGGGGTCGGTCAGCGTCGAGCCGAAGCCCTGGCAGTTGACGCACGGTCGGGAGGTCATGACCTGGCCGAGGAAGCTGCGCTGGATCTGCTGGACCTCGCCGGCGCCCTTGCAGATCGGGCAGGTCTGGCGACCCGTGCCCGGCTCGGCGCCGTCACCCTCGCAGCGGATGCAGCCGACCGCGGTGTCGAGCGTCAGCTCCTCCTCCGAGCCGAAGACGGCCTTGGAGAGGTCGATGTCGAGGCGCACGAGTGCGTCCTGCCCACGCTGGACGCGCGAGCGCGGGCCGCGCGTGCCGGCCTGGGCACCTGCCCCGAAGAAGGCGTCCATGACGTCGCTGAACGAGAACCCCTGTCCTGCACCGAAGCCGGCGCCTCCGCCCGTCGCGAACGGGTCGGCGCCCATGTCGAAGGACTGGCGCTTCTGCGGGTCGGAGAGCACGTCGTAGGCCTGCGAGACGCGCTTGAACTCCTCTTCGGCGTCGGCACCGGAGTTGACGTCCGGGTGCAGCTTGCGGGCGAGTCGACGGTAGGCCTTCTTGATCTCCTCCTGGCTCGCATCGCGCGAGACACCGAGGACGGCGTAGTAGTCGTTCAAGCTGGGATTCCTTTTGGTACGTGGTGCTTTCGGTTCCGGTGCGGCGGTGCGCCGGCGGACTGGCCGAGGTGGTGCGGGGTCAGGTGGCCTGGTTCTCGTCGAGGATCTCGGTGACGTAGCGCGCGACGGCGCGGACCGATGCCATCGTCGTGGGGTAGTCCATGCGGGTCGGGCCGAGCACCCCGAGGCTCGCCACCCGCTCGGAGCCGGAGCCGTAACCCATCGACACGAGCGAGGTCGACTGCAGCCCGGTCACGGGGTTCTCGGAGCCGATGCGCACCGAGACGAGCTCGGGGTCGTCGCCCAGCTGGCCGAGCAGGCGCAACAGGGTCACGTGCTCCTCGAGGGCCTCGAGGATGGGGCCGATGGAGCGGGGGAAGTCGCTGCCGGCGCGAGCGAGGTTCGCCTGTCCGGCCAGGACGACGCGCTCCTCGCGCTCTTCGACGAGCGCGTCGCCGAGCGCCGAGACGACGGCCTCCAGGGCGGCGCGGTCGGCGCCGTCGGCCTCACCGACGAGGCGGCGCAACCGGGTCGCAGCGACCGTGAACGGCACGCCCGCGGCCACCTCGTTGATGCGCGACCGGATCGAGGCGACGAGAGCCTCACCGGTGGGGTCGGCCAGCACGCGTCCGGTGTCGACGACCCGCTGCTCGACGCGGCCCGTGTTGACGATGAGGACGATCATCAGGTGCGAGGAGCCCATCGGGACGAGCTCGATGTGCCGCACCGTCGACCGGGTCAGGGACGGGTACTGCACCACGGCGACCTGTCGCGTCAGGCTCGCGAGCAGGCGCACCGTCCGGTCGACGACGTCGTCGAGGTCGACGGCGCCCTGCAGGAACTGCCCGATGGCGCGGCGCTCGCCCTGCCCGAGGGGCTTGACGGCACTGAGCCGGTCGACGAACACGCGGTAGCCCGCATCGGTGGGCACTCGGCCCGCCGACGTGTGCGGCGCATGGATGAGTCCCTCCTCCTCGAGCAGGGCCATGTCGTTGCGCACCGTCGCCGCGCTCACCCCGAGGTGGTGGCGCTCGACGAGCGCCTTGCTCCCGACCGGCTCGGAGGTCTGGACGTAGTCCTGCACGATCGCGCGCAGCACCATCAGCCTGCGGTCCTCGCTCATCGTCCCTCCTTCACGGGTCCGGGATCGGGTCTGGCACTCTCGATCGACGAGTGCCAAGTCTACGTCGTGCCCCGCGGATCTCCGATTTCATCCAACCGTATGCGCCGTCGCACCCTCCCCGACGGGGCTGCACGCGCGTCGGTCACCCGTCACCGCGGCGCCGCACCCCGTGGCACGCGTGGCACCCCTGTGGGACCCGCGCGGCACCCGCGTGGCATCCGTGCGTCGGCCCGAGACGCGGCATACCCTCGCTAGTCGTGTCCCCCAACGATCGCTACGGATCAGACGTGCTCAACGGCGACTGGCGTGCCCCGAGGCGCGGCCGGTCCACCCCCACCCCGGCCGAGCCCGACCTCGTCGTCGAGGAGGTCGAGACGGGCTGGGTCGGCGCCGTCGTCCGCGTCGAGAAGGCCGGCGGGATGCACGTCGTGCACCTCGAGGACCGCCGCGGGCGCACCAAGGCCTTCCCCCTCGGCCCCGGCTTCCTCGTCGACGGGGCGCCGGTCACGCTCACTCCCCCGCAGGCTGCCGCGGGAGCCGCCCTCGCCGAGGCGCGGCGCGCGGCCTCCCGGACCGCGAGCGGCTCCGTGGCCGTCGAGGGCGCCCGCGCCCGAGTGGCGAGCGGCTCGCGGATCTACGTCGAGGGCCGGCACGACGCCGAGCTCGTCGAGAAGGTCTGGGGCGACGACCTGCGGGTCGAGGGCGTCGTCGTCGAGCTGATGGACGGTGTCGACGACCTGGCCGGGATCATCGCCGAGTTCCAGCCCGGCCCGGGGCGGCGGCTGGGCGTCCTCGTCGACCACCTCGTGCCCGGCACAAAGGAGGCGCGCATCGTCGCCCAGGCCCAGGCACTCCCGGGCCTGAGCCGGCACGTCCGGATCCTCGGCCACCCCTACGTCGACGTGTGGCAGTCCGTGCGCCCCGAGCGGCTCGGCTGGCAGCAGTGGCCGGTCATCCCCCGCGGCACGTCCTGGAAGCACGGCATCTGCGCCGAGCTCGGCTGGGCCCACGCGAGCCAGGCCGACATCGCCCACGCCTGGAAACGCATCCTCGGGACGGTTCGCTCCTACGCGGACCTCGAGCCGACGCTCCTCGCGAGCGTCGAGGAGCTCATCGACTTCGTCACCGAGCCCGGGTCGTAGCCCCCGACCTAGCGGCTGAGGTAGCCCTGGACGTCCGCGACGACCTGGGTGGACGCGAAGACGTAGAGGTCGACGTAGCCGTCGGCGCTCGGTGCGACGACCGCGGTGTTGGCCATGGTCTGGCCCGCGACGTAGTTGATGTTCGAGGTCGTGGGCCGGCTCGTCCCCGAGGGGTATGCCGTGAGGTAGCCCGGCGCCTGGGGCCCCGTCACGACGACGGTCAGCACCACGGCCTTGACCCCGGTCGACGGCACGCCACCGCGCCCTGTCACCTTGAGGCGCTGCACGCTGCCCGCGGCGAGCGCGCCGGTCGACGCGGCGCCGGTGCCGTTCCTCGTGTCGAGGAGCCGGGCCGGCGTCAGGCCGTCGTAGTCGGCCCCGGACGGGTACCAGCCGACGACGTCGGCGACGACGTCGGTGGCCGCCGAGGTGCGGATGCTCACCCGGCCGTTGCTGCCGACCTTGGCGACGACGAGTCCGGAGACGGACGACCCCGTCGAGAAGTTGAGCGAGGACGAGTTCGGCATCGTGGTGCCCGTCGGCCAGACCGCGAGGTTGCCGTCCTTGGTCGGTCGCGCGGCAGTGACGTTGAGCAGCACGGAGTCGACACCCGAGGTCGGGACCACCGCGCTGCCCGTGACCGCGAGGTCGATGCGGCCACCCGGCACGAGTCGGCCCGTCGGCGCGCCCAGACCCGAACGGGTGTCGAGGATGCGCGTCGGCGTCGTCGTGGACAGGTTGCCGAAGGCGGGGTACCACCCGACGACGTCGACCAGGACGTCGGTGCGCTGGCTGACCTTGAGTCGGATGCGACCGTCGCTGCCGACGCCGACCACTGCCTGGTTGGCCACGGTGGCCCCGGCGTCGTAGTTGAGGGTGGACGAGGCGGCCGGCGAGCTGCCCGACGGGTAGGTCAGCAGCCAGCCCGCCGCCTGCGGACGCACGGCCGTGACGTTGACGACGACGGCTCCCACGGCAGTCTTCGGCAGCCCGGCGCGGCCGCCGACGAGGATGCTCGTGTCGCTGCCCGCCGCGAGCGGACCGCTGGCCCCGAGCGAGCTGCGGGTGTCGACGATCCGGGTCGGGGTCACCGGGCGGTAGGTCGGGTAGTCGGCCGGCGCGGCGACCTTCGGGCCCTGGTCGTCGAGGTGGATGAAGCCTGCGGGCCAGAGGCCGCCCGAGCGGGTGATCGAGCGCCACCGGAAGTCGCCGCCCCAGTTGTCCTCGGAGACGAGGATCTGGTTCGCCGAGACGACCTTCTCGACGTAGGCGATGTGGCCGGTGCTCGAGAACGACGTCCCCCACCAGGCCACCGAGCCCACGGCGGGCGCGTCGTCGGTCTGCGTCGCGAACGCGGAACCCCAGTTGTAGGCGTTGCCGGACAGCTGGGTGGGCCGCTTGTTCGGCAGCCCGTTGGTCACGAGGCGGTAGGCCACGTAGTTGGTGCAGTTGTGGCCGGTCGACTGGCTCCAGTAGCTCGTGGTGCTGTGGTCCGGGTAGCCCGCGTTGGAGTAGCCGGCCTTGGCACACGCGTCGTAGCCCGTGCACAGGACGGTCCACTCGGAGGACCGGGCCGGGCCGGCCAGCCCCACGGCAGCGAGGAGCACGACGAGAGCACTGACCAGCACCGTGACGGCTCGACCGGGTCGACGCCGGGACGAGAGCGGGGGGAGGCCGGAGGCCGGACGCGCCTGGTCGTGGGTGGCCGAAGGCATGTGTGTCTCCCGTGATCGCCGTGGGGTGCACCCCGCAATCTAGGACAATCACACCGGGAAATGACTCCATTCCCAAAAATCCCATGCGACACGAGCGTGACTTCCGCGCCATCTGGTCACACGTGTGCTAATGACACCGCTGTCATTCACCCTGGAGGCGGCGACGTCCGGCGACGCCGCCCGGGGACGGCGACCCGCCTGATCACCTGCTCCTTGGCCGACGAGAAGGGCGGGCGCACCCAGACGGTCAGGTCCGGGCGGGTGGGGAGCGAGAAGACCGACTTCGCGTGCGAGAAGAGCTCGACGGACCGCTCGCCGTGGTAGGCGCCGGTGCCGCTGGGGCCGACGCCGCCGAAGGGGAGCCCGGGCACGGCGAGGTGGGCCAGGGGGACGTTGAAGGCCAGCGCGCCCGAGGACGTGTCGCGCTCGAACCGTCGCCGCACCACGTCGGAGGTGGTGAAGACGTAGAGCGCGAGCGGCTTGTCCCGACGGTTGACGAAGTCGACGGCCGCGTCGAGGCCGTCGACCGCAACCAGCGGCAGGAGAGGACCGAAGATCTCGTCACGCATGACGAGCTCCTGCGGGTCGTCCGCGTCCACCACGTCGACGACGGTCGGCTCGAGGTAGCGGGTGGACGCGTCGGAACGGCCGCCGCTGACGACGCGCGCCGGGTCGATGAGCGCGGTGAGGCGGTCGAAGTGCCGGGAGCCGATGATGCGCCCGTAGTCCGGTGACGTGGAGGGGTCCGGGCCGAAGGCTGCGCGGATCGCCTCGACGAGCAGGGGCTTGAGCGCCTCCAGGGTGGGACGGCTCGCGATGACGTAGTCCGGCGCCACGCAGGTCTGGCCGGCGTTGGTGAACTTGCCCCACACGAGGCGCTGCGCCGTGACGCGCAGGTCGGCGTCGTCGGCGACGTAGGCCGGCGACTTGCCGCCGAGCTCCAACGTCACCGGGGTCAGGTGGCGGGTGGCGGCCTCGAGGACGATCCTGCCGACCACGCCGTTGCCGGTGTAGAAGATGTGGTCGAACCGCTGGGCGAGCAGCTCGGTCGTCTCGGGGACGGCCCCCTCGACGACGTGCACCGCGGACGTGTCGAGGTACATCGGGAGCAGTCGCGCCAGCAGCGCCGACGTGGCCGGGGCGACCTCGCTCGGCTTGAGGACGACGGCGTTGCCGGCAGCGAGGGCGCCGACGAGCGGCGCCAGGCACAGCTGCACGGGGTAGTTCCAGGGCGCGATGACGAGCACGACTCCGAGCGGTTCGCGCACGATCTTGGCGCGACCCGGGGCCAGCGAGAGCGGCACCCGGACCCGACGCGGCGCCGTCCACGCGCGCAGGTGGCGCAGCGTGTGGTCGATCTCGCGCACGACGAAGCCGGTCTCGGTGACCCATGCCTCGGTCGCGCTCTTGCCCAGGTCGGCGTGCAGGGCGGCGGCGACCTCGTGCTCGTGCTCCACGAGGAGCGTCCGGAGCGCCCGCAGCTGGGACACCCGCCACTGCCGCGGCTTGGTCACACCGCCGTCGAAGGCCCGTCGCGCGGCAGCCACCACGTCGGCCGGCGACGCGCGACGTGTCGTCCCACCGCCCGTGGGCGGGCGGCTCGTCTGGGTGGTGGGGGTCGTCGTCGACACGGTCTCGCTCATGGCGCCCTTCTTCGTCGGTGCCCCTCAGGCGGCGAGGAGCCGGTGCACCACGGTGTCCGCGAGCAGACGCCCGCGCCGGGTCAGGACGAGCCGGGAGTCCCGCAGGGCAGCCACCCCGTCCACGAGCCCGTCGGCGATGAGGCCGGCCACGGCAGTGCGTCCCGATCCTCGCAGATCCGAGACCGGCAGCCCCTGCACGAGACGTGTGCCGAGCAGCACACGCTCGTCGTAGCGCTGGTCGTCCGTCAAGGTCTCACGCGCCTGGGCAGGAGAGAGTCCCGCCCCCAGCCGGGCGGCATATGCACTGGGGTGCTTGACGTTCCACCAGCGGACGCCCCCGACGTGGCTGTGCGCGCCCGGCCCGACACCCCACCAGTTGGTGCCGGCCCAGTACGCGACGTTGTGCCGGCACCGCTGCCGCTCGGAGCGGGCCCAGTTGCTCACCTCGTACCACCCGAAACCCGCGGCGGACAGCATCTCGTCCGCGAGCTCGTACTTGTCGGCCTCGTCGTCGTCCTCCGGTGCCGGCACGACACCCCGGCGCACCTGCGCGGCGAGCTTGGTGCCGTCCTCGACGACGAGGGCATAGGCAGAGACGTGGTCAGGCTCCAGCGCGATGGCCGCCTCGAGACTGCGCCGCCAGTCCTCGAGCGACTCCCCCGGCGTGCCGTAGATGAGGTCGACGCTCACCTGCATGCCGGCGGCCCGCGTGGCTGCCACGGCCCGCGCGACGTTGTCCGGGTCGTGCGTGCGCTCGAGGGTGCGCAGCACGTGCGGCACGGCCGACTGCATTCCCACGGAGACGCGCGTGAAGCCGCCGTCCGCCAGCTCCTGCAGCGACTGCGGGGTCACGGAGTCCGGGTTGGCCTCCGTCGTGACCTCCGCGTCCGGCGCCAGTCCGAATCGCTTGCGTATGCCGTCCAGCACCGCCACGAGGTCGCCCGACCTCAACATGGTGGGAGTGCCTCCACCGACGAAGACCGTTGACACGGCGGGGGCTTCGTCGCCGAGGACCGCGCGGGCGAGGTCGAGCTCGCGCACGGCCGCGTCGGCATAGGTGTCGATGCCGATGCTGGCACCGGGACCACCGAGCTCGGTCAGGGTGTAGGTGTTGAAGTCGCAGTAGCCGCAGCGCACCGTGCAGAAGGGCACGTGGACGTAGATGCCGAGGTCGGTCTGCGACACGTCCGCGAGGGCTGCTGGAGGCAGCTCACCCGTGGCGGGCGCGGGGTCGCCGTCGGGGAGGGCGGAGGGCGGCATACCTCCATTGTCCCAGCCCGGCAGGGGTGTCCCGTCCACGTCGTACGCTGCCCTCATGGCGGATGCGCAGCCGTCGCGCCGCAGGCCGCTGCGGCCCATCGTGGCCGCGGTGCTCATCATGGTCTGCCTCGCAGCCGTGGCGTGGCTCGTCGGGCTCACCCAGCCGCAAGGGGGACAGGGAGTCGCGACGGCGCCGGCGTCCCTGGTGACGTGTGCACCTCCCCCGCCCGCGCCGACGAGCCATCCCACGTTCACGTCGCCACCGCCTCCGTCCGTCGCCGCCGACTCTGCGTGGACCGCCGTCCTGCACACGACCTGCGGGGACCTCACGCTGCTCCTCGACGGCGGGCGTGCCCCGAGGAGCGTCGCCTCCTTCGTCACGCTGGCCCGCGCGGGCTACTGGACCGACAGCGTCTGCCACCGGCTCACCACGCGGCCCGCGCCGACCGCGTTCCTGCAGTGCGGCGACCCGACCGGGCGCAGCACCGCCGACCCGGGCTACGACCTGCCCCTCGAGAACGTCCCTGCCGGCGTCACCTACCGGGTGGGTGACGTCGGGGTGGCCCGCGGTGACGGCTTCCCCAGCACGTCCGGAGAGTTCTTCATCGTCCACCGGGACTTCACGGTCTCGCCGGGTGCTCCGGTCTACTCGCTCGTGGGGCGGGTCACCTCGGGCCTGGACATCGTGCAGCACATCGCGCGCATCGGCGGTGAGGACTTCAGGTCCGACGGGCCACCCTTCCAGTCGATCAGCATCCTGACCGTCGAGGTGCGGCGGCGGTGACCGCTCCCCCGAGCCCTCAGCCCGAGTGCGTCGTGACGCCGTAGCGGGCCCGCGAGGCCAGGGCCCAGCGCGCTGCCGGCACCGACACGAGCGCGATGACGACCATGAAGGCGGCCAGGATGAGCCAGCCCGTCTCACCGAGGTCGACGCAGAAGTAGGTGACGACCGGCGGGGCGACGACGGCGAGGACGCTGAAGCCGAGCCCGGCGAAGCCCTGGTACTGCCCCTGCCGCTCGTGCGGCGCGAGCCCCATCTGCAGTCCCCACTGCCCCCCGGAGCCGATCATCTCGCCGACGACGTGGACGAGGGAGCCCGCCACGAGGGCCCCGATCGCGAGCCACCTGCTGCCCCGGTCGGCGAAGGCGACGATGGCGAATCCTCCTGCGATCCACCAGGCCCCGCGCACGAGCGCCCGCGCCCCGGCCTCGACGGAGTCGGCGCGACGGGACAGTCGCACCTGGAAGAGCGCGACGGCGGCGGTGTTGAGGATCAGCAGGATCGCGACCATGACGGTGGGAGCGGCGGTGCGCGCGGAGACGTAGAGCGCGAGCCCGAGCTCCATGACGAAGAAGTGCAGCGAGAACAGGCCGGTGATGACGGTGATGACGACGTAGGGCCAGTCGCGGACGACGGCGAGCCGCGGCTCACCCGCCGGGCGTGCGTGCGGTGCGATGTCGGGCAGCCGGGTCGTGTTCCACGCGGCGAAGCCGGTGAAGACGGCGTTGAGGACGAAGACGGAGACGTAGGCCCAGCGCTCGTCGATGATGAGGGCCGCTCCCCCGAAGACCGACCCCAGCCCGAGTGCGGTGTTGGTGACGGCCCGCAGGTAGGCCTTGAAGAGCACGCCGCGCCCGCCCGTGGCGAGCTGGGCGATGACGCCCTGGTTGACCGCTCCGGCGCCCCGCTCGAAGAAGGCGAGGACGCCGAGCAGGAGGGCGAGCGCCCACGGGGTCGTGGCGAGGACCGGCGGCGCGCTGAAGATCGCGGCGCCGACCATGAAGGCGGTGAGCACCCGTCGGGGGCCACGAGTGTCACCGAGGTGGCCCGCGGGCACCTGCATGACGATGCCCACAACGGCCGAGACCGACATCGCCAGGGCGACCTCGGTGGCGCTGAAGCCGACCTGGCGGGTGAAGAAGAGGGCGCTCGTCGTCAGGACGGCGCCGGCCCCGAAACGGTTGGCGAACGACCCGAGCGCGAGGATGCGCAGGTCGCGGTCGACCGGGACTCCTCGGCGGGTCAGGGGAGGGGCCAGCGGTGGGGTGGTGCTCGACGTCACGGCTCGTCCTTCTCGTCCAATTGTCTCTCGATGTCAAGATATCCGACGGTAGCCACATCCCCGCAACCCGTTATCCCGTTCGCATAGGCTGACCGGGTGTACCTCCCCAACTGGATCGAGCTCGACGGCGTCGTCAACATGCGTGACCTCGGAGGCCTGGCGACTGCCGCAGGCGACACCGTGCGCCCGCGCCGCCTGCTTCGCTCGGACAACCTCCAGGACCTCTCCCCCGAGGCCGTCGACGCCCTCGTGACCCGGTACGGCGTCACCGACATCGTCGACCTGCGCACCCACGTCGAGCTCGCCAAGGAGGGCGACGGGCCGCTACGGGCCGTCGCCGGCATCACCCACCACCACCACACGCTCTATCGCGAGGACACCGACGAGTCGGGCATCCCGGCCGCCGAGAGGGCCCTGCCGTGGGAGACGGACGAGCGGCGCGAGCTGGCGGCTGCGAAGCGTGAGGCCGACCAGGATCCCAACCAGAACCACGACCAGGCGCACGACCGGTTCTGGTCGGAGCACTACCTCTCCTACCTCGCGAGCCGTCCCGACTCGGTCGTGGCCGCGCTCGACGCCATCGCCTCGAGCGAGGGCGCTGCGGTCGTGCACTGCGCTGCAGGCAAGGACCGCACCGGCACCGTCGTGGGCCTCGCCCTCAAGGTCGTCGACGTGCCCGACGAGCTCGTCATCGCCGACTTCGCGGCGTCGGCGCAGCGGGTGGCCGCCATCATGGACCGCCTGCGGGCTCGTCCGGCCTACGCGGCCAACCTCCAGGACAAGACCGTCGCGCAGCAGTCACCCACGACCGACACGATGCGCCTGCTCCTCGGGGCGCTCGACGAGCGGCACGGCGGCGTGCACGGCTGGCTCCGCACGCAGGGCTGGACCCCCGCGGACACCGAACGGATGCGCCACAAGCTCCTGGCCGACTGACGGATCGCCGACTGACGAGTCCCCGCCACCGTGGCAGGTACCGCGGACGGCGTCGAGCGCTACTTCTTCGTCTTGCCCGAGTCGCCGTCGCTCGAGAGGGCAGCGACGAAGGCCTCCTGCGGCACCTCGACCCGTCCGACCATCTTCATGCGCTTCTTGCCCTCCTTCTGCTTCTCGAGGAGCTTGCGCTTGCGGCTGATGTCGCCGCCGTAGCACTTGGCCAGCACGTCCTTGCGGATGGCGCGGATGTTCTCGCGGGCGATGATGCGCGAGCCGATGGCGGCCTGGATCGGAACCTCGAACTGCTGACGCGGGATGAGGTCCTTGAGCTTGCTCGCCATCATGACGCCGTAGGCGTAGGCCTTGTCCTTGTGGACGATGGCCGAGAAGGCGTCGACGGTCTCGCCCTGGAGCAGGATCTCGACCTTGACGAGGTCGGCCACCTGCTCACCGTCGGGCTCGTAGTCGAGCGAGGCGTAGCCGCGCGTGCGGGACTTCAGCTGGTCGAAGAAGTCGAAGACGATCTCGGCGAGGGGCAGCGTGTACCGCATCTCGACGCGGTCCTCGGAGAGGTAGTCCATTCCACGCAGGTTGCCGCGCTTCTGCTGGCACAGCTCCATGATCGCGCCGACGAACTCCGAGGGCGCGAGGATCGTGGCGCGCACGATCGGCTCGCTCACCTCGCGGATCTTGCCGTCGGGGTACTCGCTCGGGTTGGTCACGTGCACGGCCTTGCCGTCGTCCATCGTGACGTCGTAGACCACGTTGGGCTGGGTCGAGATGAGGTCGAGGTCGAACTCGCGCTCGAGCCGCTCACGGACGATCTCGAGGTGCAGCAGCCCCAGGAAGCCGACGCGGAAGCCGAAACCGAGCGCCGCGGACGTCTCGGGCTCGTAGACGAGTGCGGCGTCGTTGAGCTTGAGCCTGTCTAGCGCGTCGCGCAGGTCGGGGTAGTCGGAGCCGTCGATGGGATAGAGACCCGAGAAGACCATCGGCTTCGGGTCGCGGTAGCCGCCGAGGTCCTTCGTCGCCGGCTTGCTGGCGTTGGTCACGGTGTCACCGACGCGCGACTGGCGCACGTCCTTGACGCCGGTGATGAGGTAGCCGACCTCACCGACGCCGAGGCCCTTGCCGGGGACCGGCTCCGGGCTGATGACGCCGATCTCGAGCAGCTCGTGGGTCGCCCGCGTCGACATCATGACGATCTTCTCGCGCGGGCTGAGGTTGCCGTCGACGACGCGGACGTAGGTCACGACACCGCGGTAGGTGTCGTAGACCGAGTCGAAGATCATGGCGCGGGCCGGGGCGTCCGGGTCACCCACAGGGGCCGGCAGGGTGCCGACGATCTTGTCGAGCAGCGGCTCGACGCCCGCGCCCGTCTTGCCGGAGACCTGGAGACAGTCCTCGGGCTCGCAGCCGATGAGCTTGGCCAGCTCCTCGGCGTACTTCTCGGGCTGGGCGGCCGGCAGGTCGATCTTGTTGAGGACCGGGATGATCGTGAGGTCGTTCTCCATCGCGAGGTAGAGGTTCGCGAGGGTCTGCGCCTCTATGCCCTGGGCAGCGTCGACGAGGAGCACCGCGCCCTCGCAGGCGGCGAGCGACCGGGAGACCTCGTAGGTGAAGTCGACGTGACCCGGCGTGTCGATCATGTTGAGGGCATACGTCGTGCCGTCGAGCTCCCACGGCATGCGCACGGCCTGGCTCTTGATCGTGATCCCGCGCTCGCGCTCGATGTCCATGCGGTCGAGGTACTGCGCGCGCATCGCGCGCGCGTCGACGACGCCGGTCAGCTGCAGCATGCGGTCGGCCAGCGTGGACTTGCCGTGGTCGATGTGCGCGATGATGCAGAAGTTGCGGATCAGGTCCGGCGGCGTTGCGTTGGGTGCCAACGCGGAGCGGGCCATGGGCGACACGTGGGACGAACCTCGCAGAGTCAGGTGACGGGGATGGGGCTGGTCGGTGGGCGGCCGGCGCTCGAGCCGCTCGTGTGCTCGAGTCGTCCGGGGCGCTGCCGCAACCACCACAGTCTCCCATGCTTTGCGAGTCCGGCGCTCACGCCGCACACCTGGGCCCGGCGCTCGTCGACGTCGTGACGCACAATGGCCCGCATGCGCGCTCAACCCATGCAGGTCCTGCCTGTGGCCCCCGGGTCGCACCTGCCGCTCCGCCGCTACGTGCGGCACCCTCGCGAGATCGTGTCGCTCGTGGTGGCGATCATCGCGTCGCTGCTGCTGCTCGCTGCGGCCGTCTCCGAGGTCACGACCGCGCTCGACGAGCAGCGCACCCCGGACGTCTACGCGCTCGCGCTGGTCTTCGCGCCACTGCTCATCTGGTTCGCGCGCGGCCAGCTGTGGGCCCAGCAGCGCCTGAGCGGCATCAAGCTGACCCCTGGGCAGTTCCCCGAGGCGTACGCGATGCTCGTCGACGCTGCCGGCCGCTCCGGCCTGTCCTACGTGCCGGACGCGTACGTCGTGCTCGGCAACGGCGTCATCAACGCGGCGGCCTCCGGCCACGGCCTGCGGCGGTTCGTCTTCATCAACAGCGACCTGCTCGAGGTCGGTGGCGGCGCACGCGAGCCCGACGCGCTGCGGTTCGTCATCGCGCACGAGGTCGGGCACATCGCCGCCGGCCACGTCAGCTACTGGCGCATCCTGGGCACCTTCGCCTCCCAGTGGATCCCCCTCGTCGGCTCCACGCTGAGCCGGGCGCAGGAGTTCACCGCCGACAGCTACGGCCACGCCCTCGCACCGCAGGGCGCCCCGTCCGCGATGGCGACCCTCGCGGGCGGCAAGTACCTCGGACGCTCCGTCGACGTCGATGCGATGGCCGACCGTGCCGTCACCGAGCCGGGCTTCTTCGTGTGGGTCACCAACGCCACAGCGAGCCACCCGGCACTGTTGTGGCGCATGCACGCCCTGCGCGACCGTCGCCGTCCCGGCCGACTGCTCTGGCGCCCCAAGGAGCCGTGGCTGTGGGGCGCTCCGGCAGCTCCCGGCGCCTACTCGCTGCCCGCCATGGTCGGTTTCGTACCGACCTCGGTCCCCGCGGTCGCGGCCTCCCCGGCCGTCCCCGCGATGTCGGACCTGCCCGTCGACGCCGTGTCGGGCGCAGGAGGCGACACCGACGTCGTGGGCTACCCCGAGCGCTACCCGGACGCCACGAGGCCCTCGACGCTGGCGAACGAGGACGAGCGATGGAGGCCGGGCCCCGCCGAGTGAGCACGCCGGCACGTCGGCGGATCGACCGGCATACCGACGGCCTCCGGGTCAGGCCTGCGTGCCCGCGGTGACGGCCGTCTGGTCGCCGACGACGTCGCCGGGCACGGGGGCCGCGGCCCGCGAGCGACGCTCGAGCAGGGCCGACAGCACAGCCACCCCGACACCGAGCACCGCGAGCCCGGCACCGACCAGGCTCGGCGCGCCGTAGCCCCACCCTGCCGCGAGCACGATGGAGCCGAGCCAGGCACCGAGGGCGTTCGCGGTGTTGAGCGTCGAGTGGTTGAGGGCGGCCGCGAGCGACTGCCCCTCGTGGGCGACGTCCATGAGCCGCGTCTGGAGCAGCGGCACGACGATCGAGGGAAGCAGCCCGAGGACGAACACCATGACGAGGGCCAGCCACAGCGTGTGCGCGGCCCAGCCGAAGACGGCGAGGAGCACGGCGATGAGACCCAGGGCTCCGATGATGCCCTTGAGCACGCCGACCCGGTTGGCGACCCGGCCGCTCAGCACCATCCCCGCGACCATGCCGACGCCGTAGGCCGCGAGCACCCACGGGATGTAGCTCTCGTCGAGCCCGGCGAGCTCGGTCATCGTCGGCGTGATGAAGGAGTACATCGCGAACATGCCGCCGAAGCCGACGACGCCGACGAGCAGCGCCAGCCACACCTGCACCCGCCGCAGCGCCCGCATCTCGGCGCGCATGGACTCCTCACCGCTCGAGCGCTGGTGAGGCAGGAAGAGCGCGATGGCCACGACGGTGAGCGCGGCGATGCCACCCACGAGGACGTAGGGCAGGTGCCAGGAGAACCGCTGGCCGAGCAGCGTCGCGACGGGAACCCCGACGACGTTCGCTACCCCGAGACCACCGAGGAGGGCGGCCACGGCGGCGGTGCGCCGGTGGTGCGACACGAGGGAGGCCGCCACGACCGAGCCGATGCCGAAGAAGGCGCCGTGCGGCAGTCCGGCGAGGAAGCGTGCCGCCATGACGGTCGAGTAGCTGTCGGCGGTGAGGATGGCGATGTGGGCGACGGCGAAGAAGGCCATCAGCCCCATGAGCAGGCCCTTGCGGGGTGCCTTGGCCGCGGCGACCGCGATGAGCGGGGCTCCCACGACGACTCCGAGCGCATACGCCGAGACGTAGTGGCCGGCGGTCGCGATGTCGACCCCGGTGCCCTCGGCGATCTGAGGCAGCAGCCCCATCGTCACGAACTCCGTGGTGCCGATGGCGAACCCACCCACCGCGAGCGCGAGGATGGCGAGGGTCGTGCGACGTCTGGCGGGGGTCAAGAGGTCTCTCCGGAGTTGGGTCGTTCGATCGGCGTCCGGTGCTCGTGGCACCGGGGGGTGGCATCGGGGGTGGTGCGGATCGCCGTCGACCCGGTCTCGGACGTCAACGGTAACGGCGGCGCGGCTACGGTGATTCCCATGTCCAGCACCTTCGAGCGTCTCCTCGGCCGACTGCGTGGCGTCCTGCGCGGCGCCTCCGCCCCCACCCGCACACCACCGACCATGCGACGGGGCGCCGCGGTGCCCGCCCCCGGTCCGGCGACGACCTACCCCGGCGACGCGACCAGGCTCCCCGACACCACGTACGCGCCGCGGTCGGACGGCCGGCCCGACCCGGGCGAGATCGTCTGGACGTGGGTCCCCTTCGAGGAGGACCACACCCAGGGCAAGGACCGCCCCGTACTCGTCGTCGGCCGCGAGGGCGACTGGCTCGTCGGGCTCCCATTGACAAGCAAGGACCACGACCGGGACGAGCAGCAGGAACGCCGCTCGGGCCGTGAGTGGGTCGACATCGGCTCCGGCGACTGGGACGGCCGTGGTCGCCCCAGCGAGGTCCGGGTCAACCGGCTCGTCCGGGTGGACCCCGACGGCGTGCGCCGTGAGGGCGCGGTGCTCCCCCGGGACCGTTACGACGAGGTCGTGGCGGCGGCGCGTGCCGTGCACCGGGACTGAGCCCTCCGGCCGGCGTCCGGACGCAGATCGGGCCCGTCACCTCGTGGTGACGGGCCCGCTCACGCGAAGGGGTGGTGCGTCAGAGCGACGCGACCTTCTTGGCCATCGCCGACTTCTTGTTGGCGGCCTGGTTCTGGTGGATGACACCCTTGCTGACAGCCTTGTCGAGCTTCTTCGAGGCGGTCTTGAGAGCGTCGGCAGCCGCGTCCTTGTCGCCGGAAGCGGTGGCCTCACGGACCTTGCGGATCCACGTGCGGAGCTCGCTCTTGACGGCCTTGTTGCGCTCGGTGCGCGTCGCGTTCGTCTTGATGCGCTTGAGCTGCGACTTGATGTTTGCCACGTTGATGGTTTCTTTCGTTCGGTCGGATGGTTGCGGTTAGAGGGCCGCAAAGCCGCTCGGGACCGGGAGTGGGGACACCCTGCGTGAGCAGCTCTGGATGGAGCATGCATGCGCGCACGACCTGAGCGCGCACGCAAGGGTCAAAGTTACCAGCGGCCGGTGCACTCGACCAAACCGGGAGCATGCCGTCCGACGGGGCCGGACCGACCGCCGGGTGGGCGGCGGCTCAGCGGGCGACGCGGGCGCGGGCGATGGTGAGGATCGCGCGCTCCACGGCATACACGGGGTCGCGTCCGCCGCCCTTGACCTCGAAGTCGGCAGCCGCGACGGCCTGGACCGCGACGGCGAGCCCGTCGGCGCTCCAGTGGCCGACGGCGCGACGTGCCTTGTCGACCTGCCACGGCGCCATGCCGAGGCTCTTGGCCAGCTGAGCGGAGCTGCCCCGGCCGGCGGCGCCGACCTTGATGAGCTGGCGCAGCTGCGAGGCGATGACGGCGACGATCGGCACGGGGTCGACGCCGGTGGCGATGGCGTGCCGCAGCAGGCGCAACGCCTCGCCGGACTGCCCGGCCACGGCCGCGTCGGCGACCCGGAAGCCCGTGGCCTCGACCTTGCCGCCGTGGTAGGTGTCGACGACGGCGTCGTCGATCGTGCCCTCGGTGTCGGAGACGAGCTGCGAGCAGGCGGCGGCCAGCTCGCGCACGTCCTTGCCGACCGCCTCGATGAGGGCGCGAACCCCTTCGCTCGTGATCTTGCGTCGTGCGGCCGCGAACTCCTTCATGACGAAGTCGGTCTTGTCGCGGTCGGTCTTGACCGCCGGGCACTCGATGACCCGGGCCCCCGCCTTCTTCATCGTGTCGATGACCTTCTTGCCCTTCATGCCCCCGCCGTGGGCGACGACGAGACCGAGCTCGGGGTCGGGCACGGCGAGGAGCGAGAGCAGGTCGAGCTGCAGCTCGTCGGGTGACTCGTGCAGGTCGCGCACGACGATCGTCTTGGCCCCACCGAAGAGAGAGGGGCTCGCGTGCATCTGGAGCGCACCGGACTCGTAGGTCGCCGGGTCGATGCGGATGACCTCGACGTCGGCCTCCTTGCCCGCGACGAGCACGCCGGCGACGGCTCGCTCGACGAGAACGCCCTCGGGGCCGGTCACGAGCACGAAGGGCGGAGCGGCCGGGTCGGTCATGGCGTCAACTGTGCCATGCGGGCCCGACAGCCGCGGTTCGAGGCCGGAGCCGGAGCGTCGTCAGTCGAAGAGGGCGCCCGAGGCGATCGTCAGCCCCAGCTGGTCGACCCGCGCCGCGATGGTCTCCTCGGGCAGCTCGAAGTGGTCGACGAGCTCGTCGAGCTGCATGCCCGCGTCCGCCGCGTCGCGCAGCTCCTCGTCCTGCTCGTCGGTCCACGCGTGACCCGCGGCGACGGCGCTGCGCGAGGAAGCCGGAGCGGGCGGGGGGACGGCGACCGGCCGCGGGTGCTCCGTGCCGTCCGCGTCGGCCCGGGCCCCCGTGAGCGAGCGGAGCGCGGGCTCCTCGACGGCCACCGGCGGCGGGGCCACGGCGTCGAGGCGGGCGAGCGCGGCGAGGACCATCTTCTTGTCGGTCGTCGGGTAGAAGGGCGGCAGCGAGCGCTGGAGGAACCCGGCATACCTCGCCGTCATCATCCGGGAGTCGAGGAAGGCCACGACGCCGCGGTCGTCGGCCCGTCGGACGAGGCGGCCGGCGCCCTGCGCGAGCCGGAGGGCGGCGTGCGTGGCCGACACGGCCATGAAGCCGTTGCCGCCCATCCGCGCGATCGCCTGCGAACGGGCCGAGGCGAGGGGGTCGTCGGGCCGCGGGAAGGGGATGCGGTCGATGATGACGAGCTGGCACGACGAGCCGGGCACGTCGACGCCCTGCCACAGGGTGAGGGTGCCGAACAGGCACGTGCGCGGGTCGCGCGCGAACTGGCGCACGAGCGTCGTGATCTGGTCCTCGCCCTGGCACAGGACCGGGATGTCGTCGCCGAAGCGGGCGCGCATCACCTCGGCAGCCGTCTGGGCGGCGCGCATCGACGAGAAGAGGCCCAGCGTGCGCCCGCCGGCGGCCCGCACCAGCTGCTCGATCTCGTCGAGGGTGTCGTCGCCGGCTCCGTCGCGGCCGGGTGGCGGCAGGTGCGCGGCGACGTAGGCGATGGCCTGCTTGGGGTAGTCGAAGGGGCTCCCGACGTCGAGGCCCTGCCACTTCGGGGCGCCCTCACCGCGCAGCCCGATGGTGCCGGCGACGGCGTCGAACGTGCCACCGAGCTCGAGCGTGGCGGACGTCAGCACGACGGTGCGCTCCTCGAAGACCTTGTCGCGCACGAGCATGGCCACGCTCATCGGGGCGACGCGCAGCACTGGGCCCCGGCGCTGGTCGCGGTTCAGCCAGACGACGTCGAGCTCGCGCTCCTCGAGGATGCGCTCGGCATTCTCGTGGACCTCGTCGACGGCGGCGCGGGCGATCTGGCGAGCGCCGTCGACCTCCTGCCCGGGCGGGGGCTTGAGGTCGCTCTGGACGGTGCGGGCCGTGTCGCGCACGCGCGCGAGCGCCAACCCGACCGACTCCGGGACGCCGAGCATGCGCCCCTCCTCGAGCGGCTCGAGGGCCTGGGCGAGCATCTCCCCCGCCTCGTCCATGGCGGCGGTGTTCTCGGACATCCGACCGGCCTTCTTGGCGGCCGTCATGACCATGGCGCCGGTCAGCTCGTCGGTGATCGTCGCGGTGACGCGGTCGACGAGCTCGTGCGCCTCGTCGACGACGAGGACGTCGTGCTCGGGCAGCATCTGGCGGCCCTCGAACGAGTCGATGGCCATGAAGGAGTGGTTGGTGACGACGACGTCGACGTCCTTGGCGGCCTCGCGGGCACGCTCGACGAAGCACTCGGCGACGAGCGGGCACTTGCCGCCCATGCACTCGTGGGCCGAGACCGAGACCTGGCGCCACGCCCGCTCGGAGACACCGGGGACGAGCTCGTCCCGGTCCCCGGAGTCCGTGGCGTTCGCCCACTCGCGCAGTCGGACGACCTCCTGCCCGAGCCGGCCGACGGCGGCGTCGACCTGTCCCACCGAGAGCAGGCCGTCCTCGTCGTCGGGGAAACCGCCCTCGAGCTTGTTGAGGCACACGTAGTTGCGCCGACCCTTGACGAGCGCGTAGGTGGGACGGCGCCCGAGGACCGGGGCCAGGGCGTCGGCAACGCGCGGCATGTCCCGGTCGACGATCTGCGCCTGCAGGGCCAGGGTCGCGGTCGCCACGACGGCCGGTTTGCCCGCCTCGAAGGCGTGGGCGACCGCGGGCACCAGGTAGGCCAGCGACTTCCCGGTGCCGGTGCCGGCCTGGACGAGCAGGTGCTCCCCCTCGTCGATGGCGTGCGCGACGGCCTTGGCCATCTCGACCTGCCCCGGCCGCTCGGCGCCACCGACTCCCGACACCGCGGCGTGGAGGAGGTCGTCGAGCGCGGGTCGCTGAGGCATTGGCTCAGCGTATGCCGACGCGCCGGGGCCCCGCGCCGATGGCCCCCCACCCTGTGGACCCACCCGCTGCTCAGGTCGGGACGAAGGCCCTCAGTGACTCCGGTCCCAGCGCTCGCGCAGCTCGGGTGCCTGCTGGCCTACGCCGCCCTCCTCGGTCAGGGCGGCTTCCCGGCATACGACCCGTTCTCCCGCACCGGCGACCTCGGCGCGGGCACGCGAGCTGCTCGACCCGCCGCTCGGGGCCGCTCGGCTCGCCTTCTCGCAGGTCGGGGCCGACGACCCCGCGGTCCCGGTGCCGCTCCCCCAAGGTCCCCGCCGGGTGGCCTCGCCTACGCCTCGGCCCTCCCTGCCCTCCTCAATGACGACGCCGAGCCGGGCTCGCAGCTGCGCCACCTCGGTCGTGACCCGCAGTGACCTCCGCGCTCCTGACCACCGGCGGCCGGTCCGGCGTGGGACCGACGTCACCCTCGTTTGCCGGGCGCGGACCCGCCGACGGGAGTTTGATCGAGGCATGAGCGCACCCCTGCCCACCGACCTCGAGATCGCGAACGCGGCAACCCTGCGCCCGCTCTCGGACGTCGCCGCCGAGCTCGGCATCCGGGACGAGCACCTTGAGCCGTACGGGCGCGACGTCGCCAAGATCGACCTCGCGGTGCTCGACGAGCCAGCGCCGGCGCACCTGGCCAAGTACGTCGTCGTCACCGCCGTGACGCCGACACCCCTCGGCGAGGGCAAGACGACGACCTCGGTCGGGCTCGCGCAGGCGCTGCGACGGCTCGACAAGCGGGCGGTCGTCGCCCTGCGCCAGCCGTCGATGGGGCCGACGTTCGGGATCAAGGGGGGCGCCGCCGGTGGCGGCTACAGCCAGGTCGTCCCGATGGAGCGGCTCAACCTGCACCTCACCGGCGACTTCCATGCCGTCACCTCGGCGCACAACCTGCTCGCCGCGATGATCGACAACCACCTGCACCACGGAAATGCGCTGGGCATCGACGTCCGCAACATCACGTGGCGCCGTGTCCTCGACGTCAACGACCGGGCACTGCGCAACGTCGTCATCGGGCTCGGCGCCCGCCAGGACGGGTTGGCCCGTGAGACCGGCTTCGACATCACCGCGGCCAGCGAGGTCATGGTGCTCCTCACCCTCTCCACCTCGCTGCGCGACCTCCGTGCTCGTCTCGGCCGGATCGTCATCGGTTACACCACGCAGGGCAAGTCCGTCACCGCGGAGGAGCTCCACGCGGCCGGGGCCATGGCGGCGATCCTCGAGGACGCCCTCAAGCCCAACCTGCTCCAGACCCTCGAAGGTGGTCCGGCGATCATCCACTGCGGACCGTTCGGCAACATCGCGACGGGCACCTCCTCGGTCACGGCCGACCTCATCGCCATGCGCGGCAGCGACTACGCCATCACCGAGGCGGGCTTCGGGGCCGACATGGGCGCCGAGCGCTTCTTCGACGTCAAGTGCCGCGTCAGCGGCCTCAAGCCCGACGTCGCGGTCGTCGTGGCCACCGTCCGCGCGCTCAAGACCCACTCGGGCCGGTATGCCGTCCGCGCCGGCAAGCCGTTGCCCTCCGGGATGCTCGAGGAGAGACCGAAGGACGTCGAGGCCGGCCTGCCCAACCTGCGCAAGCACATCGAGATCGTGCGACGGTTCGGGGTCCAGCCCGTCGTCGCGATCAACGCCTTCCCCGACGACCACGAGTCCGAGCACGCCGTCATCCGGCGCTACTGCAACACCCTCGGCGTCCGCTCGGCAGTGACCCGGCACGTGGCCGAGGGCGGAGCGGGGGCCCTGGAGCTGGCTCAGGTCGTCATCGAGGCCGCCCACGAGCCGACCGCCTTCGAGTTCCTCTACCCCCTGGACCTGCCGCTCGAGCAGAAGATCGAGGCCATCGCGACGCAGGTCTACGGCGCCGACGGCATCGACGTGAGCCCCGCCGCGGCACGCGCCCTCAAGGACTACGAACGGCTCGGCTACGGCGGCCTGCCCGTCGTCATCGCCAAGACGCACCTGTCGATCTCGTCGGACCCGAGCCTGCGGGGCGCGCCGCGCGGCTGGCGGATGCCGGTGCGCGAGGTGCGCGCGGCGGTCGGCGCCGGCTACGTCTACGCCATCTGCGGCGACATGCGGACGATGCCGGGACTCCCGACCTCACCCAATGCCGAGCGCATCGACATCACGGAGGACGGCTCGGTCACCGGGCTCTCCTGACGGCCTGTCAGCGCACCGGGGCACCGTCGACGCGGCGGGCCATGGCGACGTCGTCGCGGTAGTCGTTCGGGCGCAGGCGCAGCCCGCGAGGTAGGCGACCCACCTCTGTCCAGCCGGCGCGCGCGTAGAACTCCCCGAGTCCCAGCCCGTCGCGGTAGTCGAGACGCAGCAGCTCGACCCACGGCAGCTCGCGCCGGGCGATGCCGACCATGCCGCCGAGCAGGAGGCGGCCGAGGTTGCGGCCCTGCGTGTCCGGGTCGACCATGAGGCGCTTCAGCCCGGCGACGTGCTCGTAGGGAAAACCTCGCGAGTGCTCCCACAGGCCGAGCCCACGCAGCTGGCCGCCGGGCTCCCTGAGCAGGCAGAGCAGTGAACGGCCCCCGGCGACGTCCTCGAGGTGACGGCCGAGCGCGACGGCCACGTCGCTGCGGGCCGCCCCGGGCAGGAACCCGACCGAACCGCCGGCATCGTTGACGCGGACCCACAGGTCGAGGACTGCGTCCTCCAGCTCGGCATCCACCGAGTCCGGGGCGACGGACTCGACGCTCGGCGCCTGGAGGTAGAGCATGGGCTCGCTGTCCGGTTCGTCCCTGAGCTTCCGCGTGCCCACCTGCACGAGCCCCGCGGACACCGCGGTGCGCAACGATGCCGTGTTGACCGTGTCGACCATCGCCGTCACCAGGGTCTCAGGACGGTGCTCGAGCGCCCAGGCGACCACCGCGCGCGCGATCTCGCGGCCGAGACCCTGTCCCAGCCGGTCGTGCACGAGGCGGTAGTACAGGTTGAGCGAGTCCTGGTCGGAGTCCTTGTGCCGCAAGCCGGCCCACCCGATGACCTCGCCCGTCGCGCGGTCGAGGACGACGGCATACCCGAGCGCGTCCCGCTGCCAGTCGGCGAGGTCGTCGGCGAGCCGCTCCCGGCAACGCTCAGGGCTCGGCATGCTCGCGGGCGCGTGGGCATACGTGCGGGGGTCGCCGTGGACGCGGAGGTAGTCCGCAAGATCGTCCGCGCGCGGACGTCGCAGCACGAGGCGACCGGTCGTGATCCACGCGCCGCCCTCGCCCTCGGGTTGCGGCGCCGTCACGGCGCCTGACGCTCGGGCGCTCGCGTCTCGCACGCCGCGAGCGGGGCACCGTCGCAGCACGGCTCGATGTAGAGGCACCGCGGGCAACGGTTGTGCGCCTGCTCGGCATACATCTGGGTGCCGCAGTAGGGGCACGGGATCTCGAGGGCCATGCCCACCATGGTCCCCGACCGCACCGACAGCCCCCTGCCGACATGCCGAAGGGCCCCACGAGGAGGCCCTTCGACGTGCTGTCCGGCGTGTCGCCCGAACTCAGCTGCGCTCAGCTGGCGACGACGGCGTATGCCGCGAGCTCGGGCTCCATGGTCGGGGTGACCTTGGCGCGCAGCCGGGTCCCCTCGGCCACGTGCTCGCTCTCGAGGATCTCGCCCTCCTCGTGGAGGCGCGAGATGAGGTCACCGCGGTCGTACGGCACGAGCACCTCGATCTCGATGTCGGGCTTCGGCAGCTCGTCGTCGATCAGGGCGCGCAGCTCGGCGAGCCCGGCGCCGGTGCGGGCCGAGACCGTGATGCAGTGCCGCTCGTGGCGGCGGAGCCGGTCGAGCACCTCCGGGTCGGCGATGTCGGCCTTGTTGACGACGATGATCTCCTTGATCTGGTCGCCACCGACGTCGGCGAGCACCTCGCGCACGGCCGAGATCTGCCCCTCGGGGTCGGGGTGGGACCCGTCGACGACGTGCAGGAGCAGGTCGGAGTCGGCAACCTCCTCGAGCGTCGAGCGGAACGCCTCGACGAGCTGGTGGGGCAGGCTGCGCACGAAGCCGACGGTGTCGGCGAGCGTGTAGACGCGGCCCTCCTCGGTCTCGGTGCGGCGCACCGTCGGGTCGAGGGTCGCGAAGAGCTGGTTCTCGACGAGCACGCCCGCACCGGTGAGGCGGTTGAGCAGCGAGCTCTTGCCGGCGTTGGTGTAGCCGGCGATCGCGACGGACGGCACGCCGCCCGCGCGGCGTGAGTGCCGACGCGTGTCGCGGCTCGTCTTCATGCCCTTGATGTCGCGGCGCAGCTTGGCGATCTTCGTGTTGATGCGGCGACGGTCGAGCTCGATCTTCGTCTCACCGGGGCCACGCGATCCGATGCCCTCACCGCCGGCGACGCGACCACCGGCCTGTCGGGACATCGACTCACCCCAGCCACGCAGGCGTGGCAGGAGGTACTGCAGCTGGGCCAGCTCGACCTGGGCGCGACCCTCGCGGCTCTTGGCGTGCTGGGCGAAGATGTCGAGGATCAGCGCCGTGCGGTCGATGACCTTGACCTTGACGACGTCCTCGAGCGCGCGGCGCTGGCTGGGGGCGAGCTCGCCGTCGCAGATGACGGTGTCGGCACCCTCCTCGACGACGATGTCGCGCAGCTCCAGCGCCTTGCCCTTGCCGAGCCAGGTCGCGGGGTCGGGCTTCTGACGACGCTGCACGACACCCTCGAGGACGGTCGACCCCGCCGTCTCGGCGAGGGCCGCGAGCTCGCGGATGGAGTTCTCGGCGTCGTCGGCGGTGCCCTCGGTCCAGACCCCGGCCAGCACGACGCGCTCGAGGCGCAGCTGGCGGTACTCGACCTCGGTGATGTCCTCGAGCTCGGTCGACAGTCCCTGGACGCGCCGGAGCGCGGCGCGCTCCTCGCGGTCGAGCTGGTCGCCGTCGTAGAGGGGGTATGCCGTGTCTGCGGTCTCGTGGGGATCCTCGGCCAGCGCGTCGGCGCGGGTGGCGAAGAGGTCACGCTCACGCTCCGCAGCGCGGGCTCGGTCGTCGGTGTGCTGGGTGCGGTTGCTCGTCATGTTCTCCCTATGGTTCCACTGGTGCAACGCCACGAGCCACTCGTTTGTGCCCAGACAAGACATACCCGCGGCTGGGCGCAGCCACCGATCGCACGGGCACCGGCCTGTTCCGGGCCGATAGCGTGGCCCCTGATGAGCGAGCCGACCGACCACTACTTCACCGCCGAGCCGGCCACGCCGGAGGAGCGACGCACCATCGAGGTCACGCTCGACGGACGCACGCTGACTCTGAGCACCGCCCGTGGGGTCTACTCCCCTGACCGTCTCGACCCCGGGACGGCCATCCTCCTCGCCGGCGCCCCGGAGCCCAGCCCGAGCGGCGACCTGCTCGACATCGGCTGCGGCTGGGGGCCGATCTCGATCACGCTTGCGCTGCGCTCCCCCCACGCCCACGTGTGGGGCGTCGACATCAACCGCCGGTCGCTCGACCTCGCCCGGAGCAACGCAGCAGCAGCCGGCGTCGACAACGTGACCTTCTGCGAGCCGGACGACGTCCCGACCGACCTGCGCTTCGCGACCATCTGGTCCAACCCGCCGATCCACGTGGGCAAGGCAGCACTGCACGCGCTGCTGGAACGCTGGCTCCCGCGCCTGGCCGACGACGGTGTCGCCCACCTCGTCGTCCAGAAGCACCTGGGCTCGGACTCGCTCCAGAAGTGGATCAACGAGCAGGATTGGGGCCTGCGGTGCACCCGCCTGTCGTCCGCGAAGGCGTTCCGCATCCTCGAGGTGCGCCGTCCCTGAGGTCGCGACCGCGACTGGCCGGTCGGGCGCCCGGTGGCAGCAGGCTGCCCACGCGCTCTGACGGGTGACGACGTCGCGTCGCTGCGGTATGCCGTCACCGACCTCCTCGACGACGTGACCCACGCGCAGGACGCCCACGAGCGACTCGTCAGCGCCATGCTGCTCGGCGACGACCCGACCCGTCGAGGTGATCCCGTCACGCAAGCGGGTTCCGGCGTGACGTCGACCCGAGGCACCGGCCCGCGTCAGAGCGGGAAGTCGCCGTCCGCGACGAGCACCGCGGGACCGGCGAGCTCGACCCGCTGGCCGGGCAGTGGCGTGACGGTCAGCCGTCCCCCCGGCACGTCGACGGTCCACGGGCTGAGGTCCTCCACGCCGGACCAGAACCGCGTCGCGAGGGCGGCGGCCGCGGCTCCGGTGCCGCACGACCGGGTCTCACCGACGCCACGCTCGTGGACCCGCATCGCGATGTGACCGGGACCCACGGCCCGGACGAACTCGACGTTGGAGCCGTCGGCCGGCTCCGGGTGCAGCTCGGGGGCCTCACCGAGGTCGAGGTTCTCGAGGGCGATGCCCTCGGGGAGCATGACGACGGCGTGCGGGTTGCCGAGGTCGAGGGTCAGGGCCGGCACGGGCTTGCCGTGGCGCGGCTTCACCATGACGTCGAAGCCGTCTCGTCGCGCCCCCTGCTCGTCGGCGAGACGCCACGGACCGAGGTCGACGGCGTAGCCCCCGTCGATGACGCGCACGGTCTTGACACCGGCGCGAGTGGCGATGCCGAACGTCGAGCCGAAGGCGAGGCCCTCCCGCCGGAGGTACTCGGCGAAGACGCGCGTGCCGTTGCCGCACATCTCGGCGGGCGAGCCGTCCGCGTTGCGGTAGTCCATGAACCACTCGGCCTCGCGCGACTGGGCGCGCACCGACTCGTCGGTCGAGAGCGCCGTCCGCACGACGCGGATGACGCCATCGGCCCCGAGACCCGCGTGCCGGTCGGCGATGCGCTGCACCTGGGCGGGGGTGAGCTCGAGCGAGCCCTCGAGGTCGGGGACGAGGACGAAGTCGTTCTCGGTGCCGTGGCCCTTGGTGAAGCGCGTCATGTCAGCCATTCTCGGGTATGCCGTGCGACACCTTCGCATCTGCCTCGCGAACCGCCGTCAGAGCCCGGTCGAGCAGGTCCGGCGCGGTGGCGTCGAGCCACACGATCCGGGGGTCGGGACGGAACCACGACTCCTGTCGCCGGGCGTAGCGCCGCGTCGCCTGGGCTGTCTCGGCCCGCGCGCCGGCCTCGTCGAGCTCGCCGTCGACGACGGCGATCGCCTGGCTGTAGCCGATGGCCCGGCTGGCCGTGACGCCGTGACGCAGACCGCTGCCGAGCAGTGCCTCGGTCTCGGCGCGCAGCCCCTCCTCCCACATCCGCTCGACCCGTCGGTCGATGCGGTCCACGAGGACCTCGCGGTCCACCCGCAACCCGAGCACCACTGCGGGAGAGACGAACTCGCGAGTGGGCATCGTCGCACTGAATGGACGGCCGGTCAGCTCGATGACCTCGAGCGCACGGATGACGCGGCGCCGGTTGCCGGGGAGGATCGCGGCGGCGGCTCGGGGGTCCAGGCTGAGCAGGCGGGCGTGCATCGCGTCACCGCCGACCTCCTCCGCCTCCGCCTCGAGGCGTGTGCGGACCTCCGTGTCGGTCGGAGGGATCTCCAGCCGGTCGAGGGCCGCCCGGACATAGAGGCCCGACCCGCCCACCAGGACCGGCCGGTGGTCGCGGTCGCGGATGGCAGCGATGTCGGCACGCGCCGCGGTCTGGTAGCCCGCGACGCTCGCCTCCTCGGTCACGTCGAGGACGTCGAGCTGGTGGTGCCGGATGCCGCGCCGCTCGGCGAGGGAGAGCTTCGCCGTGCCGATGTCCATGCCGCGGTAGAACTGCATGGCGTCGGCGTTGACGACCTCTCCCCCGAGACGTTCGGCGAGGTCGAGGGCGAGGTCCGACTTGCCCGTGGCCGTCGCACCCACCACCGCGACGACCGGCTCGGCTCCGGCCCTGGTGTGACCCGTCACGTGGATGTGCGCGATCAGCCGATGAGCTCGTCGGTGTGGTCGGCGGTGTGCTCGTCGCCCTCGTCCTCGTCGTGGCCGAACGGGTCGCGGTCGACGCCCGGGTGCCAGGAGTTGCCGGGCTTGCCCCAGCCGTTGCGCTTCACTGCCTTGCGGGCCTTCTTGGACTGCCGGTCATCGAGGCGGTCGACGTACAACGTGCCGTTGAGGTGGTCGTACTCGTGCTGCATGCACCGGGCGAACCATCCAGTGGCGTCGAACTCGACCCGGTTGCCGTCGATGTCGAAGCCGATGACATGCGCGCGCTCGGCGCGCTTGAGCGGGAACGCCTCACCGGGAACCGACAGGCAGCCCTCGGTCTCCTCGTCGGGGTTCGGGCGCTCCTGCGGGATCCGCGTGGTGGTGAGCGTCGGGTTGATGACGTGCCCCTGCTCGGGAACCCCGTCCTCGTTGGCCATCTTCCAGACGAAGACGCGCAGCCCGACGCCGACCTGCGGCGCCGCCAGGCCGACGCCGTTGGCCGCGACGTTCGTCTCGTACATGTCCTCGACGAGCGTGCGCAGCTCGTCGTCGAAGTCCGTGACGAGGGCTGCGGACCGGTGAAGGACGGGCTCGCCGGTGATGACGATGGGGCGCACACTCATGCGCCAAGTCAAGCACGAGCGACCGCGTCGACCCGAATCGGCTCAGACGACAGAGCAGCCCGGCGCGGCCGGTGCAGCAGCGGGCCGCCCGATCGCCGGCATGCCCAGGCTGACGGCCGGCTTGCCCGTGCCCTGGGGCGCGTCCTGCAGCGCGGCCCAGGCGTCCCCGCCGGGAGTGCGCCGGACGGCATACGTCCCACCTTCGCTGCCCGAGTCGGCGACGAGGTGATGGGGCGCGCCATAGGTGACCTGCACGGTCACCACGTCACCGGGACGCGGGACCTCGGCGCCCTCCGGCACGGCGAAGTGGACCAGCCGGTTGTCGCGGGCCCGGCCCGACAGCCGCCTGGTCTCGAGGTCCTTGCGGCCCTCGGAAGGGGCGACCAGCACCTCGACCTCGCGGCCCTCGACGGCACGGTTGCCGGCCCAGCTGACCTCCTCCTGGAGGGCGATGAGCCGCTCGAAGCGCTCCTGCACGACCGCCTTGGGAACCTGGTCCTCCATCGTCGCCGCCGGGGTGCCCGGGCGGATGGAGTACTGGAAGGTGAAGGCGCTGGAGAAGCGGGACTCGCGCACGACGTCGAGGGTGGCCTGGAAGTCCTCCTCCGTCTCACCGGGGAAGCCGACGATGATGTCGGTCGTGATCGCAGCGTCCGGGATGTGTCGGCGGACGTTCTCGATGATGCCGAGGAACTTGGCGCTGCGGTAGGAGCGGCGCATGTCCTTGAGCACCTTGTCGGAGCCGGACTGGAGCGGCATGTGCAGGCTCGGCATGACGTTGGGCGTCTCGGCCATCGCAAGAATGACGTCCTCGGTGAACGCGGCCGGGTGCGGGCTGGTGAACCGCACGCGCTCGAGGCCCGCGATGTCACCGCAGGCGCGCAGGAGCTTGCCGAAGGCGAGCCGGTCACCGAACTCGACGCCGTAGGTGTTGACGTTCTGGCCGAGCAACGTCACCTCGACGACGCCCTGCGCCACGAGCGCCTCGATCTCGGCGAGGATCTCTCCGGGGCGACGATCCTGCTCCTTGCCGCGCAGGCTCGGCACGATGCAGAAGGTGCACGTGTTGTTGCAGCCGACCGAGATGGAGACCCACGCGCTGTAGGCCGAGTCACGACGGGTCGGCAGGGTCGAGGGGAAGACCTCGAGGCTCTCGAGGATCTCGACCTCGGCACGCTTGTTGTGGGCGGCACGGTCGAGCAGGGCCGGCAACGAGCCGATGTTGTGGGTGCCGAAGACGACGTCGACCCACGGCGCGCGCTGCACGATGGTGCTGCGGTCCTTCTGCGCCATGCAACCCCCGACGGCGATCTGCATGCCCGGGTTCTTCTGCTTGGCGGGACGGAGCTGACCGAGGTTGCCGTAGAGCTTGTTGTCGGCGTTCTCGCGCACGGCGCACGTGTTGAACACGACGACGTCGGCGACCTCCGGGCGCTCCCCTGCAGGGAGGCTCGCAAGATCGACGTAGCCGGCGGTCTCGAGCAGCCCGGCCAGGCGTTCACTGTCGTGGACGTTCATCTGGCAGCCGTGCGTGCGCACGTCATACGTGCGGCGCGCGCCGGTCGGCGAGACGGAGGCGGTCGCGACGGACGTGGGGGCGAAGTTCTGCGTTGTCATGGCACCGACAAGAGTACGTCGTGGTGAGCCTGCTCCCGCCGCACGGCTGTCTCGACGCGCGATACCGGGGAATAGGCGGCAGGGTGGTCCCGTTGATGCCTTTGCTTGACAGTTCAACAATCACCGTGCATCATAGTTGTTGAAGATTCAATCACCCCCACCCCGAAGGACACATCATCATGGGCCTGTTCAACCGCACCAAGGACGAGACCGTCACCGAGACCCCGTCCGTCGCCGTCGAGAACATCTCCGGCGACTACACGCTGGACCCGAGCCACACGCGCATCGGCTTCTCCGCCCGTCACGCGATGGTGACGAAGGTTCGTGGTCACTTCGACCAGTTCGAGGGCACCGCTCACGTCGACACCGTCACCCCGGCCAACTCGTCGGTCACGGTCACCATCGAGGCCGCGAGCGTCACCACCGGCAACGAGCAGCGCGACGGCCACCTCAAGACCCCCGACTTCTTCGACATCGCCAACCACCCGCAGATCACCTTCGTCTCGACGAACGTCGAGCGCGACGGCTCCGAGTGGGCCATCACCGGCGACCTCACCATCAACGGCGTCACCAAGCCCGTCACGATCCCCTTCGAGGAGACCGGCTCGGCCAAGGACCCGTTCGGCAACACCCGCGTGGGCTTCGAGGGTGACGTCACCATCGACCGCACCGACTGGAACCTCTCCTTCAACGCCGCCCTCGAGACCGGTGGCGTCCTCGTGAGCGAGAAGGTCAAGCTCGAGTTCGACATCTCCGCGATCGCCAACGTGCCCGCCGAGGTCTGAGCACCACCACAGCGCCACGCAGCACCGCAGCACCGCAGCACCCCAGGGGGTGAGGACCACACCGGTCCTCACCCCCGCGTGGTGTCTGCACCCGGCCGCCGCCCGCCGGCCTCAGTCGCGCCGGTGCTCGGGCAACCCGTCGACCGCGTCCCGGACGATGGGCCAGGCGACCTCTCCCGAGTAGCCCTTGCGTGCGAGCATCGCTGCCAGCCGTCGGGTCTGCACGTCGGGAGCGAGACCACGCATGGACCGCAGCTTCTTCGCGACGAGCTGCTCGGCCCGGAGACGCTCGTCGCCCGCACCGACCTGACCGAGGGCCTCGTCGGCGATCTCCGGGTCGATGCCCTGCTTGCGCAGCTCGTGGGCGAGCGCCCGGCGAGCCAGGCCCTTGTCCGACTGGCGCGACCGCACGAGCATCTGGGCGTACGCCTCGTCGTCGACGAGGCCGACCTCGGTCATGCGATCGAGCACCTTGGCCGCGACGTCGTCCTCGCACCCGCGCTGGCGCAGCTTCCGCTCGAGCTGGGAGCGGCTGCGGGGAGCCATGCTCAGCTGTCGCAGGACGATGGCCCGGGCCACCGACTCGGCGTCTGCGTCGGGGACGGCCTCCGCCGGGTCCTCCGGCGGAGGCGCCCAGTCAGGCCGCTCCCCCGGGTCGATCGCACCCCAGCCGGTCCGGGGCTTGCTGGGCGACCCACGGCCACGGCGCCCGGGGCCACCGGACGACGGGGGCTCGGGAGCCGACGAAGGTCCTTCCGCGACCGGAGCCGGAGGGGCCGCTGCGGGGGGCGGCGGCGCCGACCGAGCCTGCGCGGCGCCCTCGGGATCCGGCTCGTCGGACGGCTGGTCGGCGGCCCGGTCGGACGACGCGCCCGCCCGCACCCCGGCAGCACTCTCGGCCTCGGCCAAAGCTGCCGCGGCGCGGGCCAGACGACCCTGCACGCTCTCCTCTTCGGAGCGGCTCACGATCAGAAGTCGACAGGCACGTCCGAGACCTCGGCGGGCTGGTCGACACGCGGCCCGACGCCGAGCTTCTCCTTGACCTTCTTCTCGATCTCGTCGGCCAGGTCGGGGTTGTCCTTGAGGAAGTTGCGGGCGTTCTCCTTGCCCTGACCGAGCTGGTCGCCCTCGTAGGTGTACCAAGCGCCGGCCTTGCGGACGAAGCCGTGCTCGACCCCCATGTCGATGATGCCCCCCTCGCGGGAGATGCCGTGGCCGTAGAGGATGTCGAACTCTGCCTGCTTGAACGGCGGCGAGACCTTGTTCTTGACGACCTTGACGCGGGTGCGGTTGCCGACCGGCTCGGTCCCGTCCTTGAGGGTCTCGATGCGACGCACGTCCAGTCGAACCGAGGCGTAGAACTTCAGGGCCTTGCCACCGGTCGTCGTCTCGGGCGAGCCGAACATGACGCCGATCTTCTCGCGGAGCTGGTTGATGAAGATCGCGGTCGTACCGGTGTTGTTGAGGGCACCGGTGAGCTTGCGCAGCGCCTGGCTCATCAGGCGGGCCTGCAGGCCGACGTGGCTGTCACCCATCTCGCCCTCGATCTCGGCACGGGGCACCAGGGCCGCGACCGAGTCGATGACGATGATGTCGATGGCGCCGGAGCGGATCAGCATGTCGGCGATCTCGAGCGCCTGCTCACCGGTGTCGGGCTGCGACACGAGCAGCGCGTCGGTGTCGACACCGAGCTTCTGCGCATAGTCGGGGTCGAGCGCGTGCTCGGCGTCGATGAACGCCGCGATCCCGCCCGCCTTCTGCGCGTTGGCGACCGCGTGAAGGGCCACCGTCGTCTTGCCCGACGACTCCGGGCCGTAGATCTCGACGACACGGCCACGCGGCAGACCGCCGATGCCGAGGGCGACATCGAGGGCGATCGACCCGGTGGGGATGACCTCGATCGGCGCACGTACGTCGTCACCGAGGCGCATCACCGCGCCCTTGCCGTAGCTCTTCTCGATCTGACCCATCACCGAGGAGAGGGCCTTGTCCTTGTCCTTCGCCTGCACCGATGCCATGTCGGTCACCTATCTGCCGTCTGCGCTGCGGTCGTCTACCTTCGACCCGGGCGACGGCTCGTCCAGAGATTCGCTGTCGGGTCAGACGCTAGGTGCCGGCGCCGACATCAGGTGGACCACGAGACGGCCTGTGGACGATGCGGGTGGTGGCGCAGGACCTGTGGAGAACAGTACCGAACAGGTGTTCGAAGTCGATACGACACGCCGGTACACCGGAGTCGTCAGCGGGCGGCCTGACCGCCCTGGGCGCCTCGGGCCACTCGGGTGTCCCGACCGAGCCGACGCTCGGGCGGCACGTCCATGTCGGTGCACAACGCCTCCCAGACAGCCCGCGGCGCCTCACCGTCGGCGAGGGCCTGCACGACGGTGCGGTTGCCCAGCGCGCCCAGCACGTGGTCGCGGGCGAGCGACCCGGCATACGCCGCGCCGAACTCGTCGTCCATCAAGGTCCAGAAGTGACTGATCCGCACCCCAGCAGTGTGCCACCCGGTCGGCCGGAACCGTTCCTCGCGAACCTGTCGTCGGAGCGTTGTCCGATCCGGCCACGCACGTCCGCCTCTGCCGGTATCGTCCTCTCGTCCTGCGCGACGTCGTGCGGACGCCGAACTCTTCAGGGGAGCACCACCATGACCGAGCCCACGAACGGGGCGAGCCAGCCCTACGCCTACCCGACGCCCGCAGGGGCGCCCCAGACCGTCCCCGGCGAGGTCACCCTCTCCGACGAGCCGCAGCCCACGCCGGGCGGCGGTCGCAAGCGCACCGGGCTGCTTGTCGGCGGTGTCGTCACCGCGCTCGTCCTCGGCGGGGCGGGCGCGTTCGCCTTCCAGACGCTGAGCGGCGGAGGCTCCCAGCCCGCCGAGGTGCTGCCCGGCGACGCCTACGCCTACTTCCGCCTCGACATCGACCCGTCCGCCGGCCAGAAGATCGCTGCCGTGCGCTTCCTCGGCAAGCTGCCCCAGGTCAAGGACACCCTCGGCAGCGACGACCCGCGCAAGAAGCTCTGGGAGCTGGCCTCGAAGGACTCCAGCAACGGCTGCGTCGCGAAGTTCAGCTACGACGACGACATCGCGCCCTGGCTCGGAGACCGCGCCGGCGCCGCCATCCGCCCCGGAGGCACGTCGGACGCCCCGAACGTCGCCATCGCAATCCAGGTCAAGGACGAGACGGCTGCCAAGGACACGTTGACCAGGCTCTTCGCCTGCGACAAGAACGGCGACACCGAGCTGCGGATGAAGAACGGCTACGCCATCATCACGCCGCCCGGTGTCGGCGACGCCACGCTCGCCGCCGTCGACAAGGGCTCGCTGGCCCAGAACGCCACCTTCAACGAGGACATGAACGCCCTCGGCGAGCAGGGCATCATGTCAGCCTGGTTCGACATGGGGTCGGGCCTCAAGGAGATCCAGAAGCTGGGTGGCACGTCGGCCCTGGGCGCCGTCCCGGCGGTCAGTGCCAAGGGCCGGGTCGCGGCGGCGCTGCGCTTCGACGCGGACTACGTCGAGATGGCGGGCGTCGTGCGTGGCGGCGACGCGACCACCTCGGTCAAGGGCAACGGTGGCGAGATGGCCTCCCTGCCGGCCGACACCTTGGCGGCCGTCAACGTCTCGGGCGCCGACAAGATGATCGACGGAGCGTGGCCCCAGCTGAAGAAGCAGATCGAGAGCCTGGCGTCCGCCGACGGCGGGTCCGACCCGATCGGGGAGGTCGAGCAGCAGCTCGGCATGAAGCTGCCCGGCGACCTCAAGGTCCTGCTCGGCAGCTCGTTCACCCTCGCGATGCCCGACCAGGACCTCAAGTCCGACGTCCCCACCATCGGAGCCAAGGTCGTCTCGAGCGACGCCAAGCGCGCCGACGAGCTCGTCAGCCGCCTCATGGAGACCGCGGGCGTGGGCCCCGACGTCCTGACCCACAAGGTCGACGGCGACAAGGTCTTCGTCGCCACGACGCCCGACTACACCGACGACCTCAAGGCCGGCGGCAAGCTCGGGGACACCGACACCTTCAAGCTGGCTGTCGGCGACGTCTCCGGCTCCAACACCACGCTGTTCGTCGACCTCGACAAGATCGACAAGCTCGCACAGGGTCAGCTGCACGGTGAGGCCAAGACGTTCCTCGAGTCGCTGCGTGCCGTCGGCTTCAACGCCTCCAACACGGGCAACGGTGAGGGCAGCTTCACGCTCCGGGTCCTGGGCGACTGACCCGGTCCCGAACGCACGAAGGGCCCCGCTCCGGCGGGGCCCTTCGTCGTGGAACCGGTCGGGTCAGGCGATGTCGGCGAACCCCGTGATGCCGAGCCCATCGGCGTCGGGCAGCTGGATCTGGTTGCCCGAGTAGGAGATTCCGCCCCTCACGGGCGAACGCAAGGACCACCACGCTGCGTCGAGGTCGCTGACCTCGGTCGTCGGCTCGGCCGCGACGAGCGCCGCCGCAGCCCCCACCCCGATGTGGCTCTCCATCATCGAGCCGACGATGGTGCGCAGGCCGGCGTCGTGGGCGCGGCGGAGCATGTCGCGGCCCGCGGTGAGCGAGCCGCACTTGGCGAGCTTGATGTTGACGAGGTCGGCCGCGCCGAGCCGGATGATCCGTTCGAGGTCGAACGGGCCGTAGCAGGACTCGTCGGCCATGACCGGGAGACCAACCCGCTCACGCACCCAGGCGAGACCCTCGACGTCGTCGGCCACGACAGGCTGCTCGACGAACTCGACCCCGAGGTCGGCGTCCTCGAGCGCACGGATGACCTGCACGGCCTCGTCCCGGCTCCAGCCCTGGTTGGCGTCGAGACGGAGGGCGACCTCGGGCCCGACCGCCGCACGCACCGCGGCCACTCTCGACACGTCGGTGCTCGCGTCGGTGCCGACCTTCATCTTGAGGGTGCGGAAGCCCTCCGCGACCCGCGCGCGGGCCGTGTCGGCGAGGGCGTCGGCGGCGCCCGCGGACAGGGTGACGTCGGTCGTCAGCACATCGCGTATGCCGCCTGCCCCGGTCGCGAGGACAGCGGCGACCGAGGTGCCCTCCGCCTGGGCGACGAGGTCGTGCAGGGCCGCGTCGAGCGCGGCCTTCGCCCCGAAGTTGCGGGCCACGGCGCGCTGCACGGCGGCGGTCGCGCTCCGGAGGTCGTCGCGGTCGTCCAGACGGCGGCCCGTGGCGGCCGGGGCGAGCATCGACTCGATGCAGGCGGTCGCACTCGCGAGCGACTCACCGGTCACCTGCCACACCTGGGGCGCCTCGCCCCAGCCGGTGCGGCCGTCGCTGTCGGTGACGGTGACGACGACGGTGTCGGTGGTCTCGGTGCGACGCAGGGCCGTCACGAACGGGGTGTGCAGAGGCACGGACGAGACGGTCGTCGCGACCCGGGCCACGGTCGTCATGCGGAGCCCTGCTCGTCGGCCAGCGGGTCGACCAGTTCGTCGGGGTGCTCGTCGGGGTGCTCGGCGCGCCAGACGTCACGGGCGACCTCCGCCACCAGGGCGGCTGCCTCCGTCTCGGCGAGGTCGATGGTCGTGCACACCGAGAGCACGAAGGGCTCCTCCCCCGCCGGGCGCACCAGGGCGACGTCGTGCGAGACCCCGGGGATCCAGCCGGACTTGCTGGCGGTCGGCGTGCCGGGCGGCAGTCCGGCCGGGACCTGGTCGACGTGCACCTGACGGCCCAGCATCTCCTCGACCGGGCCCAGCACGGCCTCCCCGCCGAGGTCCGGGTCGCGTCGCCCGACAGCGGCCATGATGAGCCCGAGGTCGGAGGCGGTCACCGTGTTGGTGATGCCCGCCCGGCGCGCCGCCGCGTCCTCGATGCCACGCGCGACGACGGTTGCCGGGGAGCACCCGACGAGGCGGAGCACCTCGGCGACCTCGGCGAGCCCGACGACGTCGATGAGCAGGTTGGTGGCGATGTTGCTCGAGTGCGTGATGGCCTGCTCGGCAAGCTCGCCGAGGGTGCAGGTGCCGCCGACCGCGGCCCAGGTCCGCGGGTCCTGGTCGTCGGACTCGTCGAGGTCGAACGGCGAGCAGTCGAGCACCGAGGCGAAGGTGCCGGAGACGGCGACCGGTGCGTCGAGGGCGAGCTCGCCGCGCACGACCCGGCGGAAGGCTGCGATGACGAGCGGGAGCTTCATCGTGGAGGCCGCGTAGTGCGGCGCGAGCGCGTCGCGCTCGTAGCGGGGTTGCCCCTCCAGGTCGCCCAGCCACACCGACAGCGTGGCCCTGCCGGGCGTGGCGACCTCGTCGAGACGTGAGTTCAGGACCGCGAAGGGGCTTGGCACCCCAGCACGGTAGACGATCAGGCGGCGGAGGCCGACACCACGTCGCCCGACGGGACGGGCAGTGGGACGGTCGGGGCGAGGCCCTCGCTCTCGGCCATCCGGCTGGACACGTCGATGAGCACCTGGGACAGCGGCAGGGACAGCGCGCCGCAGATCGAGGCGAGCAGCTCGGAGGACGCTTCCTTCTCGCCGCGCTCGACCTCGCTGAGGTAGCCCAGGGAGACCGACGCCGTGGCCGAGACCTCGCGAAGGGTGCGGCCCTGGGCGCGTCGGCGCTCACGCAGGACGTCACCGAGCTCGCGTCGCAACAGTGTCGTCATGCCGTCCTCCTTCAGGTCCCTGGTGTCGTGTGGTCGGGTGCGGGGCCACCGCCGGGGTGACCCGACAGCCCTACCGTACCCCGAGGCCCCCGCGGCAGCGCAGGTGTTCCGGGTGTGGCGCCCGTCTGCTCGACCGCGAGGCGGAGCACCGCGTCAACCGTCGCAGACCGGATCTGCGCCCTGGTTCCGTTCAACTCCAGGGCGCGCGTCACTGTTCCCGAGGGCCCAGCCACCGCGACGTGAACCGTGCCCGCGGGTTTGCCCTCGGACGGCCCCGGACCCGCCACGCCGGTCGTGGCGAGGCCCCACGTGGAGCCCAGCCGGCGGCGTACGCCCTCGGCCATGAGCACGGCGACCTCAGGGTCGACGGTGCCCACCCGCGCGACGAGGTCGGCGGGCACGTCGAGCAGCGCCGTCTTCACCGCGGCGGCATACGCCACGACACCACCGAGCAGCACCGCGGACGCCCCGGGGGTGTCGGCCACGGTGGCGGCGACGAGGCCGGCCGTGAGCGACTCGGCGCAGGCCACGGTCTCGTGCGCCTCGGTCAGGCGGGCGACGAGCCTTGCCCCGGGTGCCCCCGGCGCGCCGAGGGCACCCGGAGCCTCGGGAGCCTCGGTGACGTCGTCCACGTCAGTCCCGCTTCGCCGTCCGCTCGGGCGGCGCCGGGTCGCCGGACGGGCCGTCCGCCGCCTCGGACCTCGCCTCGCGGGCAGCGGCGCGGGCGGCCCGCCGCGCCAGGGTGCGCTCGCTCGTCTCGCGCAGCCGCGCGGCCTTGAAGACGTAGTCGACGCCGCTGATCACCGTCATGACGAGTGCCGCGCCGAGCACGACGTACGCCGCGAGCAGCCAGGCGTCGCCGAACGGGAGCACCCAGAGCGGGAAGGTCAGGGCGCCGAGCGACAGGGTCTGGAGCATCGTCTTCAGCTTGCCGCCGCGACCGGCCGGCATGACGCCGTGCCGGATGACGACGAAGCGCAGCACCGTGATGCCGATCTCGCGGACGAGGATGACGACGGTCACCCACCACCAGACGACCCCGAGGAGCGACAGACCGATGAACGCCGTACCGGTCAGGGCCTTGTCGGCGATGGGGTCGGCGACCTTGCCGAAGTTCGTGATCTCGCCACGCTGGCGCGCGATCTTGCCGTCGATGCCATCGGTGACCGCAGCGAGGACGAACACCGCCCAGGCCCAGAAGCGCCACCACGGCTCGTTGCCGCCGTCCTGGAAGAGCAGGACCGCATAGACGGGGACGAGCAGGAAGCGCAGCACCGTCAGCGCGTTCGGCAGGTTCCAGTCGGTGGGGCGGGGCGCAGGCCCCTCGCCCCGGTGGAAGGTCTGTGGCGTCATCGCGGCTCCGCGACGAGGTCGATCCCCTCGGTGCCGACGACGACGGCCGGGACGAGGTCGCCGACCTGGGGCGCCGGGGCGCCCTCCGGGACGTGCACGATGGTGACGCCGTCGACGTCGGGGCCCTGGAAGTCGGCCCGGCCGATGACGGAGCCGTCGTCCTCGTCGATCTCCTCGACGAGGACGAGGACGCGCTCGCCGACGCGCTCCTCGGCCCGCTGCGCGTTGAGCTCCTCGACGAGGCGGGTGAAGCGGTCGAGGCGCTCGGCCACGACCTCCGGGGCCAGCTTGCCGGCATACCCCTCGGCCTCGGTGCCGTCCTCGTCGGAGTAGCCGAACACCCCGACGACGTCGAGGCGCGCTTCGGTGAGGAAGGCCTCGAGCTCGTCGAGGTCGGCCTCGGTCTCGCCGGGGAACCCGACGATGACGTTGCAGCGGATGCCGGCCTGAGGCGCATCCGCCCGCACCCGGCCGAGCAGCTCGAGGAAGGCCTCGCGGGAGCCGAAGCGGCGCATCGAGCGCAGCAGCGGCTCGGACGCGTGCTGGAACGAGATGTCGTAGTACGGCACGACACCGGGGGTGTCGGCCATGGCGCGCAGCAGGCCGGGACGGATCTCGGCCGGCTGGAGGTAGGAGACGCGGACGCGTTCGATGCCCTCGATCGCGGTCAGCTCGGGGAGCAGCTTCTCGAGCAGCCCGAGGTCGCCGAGGTCCTTGCCGTAGGAGGTCGAGTTCTCCGAGACGAGGAAGAGCTCCTTCACCCCCTGCTCGGCGAGCCAGCGGCCCTCGGCGATGATGTCGGCCGGGCGGCGGGACAGGAACGCACCGCGGAACATCGGGATGGCGCAGAACGAGCAGCGGCGGTCGCAGCCCGAGGCGATCTTGAGCGGCGCCCACGGGCGGCCGTCGAGACGGGCCCGGATGACGCGCGGGCCCGAGGCCGGCGTCGGGACACCGGCGTCGGCGAGGTCCACACGTGCGTCACCGTGGCCGGGGAGCGCGACGGCCGCGGCCCCCTCCTGGCGCTTCGCGGGCGTCAGCGGCAGCAGCGTGCGGCGGTCGCCGGGGGTGTGGCTCTCGACGTGGCCACCCGCGAGGATCGTCTGCAGGTGCGCGCTCATGTCGCGGTAGGAGTCGAAGCCGAGCACCGCGTCGGCCTCGGGCAGCTGGTCGGCGAGCTCCTTGCCGTAGCGCTCGGCGAGGCAGCCGACGGCGACGACCTTCTGCGTGCGACCGCCGCCCTTGAGGTCGGACGCCTCGAGGAGGGCGTCGATGGAGTCCTTCTTGGCCTGCTCGACGAAGCCGCACGTGTTGACGACGGCGACGTCGGCGTCAGCCGCGTCGTCGACGAGACGCCAGCCCTCCGCGAGCAGCCGTCCGGCCAGCTCCTCGGAGTCGACCTCGTTTCGCGTGCACCCGAGGGTGACGAGTGCGACGCTCTTGTCGGCGCTCGGGTGGGGAGGGGTCATGCGTCCACTCTAGATGGCGGGGTGTTCAATGGCCGACATGCTCGGAACCGCCCGCCACGGCCACGACGACCTCCTCGCGCGGGCACGCGAGCTGCTCGGCGAGCACCCGCTCGTCGACGGGCACAACGACCTCCCGTGGGAGGCGCGCGAGCAGACCCGTTACGACTTCGAGGTGCTCGACGTCGGTCGGCGGCTCACGACGACGCAGACCGACCTGCCGCGCCTGGCCGAGGGCGGGGTCGGCGCGCAGTTCTGGTCGGTCTTCGTGCCGAGCACCCTCCAGGGCGACTCGGCCGTCATCGCGACGCTCGAGCAGATCGATGGCGTGCACCGGATGATCGGGTCGTATGCCGACCGGCTGGCCCTCGCACGCACCGCGGACGAGGTGGAGGCCGCCACCGCTACGGGCCGCGTCGCCTCGCTCCTCGGCGCCGAGGGCGGACACTCCATCGGCTGCTCGCTCGGGACGCTGCGGCTGCTTCACGTCCTCGGCGTGCGCTACCTGACGCTCACGCACAACGACAACACGCCGTGGGCGGACTCGGCCACCGACGTGGCCGTCGTCGGCGGCCTCAGCGAGTTCGGCCGCGAGGTCGTGCGCGAGATGAACCGGCTGGGGATGATGGTCGACCTCAGCCACGTGGCGGCCACGACGATGCGTGCCGCGCTCGAGACCACCGACGCACCCGTCATCTTCAGCCACTCCTCGGCGCTCGCGCTGTGCGACACCCCCCGCAACGTGCCCGACGACGTCCTCGCCGCGCTGCCCGGCAACGGCGGCGTGTGCATGGTGACCTTCGTGCCCGAGTTCGTCTCCCCCGCCACGGCTGCGTGGCGGGTCGAGGCCGCTGCCGCCGCCGCGGAGGTGGGGGTCGAGGCGCGCGACTGGGAGGCGTTCGGCCGCTTCACCGCCGGCTGGCAGCAGGAGCACCCCAAGCCCGACGCGACGATCGAGCAGGTCGTCGCCCACCTCGAGCACGTGCGCGAGGTCGCCGGCATCGAGCACATCGGGATCGGCGGCGACTACGACGGCACCGACACCTTCCCGGTCGGACTCGAGGACGTCAGCGGCTACCCGCGGCTCGTCGCCGCGCTGCTCGAGCACTCGTGGTCCGACGCCGAGGTCGCCAAGCTCGTGCGCGGCAACACCCTGCGGGTCATGCGCGACGTCGAGGCGGTGGCCCGCGACCTCCAGGCCACCCGCACCCCGAGCCTCAGGACGTTCGCCGAGCTCGACGGCGCGACCTGAGCCCGGCCTGAGCGCGACCCGGCGACACGGCATACGCCCTCGGTGGGCGCGGCCGCCTACTGGCGGAAGCGGGCGATCGTGAGCCCGACCAGACGGGCCACGACGAGCGCGACGTAGAGCATGCCCGCGATCTGCTGGAGCAGCACGAAGGCGCGGGCGTGCGGCTCGACGGCGATGATGTCGGACAGGCCCGTCGAGGTCATCGTCGTGATCGAGAGGTAGAGCAGCTCGAACCACGTGCGCGTGCCGGGGTCGGCCTCGCCGTAGATGGTGAACGAGTTCGGCCAGAGGATCTGGACGGCGACGTAGAGGTAGGCGAAGCCCCACGCGACGACCGTGAAGGTCGCCCCGGTCGCGTAGAGCTCGTCCCGCGTCACCCAGTTGTCGGCGAACATGTACCGCAGCAGCCCGTAGCCCGTGTAGAAGTAGAAGATCGCGTGCAGCAGGGCGCTCCAGAAGGCGACCGTGGAGTTCTCCGGCCACACGGCCTCGGCGACCGTGAGCACCACGACCGGGCCACCGAGCACGGCGGCGACCCAGGTCAGGGCCGGGGTCGCCCGGACGGCGCGCACCGCGAGGAAGAGCACGAGCAGCCCGATGAGACCGAAGACCGCACGCCCGGTCTCACGGACGTCACCCGCGCGCGTCTCGACGAAGGGATAGGCGACGAGAGCCGCCAGCTGGGCGAAGAGCAGGAGCGCGCAGGGCAGCTCGTTGACCTTGCGGCGCAGGCGGTCCAGCCGCGACGGCGGCCCGGCGCGACGGGGCGATGACGGCCAGAGCTCCAGCGACGCACTCACCACCCGGACTCTAGTGGCGACGTCGTCAAGAACGCGTCAAGAGCCGTCAGCGCCGGGTCAACGGTGGTCCTGGCGCCGGCGCCCCGCCCTAGACAGGAGGCATGTTCACCAACGTCCTCCTGCTCGTGGTCGGGGTCGCCGTGCTGGCCTACCTCGTCCACGTCCTCCTCCACGCGGATCGCTTCTGATGAGCGACACCGTCAGCGGGCTGCTCACGATCGCCGTCCTGGTGGCAGCCCTGGCGATCGTCCACGTGCCGCTCGGCAACTGGATGGCAAAGGTCTTCACCGATGAGAAGCACTGGCGGGGTGAGCGCCTCGTCTACCGTCTCGTGCGGGTGGATCCCACGTCGGAACAGCGCTGGACCGCCTACGCCGTCGCCGTTGTCGCGTTCTCCGTCGTCGGGATCGTGCTGCTGTTCCTCATCCTCGTCTTCCAGGGTGTGCTGCCACTCGCTCGCGGCGCCGCGATGAACGTGGACACGGCGGTCAACACGGCCGTGTCGTTCGTGACGAACACCAACTGGCAGTCGTATGCCGGTGAGGCCGGGACGTCGCCGTTCGTGCAGACCGTGGGCCTCACCGTCCAGAACTTCGTCTCACCCGCCGTCGGCCTTGCCGTGGCGGTCGCCCTCGTGCGGGGCCTGGTTCGCTCGAGCGCCGCGGCCCTCGGCAACTTCTGGGTCGACCTCGTGCGCGGTCTGTTCCGGGTGATCGTGCCGATCGCCCTGGTCGGCGCGGTCGTGCTGCTCCTCGGTGGCATCATCCAGAACCTCACCGAGCCGACCACCGTCACGACGCTGGCGGGCGGGCACCAGGTGATCCAAGGCGGCCTCGTCGCCTCGCAGGAGGCGATCAAGGAGCTCGGCACCAACGGCGGTGGCTACTTCAACGCCAACTCGGCGCACCCCTTCGAGAACCCGAACGCGTTCACCAACCTCATCGAGGTCTTCCTTCTCCTCGTCATCCCGTTCTCGCTGCCACGCACCTACGGCGTCATGGTCGGCGACCGTCGCCAGGGCTGGACCGTCCAAGGCTTCATGGCGACGCTGTGGGTCCTCATGCTCACCGTGGTCACGTGGTCGGAGGTGCACGCGGCGTCCGGCCCGCTGGGCGGGATGGAGGGCAAGGAGCTCCGCTTCGGCGTGTGGCCCTCGGCGCTCTTCGCGACGAGCACGACAGCCACGTCGACCGGCGCGGTCAACTCGATGCACGAGAGCTTCTCGGCGCTGGGGGGCGGTGGCGCGCTGTTCAACATGATGCTCGGCGAGCTGTCGCCAGGTGGCGTCGGCACAGGCCTCTACAGCGCGCTGCTCGTCGCGATACTCACGGTGTTCCTCGCCGGTCTCATGGTCGGGCGCACGCCCGAGCTGCTCGGCAAGCAGATCGGGCGTCGCGAGATCACCCTGACCGCCCTGGCCGTCCTCGTCATGCCGACCCTGGTCCTCGCCTTCACCGGCATCGGGATGGTGGCGCCTCTCGTGTCGTCGCAGATGCTCGCGACGGGTCCACACGGGCTCACCGAGGTGATGTACGCCTACACGTCCGTGGCGAACAACAACGGCAGCGCCTTCGCCGGGTTGTCCGCCGACACTCCCTATACCAACCTCACGCTGGCGCTGTGCATGTTCGTGGGCCGGTTCGCCCCCATCGTCCTCGTGCTCGCACTGGCCGGATCCCTTGTGGCGCAACGTCGCCGGCCGGTCACCGCCGGCACGCTCCCCACCCACACCCCCACCTTCATCGGCCTTTTCGTCGGGGTGGCCGTCATCGTCGGCGGTCTCACCTTCTTCCCCGCCCTGGCCCTCGGTCCCCTCGCGGAGGCACTCTCATGAGCGCGTCGTCGACGACGAAGTCGTCACACACCACACCCGGCGGCGAACCGACAGCCCGCCGCGGGCACACCCGCGGCGAAGCCCTCATCCGGCCCGGCCGCACGAGCACGACGTACGCGCAGCTCGCGCGGCAGCTGGTCACCACCCTCCCCCAGGCCGTCGCCAAGCTCGACCCGCGCCACGTCTGGCTCAGCCCGGTCATGTTCGTCGTGTGGGTCGGCTCGATGGTCACGACCGTGCAGGCCGTCGTCGACCCCTCGTGGTTCGCCTGGGCAGTCGCCGTCTGGCTGTGGGCCACGGTGCTGTTCGCCAACATGGCCGAAGCCGTCGCCGAGGGCCGCGGCAAGGCCCAGGCGGCGACGCTGCGCGCCACGCGGAAGACCACCACCGCCGTGCGCCGTCTCCCCGACGGGTCCTTCGAGACCGTCGCGGCGTCGGACCTGGCGATCGGCGACCTCGTCGTCGTCCGCCCGAACGAGGTCATCCCCGGTGACGGCGACGTCGTCGAGGGCATGGCCACCGTCGACGAGTCGGCCATCACCGGTGAGTCCGCTCCGGTCATCCGGGAGTCCGGCGGTGACCGGAGCGCGGTCACCGGGGGCACGACCGTGCTGTCGGACGGGATCACCGTGCGCATCACGACCAAGCCCGGCGAGACCTTCATCGACCGGATGATCGCCCTCGTCGAAGGCGCCTCGCGCCAGAAGACCCCGAACGAGATCGCGCTGACGATCCTGCTCACCGTCCTGACGATCATCTTCCTGCTGGCCGTCATGGCGATGCAGCCGATGGCGATCTACTCAGGTCAGGCGCAGTCACCGGTCGTGCTCGTCGCCCTCCTCGTCTGCCTGATCCCGACGACCATCGGCGCGCTGCTGTCGGCGATCGGCATCGCGGGCATGGACCGCCTCGTGCAGCACAACGTGCTCGCCATGTCCGGCCGGGCCGTCGAGGCCGCTGGTGACGTGTCGACGCTGCTGCTCGACAAGACCGGCACCATCACCTACGGCAACCGTCGGGCGACCGAGCTGCTGGCCACCCCGGGCCTCGGCAACGAGGGGGTCACCCGGGCGGCCTACGTCTCCTCGCTCGCGGACGAGACTCCCGAGGGGCGCTCCATCGTCGAGCTGGCGGCCGCGGCGCTCGACGCGCCCTCGCGGGAGGCGCTCGACCGGCTGCCCCAGGACGGCGCGACCTTCGTCGAGTTCAGTGCCGCGACCCGGATGTCGGGCGCCGACCTGCCTGACGGCACGGCCTACCGCAAGGGCGCGGCCGACTCGGTCGCCCGCTGGGTCAAGGGCCTCGGCGGCGAGATGCCGAGCGGTGTGCTCACCGAGGTCGACGGCATCGCGACCTCGGGTGGCACCCCGCTTGCCGTCGCAGTGCACGAGGCGGGCCAACCGCCTCGCGTCCTGGGTGTCATCCACCTCAAGGACGTCGTCAAGCCCGGCATGAAGGACCGCTTCGCGCAGCTGCGCTCCATGGGCATCAAGACCGTGATGGTCACGGGCGACAACCCGTTGACCGCCAAGTCGATCGCGGCCGAGGCGGGGGTCGACGACTTCCTCGCCGAGGCCACTCCCGAGGACAAGATGGCCCTCATCAAGCGCGAGCAGCACGGCGGACGGCTCATCGCCATGACCGGGGACGGCACCAACGACGCACCGGCCCTGGCGCAGAGCGACGTGGGCGTCGCGATGAACACCGGGACGTCGGCGGCCAAGGAGGCGGCCAACATGGTCGACCTCGACTCCGACCCGACGAAGCTCATCGACATCGTCTCCATCGGCAAGCAGCTGCTCATCACCCGCGGAGCCCTGACGACCTTCTCGATCGCCAACGACATCGCGAAGTACTTCGCGATCATCCCGGCCATGTTCGTCGTCCTCTTCCCCGGCCTCGACGCGCTGAACATCATGGGACTCTCCTCGCCGAGATCGGCGATCGTCTCGGCCGTCATCTTCAACGCGCTCATCATCATCGCGCTGATTCCGTTGTCGCTGAAAGGCGTTCGGTATCGCGCGATCGGCAGCACGGCGCTCCTTCGGCGCAACCTCCTCATCTACGGCCTCGGCGGCATCATGGCCCCGTTCATCGGGATCAAGCTGATCGACCTTGTCGTGAGCCACCTTCCCGGAATGATGTGATCCCCGTGACCAGCACCCTGAGCGCCTTCCTCAAGCAGTCCTGGGCCGGCCTGCGCGCCATGCTCGTCTTCACCGTCCTGTTCGGCCTGCTCTACCCAGCCGTCGTCTGGGGTGTGGGGCAGGTCGTCGCCCGCGACCAGTCCGCCGGTTCGCTCGTCCGCATCGATGGCGCGGTCGCAGGGTCGTCCCTCATCGGGCAGCAGTGGACAGGCGACCAGTGGTTCTGGGGCCGCGCGTCTGCCAGCAGCTACTCGGGCGACACGAGCGGGGGGTCGAACCTCTCGGGCTCCGCGCTCGCTGCCGAGGTCGCCAAGCGGGCGGCGGCCACCGGGCTCGACCCAGCCAACTCGCCCACCGACGCCCTGACGGCCTCCGCGAGCGGCCTCGACCCACACATCTCCCCCGCGTACGCCGCCGCGCAGGTTCCGCGCATCGCCTCGGCCCGCGGCCTCGACGTCGCCCTCGTGCGAAGCCTCGTGGCGGCGCACACCCAGGGCCGGATCGGCGGGTTTCTCGGCGAGCCACGTGTCAACGTCCTCGAGCTCAACCTCGCCCTGGAGCGTCTAACGGCTCCGGGCAACGGATGACCTGAGAGGATCGCGACATGGGGCGAGGCTCGCTGCGGATCTACCTCGGTGCGGCGCCGGGCGTGGGCAAGACCGTCGCGATGCTCGATGAGGCGCACCGTCGCCTCGAACGTGGCACCGACGTCGTGGTGGGCTACGTGGAGACGCACGGACGGCCGCACACCGCCGCGCTGCTCGACGGCCTCGAGGTGCTGCCGCGACGCCAGGTGACCTACCGCGGCTCCGCCTTGACCGAGCTCGACGTCGACGCGGTCCTGGCCCGCCGTCCCCAGGTCGTGCTCGTCGACGAGCTCGCCCACACCAATGTGCCCGAGGCCGGCGACGGCGAGCGTCACGAGAAGCGCTGGCAGGACGTCGAGGAGATCCTCGAGGCCGGCATCGACGTCATCTCGACGGTCAACATCCAGCACCTCGAGTCGCTCAACGACGTCGTCGAGTCGATCACCGGCATCCGGCAGCAGGAGACGGTGCCCGACGAGGTCGTGCGGCGGGCAGACCAGGTGCAGGTCGTCGACATGTCGCCCGAGGCACTGCGCCGTCGGATGGCGCACGGCAACATCTACGGGCCCGACCAGGTCGACGCCGCCCTGGCCAACTACTTCCGCGTCGGCAACCTCTCGGCCCTGCGCGAGATCGCGCTCCTGTGGCTCGCCGACCGCGTCGACGAGGCCCTCGAGCGCTACCGGGCCGACCAGGGCATCAGCGACCAGTGGCCGGCCCGCGAGCGGATCGTCGTCGCGCTGACCGGTGGCGCCGGCAGCGAGACGCTGCTCCGGCGCGGCGCCCGCATCGCGACCCGGGCAGCCGGCGGGGACCTCATCGCCTGCCACGTCCAGTCGGCCGAGGGGCTGGCCTCGACCGACCCGGCCGAGCTCGCGCGCCTGCGCAGGCTGGCGGGCGACCTCGGCGCCGAGTTCCAGAACGTCTCGGGCGCCGACGTGGCCGAGGCGATCCTCGACCATGCCCGTGGCGTCAACGCCACGCAGATCGTCGTCGGGGTCAGCCGACGCAGCCGCTGGCAGCAGATCCTGCGCCCGAGCATCGCCTCCGAGGTCGCCGACCGCTCCGGCGACATCGACGTCCACCTCGTCCCGCACGAGGGATCGAAGGTCGGTCGCCGCAGCGCGCGCGCCGCGGGCCTGCCCAGACGTCGTGTCCTCGGCGGTCTGCTGCTGGCCGTCGTCGCCCTCGTGGCCCTGACCGTGGTGCTCGTCGCGACGCGTGAGGGCCACACCCTGTCGCTGGATCTGCTGCTCTATCTTGCACTGACGGTGGTCTGCGCCCTCGTCGGCGGCATCTGGCCCGCGCTCTTTTGCGCTGTCGTCGGCTCGCTCGTCGTCAACTGGTTCTTCACCGAGCCCCGGGGCACCCTGACCATCAGCGACGCACCGAACGCACTCGCGCTCGCCGTGTTCGTCCTGGTGGCGATGGCGGTCTCCTCGGTCGTCAACCTCGCCGCCCGACGGACCGAGCAGGCAATCTCGGCCGAGCGCGAGTCGTCGGCCCTCGCGGCGATGAGCCGTGACCTCCTGGCCGAACCCCGCCCCCTGCCGGCACTGCTCGAACACGCCCGGGACGACCTCGGGATGCGGTCCGCCGTTCTCACCGAGTCCGGGGAGGACCGGCCGTCGAGGGTCGTCGCCTCGACGGACCCGCTCCTGCCGGCTGGCAGCACCGTGCCGGCTGAGACGACGTGGGCGATCGACGTCACGGTCGAGGACGGCGTGCACCTGCTGCTCGACGGACCTCCCGTGGCCGCGGAGGACCAGCGCGTCGTGGGTGCCTACGCCGCCCACGCCGCCATCCTGCACGGACGCGAACAGCTGGTCCGAGCCGCCCGCGAGGCCGCCGGCCTGGCCCGCGACAACGCCGCCCGCACGACCCTCCTCGCGGCCGTCTCGCACGACCTGCGCACGCCTCTCGCCAGCATCAAGGCAGGGGTCTCGACCCTGCGCCAGTCGGGCCTCGACCTGCCACCGGAGGACGAGACGGAGCTGCTCGAGTCGGTCGAGGAGAGTGCCGACCGCCTCGACGCCCTCATCGGCAACCTGCTCGACCTCTCGCGCCTCGAGACCGGTGCCGTGCAGGCCCACCACCACTCGATCGACCTTCTCGACGCGGTCGTGTCGACGGTGCGGACCACGTCGGCGCCCCGACGGGTCGAGATCGCCCTCGAACCCGACCTCCCCCCGGTGCGGGCCGACCTCGGGCTGCTCGACCGCGTGCTTGCAAACGTCGTCGAGAACGCCCTGAGGCACAGCGGCGACGCCGACGTGCGGGTCACGGCGGGGCGCATCGGCGACACCGTGCAGCTGCGCGTCATCGACCGCGGTCCCGGCGTGGCCGACGACGACAAGGAGCGGATCTTCGCCGCCTTCCAGCGTGCGGGCGACGCGCCCCAGGGCGACGGGCTCGGCCTCGGGCTGGCGGTGGCCCGTGGGCTGATGACCGTCATGGGAGGCTCACTCGTGCCCGAGGACACCCCCGGCGGCGGTCTCACCATGGTGGTCGAGCTGCCGCTCGCGCCTGCCCCACCAGTTCGAGGCGATGCCGACCGCCACCAGACCAGTGCGATCACCTCGACCGAGAGGGCTGGCGACCGGGCGAACCAGGCGACGACACAGGCGACCCGGGCGACGACACAGGAGGACGCGTGACACGAGTACTCGTCGTCGACGACGACCCGCGGCTGCAGCGCACGCTGGCCATCGCGCTTCGCGCCCACGGCAACGAGGTCGTGACGGCCGCGGACGGTCGCACGGCGGTGCAGTCGGTGACGGAGGACGCGCCGGACGTCGTCATCCTCGACCTGGGCCTGCCCGACCTCGATGGCACCGAGGTGCTCCGACGCATCCGCGCGACGTCCGTCGTCCCCGTCATCGTCCTGTCGGCCCGGCACGACTCCGACGACAAGATCGAGGCCCTCGACCTCGGGGCCGACGACTACGTGACGAAGCCGTTCGGCGTCGAGGAGCTCCTCGCCCGGGTGCGGGCGGCCGTGCGCCGGGGTGCGGACCTCGGCCGCCACCTCGGACCGGTGGTCACCGACCACTTCACCCTCGACTTCGCCGAGCGCCGCGCGACGGTGGACGGCAAGGACGTGCGGCTCACCCCGACCGAGTGGCGAGTGCTCGAGGCGCTGTGCCGCGAGCCCGGGCATCTCGTGCAGCAGCAGGACCTCCTGCGTGCGGTCTGGGGCCCCTCCTACGGCCGCGAGTCGAACTACCTGCGGGTCTATGCCAACCAGCTGCGACGCAAGCTTGAGCCCGATCCCGCCAACCCGCGACACCTCGTCACCGAGCCGGGCCTCGGCTACCGCTTCAACCCCTGAACCGTCGAAGGGCCATTCGTGGCCTCTCGACGGTTGAGGAGGGGCCGTTCGTGGCCTCTCGACGGTTGAGGAGGGGCCGTTCGTGGCCTTTCGACGGTGGGGTGGGGTGGGGTTGGGTCAGTAGCGTTCGCGGCCGCCGCGGTCGGTGAGGTTCCAGGCGTCCTCGGACTCCTCGTCGTCCTCGTCGACCGTCCGCGTCATGTCACCCGGAGTCCACCGCGCTGTCGGCACGGCCGTCGTCTCGTCGTCGCTGAGCCGCCGCTCGCCGCGCTGCGCGACGATCGAGGCCGTGCGCTGCGGCGTGGCCTCCTCCTCGGCGTAGTGGGCCGAGACCTCCGGCGGCTCCACGTCGACGGGCGGCGCGGCATACGGCTCGGCGGGCTCGATGAAGTCGGCGAGGTCGTCGGCGTCGACCGGCTCGTTGGGGTGGGGGACGTCGTCACCGCGCAGCAGGGCCAGGGTCTGCTCGAGGTCGTCGGGTCGCACGAGCACGTCACGCGCCTTGGACCCCTCGCTCGGGCCGACGACGCCGCGTGACTCGAGCAGGTCCATGAGCCGACCGGCCTTGGCGAAGCCGACACGCAGCTTGCGCTGGAGCATCGACGTCGAGCCGAACTGCGTCGTGACCACGAGCTCGGTGGCCTGCAGCAGCACGTCGAGGTCGTCGCCGATGTCGTCGTCGATCTGCTTCTTGGGCGCGGCGACGGTGACGTTCTCGACGTAGTTGGGCTTGAGCTGGGTCGTGACGAACTTGACGACCTCGTGGATCTCGGACTCGTTGACCCACGCGCCCTGAACACGCATCGGCTTGCTGGCGCCCATGGGCAGGAAGAGCGCGTCGCCTTGGCCGATGAGCTTCTCGGCGCCCGGCTGGTCGAGCACGACGCGGCTGTCGGCGAGTGAGCTCGTCGCGAACGCCATGCGCGAGGGCACGTTGGCCTTGATGAGTCCCGTGACGACGTCGACGGACGGCCGCTGCGTCGCGAGGACGAGGTGGATGCCGGCGGCCCGGGCGAGCTGGGTGATGCGGACGACCGACTCCTCGACGTCGCGCGGGGCGACCATCATGAGGTCGGCGAGCTCGTCGACGACGACGAGCAGGTAGGGGTACGTCGTGATCTGCCGCTCCGAGCCCGGCAGCGGCTTGACCTTGCCGGCGCGGACCGCCTTGTTGAAGTCGTCGACGTGCTTGAACCCGAACGCCGCGAGGTCGTCGTAGCGCTGGTCCATCTCCTTGACCACCCAGGCAAGCGCTTCGGCGGCCTTCTTGGGGTTGGTGATGATGGGCGTGATGAGGTGCGGGATGCCTTCGTATGCCGTGAGCTCGACGCGCTTCGGGTCCACGAGGATCATCCGGACCTCCTCAGGCGTCGAGCGCATGAGGATCGAGGTGATCATCGAGTTGACGAAGCTCGACTTGCCCGAGCCGGTCGCACCGGCCACGAGCAGGTGCGGCATCTTCGCGAGGTTGGCGATGACGTAGGCGCCTTCGACGTCCTTGCCGACACCCATGACCATCGGGTGCTCGTTGCCGCGCGCCGTGTGGCTGCGCAGCACGTCGCCGAGCGAGACGTTCTCACGGTCGAGGTTGGGGATCTCGATCCCGATGGCCGACTTGCCCGGGATGGGGCTGAGGATGCGCACGTCGGCCGAGGCGACGGCATACGCGATGTTCTTGGAGAGGGCGGTGACGCGCTCGACCTTGGTGCCCGAGCCGAGCTCGATCTCGTAGCGGGTCACGGTCGGACCGCGCGTGAACCCCGTGACGGCGGCGTCGATGTCGAACTGGTCGAAGACGTTGGTGAGCGACTCGACGACCCGGTCGTTCGTCTCGCTGCGCGTCTTGTGCGCCGGTCCGGGTGTCAGCATTGCCGGGTCGGGCAGGCGGTAGGTGATGTCGCCGCCGAGGCTCAGCTGCTCGACCCTGGCCGGGAGGTCCGACATGGGAGGCGGGATGAGCTCGGCCTTGGGCCCGACCTTGCTCGTGTCGGGGGCGCCGAGCGTCTTCGGGTCGGTGGCGTCGATGACCTTCTCGCCCTTCTCGCCTCCGGGGCGCGGGACGACCAGACCCGGCGGCGTCGGGCGCTTCTCACCCGGGCGGGGTCGGGACCCGGACTCGTCCTCGAGCGCCTTCTGCGCGGCCTGCCGGAACGCCTCGTCGCCGTCGCGGTCGGACAGGTCGACCGGCTTGCGGCGGGCTCGCTTGACGGCGGCCGCCGGAGCGTCGTCGGGCTCCTCGTCCTCGTGCTCCTCGTCGTGACCGCGGTCGATGACCAGGCCGCGCAGCTGGCGCAGACGGGTCGGGATCATGTTGACCGGCGTCGCCGTGATGACGAGCAGGCCGAAGAGGCCGAGCAGGACGAGCAGGACGAGCGCACCGTAGGGCGAGACGGCGGCGGCGAGCGGGCTCGACGCGAGGAAGCCGAGGATGCCGCCGGCAGCACGCATGCCGTCGGCGCCGTCGGGCGGGTTCGGGATGCCGTCGGCGAGGTGCGACAGGCCGCACGCCGCGAAGGTCAGCGCGATGGTGCCGACGACGATGCGGTTGGTGGCGGCATCGTCCTGCGGGGCCCGGAGCATGCGCAGGCCGAGGGCGAGCAGGACGAGCGGGACGGCGTACGCGACGCGACCGAACGTGCCTGCGAAGACTGCGTGCACGACCTGACCGAAGATGCCGGAGACCCCCCACCACTCGCGAGCGGCCACGATGACCGCGAGGGCGATGAGGGAGAAGCCGATGCCGTCGCGCTTGTGCTCGGGCTCGAGGTCAGCCGCGCTGTGACCGACGCGGCGCACCGCTCCCCCGGCCAGGTGCGAGACGCCCATCCACGTGTTGCGCATCGCACCGAGGGGGAAGGGCAGGCCGCCGCCGCGCGCCTTGGACGCCGTCCTGGACCCCGCCTTGGCGGCCGGCTTGCGGGTCGCCGGCTTGCGCTGCGCGGGCCGGGTCGACCGGGCTGCCGGAGGGCGCGACGTGGCACCGCTCGAGGACCCCTTGGCTCGGGTGGCCGCGGTGGTGCTCGCGCGCTGGCTGCTGGACGGACGTGACGCCATGCTGGCACCGTACGTCAACGCACCGCTGAACTCACGCGTCACACGCGCACCACGAACGCAAAGAGTGGCGCACCGGACACCCGCCGGCCCGAGGGGGCCGGGCCTCCTAGGCTGAAAGGGTGAGCACGGGGCCGCCCCCGACCGAGGGACACGACACCGCCGGGGACCTCCCGCAGTCCGGCAGGTCGGCCCTCCGGCAGCTGCTCGCGATCCGTCCCTTCCGCAACCTCCTGGCCGCGGGCACCGTCTCCAGCTTCGGCGACTGGCTCGCCCTGCTCGCCACGACGGCACTCGCCGCCGAGCTGGCGGCCGGCGGGGTGGGCGAGTACCTCGCCGTCTCGGGCGTCTTCATCCTGCGGATCGCCCCCGCCGTGGTTCTCGGACCGCTCGCCGGAGTGGTCGCGGACCGCCTCGACCGGCGCCGCACGATGATCGCGGGCGACCTGCTCCGCTGCGCGCTCTTCGTGTCCATCCCGGTCGTGGGGACGTTGTGGTGGATGTACGTCGCCATCGTGGTCATCGAGTGCATCTCGCTGTTCTGGAACCCGGCCAAGGACGCCACGCTCCCCAACCTGGTGCCGCCGGCCCGGCTCGAGATGGCCAACCAGCTCGGGCTCGTGGGCAGCTACGGGACGGCTCCTTTGGCCGCGCTGGTCTTCTCCGCACTGGCGCTGCTCAGCGGCCCACTCCGCACCGTCCTGCCGGGACTCGACCCGGAGGGCATCTTCCTGGCGATCTACGTCGACGGGGCGACCTTCCTCATCAGCGCCGCCATCGTCTGGCGGCTCACCTTCCCCGCTCGAGAAGCGAGCGAGACGCTCGCCGGCCAGTCGATCCTCCGAACGGTCACCGACGGCCTGCGCATCGTCAAGGAGAGACCCTTCGTGCGAGGGCTCATCGCCGGGATGCTGGGGGCCTTTGCCGGGGGCGGGCTCGTGATCGGTCTCGCGACGCGCTTCGTCAAGGACATGGGCGCAGGCGCTCCGGGCTACGGGATGCTCTTCGTCGCCGTCTTCACCGGCATGGCGACCGGGATCGTCGGTGGACCCCGCGCGCTCGCCGGTCTCTCCCGGCCGCGGATCTTCGGCGCCGCGCTGACGAGCGCCGGGGTGCTCCTGCTCGTGCTCGCCGTCGTGCCCGTGCTGCTCGTCGCCCTGCCGCTCGCGACGGTGCTCGGCGCCGTCATCGGCGTGGCCTGGGTGGTGGGCTACACGCTGCTCGGACTCACGGTCGAGGACGAGGTGCGTGGCCGCACCTTCGCCCTCGTCCAGTCGCTCGACGGCGTCGTGCTCGTGGCCGTGCTCGCCCTCGCCCCCCTCCTCGCGGCGGCCTTCGACGCGATGCTCTCGCTCCCCCGCACCGTCAGCCTGGGGACCGTCCACCTCACCTACACCGGCGCGATGGCGGCCTACCTCATCGCCGGACTCGGGATGTGCGCCGCGGGCCTCGCCGCGTGGCGGACGATGAACGACAAGCCGGGGCTCACGGTCGTGGCCGAGTACCGGGACGTCCGGCGGCGACGCCGTGCTGGCTGAGAGCGCCGAGACCGCATACCCGTGGGACCGGACCGCGTCTCAGATCGCGACACCGCGGGCCCGACCGGTGGACATCAGGCGACGGCCGCCCCTATGGTCCTAGCCAGGTCATGAGTGCCAGTGACAAGCCCCGGCTCGCTGGTCAGCAACCCTCCTCCGCGGTGGGGTGCTCCGGGTGACGACCAGGCCGCCCTCGGTCCGAACGCGTCATCGAGGTCGGCAAGCGCGGACCCGCACCGGGTGGGTCCCCTGACCCAGGAGCACTGGCATGTCGGTCCTTCCCTCGACCCGTCCCACCACCCGTCCCTCGTCGCACCCCTCGACGCACCCCTCGACGCGGGGCGCCACGCAGGCAGCCGCCTCACTCTGTGGGAGCTCGCCCGCGCCGGCCGTGCGCGCCCGGGCCCTGCACGTCGTGCCCGAGGCGCGGACGCTGCCCACCGTCGTCGGCGCGGGTCTGCGCGTGCCGACGCTCCGCGGCGAGACGGCATACGCCAACCTCGACCACGCTGCGTCGACACCCGCGCTCGAGACGGTCAAGGCGGCGGTCGACCGTGCGCTCGAGACGTACTCCTCGGTGCACCGCGGCGCCGGCTTCGCCTCCCGCCTGACGAGCGCGTGGTACGAGCAGGCCCGCGAGGAGGTCGCCGCGTTCGTCGGGGCGCGTGAGGACGACTCGGTCATCTTCACGCGTACGACGACGGACTCGTGGTCCCTGCTGAGCAAGGCGCTGCCGAGCCGCACCACGGTCTTCGTCTTCGACACCGAGCACCACTCGACCCTGCTGCCGTGGGGCCGCTTCCGCACCGTGCGCCTCCCCGTCCCGCAGACCGTCGAGGACGCCCACGCACTGCTCGAGGAGGCCCTCGCGGACCACCCGTCGCGGCACCGCCTCGTCGTGGTCGCGGCCGCGTCCAACGTCACCGGAGAGGTCTGGCCCGTCGAGCGATTCGCCGCCCTCGCACACGAGCACGGCGCCCGGCTCGCCGTCGACGCCGCCCAGCTGTCCGCGCACCGCACCATCGACCTCGCGGGCTGGGACGCCGACTACGTCGCGTTCTCGGGCCACAAGACGTATGCCCCCTACGGCGCGGGTGTGCTCGCCGGACGCTCGGACTGGCTCGATGCCGGCAGCCCGTACCTCCTCGGCGGAGGCGCGACCCGGTCGGTGACCGAGGACGGCACGACGTGGGCCACCGGCCCCGCCCGTCACGAGGGCGGCAGCCCCAACGTCGTCGGTGCCATCGCCCTGGCCGCCGCCTGCTCGACGATCGCACGCCACCGTGAGGCGATCGAGGAGCACGAGACGCGCCTGCTCGAGCGGCTGCGCGCCGGGCTCGACGAGGTGTCCGGCGTCGAGGTGCTCTCGATCTTCGGCGACGACAGTGACCGTGTCGGCGTCGTGGCGTTCACCGTCGAGGGCTGGGACTCCTCGCTCGTGTCGCAGGTGCTGTCCGTCGAGCACGGCATCGGCGTCCGCGACGGCAAGTTCTGCGCGCACCTGCTCGTCGACGAGCTGCTCGAGGACCCGTGGGGCGAGCGCGCGGCCACCGCCGTCCGGGCGAGCATCGGTCTCGGCAGCACCCTCGAGGGCGTCGAGCGCCTCGTCGCCGCCGTCGCGCGCCTCGTCGAGCACGGCACCGATGCGAGGTGGACCCTCACCGGGGCCGGCTGGGCCATCGAGGGCACCGACCCCCGCGACATCGAGGTCGAGCGCCCCTGGTGACTCGGGGCCTGACTCCGGGCCTGACTCCGGGACGCGCCCGGCCGCCCACGGCTCAGCGGGTGGGCAGGTGGTAGCTCGCCCACACGGCCGCGTGGTCGGCCCGGTTGTACGCCACCTGTCCGGCGTCCACGACCGTCAGGCCCCGGCTCAGCAGGTGGTCGAGCTGGACGAAGGCGGGCAACCGGTTGCCTGCGAACGGCCACGTGCGCACCCAGCCCTGACCGTCGGTGCGCTGGGCGTCGTCGAGCCCATCGGCGAGGTCGCGGAAGCCCGGGTGCCCGAAGCCCGCGTTGAAGTCGCCCGCCATGACGAGCAGCTCGTCGCCGTCGAGCTGCTGCTTCCACGACTGGAGGGCTCGCAGCCCGGCACGCCACTCGACGGTGTCGCCCTGCAGGGGTGCGGTGGGGTGCGCGACCTTGAGGCGGACCGTGCCCTCCGGCGCCGTGACGTCGAGCTCGGGCTGGACGCTCCGGGTGCCCTCGACGGTGGGGTCGGTGCCGGGACTGCGCACCGAGAGCGGGAATCGCGAGAGCACCATCGTCCCGGTGTAGGTGCCGGAGCGGGCGACCCCCTCGCGCTGGTTGAAGTAGTCGGCAGCGCCCTCGGCGTCGAGCCGTCGCAGGATCGCAGGCGTCGCCTCGGTGAGCACGAGCACGTCGACGGAGTGGAAGCGGACGGCGTCCATGAGCTGCGCCGCGTTGGCGGACCCGATCCAGACGTTCGCCGACATGACGGTCAGGTCGCGGTCGGCCTTGGGCGAGGACGTCGCCCGGAACGCCGGCGCCGCCACTGCCACGGCCACGGCGAGCACGGCGACGACCGGGACGAGCATCCACCACCGACGCAGGACGAGGGTCGCGACAGCGAGCAGCCCGAGGCCGACGACGACGAACGGGCCCGCGGTCTGCAGCACGACGACGAGGTAGGCCGTCGAGTCGTACCAGCGAAGCGCTCCGACCGCGCCCAGGCCGAGGAGGACGACGCCGATGGCCACGTCGACCCAACGTCGGGGACGCCGCCCCCACGGCCGGCGCTCAGCCGAGAGTGGTCTCGGCGCAGCGCCCGCGTCCCCCGTCCGGTGCGTCGGGTCGCCCATGACCACCGGGTGCTCGGTCCCCCCGTCGACCTCGTGAACCGTCACCTCAGGCCTGCAGCACGACCGGGATGATCATCGGACGGCGACGGATCTTGCCACCGACCCACGAGCCGACGGCGCGACGGATGACCTGCTGGAGCTGCTGGTCGTCGAGCACACCCTTGGCGACGGCCTCCTCGATGGCGCGCTCGACCTTGGGGATGACCTGCTGGAAGATCTCCGCGTCCTCGACGAAGCCGCGGGCCGTGATCTCCGGGCCGCTCGCGATCTTGCCGGTGGCCGCGTCGAGCACGACGACACAGGTGATGAAGCCCTCGTCGCGCAGGATGCGGCGGTCCTTGAGCAGGGCCTCGTCGGCGCCGCCGACGCTGCTGCCGTCGACGTAGACGTAGCCGCACTCGACCACACCGGTCACCTGGGCGACCCCCTCGACGAGATCGACGACGACGCCGTCCTCGGCGAGCACGACCTGGTCCTCGTGGACGCCGGAGGCGATGGCGAGCTGGGCGTTGGCATACATGTGCCGCCACTCGCCGTGGACGGGCAGGACGTTGCGCGGCTTGACGATGTTGTAGCAGTAGAGCAGCTCGCCGGCGCTCGCGTGGCCGGAGACGTGGACCTTGGCGTTGCCCTTGTGGACCACGTTGGCCCCGAGCCGCATCAGGCCGTTGATGATGCGGTAGACGGCGTTCTCGTTGCCGGGGATGAGGCTGCTCGCGAGGAGCACGGTGTCCCCCGGGCCGACGTCGATGCGGTGCTCGCGGTTGGCCATGCGCGACAGGGCAGCCATCGGCTCACCCTGCGACCCGGTGCAGATGAGGACGAGCTCGTCGTCGCGCAGGCTGTCGATCTTCTTGATGTCGATGAGGATGCCGTCGGGCACCCTGAGGTAGCCGAGCTCGGCGGCGATGCCCATGTTGCGCACCATCGACCGACCGACCATGGCGACCTTGCGACCTGCCTTCTCCGCGGCGTCGAGCACCTGCTGCACGCGGTGCACGTGGCTGCTGAAGCAGGCGACGATGATGCGGCGTTCCGCGTGGCGGAACACCTTGTCGATGGCGGGGGCGATCTCGAGCTCGGGCGTCGTGAAGCCGGGCACGTCGGCGTTCGTCGAGTCGGTGAGGAAGAGGTCGACGCCCTCCTCGCCCAGGCGCGCGAAGGCCCTCAGGTCGGTCAGACGACCGTCGAGCGGGAGCTGGTCCATCTTGAAGTCGCCGGTGTGCAGCAGCGTGCCGGCCTCGGTGCGCACGAACACCGCGAGCGCGTCGGGGATCGAGTGGTTGACGGCGACGAACTCGAGGTCGAAGACACCGAGCTTCTCCCGCTGGCCCTCCTTGACCGCCATCGAGTAGGGCCGGATGCGGTGCTCCTTGAGCTTGGCCTCGACGAGCGCCAGGGTCAGCGTGGAGCCGATGATCGGGATGTCGCCCTTGAGCTTGAGCAGGTAGGGCACTGCGCCGATGTGGTCCTCGTGGCCGTGCGTGAGGACGATCGCCACGATGTCGTCGAGCCGGTCGGCGATGTAGCTGAAGTCCGGGAGGATCAGGTCGACTCCCGGGTGGTGGTCCTCGGGGAAGAGGACGCCGCAGTCGATGACGAGCAGCTTGCCCTTGGTCTCGAGCACGGCCATGTTGCGGCCGACCTCGCCGAGCCCACCGAGCGCCACGACCCTCAGGCCGTTGTCGGGGAGGGCGGGGGGCGCGGTCAGCTCTGGGTGCGGGTGGCTCACAGGTGTCCTGTCATTCGGTGGTGCTGCCGGGCCTTCGAGGGCTCCGGGCAGAGGTCATGTGGCGGTCATCCGACCGCCGAGAGCGCGGTGCGCAGGAGCGATGTCTGCGCGTCGTCGGCCTCGACCAGCGGCAGGCGCACGGTCGGCGACTCGATGACTCCCTGGAGGACGAGGCCGGCCTTGGCCATGATCGCGCCCTGGGTGACGTTCATGACGGCGTCGACGAGCGGCGTCAGGCGGCGGTGGACGGCACGGGCGTCGTCCCAGCGGCCTTCGAGGACGGCGTCTGCCATCTCGCGGTAGGCCACGGGCGCCACCTGCGAGGTGACGCCGACGAACCCGACGGCGCCGTTGACGTAGTGACCGAGGTTCATCGCGTCGTCGCCGGAGTACCAGTCGAGCCCGGTCTCCTGCATCATCTGGCTCGCGAACCAGAGGTCCCCCCGAGCGTCCTTGACCGCGGTGATGCGGTCGTGCTCGGCGATGCGCAGGTAGGTCTCGCGGGCGATGGCGACGCCCGAGCGGCCCGGGATGTCGTAGACCATGACGGGCAGGTCGCTGGCGTCGGCGAGCGCCAGGAAGTGGGCCACGAGCCCAGCCTGCGGGGGCTTGTTGTAGTAGGGCGTCACGGCGAGGACCGCGTCCGCACCGGCCTTCTGCGCCAGCTGCACCGACTCGACGCTCTTGGCGGTGTCGTTGCTGCCGGCGCCTGCGATGACCACGCACCGGTCGCCGACCGCGCCGATGACGGCACGGAGCAGCTCGTCCTTCTCGTCGCCGGAGGTCGTGGGCGACTCACCGGTCGTGCCGGAGACCACGAGGCCGTCGTGCCCGGCTTCGACGAGGTGCGTCGCGACCCGTTGGGCCGCGTCGAGGTCGATGGAGCCGTCGGGTCTCATGGGCGTCACCATCGCCGAGAGAACACGTCCGAGGGCGGGTGCGTCAGCCATGCGCCCAAGGTTAGCGCCCGCATCCGCGCGCACGACGCCACGCCCACGCCGGGCGCGCGGGCCGGGCCGTCACGGGCACGGAGGAGGCGAGGCACTACTCGCTCGGGGGTCCGAGTAGTGCCTCGCCACCCCCTACATCGCAGGCGTCCGCCCGGCGTTACAGCCCGGGCCGAGGAATTCCTCGGAGGATCTCGTATGCCGTGTCAGCGGCGCCGCTCATAGGTGACCCAGGCGAAGCCGGGGTGCACGTCACGCGCCGTCTCGACCCAGTCGGCGGGGTCGATCCGGGGGAAGGTGACCGAGCCCTCCGGGGACTGGTCGACCTCGGTGACGAGGAGGCGGGCGGCATACTCCATCGCCTGGCGGTAGATCTCTCCCCCACCGACGACGAAGACCTGCTCGCTGTCGGAGGCGGCGCCGAGCGCCTCCGGCACGGAGTGCGCGACCTCGACCCCTGCGGCGCTCCAGCCCGGCTGGCGGGTCACGACGATGCTGCGACGGCCGGGCAGGGCGCCCATCGAGTCGAACGTGCGTCGACCCATGACCATCGGGTGGCCCATCGTCGTGCGCTTGAAGAACTTCAGGTCCTCCGACAGGTGCCACGGCATCATCAGGCCGTCACCGATGACACCGTTGCGCCCGACGGCGGCGATCATCGTCACGTTCGGCAGCGCGGTGCTCATGGCGCCAAGGCTCCCAGACGGCGGCGCTCACACGGCGATGGGGGCCTTGATGCCCGGCTCGGCCACGTAGTCCACGAGCTCGAAGTCGTCGAGGTCGAAGTCGTCGATGTCCGTCTTGCCCGGCGTGATGCGCATCGTCGGCAGCGGGTGCGGCGTGCGGGTCAGCTGCAGGCGCGCCTGGTCGAGGTGGTTGAGGTAGAGGTGGGCGTCGCCGAGGGTGTGCACGAACTCCCCCGGCTCGAGGTCGGTCAGCTGCGCCACCATCTGCGTCAGCAGGGCATAGCTCGCGATGTTGAACGGGACGCCGAGGAAGATGTCGGCGCTGCGCTGGTAGAGCTGGCACGAGAGGCGGCGGCGGCCGTCGGGGCCGGGCGGCGAGACGTAGAACTGGAACATCGTGTGGCAGGGCGGCAGGGCCATGTCGTCGACGTCGGCGACGTTCCACGCCGAGACGATGAGACGGCGGCTGTCGGGGTTGGTGCGGATCTGCTCGATGACCTTGGCGATCTGGTCGACGCGCCGGCCGTCGGGGGTGGGCCAGGACCGCCACTGGTAGCCGTAGATGGGCCCCAGGTCGCCGCGCTCGTCGGCCCACTCGTCCCAGATGGAGATCCCGCGATCCTGGAGCCAGCGCACGTTGGTGTCGCCGCGCAGGAACCAGAGAAGCTCGCCGATGATCGAGCGCAGGTGCAGCTTCTTCGTCGTCATGGCCGGGAAGCCGTCGGCGAGGTCGAAGCGCATCTGGTGGCCGAACACGCTGAGGGTGCCTGTGCCGGTCCGGTCGGACTTCTCCTGACCGTGGGTCAGGACGTGGTCGAGGAGGTCGAGGTACTGCCGCACGGTCCGCAGCCTAGCCCGCACGACCATGACCACCCTCGTATGCCGCGCCGCCAGCGCTTCGTGTGCACCCCTTGCCCCGATGAGGGCGTTGGCCGCACACGAAGAAGGCCATCCGTTGGCGAGGCGTCGGCTCGGTGGAGCGTGGTGCACCCACAGGTGTACCTCACCGAGCCGGGCAGGTCAGGCTGGGACCTGAGGGCGGTGGCCGCCCCCAGAAGGGCGGTCATGGCACACGGAGGCGCCCGCGGAGGTCAGGCGTCGTAGTCGAGGCTGACCGTGTCGGTGACCGGGTGGCTCTGGCAGGCGAGGACGATGCCGGCGGCGACCTCCTCGGGCTCGAGCGCGTAGTTGCGGTCCATCCGCACCTCGCCCGAGACGAGCCTGGCGCGGCAGGTGCCGCACACGCCGTTCGTGCACGAGAACGGGGCGTCGGGCCGGGCCCGCAGCGTCGCGTCGAGGATCGTCTCCTCGCGGCTGGGCATCGGGATGACCGTCGTGCGGCCGTCGAGGTTGACGGTGACGGTGGCCTCGGGCGGGGCGCCGGCATCGACGACGACCTTGCGCCGGGGCTCCGTGCCGTCCTCGACGTGGAAGATCTCGTGGTGGATGTGCCGCACGTCGACGCCACGCTGCGTGAGCAGCGCCTCGGCGCCGGTGACCATGCCGAACGGCCCGCAGAGGTACCACTCGTCGACGGTCCCGACCGGCAGCAGCGAGTCGAAGATCGCCGTGAGCCGCTCGGCGTCGAGCCGCCCGTGGAAGAGCTCGACGTCCTGGGCCTCACGCGACAGCACGTTGACCAGGTGGAACCGGCCCGGGAAACGGTTCTTGAGGTCCTCGAGCTCCTCGAGGAACATGATCGAGCTCGGGCGACGGTTGCCGAAGAGCAGCGTCGCGCGTGATCCCGGCTCCTCCTCGAGCGCGCTCGTCAGCAGCGAGAGCACGGGGGTGATGCCGGAGCCCGCCGCGATCGCGACGTGATGGCGTATGCCGTCCGGCCGGGTCGGGCAGGTGAAGGAGCCCTGGGGGGTCATCACCTCGACGACGTCGCCGGGCGAGACGGCGTCGTTGAGCCAGTTCGACATCCGGCCCTCGGGCACACGTGCGGCGGCGACCCGCAGGTGGCGTCCCGCAGGGTCGGCGCGGCGGGACTGGCAGATCGAGTAGGACTGGCGCACCTCCTCGCCGCGGATCGTGGCCCGAAGCGTCAGGTGCTGCCCGGGCTCGAACGCGAACTCGTCGACGAGGTCCTCGGGGACGGCGAAGGTCACGGCGACGGCATCCTCCGTGAGCCGCTCGACCGAGGAGACGGTGAGCGGGTGGAAGCGCGCCCGGTGGCGCGGGACGGCGGGAGCCGGAGCGCCGGCCGCGGCGGTCTCGGACACGGCCGGGGTGGTGACGTCGGTCATTCAGATGGCCTTGAACTCGTCGAAGGGATCGAGGCACGCGTTGCACCGGCGAAGGGCCTTGCAGGCGGTCGAGCCGAAGTGGGCGATCTCGGAGGTGTCGGTGGACCCGCAGCGGGGGCAGGCGACGACGTGCCGGGTGAGGGTCACCGCGACCGGGCCGCCCGACTCCCCCGACGGAGCCGGTCCGGGCGGGGCGATCCCGAAGCGCTGCAAGGCTGCCCGCCCCTCGTCGCTCATCCAGTCGGTCGTCCACGCCGGCGACAGCCGCGTGCGGACGTCGGCGGCATACCCCTGCCGGTCGGCCTCGAAGACGATGCGGGAAGCGATCGCCTCCATGGCGGGGCACCCGCTGTAGGTGGGGGTGATGGTCACCACGACGGTGTGTGCCTGCTCGTCGACCTCGACGTCGCGCAGGATGCCGAGGTCGGCGATGCTGATGACCGGAACCTCTGGATCTGGGATGCGCGAGATCGCCTGTGCGACAGCGGAATCCACGGCCACGGCGCTCACCACGTCGCGCCGGGGTGGGACCGGGCGATGTGCTGCATCTCGGCGAGGAGGTATCCCATGGGGCGCGAGTGGATGCCGGCGCGGCCTCCGCGCGAGCGCCACCGCGACCCGTCGGGCAGCTCGAGGGTGGCCTGCTCCACGACAGCCGCGACCCGTGCAACGACGGCGTCGTGGAGGGTCGACGGCAGCACCCCGACCCCGAGCTCGGCGGCAAGCACCGACGCCTCGTCGTCGTCGAAGAGCTCGGCGAGGTAGGGCAGCGCTCGCTCGAGGGCGGCCTGCATGCGGCGGTGGGACTCCTCGGTCCCGTCGCCGAGCCGCACGACCCAGAGCGCTGCGTGGTCGAGGTGGTAGCGGACCTCCTTGAGCGCCTTGCCGGCGACGCCCGCGACGACGTCGTCGCCGGAGCCGCTCAGGGCGGTGTGCAGCTCGACCTGGTAGGCCGAGAACCACAGCAGCCGCGCCATCTCGTCGGCGAAGTCGCCCCGCTCCTGCTCGACGAGGTGGACGTTGCGCCACTCTCGCTCGTCGCGCTGCATGGCGTAGTCGTCCTCGCCGCGCCCCGTGCCGTCGATCGAGCCGATGTAGGGGTAGAGCCCGCGCGCCTGTCCCAGGAGGTCGAGCGCGATGTTGCCGAGCGCCATGTCCTCCTCGATCTGCGGGGCGTTCGTCATCCACTCGCCGAGCCGTTGGGCGTAGACCATGGCGTCGTCGGCGAGGCCGAGGAGGTAGCCGGCATACGGCTTCGAGCCGGGGTCGGCGCCCGTGTTCTCGGCGGCGCCCGGCAGGGGCTCACGCTTGGCGGACTCCGAGGCGGAGGTCGCGGCCTCGGTCACGTGGTCGCTCACAGGTACTCGACATCCTCGGGCACGTCGTAGAACGTCGGGTGGCGGTAGATCTTGTCGCCGGCCGGGTCGAAGAACGAGTCCTTCTCGGACGGGCTGCTCGCGGTGACGTCGTCGGCCTTGACGACCCAGATCGACACGCCCTCCTGACGGCGGGTGTAGACGTCGCGCGCGTTGCGCAGGGCGAGCTCCGCATCCGGCGCGTGGAGCGAGCCGACGTGCACGTGGGACAGGCCGCGCTTGCCGCGGACGAAGACCTCCCAGAGCGGCCAGCTGCGCTCGGTCGCCCTCTCGGGTGCTTCGGTCACGCTGCACTCTCCTTCTGGTGCTCCCGGGTCGCCTGCTTGGCGGCGTACGCGTTGGCTGCCTCGCGGACCCAGGCGCCCTCGTCGTGGGCGCGTCGACGGTGCTCGATGCGCTCGGCGTTGCACGGCCCGTCGCCGCGCAGGACCTGCCAGAACTCGTCCCAGTCGATCTCGCCGAAGTCCCAGTGGCCGCGCTCCTCGTTCCAGCGCAGGTCCGGGTCGGGCAGCACGATGCCGAGCTTCTCTGCCTGCGGCACCATCATGTCGACGAACTTCTGGCGCAGGTCGTCGTTGCTGAAGCGCTTGATGCCCCACGCCATCGACTGCTCGGTGTGACCACCCTTGGTGGCCGCCTCGCCGGTGTCGGGCGGGCCGAACATCGCGAGCGCGGGCCACCACCACCGGTCGGCCGCGTCCTGGGCCATGGCCTGCTGGGCCTCGGTGCCGCGCATGAGGTTCCAGAGGATCTCGAAGCCCTGTCGCTGGTGGAAGGACTCCTCCTTGCACACCCGGATCATGGCGCGGGCGTAGGGCCCGTAGGAGCACCGGCAGAGCGGCACCTGGTTCATGATCGCCGCGCCGTCGACGAGCCAGCCGATGGCCCCGCAGTCGGCCCACGTCAGCGTCGGGTAGTTGAAGATCGAGGAGTACTTCTGCTTGCCGTTGTGGAGCCGGTCGAGCAGCTCCTGCCGGTCGATGCCGAGGGTCTCGGCGGCCGAGTAGAGGTAGAGCCCGTGGCCGGCCTCGTCCTGGACCTTGGCGATGAGGATCGCCTTGCGGCGCAGCGACGGGGCGCGGGTGATCCAGTTGCCCTCGGGCTGCATGCCGATGATCTCGGAGTGCGCGTGCTGGGCGATCTGCCGGATCAGGGTCTCGCGGTACGTGTCGGGCATCGCGTCGCGCGGTTCGATGCGCTGGTCGGCGGCGATGAGGGCGTCGAAGTCGTCCCCGACCGTGTCTCGCCGGTCGTCGTGCGCCGCCGCCGCGTCGTACGCGTCGGTCTCGGCCGCGTTCAGCGGTTCGCTCGGGTCGATGACGTCATTGCCATACATGAGTCCAGTATGCGAGATGCGGTCGGGGGCGTCCAAAGCCGGGGTGCGCTGGGGTGGACAGCGGGCCCGTCCCCGCCTGAGAGGATGCGGGTGTGGCACACGAGCACGGGAACGAACACCAGCACGACCAAGGGAACGACCACGGGCACGACCACGGGCACGAGCGAGGGCCGGTCGCCGACGCGTCGGTCCGGGTCGCCCGGGCCTCCGACGCGCCCGCGGTCGGCTTCGTGCAGGCCGTCGTCTTCCGGGAGGCGTATGCCGCCGCGCTCGCTCCCGAGGTGCTCGCCACCTTCGAGCCGCGCGCCTTCGCGAACGCGTGGCGCGCCACGCTCGAGGGTGAGCAGTCCCGCGACGGCGTGCTGCTCGTGGCGTGCGCCGGCGAGCAGGTCGTGGGGTTCGCCGCGGTCGGGGCCTCGGACGACGCCGACGCCGACACCGGCACGGCCGAGCTGATCGTGCTCGGGGTGCACCCCGACGCTCGCCGGCAGGGCCACGGCTCGCGCCTGCTGCACGCGGTCGTCGACACGGCCCGCGCGCGCGGCCGCTCCGAGCTCGGCGCCTGGCTGTTGGCGTCGGACGAGGACACCCGGGCCTTCCTCACCGCGGCCGGCATGGTCGCCGACGGGGCACACCGTGAGCGCGTGGTCACTCCGGACGGTGGCACCGCCGGCGAGCTGCGCCTGTCGGCCGTCCTCGCCGATCCCGAGGCCGCCGGGTCCGCTGAGGACGCCCCGACCGACCGGACCGGCCAGGTCGGCGCTGACGACGGGGACCCGGGAAGCGCGTGACCGCCACGGCCGACCCCGGAGCCCGGCGCGCCGTCGTGCGCCAGGCCCTGTCGGTGGGGGTCGCCACCGGTGCCTACGGGATCAGCTTCGGGGCGCTCGCCGTGACAGCCGGGCTCGACACATGGCAGGCGATGGCACTGTCCCTGCTGATGTTCACCGGTGGCTCGCAGTTCGCCTTCGTCGGCATCGTCGCGAACGGCCTGCACGCCGCGCCCGCGGCGATCGCCGCGTCCTCGATGCTCGGCATCCGCAACGGCCTCTACGCCCTCGAGCTGACGCACCTGCTCGGCGTCCGCGGGCCTCGCCGGATCGCCGCCGCCCACCTGACCATCGACGAGTCCACGGCCGTCGCCGTCGCGCAGGACGACGAAGGAGCCTCCCGCCTCGGCTTCTGGCTCACCGGCGTCTCGGTCTTCGTGCTGTGGAACCTCACCACGCTGGCGGGAGCCCTCATCGGCAACCTCATCGGCGACCCACGCACCTACGGTCTCGACGCCGCGGCCTGCGCCGCGTTCACCGCCCTGCTGTGGCCCCGGCTGCGCAACCGCGATGCAGTCGCGATCGCTGTCGTCGGCGCCGTCGTGGCGATCGTGCTGTCGCCGACGCTGCCACCCGGCATACCCGTCGTGGCGGCAGCGGCGGCGGCGCTGCTGGCATGGCGCACCCCGAGGAGGGAGCGGGCATGAGCCTGTGGACCTCCCTGCTGGTCGCGGCCGCGATCGCCTTTGCGCTCAAGCTCGCCGGTCACCTCGTGCCTGCCCAGCTGCTCGACGCTCCGCGCGTGCGCCGCATCACCGCCGCGCTCCCGATCGCGCTCCTGGCTGCTCTGGTCGCGACCCAGGCCTTCACCGGAACGGGAGGCGTCCTCGTGCTCGACGCCCGCGCCGTCGCCGTGGCCGTGGCCGTGGTGGCGCTGCTGCTGCGCGCGCCGTTCATCGTCGTGGTGGCTCTGGGCGCTGCGACCGCAGCCGTGCTGCGCGCCCTGGGCTGGGCCTGACCGGTGGCCGACGCCGACGACGTGCGCCGCACCGCCCTGGCGCTGCCCGGTGTCGAGGAGATCACGAGTGAGGGGTTCGACTTCCGGGTCGGCAACAAGGGCTTCGTCTGGTCCTGGCCCGAGCGCGTCCCCGGCCGACGGCGGGTCATCCGGACCGACGTCGCCGTGCTCTACGTGGGCGACGAGGCCGAGAAGCAGGCTCTCGTGCTGGGCGAGCCGGAGCTCTTCTTCACGACGCCGGCCTACGACGGCGCGCCGCTCGTCATGCTGCGGCTCGAGCGCGTCGACACCGATCGTCTGGTCGAGCTCGTGACGGACGCCTGGCGCATGCGAGCACCCGCGGAGCTGGTCGCAGAGGCCGGACTCGACAGCGACGCCCCGGGCCCGCCGAACACCTGAACCAGGGACGGATCCCGTTGCCTCCGCACGCCCGCGGCGGCGTGGGCGGGGATGGTGTGTCCCGGTGGCCAGCCTCAGGCGTGTGCGTCGCAGACCGGCTCGAGCGGCCGGCCCGGCAGGTCCTCGCGGTTGTGCAGGCGGCTCGTCGGCGCGCCGCAGACGTGGCACGCGGCCAGGTGCACGGCCTCGTCGCTGAAGGCCACCGTCATGCGCTCGTCGAAGACGAAGAGCTGCCCCTCCCACAGGCCACGGTCACCCCGTTCCTCGCCGTAGCGCACGATGCCCCCGTCGAGCTGGTAGACCTCCTCGAACCCGCGGGAGCGCATCAGGCTGGTCAGCACCTCGCAGCGGATGCCACCCGTGCAGTAGGTGACGACCGGTCTCCCCTTCAGCTCGTCCCAGCGGCCGGCGTCCAGCTCGCGCACGAAGTCGCTCGTGTGCCCGACGTCAGGCACGACAGCGCCCCGGAAGCGGCCCACCTGCGCCTCGACGGCGTTGCGCCCGTCGAAGAGCACGACGTCGTCACCGCGCCGGGCCACGAGGGCGTCGAGCTCGTCGGGACGCAGCCGCGTTCCGCCTCCGACGACACCGTGCTCGTCGACAACGACCTCGTCGGGCACCCCGAACGACACGATCTCGTCGCGGACCTTGACCGTCAGCCGCGGGAAGTCGAGGCTGTGCCCGTCGGCGTCGAGCCCCGTGCCGTCACTCCACCTCACGTCGATGCCGTGGAACGGCGCGTACTCACGCGTCTTGCGGACGTAGGTCTTGAGCACGGTCACGTCGCCGCCGACCGTCGCGTTGATCCCGTGCGGGGACAACAGGATCCGACCGCGCAGACCGAGCCCCTCGCAGAGGTCGCGCTGCCAGAGGCGAAGCGCGTCGGGGTCGGCGAGCGGCCGGAACGCGTAGAAGAGGACGACCTTGGGGATGGCCACGAGAAGGCTCGTTCGAGAGGGCGCCGGTCAGCCGAGGCCGAGGTAGTGCTCGAGACCGACGGTCAGGCCGGGGTGGTCCGGGACGGCGCGCACCGCGGCGATGACACCCGGCATGAAGCTGCCCCGGTCGAACGAGTCGTGACGCAGGGTCAGCATCTCCCCCGCGTTGCCGAGCAGCACCTCCTGGTGCGCCGTCAGCCCACGCAGGCGCACGGAGTGCACGGGTATGCCGTCCACGCGGGCTCCGCGGGCGCCGTCGGGATCGTGGGTGGTCGCGTCGGGAACGGGTGGGCAACCCGCCTCGGAGCGGGCCTGCCCGATCATCGTCGCCGTGCGCGCGGCCGTGCCGGACGGCGCGTCGACCTTGGCCGGGTGGTGCAGCTCGATGACCTCGACGGACTCGAAGAAGGGAGCGGCCTTGGCGGCGAACGACATCATGAGCAGCGCCCCGATCGCGAAGTTCGGCGCGATGAGGACCCCCACGCCGGCGCCCGAGGCTGCTGGGGGCACCGCGGCGAGCTGGCCCCGAAGGGTCTCGAGCCGCGCGTCGTCCCAACCGGTGGTGCCGACGACGACGTGGACGCCGCGCTCGACGCAGTGGGCGACGTTGCCGGGCGAGGCCGACGGGACGGTCAGCTCCACCGCGACGTCGGCACCGCCGAGGTCGCCGAGGTCGTCGCCGGAGCCGTAGGCGCCGACGAGGGACAGGCCCGGCGCGCCTTCGACGGCTCGCACCGCCTCGGACCCCATCCGGCCGCTGGCCCCGATGACGGCGACCTTGGTGTCGCGGGACGGGCTGCGTGTCGTGTCGCTCACCCGGCCACCCTAACGAGCCGACGACCCCGCTGGTCGAGCGCACACGGCATACGGAACGCCGTGGCCCACGGTCCGCGGGGGACGGGTCCCAGCGCACCCCCAGACAGAGGCTCGACCATGGGCGGATGCCGGAACAGACCCAGCTCGACCGTCCACGTCCCCGTCGCGCCCCCGGCCGGCCGGTGGTCGGTCGCCCGCACCCGTGAGCCCCGCAGGTCCGAGGCGACGATGTCCAGCGAACCCCTGTCCGCCACGTCACTCCTGCTGACCGACTGGACGGCCTCGCCCACGGGTCTGGCCCTCCTGGTGCTGGCCGGCGTCCCGTATGCCGTCGGCGTCCTGCGAGGCCGACGCGCGGGAGTCGCGTGGCCGTGGTGGCGGCCCGCCGTCTACGTCCTGGCCGGGATGGGCTCGCTGGCGTATGCCGTGTGCGGACCCCTCGCCGTCCACCGCACCGACGTCTTCTGGGTGGCCTGCCTGCAGATCGGGGTGCTGGCCTCGGTGACGCCGGTCGGGCTCGCGCTCGGGGACCCCGTCGGGCTCGTGCGCGCCCGGGTCCTGGCCGGTCCCGGAGGTCGGCGCCCGCTCGTGCTCCGGCTCGTCGAGGGACGGGTGGCCAGGGTCCTGACGTTCCCGGCCGTCAGCTCCCTGCTGGCCGTCGGCACCCTGCTGCTGGTCATGCTCACCCCGTGGTTCGAGCACACCACACGGTCTCCCGGCGCCGCCGCGCTGCTCTACGTCGTGCTGCTGCTCACCGGCCTGCTCTTCGTGCTGCCACTGCTCACCGAGGACCTCCTTCCCCCGTGGGCGACGCCTCCCGTCCGCACCTTCCTCGCGTTCGTGGACGGCCTCCTCGACGCCGTGCCGGGGATCGTCGTCATGACGAGCTCCACCCTGCTCGCCCCGGGTTTTCCGGGCTTCGCCACGGGCGTCAGCGGTCTGACCCCCGCCATGGACCAGAAGTACGGGGGTGGCGCGCTGCTGGCCGTCGCGGAGTCGATCGGGATCCCGGTCATCGCTGCCGTCTTCGTCGAATGGGTCCGCAGCGACGAGCGCGAGGCCCGCGAGATCGACGAGCAGCTTGACGGCGCCCGAGCGCCCGGGGACACGGACCGTGCCGCGGTGAGGCACGACGCCCCGGAGCCCGACGCCAGGTCCGACCGACCGTGGTGGGAGGACGACCCCCGCCTGGCAGCGCGGTTCCGGCCGCGGGAGTGACACGCCGGGCCGTTGCCGACCACGGCGTCAGGCGGCGTGGCGGGGGCGCGGGAGCGGCCCGCCACCCCACGGGGTGACGGGCCGCTCGCGTGGATCCGGGACCGGGTCAGGCGTCAGCAGACTCCGCGGCCGGTGCGTCGGCCTCGGCAGCCGAGTCACCGTTGTCGCCCTCGGCGAGGACCGCCGCGAGGCTGAGCTTGCCGCGCGGGTCGATCTCCTTGAGCTCGACCTGGATCTTCTGGCCGATCTTGACGACGTCGTCGACGCTGTCGATCCGCTTGCCGCCGACGAGCTTGCGCACCTCGGAGATGTGCAGCAGGCCGTCCTTGCCGGGCAGCAGCGAGACGAACGCACCGAAGGTCGTCGTCTTGACGACGGTGCCGAGGAAGCGCTCGCCGACCTCGGGCATCGTCGGGTTCGCGATGGCGTTGATCGCCGCGCGAGCCGCCTCGGCCGAAGGACCGTCGACCGCACCGATGAAGACCGTGCCGTCGTCCTCGATCGAGATGTCGGCGCCGGTGTCGTCCTGGATCTGGTTGATCATCTTGCCCTTCGGGCCGATGACCTCTCCGATCTTGTCGACGGGGACCTTCACCGTGATGATGCGCGGGGCGTACGGGCTCATCTCGTCGGGCACGTCGATGGCCTCGGCCATGACGTCGAGGATGTGCAGTCGCGCGTCGCGGGCCTGGGTCAGCGCGCCACCGAGGACCGACGCGGGGATGCCGTCGAGCTTGGTGTCGAGCTGGATCGCCGTGACGAACTCCTTGGTGCCGGCGACCTTGAAGTCCATGTCGCCGAAGGCGTCCTCGGCACCGAGGATGTCGGTGAGCGCGGCGTACTGCGTCTCACCGTCGACGGTGTCGGACACGAGGCCCATCGCGATGCCGGCGACCGGGGCGCGCAGCGGCACACCGGCGTTGAGCAGCGACAGGGTCGAGGCACAGACCGAGCCCATGGACGTCGAGCCGTTGGAGCCGAGAGCCTCGGACACCTGACGGATCGCGTACGGGAACTCCTCGCGCGTCGGCAGGACCGGCATGAGCGCACGCTCGGCCAGGGCGCCGTGACCGATCTCGCGCCGCTTCGGCGAACCGACGCGGCCGGTCTCACCGGTGCTGTAGGGCGGGAAGTTGTAGTTGTGCATGTAGCGCTTGCGCGTGACGGGGCTCAGCGTGTCGAGCTGCTGCTCCATCTTGAGCATGTTGAGCGTCGTGACACCCATGATCTGGGTCTCGCCACGCTCGAAGATCGCCGAGCCGTGCACGCGCGGCAGGACCTCGACCTCGGCGCCCAGGGCGCGGATGTCGGCGAGGCCACGGCCGTCGATGCGGACCTTGTCACGCAGGATGCGCTGGCGGATGAGCTTCTTCTGCACGGAGCGGAAGGCGGCCGAGACCTCCTTGTCACGCCCCTCGAACTGCTCGGCGAGCTGGGCCTTGACGTCGGCCTTGATCGCGTCGAGCCGCTCCTCGCGCTCCTGCTTGCCGGCGATCGTCAGGGCAGCGCTCGTGTCGTCGGACACGGCGGCCTCGACGGCGGCGTAGACGTCGTCCTCGTAGTCGAGGAAGATCGGGAAGTCCTGCACCGGCTTGGCGGCCTCGGCAGCGAGCTGGGCCTGGGCCTCGCAGAGCTGCTTGATGAACTTCTTGGAGGCCTCGAGGCCCTCGGCCACGACCTCCTCGGTCGGCGCCTGCTTGCCCTCGTTCTTGACGAGGTCCCAGGTGGACTCGGTGGACTCGGCCTCGACCATCATGATCGCGACGTCGTCGCTGCCGTCGGTGTGCTTGACGACACGGCCGGCGACGACCATGTCGAAGACCGAGCGCTCGATGTCGGAGAAGTTCGGGAAGGCGACCCACTGGCCGTCGATGAGCGAGACGCGCACGCCACCGATGGGGCCCGAGAAGGGCAGGCCGGAGATCTGCGTCGAGGCGCTGGCCGCGTTGATGGCGAGCACGTCGTACTGGTGGTCGGGGTTCAGCGAGAACACCGAGATGATGACCTGGACCTCGTTGCGCAGGCCCTTCTTGAAGGTCGGGCGCAGCGGGCGGTCGATGAGGCGGCAGGTGAGGATCGCCTCGGTGGACGGACGTCCCTCACGGCGGAAGAAGCTGCCGGGGATCTTGCCGATGGCGTACATGCGCTCTTCGACGTCGACCGTCAGCGGGAAGAAGTCGAACTGGTCCTTCGGGGACTTGCCCGCGGACGTCGTCGACAGGAGCATCGTGTCGTCGTCGAGGTAGGCCGTGACGGCGCCGCCGGCCTGTCGGGCGAGGCGGCCGGTCTCGAACCGGACCGTGCGGGTGCCGAAGCTGCCGTTGTCGATGACGGCCTCGGCGAAGGTGATGTCTGGACCCTCCATGTGGGCCCTCGCTTTCTTTTTCTCATGTGCCGCGCACATCGTCGTTGTGTGCGTGGTTTCTTCTTCGGGCCGGCTGGCCCTGGTGCGGTCCGACGGTCGTCGGACTCCTGCACCTACGACGAAAGGCGGTCTCCGCAGGACGCGGTGACCGCCTTTCGTCACGAACTCATCGACGCAGGCCGAGTCGCTTGATCAGCGAGCGGTAGCGCTCGATGTCGGTCGCCTCGAGGTAGCGCAGCATGCGCTTGCGGCGGCCGACCAGCAGGAGGAGACCACGACGGCTGTGGTGGTCGTGCTTGTGGGCCCGAGAGTGCTCGGTCAGGTCCTTGATGCGCTGCGTCAGCATCGCGATCTGGACCTCGGGAGAGCCGGTGTCGCCCTCGACCGTGGCGTACTCGGTCATGATCTGCTTCTTCACGTCAGCTTCCAAAGGCATGGGTGAACCGACTCCTTCTCATTCTCGTTGCGCGGTGCTCCAGGGCATGTCCACCTGGGCGCTATCGATCCGCGGCCGGTCTACGGCATCTCCAAGCGTAACAGTGGGGTACGTCCGGCCCTAATCGGGCACGGGACGACGCGTGACCGTTTCGTGACCGTCCAGATGTTTGGACCGGACCGGGGCGCGGGTACGTCACAGACTGCTCGGGGAAAACCTCTTGAAGGAGAAAAGCGACACCATGATCGTTCTCGGACTCATCCTGCTGCTCATTGGCATCTTCGCCAAGATCAGCATCCTGACCACGATTGGCATCATTCTTGTCGTCGTGGGCGCGGTGCTCTTCCTCCTCGGCGCGAGCGGTCGCGCCATCGGTGGCCGGAAGCACTGGTACTGACCGGTCGCACCAGCAGCAGCCAGACGCCCCCGCGGTCTCCGCGGGGGCGTCTTGCTGTCCCGACACCCTTCGGGTCAGACGACGTATGCCGTCCGCTCGAGTCGAGCGGACGGCATACGTCGTGTGTCGTGAGGTTCGGGGTGGTGCTCAGAGGTTGATCATGTGTCCGGCGATGCCCTCGATGGCTTCCTTCATGGCCTCGCCCAGCGTCGGGTGCGCGAAGACGTTGCGAGCCACCTCGTCCGCGGTCAGGTCCCACTGCTGGGCCAGCGTCAGCGTCGGGAGCAGCTCGGTCACCTCGGGCCCGATCAGGTGGGCGCCGAGCAGCTCGTGGTGCTCCGCGTCGGCGACGATCTTGACGAAGCCGACGCCCTCGGCCATGCCGCGCGCCTTGCCGTTGGCCGAGAAGGGGAAGCTCGCCGTCTTGACGTCGTAGCCCTTCTCCCTGGCCTGCGCCTCGGTGTAGCCGAAGGAGGCGATCTGCGGCTGGCAGAACGTCGCCCGCGGGATCATGTCGAAGTTCAGCTCCATCGTCTCGGCGTCGGCGATGGTCTCGGCGGCGACGACACCCATCGCCTCGGCGGTGTGCGCGAGCATCAGCTTGGCGGTGACGTCACCGATCGCGAAGACGTTCGGCACGCTCGTGCGCCCGCGGCCGTCGACGGCGATGGCGCCCCGCTCGGTCATCTGCAGGCCGAGCGACTCGAGGCCGTAGCCCTCGGTGCGCGGGGCGAAGCCGAAGGCGGCGAGGAACTTGTCGGCCTCGAGGACGGTCTCGTCTCCCCCAGCGGCGGGGGCGACGGTGACGCGCACACCCGAGCCGGTGTCCTCGACGTTCTTGACGGCCGTCGACAGGAGCACGGTGACACCGAGCTTCTTGTACTGGCGCAGGAGCTCCTTGGACACGTCCGGGTCCTCGGTGGGAACCATGCGGTCGAGGAACTCGACGATGGTGACGTCGACCCCGAAGTTCTTCATGACGTAGGCGAACTCGACGCCGATGGCACCCGAGCCGCCGATGATGATCGACGAGGGGAGGTCGGCGTCGAGGATCTGCTCCTCGTAGGTGACGACGTTGTCGCTGACCTGCATGCCGGGCAGCATGCGGACCGTTGCGCCCGTCGCGATGATGAGGTGGTCGAACGTGACCGAGCGCTTGGAGCCGTCGGCCTGGGCGACGTCCATCGAGGTGGCCGACGTGATGGTGCCCCAGCCGTCGATCTCCTCGATCTTGTTCTTCTTCATGAGGTAGTGGACGCCCTTGGCGCTGGCATCGGCCACCGACCGGCTGCGGGCGTGCGTCGGCCCGTAGGACATCGTCGCGTCGCCCTCGATGCCGAAGGTCTTCTTCTCGTGCGTGATGATGTGGGCGATCTCCGCGTTCCGCAGGAGCGCCTTGCTCGGGATGCAGCCGACGTTGAGGCAGACACCTCCCCAGTACTGCTTCTCCACGACGGCGACCTTCTTGCCGAGCTGCGCCGCGCGGATCGCCGCGACGTAGCCACCAGGTCCGGCACCGAGCACAACGAGATCGAAATCAGCCATGGCCACACCCTATCCGTGCGCCTGCGGCCGCCGAGACCCCGTCCGCCGGCACATCACGATCTGCACGCCAGTGCCCAATTGACGGTGTCGCAGACCACATGACCGACGACTGCGGGAGTAAGTTCCGCGACGCACGGCCGAACTTCTCCGGCCCGACCAACGGAGGTCACTCGCGTGAGCACCACTCCGCACCGCCACCAGGCGCCGCCGGCGAACAAGGGTCTGCTGGCCCTTGCCGGTGTGCTCCTCGCCATCCCCATCGTCGCCCTGCTCCTCGTCGGCACCTATGCCAAGGACGAGCCGCGTCTCGCGGGCTTCCCGTTCTTCATCTGGTATCAGTTCCTCTGGGTCCTCATCTGCTCGGCGCTGACCTACTCGGCCTACCGCATCGTCCTCAAGGCACGCCCGCACGTGCCGATGAACCCCGAGGGCGACGCCTACCTCGACGAGGACGAGTCCGCCCGCCGCGACCGAGAGGACGGCACCCGATGACCGCCATCGCACCTGCCATCGCACCTGCCATCGCGCCTGCAGCCGACACCGGCGGCGTCAACGGCGTCGCGCTCACCGTGCTCATCTTCTTCTTCGTCGTCGTGGCGGGAGCCGGCTTCTGGGCCGCCCGCTGGCGACGCCCGAAGAACATGGAGAGCCTCGAGGAGTGGGGCCTCGGTGGACGCTCCTTCGGCACCTGGGTCACCTGGTTCCTGCTCGGTGGTGACCTCTACACGGCCTACACGTTCGTCGCGGTGCCCGCCGCGATGTGGGCCTTCGGCGCCGTCAACGGCTTCTTCGCCGTGCCCTACACGATCATCCTCTACCCCATCATCTTCATCTTCATGTCGCGCCTGTGGTCGGTCTCGCACCGCCACGGCTACGTGACGCCGGCGGACTTCGTCCACGGCCGCTCCGGCTCGCGCGGTCTGTCCCTCGCCGTCGCAGTCACCGGCTTCCTCGCGACGATGCCCTACATCGCCCTCCAGCTCGTCGGCATCCAGGCCGTGCTCGAGGTCGCGGGCGTCGGCGGCGGAGGCAACTGGGTCGCGAAGGACCTGCCGCTCTTCATCGCCTTCCTCGTCCTCGCGCTCTACACCTACACCTCGGGTCTGCGCGCGCCGGCGATCATCGCCTTCGTCAAGGACATCCTCATCTACATCGTCATCATCGTCGCCGTCATCTACCTCCCCTCGAAGGTGGGCGGCTGGACCCACGTCTTCGACGCGGCCGAGCAGAAGATGAAGACGACGACCAACCCGGCCACGGGAAACCCCAACGTCTTCATCCCCGGACCGAAGGCGTACTGGGCCTACGCGACGCTCGCCCTCGGGTCGGCGATGGCGCTGTTCATGTATCCGCACTCGGTCACGGCGACGCTGTCGGCCAAGAGCCGCAACACGATCCGCAAGAACGCCTCGATCCTGCCGGCATACTCCTTCCTGCTCGGCCTGCTGGCCCTTCTGGGCTGGGTCGCGATCGCGGCCGGCACCAAGCCGGTCGGCCTCGACGGCAAGGTCAACGGACAGCTCGTCATCCCGCAGCTCTTCGAGGACATGTTCCCGTCGTGGTTCGCCGGAGTGGCCTTCGCAGCCATCGCGATCGGCGCGCTCGTGCCGGCCGCGATTATGTCGATCGCGGCGGCCAACACCTTCACGCGCAACATCTACAAGGCGTGGATCAAGCCGGATGCAACGCCGAAGCAGGAGGCGCAGGTCAGCAAGATCACCTCGCTCGTCGTCAAGGCCTTCGCGCTGATCTTCGTGCTGACGCTCGACAAGAGCAATGCGATCAACTTCCAGCTCCTCGGCGGCATCTGGATCCTTCAGACGTTCCCGGCGCTCGTGTTCTACCTGTACACCCGCTGGTTCCACCGCTGGGCCCTGCTCGTGGGCTGGGCGGTCGGCATGGTCTACGGCACCCTCGCCGCGTACAACGTGACGAACAAGGCGACCGGGGCACCGTTCGCCGGGTCCGTGGCCAACATGCCGGTCGTCGGTCAGCTCGGCTACATCGCGGTGACGGCCTTTGCCATCAACGTCGTCGTCGCAGCGGTCCTCACCCTCGTCCTGCGTGCCGCCAAGGCACCAGAGGGCAAGGACGAGACCATCCCGGCCGACTACTTCGTCGACGCGGGTGACCCCCGTGTCCAGAAGCTGGAGACGGGTCCGCACGAGCTGACGCCGTCGGCCTGATCGACGACGTGTGCCGCAGGGCCGGGTCCGCGAGGACCCGGCCCTGCGCGCGTCTCCCCCGCCCGTCGAGTGAGCGCTCCGTCCCGCACGAGTGAGCGCCAGGTCCCACGAGCCACGTCCCTGCCCGAGGCAGGAGGGGTCGGGCGCTCACTCGACTGGGGCCGGGCGCTCACTCGACGTGAGTGGGTGGTGGGTCAGGACTGGCGGGGACGTTCGGGCGGGAGCGCCGCGATCGCCTGGTCGACGTCGAGACCGGTCACCTGGAGCAGGTCGACGACGGTCGAGCGCACCTGCGCCAGCACCGTCTCCGTCGCGAGGCTGGAGGTGCGCGGCACCTCTCCCGTCGCGGTGGCGACCGCGAGCAGCGCGGGCCGCCCGATCTCGGGTGAGGCGTTCTCCGACAGGGCGCGCCCCATCACGTCCGTGGCCTCGGCCAGCTCGAGCAGGAGCGTGTCGTAGCCGGGCGGCAGGGCCTCCCCCCGCCCGACCGCGACGGTGACGCGACGTACGAGCACGCGGGTGCTGCGCATCGCCCGGTCGAGCGGCTCGACGAGGTCGACCATCTTGCGCACACCGGGTCCGTGGTGTCGCTTGAACGGCGACGACGTGATGACCGACAGGCCCTCGTCGGCGGCCGACCGGAGGTCGCGCAGGAGCGACTCGGTGCCGCGGGCGGAGGCGAGGACCTCCGCAGCACCCTCGACGTCGCCGTCGCGCGCGCTGGCCGCGGCGCGGCGGAGCAGCTCCCCGATCTTGCGCACGGCCTCGGCGGCCGCCACCCGGGGCCGGCGCAGCGGCGCCTGGGGGACGACGGTCGCCGCGACGAGGGCGATGCCACCGCCGATGAGGGCGTCGGTCCACCGTCCGAAGGCCTGTCCGGGGCTCGCGACGAGCGCGGCGATGACGATGCCCTGCACGGCGGACTGCGTGACGATGACCGCGCTGCCGTCGAGGAGCGTCGCGATCGCCATCGAGACCAGGACGACCGCCGAGATCTGCCACGGGCCGCTGCCGGCGACGTGGACGAAGACGTCGGCCGTGAAGACCCCGACGGCGACGCCGATGGCGACCTCGAACACCCGACGGAGCCGTTGGCCGTAGGACATGCCGAGGCACACGACGGCCACGATCGGGGCGAAGAACGGCGACGGGTGGTGGAAGACGTCGGTCGCGAGCCACCAGGCGACGCCGGCGGCCACCGCGCACTGGACGAGCAGGAAGATCCGGGAGCGCAGCCGACCGATCCGGGTGCGGACGCTGAGCCTGCTCCGGTCCCAGGCCCGGTCGAGCGCCTCGACGACCGGGGCGTCGCTCCTCAGGTAGTCGTCCACGAAGGCGCCTCTCGGTCGGGTCCCACCACGCGGTGCGGGCGGACGTCGTGCTGGGAGTCGGGCGGGCTAGAGGCCCAGGGCAAGGATGGCATCGAAGATCTGCCGCACGGCAGGGGCTGCCACCTTCGAGCCGGAGCCGCCCTGCCCGACGACGACCACGACGGCGTACTTCGGCTTCGTCGTCGGCCCGTAGCCGGCGAACCATGCGGTCGCCTGCTTGCCGAACACCTCACCGGTGCCCGTCTTGCCCGCGAGCGGGTAGCGGTCCTGCGGGAAGCCCTTGAACGCGGTGCCCGCCGACCCGCCGGGCCGCGTCACGTCACCGAGGGCGGAGCGGACGTATGCCGCGACGTCCGGTCGCAGGGGCACCGTCGCGACGCGCTTCGGCGCGATCGCGGTCGTCCCGGCCGGCGACCGGTAGGCCGCGGCCACCTGCGGCTGCCAGAGCGTGCCGCCGTTGGCGATCGCGGCGTAGACCCCGGCCATCTGCAGGATCGTCACGGCCGTGTCCCCTTGGCCGATCGAGAAGTTGACCGCGTCACCGGCGCGGTACTGGTAGCCGGCCGTGCAGTTCTCGGACGCGAGCCGCTTGAGGTAGTCGGCTCGCTCACGGTCGGTGCGCGCCACCTCGGGGTAGCCCGAGGCGGCGCGCCGGCACGCCTCGCCCTTCGTCGCCAGCCAGTACTGCTCCTTCCACGCACGGTCGGGCACGCGACCGGCCGCCTCACCGGGCAGGTCGACCCCGGTGCGGCGACCCAGCCCGAACGCCTTGGCCATCGAGACGAAGGGGTCGGCCGCGGTGACCGGGGCGGCGAGGCCGCCCTGCTCGAGCCACGCGGCATAGGCGAGGCGGTAGAAGACGGTGTCGCACGAGACGACGAGGGCCCGGTGCAGGTCGATCGGGCCGTAGCCGCGCGACTCGAAGTTGTTGAAGAGGCGGCCGCCGACGGAGAGGTTGGGTGAGCAGTCGTAGGTCCCCTCGAGGTCGGCGCCGGCGTTGACGGCCGCGGGCACGGAGATCACCTTGAACGTCGACGCCGGCGGGAAGGTCTCGGCGGTGAGGCGCGACCGGAGCGGGGTGCCCGACCGCTCGTCGCCCAGGCGCGCGAGGTCGGCGCTGCTGATGCCCCCGGCGAAGACGGACGGGTCGTAGGAGGGGTAGCTCGCAGCGGCGACCACCGCGCCGTTCGTCACGTCGAGGACCACAGCGGCTCCCGTGTCGGCCTTCAGCTTCTGAGACCGGGCCGACGTCACCGCGTGCGCGAGCGCGGCCTCGGTGCGAGCCTGCAGCCGGGCGTCGAGGTGCGTCACGACGTCGCGGCCCGGAACGGGAGCCGTCGAGCCGACCGTGCCCGTGACGATGCCGCGCGGGTCGATGGCGACCACCGTGCTGCCGTTCGTGCCGCGCAGCACCGTGTCGTACTGCTGCTCGAGGCCGGAGCGACCGACGACGTCCTCCGGGCCGATGCGTCCACGGCCGGCGGTGACCTCGGCAGCGTCGGCCCGGGCGACCCAGCCCAGCAGGTGCGGTGCGAGGGCGCCGTCCGGTCGTGGGTAGGAGCGCTCGGGCTCGGCCGTGACTCCCACGCCGGGGAACTTCTCCGGCTGCTCGAGCAGGGTCAGGGCCCGACGCGCGTCGACGCCGGTCGCCACGGGGATGGGCACGTAGGGCGAGCCGTTGAAGCACGCCGGTGACGCTGGTGCCCCAACGGTGCCGCACAGCATCGTCTTGGCCCAGAGCCGCTCGAACGGCAGGCCGAGCGCCGCGGCGACGCGGGTCACGAGCCCACGACCGCCGTCGGCGGCATCGACGAGCACGGAGCGCTGCACCGTGACGGCGGTGCGGTAGGCGGTGTCGACGAAGGGAGCGCCGCGGCGGTCGAGGATGCGACCACGCAGCGCCTGCTCGGTGATCGTCCGGGTGTTGACCGTGACCGCTGCCCGGGCGAGCTCGGGCCCTTGGACGAGCTGGAGCTGCCCGAGCCGGCCCAGCAGCAGCCCGAAGAGCGTGACGAGCAGGACGAGCACCACGCCGGCGACACCGACCCTCCTGCGCCGGGGTGGCGCGCTCATCCGAGCCTCCGGCGCACCAGCGCCCGGTCGAGCGCGAGGAAGGCGGGTAGCAGCAGCCCGCCGACGACGACCGTCGTGAGCAGCCGCCAGAGTCCGTCGACGACCTCGACCCTGCCGTCGGCGAGCACGGCGGAGCCCATGTGACCTGCGAGCACGACGGCCGTGGCCGCGAGCAGGGCGACCGGAGCGCGCAGCCGCGACCGCGACGACGTGCGGCGGAAGAACCCGGCGACGAGCCCGGCGACCATCAGGACGAGCGCGGTCAGTCCGAGAGGGCTCCCGACGGGTGGCACGAGCTCGACGACCCAGCCCGCGAGCAGACCCACGAGGGCGCCGTGGACGGGACCGCGGAGCACGGCGGTCGCAACGACCCCGACGAGCACGAGGTCCGGCACCCAGCGCGGCGGGAGGCCGAGACGGGGCAGGAGCGTGGCCACGAGCAGGGCCGCGACGAGGACGTATGCCGTCCGCAGCAGTCCGAGCAGGGTGGGCCTCATCGGGCCTTGCCCCTCACCGGCGCGGCCTTCGGCGCCGTGGTCGGTGCGGTGGGCCGCGTGGCCGGCCTGGGAGCGGTGCGCGCGGTCGGCACGAGCACCCCGACGACGTCGATCGCATCGGGGTCGATCGCGGGACGGACCGTGGCACCCCGGGCCGGCTGTCCTCGGTCGGGGTCGACGGCGGTCACGGTGCCGACGACGACGCCTGCGGCATACGGCATCTCGTCGACGCTGCCTAGCGTGCGGACGACGTCCCCGACGACCGGAGTGGACGGGACCACGAGCGCGAGGCGCAGGGAGCCGCGGGGCCGGGACTCGGAGTCGCCCGCGACCGGCGGCGAGACGGTGCCCAGCGCCCCGGCCGGCCCGACGCGGACGGCGACGACCGAGCCCGCGCTCCCGAGGACCTGGACGTCGCTCGTCCACGGCGACACGGCCACGACCCGGCCGACGAGACCGTCGGCCGCCACGACCGTCGAGTCGGTCCGGACGCCGTCGCGCGAGCCGGCGTCGATCGTCACGCTGCGCCCACCGAGCGGGCTGACGTCGGTGGCGACGACCCGTGCGGGAACGAGTGTGCGCCCTGTCGTCGCGGTCGACCCGAGCAGCTCCTCGAGCCGGCCGAGCTCGTCGAGACGGTGCTGCTGCTCCGCCGTGGTGGTGCGCAGCCTCACGTTCTCGGCCTCGACCGCAGCGAGCTCGTCGCGCGGCGCGCCGGACAGGACTCGCTGGACCGGGCCGAGCACGAGCCCACCGCCGCGGCGAACGCCGTCGGCGACCGACCAGCCGGCGAGGTCCGACAGCAGGAGGGCGACGGTGAGCGAGGCGAGGACGACGAGGAGACGGCGGCGGGCGGTCGGCTGCATACGACTAGATGCGGTGGTCCCCGACGAGGACGCGCTCGAGGCTGTCGAAGTCGTCGACGCACCGGCCGGCGCCCCGGGCCACGGCCCGGAGCGGGTCGTCGGCGACCTGGACGGGCACGCCGAGCTCGTGGCGCATCCGCTCGTCGAGTCCGCGGAGCAGTGCCCCACCGCCGGTCAACGTGATGCCGCGGTCGATGATGTCACCGGCCAGCTCGGGTGGGCACACGTCGAGCGTGGCGCGGACCAGCTCGATGATCTGCAGCACCGGACCCTCGATCGCGCGGCGCACCTCGACCGACCCGACCTGCACGGTCTTGGGCAGTCCGGTCACGAGGTCGCGCCCACGGATGCGGGTGGTCAGCTCCTCGCGGAGCGGGAACACCGAGCCGACCGCGACCTTGATGTCCTCGGCGCTGCGCTCACCCAGCAGGAGGGAGTACTCGCTCTTGACGTGGCTGACGAGCGCCTCGTCGATCTCGTCGCCCGCGACGCGCAGCGAGCTCGACGTGACGATGCCTCCGAGGCTGATGACCGCGACGTCGGTCGTGCCGCCGCCGATGTCCACGACCATGCTCGCGGCGGTCTCGTAGACGGGCAGGCCCGCGCCGATGGCAGCCGCCATCGGCTCCTCGATCATGTAGACGCGGCGGGCCCCGCACCGGGTGGCGGCGTCCTCGAGAGCGCGGCGCTCCACGCCGGTCACCTCGCTCGGGACACAGAGCACCATGCGCGGGCGGACGAGCCGGGAGGTGCGCACCTGGTCGATGAACCAGCGCAGCATCCGCTCGGTCTCGTCGGCGTCGGAGACCACCCCGTCGCGCAGGGGGCGCACGGCCCGGATGGTGCCGGGCGCCCGGCCCAGCATCTCCTTGGCCCGGCTTCCGGCGGCGACGAGCCTCCCGGTGCCGACCTCCACCGCGACGACCGACGGCTCCTCGATGACGACGCCCAGCCCCCGGGCATGGATGAGGGTGTTGGCGGTGCCGAGGTCGATCGCGAGGTCACGCCCGAGGGGGCGCAGCCACGGTCGGGAGGTCATGCCCAGATTGTGCCCCGGTCAGCCCTCGAGATCGGGGAACCAGATGCCGATCTCGCGTGTGGCGGACTCGTGGGAGTCGGATCCGTGCACGATGTTCTGCTGCACCTTGGTCCCCCAGTCGCGCCCGAGGTCGCCGCGGATGGTGCCCGGGGCTGCGTCGGTCGGGTTGGTGGCGCCGGCGAGGCTGCGGAAGCCCTTGACGGAGTCCTGGCCCTCGATGACGACCGCCGCGACGGGGCCCGAGCTCATGAAGTCGACGAGGGGCGCGTAGAACGGCTTGCCCTCGTGCTCGGCGTAGTGGGCGGCGAGCTGCTCGCGGGTCGGCGTCAGCACGGAGAGGGCGACCAGGCGGTAGCCCTTCCCCTCGATGCGACGCAGCACCTCACCGGTGAGGCCGCGCTGGAAACCGTCGGGCTTGACGAGGACGAGGGAGCGTTCGATGGTCACCCGTCCACCCTATCGGCCACGTCGCCGTCGCCCGCGGCCGCTTCGCGCCGCGCCATCTCGGCGTCGACCTGGGCGCCCTTGACCAGGCAGGTGACCCACAGGGCGAGGAAGAAGAGACCGACGACGAGCATCATCGGCACGACGAGCGCGCTGAGCAGCGTCAGGCCCTGGACGACCCAGCCCAGCGTCACTCCCCAGGGACGGCGCGTGAGTCCTGCGGCCACGATGCAGAGCGCCCCGAGACCGAGCCCGACGACGAGGTAGGCCGTGCTGGACCCCCCGCCCGAGTCGGTGGCCGCGATCGCCCGCGCCACGAGGGCCCCGAGGAGGATGCAGATGGACTGGCCGCCGAGCACCGTCGCCAGCATGCGGAACGTGAACTTGCCGGTCTGTCCGTGGAAGATGATCGAACGCATGGGGTGGGTGTCGCCTCGGCTGTCGTGCGGCTGGTGGTGTGAGGTGGTCGGTGTTCAGTAGTTCTGCGTGGTGTCCCAGGTGCGGATGATGGCCTGCGCCTCGGCCCCGCTGGCGCCCGTGGCCTCGGAGTAGAGGCTCATCGCGTCCTCGCGGCGCCCCGCGACGATCAGCTCACTGATGCGGGCTCGCCCCTCGTCGGTGAGCCGGCCCTCGCTGAACGAGGCTGCCGCGTCCCGCACCCCGGGGCCCTGGCCTGGCACGAACCAGCCGTCGACGGCGCGCTTGGCGTCGGACAGCGGCGCTCCGGTCGCCTCGCGGTAGATCTTGATGGCGTTGATCTTGTGCCCGGCACTGATCTCGCGGCTCACCCGCGCGCGCACGGTGTCGGTGAGGCCGACGAGCTCGCGGTCGGGGTCCTTGCGTCCCATGACGCGGCCCCAGATGACGACGGCCGCGATGACGATGACGACGATGAGGACGAGCTTCACCAAGGGGTGCATGGGGGCCAGCCTAGGTCGGTTCCGGTCGGGGAGGTCGGGGTCGAGGTGCCGTCGCGGTCAGACGTCGGTGAGGCCGAGGAGCATGCGGACCTCCCCGGCCGTGATGACCGACCCGGTGGCGATGACACCACCACCCATGCCCTCGGCCTCGGCGAGCGTCACGGCCTGCTCGAGGGCGTCGGGCAGGTCTCGGACGACGGTCACACGTGACTCGCCGAAGAGCTCGACGGCCAGCTTGCCGAGGTCGGCAGGTCGCATGGCCCGGGGCGACGAGCTGCGCGTGACGACGATGTGGTCGAGCGCCGGCTCGAGCACCTCGAGCATGCCGGCCGCGTCCTTGTCGGCGACGATCCCGACGAGCCCGACGAGGCGCGTGAACGCGAAGGCCTCCTCGATCGCAGCCACGAGCGAGCGTGCCCCGTGCGGGTTGTGGGCGGCATCCACGAGGACGGTCGGCGACCGCCGCACGATCTCGAGGCGTCCGGGCGAGGTCATCGACGCGACCGCTGCCGTCAGGACCTCGGGCTCGATGCGCTGATCGCCCCCGCCGACGAAGGACTCGACGGCGGCGACGGCCGTGGCGAGGTTGCTCGCCTGGTGCGCACCGTGCAGCGGGAGGAAGAGGTCGGCGTACTCCCCCGCGAGACCCCGGATCGAGACCTGCTGGCCGCCGATGGCGACCTCGCGTGCCAGGACACCGAAGTCATTGCCCTCGAAGACGATCCGCGCTCCGCCGACCTCTTCGACGCGGTCGATCAGCACACGGGCGACGTCCTCGTCCTGGACGCCGGAGACGGTGACGGAGTCGGCCTTGATGATGCCGCTCTTCTCCTCCGCGATGGACACGACGTCGTCGCCGAGCAGGTGGGTGTGGTCGAGGTCGACCGGCGTCACGACGGCGACCTGCGCGTCGATGACGTTCGTCGCGTCCCACGAGCCGCCGAGCCCGACCTCGATGATCGCGACGTCGACGGGTGCATCGGCGAAGGCGGCGTAGGCGAGCGCGACGAGCACCTCGAAGAAGTTCATCCGGCGTCCGCCGGACTCGAGGGACCGGGCGTCGACGAGCTCGATGAGCGGCGCCACCTCGTCATAGGCGGCGATGAACTTCTCGCGCGGGATCGGCTTGCCCGACAGCGTGATCCGCTCACGGACGTCGTGCAGGTGCGGCGACGTGAAACGTCCCGTGGACAGGCCGCTCTCACGCAGGATCGAGTCGATCATCCGGCTCGTCGACGTCTTGCCGTTGGTGCCGGTCAGGTGGATCGAGGGGTAGGTGCGCTGCGGGTCACCCGCGAGCTCCATGACCGCACGGATGCGGTCGAGGGACGGGCCGATGTCGTTCTCGGGCGCGCGGGCGAGGATCTCCTCCTCGATCTCGCGCATCCGCTTCATCTCCTCGAGGTTGCGGGCAGCCTCCAGGGCCGCTGCATCGGGTCGGCCGCTCATGCGGGGTCACCTGCTTCCAGCTCTCGCATCATCCACACGCTCTTCGGGAGTCCGGATCCCGGTGTCTCACGGTGCGTCTCCACGAAGCCGTGCTTGTCGTAGAAGCGCGCTGCCTGCTGGTTGCCCTCGAGGTAGGACAGCGTGATGCGCGAGTGCTCGCTCTCGAGCGCCCGGTCGACCACGGCACCCATCAGGCGCGAGCCGATGCCGCGGCCGTGGTGGCCCGGCAGGACGTAGAGCTTCCACAGCACGAAGGCGTCGTCCTGGGGGCCGAAGGTCGCCACGCCGACGACGTCGTCACCCTCGACGGCCACGATGGTGCGGCCCTTGCGGATCGAGTCGGTGACGACGTCGCTGGTCCACCACTTGGCCAGACCCATGGCGACGTACTCCGGACCCGCGATGGGCTCGTAGGTCGCGAGCCACGTGCGGTGGCCGACGGAGAGCACGCCGGTGAGGTCGTCGCCCACGGCGCCGCGGATGACGACCCCGTCGGTCGACACGGGCGAGGCGCCGTCCTCGGGGTCGGTCGCGGTGTGGTCCGCGTCGGTCTCGGGGGTGGTGCTCACGTCGGCGTCCTCCAGCTCGTGCTCTCGGTTCTCGGCGATCATCGCTTGACCACCAGGATCGTCGCCGGGTGGTTGTCGCCGACGACCACGTCCGTCGGGGTCCCCGGCAGGCCGTCAGGCAGTGCGTGGTCGGGACCCGCCGCGGCGAACTGGGTCGCGAGCGTCTCCCCGACGATGAGGTCGCGATGGGTGACGGTGGCCTCGAACACCTCGGCCCCGCCCTGGACCGTGAGGCTGATGCGGTCGCTGACGTGCAGGCCGGTGTCGCGGCGCGCCTGCTGGACGGCCCGGACGAGGTCACGGGCGAGGCCCTCGGAGGCCAGCTGCGCGGTCACCGTCGTGTCGAGCACGACGAAGCCGCCGGAGGGCAGCATGGCAGTGGCACCGGACTCGCCGTCACCGGCGACGACGGTCTCGAGGGCGTACTCCCCCTCGACGAGGGCGAGGCCACCCGCCGTGACGGTGCCGTCGGCGTCGACGCTCCAGTCGCCCGACTTGCTCCCCTTGATGGCGCGTTGGACGTCCTTGCCGAGACGGGGTCCGGCTGCGCGGGCGTTGACGGTGAGGCGCTGGCTGACGCCGAAGTCCGACTCGCTCGCCGAGGCGAGCTCGACGAAGGTCAGCGCCTTGACGTTGAGCTCGTCCTGGATGATCGCGCGGAACGGCTCCAGGCTGGCCGGCTCGGGGGCCACGACCGTGAGCTGCGCCAGGGGCAGGCGCGCCCGCAGACCGCGCGCCTTGCGCAGGCTGGAGCCCGTCGAGCAGATCTCCCGGGCGCGGTCCATGGCGACGACGAGCGTGTGGTCGGCCGGCAGGTCGTCGACCGTCGGGTAGTCCGCGAGGTGCACGGAGCGTTCGCCCGTCAGGCCGCGCCAGATCTCCTCCGTGACGAGCGGCAGCAGCGGGGCGGTGGCGCGCGTGACGGTCTCGAGCGCCGTCCAGAGCGTGTCGAAGGCCGCGAGCGACTCGTCGGTCTCGCCACCCCAGAAGCGGTCGCGCGAGCGGCGGATGTACCAGTTCGTCAGCACGTCGAGGAAGCCGCGCATGGTGTCGCACGCGGCGGCGATCTCGTAGGCGTCGAGCTGCTCGGTCATGTCGCCGACGAACTCGCGCAGCTTGGCGAGCAGGTAGCGGTCGAGCACGTCGGTGGACGCCGTCGACCGCTTGGCCTCGTAGCCCTCCCCACCGCGGGCGGTGTTGGCGTAGAGCGAGAAGAACGACCACGCGTTCCACAGCGGGATCATCACCTGGCGCACGCCGTCGCGGATGCCCTGCTCGGTGACGACGAGGTTGCCGCCACGCAGGATCGGGCTGCTCATGAGGAACCAGCGCATGGCGTCCGCGCCGTCGCGGTCGAAGACCTCGCGCACGTCGGGGTAGTTGCGCAGCGACTTGCTCATCTTCTGGCCGTCGGACCCCAGGACGATGCCGTGGCTGACGCAGGTCTTGAAGGCGGGCCGGTCGAAGAGCGCCGTGGCGAGGATGTGCATCGTGTAGAACCAGCCACGCGTCTGGCCGATGTACTCGACGATGAAGTCGCCCGGGAAGTGGTGCTCGAACCAGTCGGCGTTGTCGAACGGGTAGTGCACCTGCGCGAAGCTCATCGAGCCAGAGTCGAACCAGACGTCCAGGACGTCCTCGACGCGGCGCATCGTGGACCTCCCCGACGGGTCGTCCGGGTTCGGGCGGGTCAGGCTGTCGATGAACGGCCGGTGCAGGTCGGTGACCGTGACACCGAAGTCGCGCTCCAGCTCCTCGAACGAGCCGTAGACGTCAAGACGTGGGAACTCCGGGTTGTCGGACTTCCACACCGGGATCGGGCTGCCCCAGAAACGGTTGCGTGAGATGGACCAGTCGCGGGCGTTGGCCAGCCACTTGCCGAACTGGCCGTCCTTGATGTGCGAGGGCGTCCACTCGATCTCCTGGTTGAGCTCGAGCATCCGCTCCTTGATCTTGGTGACCTCGACGAACCAGGACGAGACCGCCATGTAGATGAGCGGCTCGCGGCAGCGCCAGCAGTGCGGGTAGCTGTGGTCGTAGGTCTCGCGGCGCAGCAGCACGGTGCCGGCCGTGACGGACCCGGTCTCGCCCTCGCCGCGGGTGGCTGCCTTGAGGTGGTCGATGATGTGGGCGTTCGCGTCGAAGACGTGCATGCCCTCGTAGTCGGTGACGGGCCAGAGGAAGCGGCCGTCGGCCCCGACGGGGATGACGGGCTCGATGCCCGCCGCGTCGGTGACGATCTTGTCCTCCTCACCGAAGGCGCCGGCCGTGTGGACGAGCCCCGTGCCGTCCTCGGTGGTGACGAAGTCGGCCGGGAAGACGTAGTGCGCGCGCTCGTGCCCCTGGTAGTAGGAGAAGGGCGGCGTGAACGCGCGGCCGAGCAGGTCGGAGCCCTTGAGCCGCTGGACGATCCGCTCGTCGAGAGTGGCCCGGTCGACCTCGGGGCCGAAGAGGTCCTTGGCGTATGCCGCGAGGCGGGCCTCGCCGATGACGTATCGCTCCGTCGTGCCCGTGACATCGGACTCGACGACGACGTAGTCGATGTCGGGACCCACCATGATGCCGAGGTTGGCCGGGAGGGTCCACGGCGTCGTCGTCCACACGAGGGCGAGCTCACCGGTCTCGAGGCGCAGGCCGATGGTGACGGCAGGGTCCTGGCGCATCTTGTAGACGTCGTCGTCCATCCGCAGCTCGTGGTTGGACAGCGGAGTCTGGTCGTTCCAGCAGTAGGGCAGCACGCGGAAGCCCTCGTAGACGAGGCCCTTGTCGTGGAGCTGCTTGAACGCCCAGATGACCGACTCCATGTAGTCGGGCTCGAGCGTCTTGTAGTCGTGGTCGAAGTCAACCCACCGGGCTTGGCGCGTCACGTAGTCGCGCCATTCGCCGGTGTACTTCAGCACCGAGCTGCGGCACGCGTCGTTGAACGTGTCGATGCCGAGCTCGACGATGTCCTGCTTCGTCTTGAGGCCGAGCTGGCGCTGCGCCTCGAGCTCGGCCGGGAGGCCGTGCGTGTCCCAGCCGAAGCGGCGCTCCACCCGCTTGCCGCGCATCGTCTGGTAGCGCGGGACGATGTCCTTGACGTAGCCGGTGAGCAGGTGACCGTAGTGGGGCAGGCCGTTGGCGAAGGGTGGCCCGTCGTAGAAGACGAACTCGTTGTCCCCGTCGGTCCCGGCGTCGCGACCCTCGACGGACGCGATGAACGTGCCGTCCTCGTCCCAGTACTTCAGCACCCGCTCCTCGATCTCGGGGAAGCGCGGGTTGGACGGGACGCCCGTGGGCGCGTCGGCATCGTCGGTCGTGGTGACCCGGGGGTAGGTCATGCTCGTGGTCTCCTGCGTTCGCGTCTGTTGGTCACTCGTGCTCGTCACTGATGCACGTCACTCATGCCACGAGGACGACGTCTCCTGCTGGAGGTTGCCGCGGTACCACCCCGCTTGCCGCACACCTCCCACCCGCTCGGGCAGACGGCATACGGCCGCTCTTGTCGAAGGCTGTGACGGGCCCACCCGTCCGGTTCTAGTGAAGGCTTGCGCCCTGTTCTTCCGGAGGCTCGCCGCTGATGACGGCTCGAACGCCTGTGCGCGCCAGTCTAGCCTGCCAGGAGGTTCGGACCGCCTGAGCAGGCCGCGCTCGCGTTTGGCAGGATGACGTCATGACGGAAGTGGACACGACAGGCGCATGGCTGAGCCGCGAGGACCTCGAAAACGCCCGGGACCGGCTGCCGATCCTCTACGTCCACGCGATCCCGGTCCGTGTCGACGACCGTGGTGTCGTCACCCACGTCGGACTGCTGCTACGCGCCGACAGTGACGGCGGCATCGGTCAGGAGGTCGTCGGCGGCCGCGTCCTCTACCACGAGCGCATCCGTGACGCCCTGGTTCGGCACGTCGAGTCCGACCTCGGGCCCATGGCCCTCCCCCGCATCCCGGTCTCCCCGCAGCCGTTCACGGTCGCCGAGTTCTTCCCGACCCCCGGCGTCACCCCCTTCCACGACTCCCGCCAGCACGCCGTGTCGCTGGCCTTCGTCGTCGCCGTCACGGGCGACTGCCGACCCCAGCAGGACGCCCTCGACCTCTCCTGGGTGACGCCCGAGGAGGCCGCGTCCCTCGCCTTCCGGGGCGAGATGCCGGGCTCGCACGGCGTCCTGGTCCGCCAGGCGCTGGCCCACGTCGGCTTTCCCGTCTGAAATCCTCCAGGCAGCGAAATAGCCTGAAAGGCAAGACAGTTCGTGACTTGGTCATGGACTTGCCGCCCATATGGGACGGCATCTGGGAAATGACTGTGTGACGGCGGTCACGGGCCTATTTTCGACAGTTGAGCGTTGGTCGACCCTGTGCGGCGACATCGTGACATCGGCCTCCAGTGGTTTTGACGCCAGTCCCGCGAGCCGCGTCACATCGCCGGCCACGCTCCCCATCCGGTGCGGGGGCCGGTCAACACCTGCACAGACGGAGACGCTCATGCATCTTTCATGGAACGTGTCTCGGGGGAAGCCCTCACAGGGGCGATCAACACGAACGTCGGGCCGCGGCCGCACTCGTTGGCTGTCCGCCCTCGCGGCGGTGACACTGCCGCTCGCAGTACTCGCGGCGCCGAGTGCCTTCGCGGGCTCGACCCCGCCCTTCACCATCGGCCCGAACGGCTCGGCGGCCGTGCCGGGTGCCGACGGCGCCAACAACCTCCCCGACCTCTTCGGGGCGGTCAAGGAGCTCGGTCCGCTCAACTCGAGCACGACCAAGATCGGCGTCATCCACAACGACGCCGTCCCGACCCTCGGTCTGACCAACCCCAATGCCCAGGTCGACCTGCGCCAGGCGTGGACCAACTCCGCCAAGGACAGCGACGGAGACGACTGGCTCTACTTCGCGTGGGAGCGCGACTCCAACAGCGGCAGCGGGTTCATCGCCTACGAGTTCATGCAGGACCCGCCACCGGCCGCCTGCGCGTACACCACGAGCACCGAGCAGCAGCTCATCGACACGTGCAACCCGTGGGCCAACCGCAAGGCCGGCGACTTCATGATCCTGTGGGACCAGCAGGGTGGGAGCAGGGATCTCTACCTGCGCACGTGGAGCGGCACCGCGCCCAACCTCGTGCTGAGCCCGCCCGGCTCTCCGCTCAATTCGAACGTGAGCGCCGCGGCGTACAGCCAGGACGGCTTCCGCGGTGAGGCGGCACTCAACCTCACCGACGCCGTCTTCGGCGGCGTCCAGTCCTGCCGGTCGTTCGCCAACGTCATCCCCAGCACCGTGACCGGCAACTCCGACACCGCGGACTACAAGGACACCATCCTGCAGCCCACCGTGCCGGTCGGCGGCTGCACGTCGACGACGACGACGACGCCCAAGATCGTCAGCGGCGGGACCACGTCGGACTACGGCACCGCCGCTAGGTCGATCACGACCGACGGCGTGCTGCAGGTGAAGGACTCGGCGCTCATCTCCGTGGCCGGCGGCTCGGGCACGCCCGGTGGCACGGTGCAGTTCAGCCTGTGCAAGGCGAGCAACACCGCCAACGCGACGTGTGACTCCACCGCCACGACCATCGGCTCCCCGGTCACGGTGACCGGTTCCGCCTTCCCGGTGACCGTGGTGTCCCCGAGTGCGTGGGTCACCTCGGCAGGACGGTTCTGTTGGAAGGCCGTGTACAGCGGCGTCTCGGCGTCGGGCATCGCGGGGTCGAGCGACGTCAGCACCGGTGAGTGCTTCACCATCGACCCGGTGACCCCGATGCTGTCGACGACGGCGGGCTCGGACGTCACCCTCGGCAGCGCGGTCACCGACACGGCCACGCTGACCGGGACGGCCCCGAAGCCGACCGCGAACGTCATCGAGACGTCCGCACCGGGCGCCCGGACCCCGGCCGGCGGCACCATCGCCTTCACGCTGTGGGGCCCGAGCACCGGTAGCTGTGGCGCCCAGGTCACGGCCGCCAACCAGTCGGTCACGGTCAGCGGCGACAGCTCCGCCACGAACGTCTACAGCGCGAGCTACACGCCGACGACGGCTGGCGACTACCACTGGAAGGCCGTGTACAGCGGTGACTCACCGAACACCAACACCCAGTCGCACAATGCCACGTGCGGCGACACCAACGAGGACGTCACGGTCGGACCGGCCTCCACCGGCACGGTCACGACGCCGCGCGTCGGCTCCACGCCGATCACGGCTCCCGTGGGGGTCGGCACCAGCGTCACCGACCACGCGGTCGTGACGGGTACGGCAGCGGGCGGCAGCCCGACCGGGACGGTCGCGTTCTTCGTCTGCAACCCGACCCAGGTGGCTGCGAACGGCGGCACGTGCAGCACTGGCGGCACGGCAGCCGGATCGGTCAGTCCGCTGACCCCGGGTGCCGGCAACACGGCCACCGCCGACTCGAACGCCGTCGTGGCGAACGCGGTCGGCACGTGGTGCTTCCGCGCCGTCTACACCTCGAACACGGCCAACTACACGGGCTCGAGCGACGCGACCACCGGCGAGTGCTTCCAGGTGAAGGACACGACCGGCACCACATCGGCGCAGAACTGGCTGCCGAACGACTCGGCGACCGTCACGTCCACCGGTGGGACGAACCTCAACGGCACGCTGTCGTTCACGCTGTACTCCGGCGACAACTGTGGCGCGACGAGCGGGTCCGTCCTGCGCGACGCCGAGACGTTCACGCTCACGGACGCCGCCTCACCGGCGACCCGGGTGACGACGAACTCGACCACCAAGGTGTCGACGACCAGCACGGTGTCGTGGCTCGTGAGCTTCACGAGCAGCGACCCGCTCGTGGGCAGCAGCACGCACTGTGAGAAGACGAGCCTGACGATCACCAACTGACCGGCACGCTCCGGCCCCGTCCGGGCCACGGCTGGACCCGACCGACATCGCCGTCGGCCGGGTCCACGCCGTGCTGGGTCAGGCCACGCGACGTCGTGTCGAAGGGTCAGTGCTGGTGCTCGAGCAGGTCCTGGCGGCCGGAGCCGAGGACCGTGAGCGGCAGCAGCGTCTTGCCCGTGGGCCCGATCTCGATCTCGGTGCCCATCTGGGGGCACACGCCGCAGTCGAAGCACGGCGTCCAGCGGCAGTCGTCGACCTCGGTTTCGTCGAGCGAGTCCTGCCAGTCCTCCCAGAGCCAGTCCTTGTCGAGGCCTGAGTCGAGGTGGTCCCAGGGCAGCACCTCGGACTCGCCGCGCTCGCGCGTGGTGTACCAGGCGAGGTCGACGGGCACGTCGGCGAAGGCCTCGTCGGCGCAGCGCATCCAGCGCTCGTAGGAGAAGTGCTCGCTCCAGCCGTCGAAACGGCCGCCGTCGCGCCAGACGGCCTCGATGACCTTGCCGACGCGGCGGTCACCGCGGGAGAGCAGGCCCTCGACGATGCCGGGCTGGCCGTCGTGGTAGCGGAACCCGATGGACGAGCCGTAGCGCTTGTCGGCGCGGATCGCCTCGCGGAGCTTGAGCAGCCGGGCGTCCGTCTCCTCGACACCGAGCTGGGAGGCCCACTGGAACGGCGTGTGCGGCTTGGGCACGAAGCCACCGATGGAGACCGTGCAGCGGATGTCCCGGCGGCCCGAGACCTGGCGGCCCGTCTCGATGACCTTCTTGGCGAGCTCGGCGATCTGGAGCACGTCCTCGTCGGTCTCGGTCGGCAGGCCGCACATGAAGTAGAGCTTCACCTGGCGCCAGCCGGCGCCGTACGCCGCCGCGACGGTCTTGATGAGGTCCTCCTCGGAGACCATCTTGTTGATGACCTTGCGGATGCGCTCGGAGCCGCCCTCGGGCGCGAAGGTCAGCCCCGAGCGTCGGCCGTTGCGGGTCAGCTCGTTCGCCAGGTCGATGTTGAACGCGTCGACGCGGGTCGACGGCAGCGACAGGCCCGTCTGCGTGCCCTCGTAGCGGTCGGCCAGACCCTTCGCGAGGTCAGCGATCTCGGAGTGGTCGGCCGAGCTCAGCGAGAGCAGCCCCACCTCCTCGAAACCCGTTGCGGCCAGGCCGCGCTCGACCATCTCGCCGATGCCCGTGATCGAGCGCTCGCGCACCGGACGGGTGATCATGCCCGCCTGGCAGAAGCGGCAGCCGCGCGTGCAGCCGCGGAAGATCTCGACCGACATGCGCTCGTGCACCGACTCCGCGAGCGGCACGAGCGGCTGCTTCGGGTAGGGCCACGCGTCGAGGTCCATGACGGTGTGCTTGGACACGCGCCACGGGACGCCGGTCGCGTCGGCGCTCGGCGCGACCCGCTGGATGCGACCGTCGGGGAGGTAGGAGACGTCGTAGAACGCCGGCACGTAGACACCGCCGGTGCGGGCCAGGCGCAGCAGCACCTCGCGCCGGCCGCCGGGACGGCCCTGTGCCTTCCACTCCCCCACGATGTCGGTGACCGTCAGCACGGCCTGCTCACCGTCGCCGACGATGGCCGCGTCGATGAACGAGGCGATCGGCTCGGGGTTGAAGGCCGCGTGGCCACCGGCGATGACGATCGGGTCGTCGACGTCACGGTCGGCCGAGTGCAGCGGGATCCCGGCGAGGTCGAGCGCCGTGAGCATGTTGGTGTAGCCGAGCTCGGTCGAGAAGCTCAGGCCGAAGAGGTCGAAGTCGCGCACCGAGCGGTGCCCGTCGACGGTGAACTGCGGGAGGTCCGCCTCGCGCAGCAGTGCCTCCATGTCGGGCCACACGGCATACGTCCGCTCGGCGAGGGCGTCGGGGCGCTCGTTGAGGACCTCGTAGAGGATCATGACGCCCTGGTTGGGGACGCCGACCTCGTATGCGTCGGGGTACATCAGCGCCCACCGCGTGGTCAGTTCCTCGCCGCCGGGGCCGTGGCCGCCGACGTTCCAGTCCTTGACCGTGGAGTTGAGCTCGCCGCCGACGTACTGGATGGGCTTGTTGACCCGTTCCAGCAGGGGCTCGAGGGCGTTGAACAGTGACTCTCCGGGCATTGGACCATCGTACGTGCGCTCCGCCGGACGCCGAAAACGCCGGCGAAGGGGGCGCCGACGCGCAAGCACCGGACACCTGCGCACGGCCGCCCTAGTCTGGGCGGTGGAGGAAGGGTGGCGACGGTGGCGACGGCGATCCACATCGAGGTCCTGCCCGCACGGCTGGGCGACTGTCTGCTCGTCGAGTGCCCGCGACCCGCGGGCCCGACCTGGCGCATGCTGGTGGACGGAGGACCGCCTGACACGTGGCCGCTCCTCGAGGCGCGTCTGCGCCGCCTCGACCCCGCGGACAGCCACCTCGACGTGGCCGTCATCACCCACATCGACAACGACCACATCGGGGGCATGCTCGAGCTCCTCTCGAGCGACCTCGTCGCCGACGTCGGGGACTTCTGGTTCAACGGGCGCACCCACCTCCCGGCGAGCGGACCGGGCCGGCCACGGAGCGTCGAGCAGGGCGAGAGCCTCGTCGCGGCACTGACGGGCACGTCCGACGACCCGCTGGCCGGCGGGCCGGCGGCGCACTCACGTGAACGCACGCTGCCGAGGAACACCGCCTTCGGTGGCGGGCCGGTCGACACCGGCGAGACGGGTGGCTTCGTCGAGGTCGCGGTCCCGGGCGGACCCACGATCACCGTGCTCTCGCCCACGACCCGACGCCTCGAGAAGCTCGCCGACACGTGGGCATCGAGCCTGCGCGAGGCGCTGCGCCCCCGCGAGAGCGACCGCGCGGTGGAGGTCGACGTTCTCGGGCCGCTCGACGACCTCCGGCACCTGGCGGACGCCCGGACCCCCAAGGACTCGTCGGTGCCCAACGGGAGCAGCATCGCGCTGCTCGTCGAGCACCTCGGTGCGAGTGTCGTGCTCGGCGCGGACGCCTACGGCAGCGTCCTCGCCGCGGGACTGCGCGGCGTGGCGCGGGCGCGGGGCACCGAGAGCCTCGCCGTGGACGCCCTCAAGCTGCCCCACCACGCCAGCCAGGCCAACGTCGTCGCGGCACTGCTCGAGGCTGCACCGGCCAGCCACTACCTCGTCTCGACCAACGGCGACGTCTTCCACCATCCCGACGACGCCGCCATCGCCCGGGTCGTGCTCGATGCGCCCCCGGAGCCGACCTTGTGGTTCAACTACCGCACGCCGCGCACCGAACGGTGGGCCGACCCCGGACTGACCCGGAGCCACGGGCACCGGGTCGCCTTCCCCGAAACGGGCAGCGTCGACGCCGGGATCGTCCTCGACCTCCCGGCGCGGCCCTGAGCGGCGGGTTCGGCGCGCGTCACGCCCGGACCGACGAGCGAAGCGAGCCCGAGCACTCAGTACATCGCGTCGAGCTCGGCGCGGTGCTTCTCGGTCACCGCCTTGCGGCGCAGCTTCATGCTCGGCGTGAGGTCGCCGCCCTCGACCGTCAGGTCCTGGTCGAGGATCGTGAACTTCTTGATCGTCTCCCAGCGGTTGAGCCCGTCGTTGAGCTGGTCGACGTAGCGCTGGACGAGGGCGTGCGCCTCGGGCGAGGACACGACCTCGGCATAGCTCTTGCCGCCGAGGCCCACCGTCGGGGCCCAGCCGGCCACCGCGTCCGGGTCGAGCGTCACGAGAGCGGTCGCGTAGTTGTGACCGGCGCCGTGCACGAGGAACTGGCTGACGAACGGGCACAGTCCCTTGAAGCGGGCCTCGATCTCGGCCGGTGCGATGTACTTGCCGCCCGAGGTCTTGAAGACGTCCTTCTTCCGGTCGGTGACGTAGAGGAAGCCACGCTCGTCGATGCGACCGATGTCGCCGGTGTGGAACCAGCCGTCCTCGGTCAGCACCTCGGCGGTCGCCTCGGGGTTGTTGTGGTAGCCGCGCATGACGCCCGGTCCCTTGACGAGGATCTCCCCGTCCTCCTCGGCGATGCGGACCTCGGTGCCGGGGAGCGGCCAGCCGACGGAGCCGTACTGGTACGCGCCGTGCTCGGGGGCGTTGACGGTGGTGCCCGACGACGTCTCGGTGAGGCCGTAGCCCTCCTGGACGAGGAGACCGACCGAGCCGAACCACCGCGCGACCTCGGCGTTGAGGGGCGCAGAGCCGCTGATCATGAAGCGCACCCGGCCACCGAACCGCTCCTGCACCTTGCTCAGGACGAGCTTCGTCGCCAGGGCATGGCGTCGCTGCAGTCCGGACGAGGGCTGCTCGCCGCGGGCCTGCACGTCCCGCAGCTCACCGCCGACCGACAGGGCCCAGTCGATGAGCCGCTTCTTGACGCCCTTCTCGGCTGCGAACATCAGCGCGATCCGTCCGTGCGCCTTCTCGAAGATGCGCGGCGGACCTGCCATGAAGGTCGGCTTGATGACGGCCATGTTCTCGACGATCTTGTCGACGCGGCCGTCGACGGCGGTCGGGAAGCCGATCTGCAGCCCCGTCGCGACGAGCATCTTGCCGAAGACGTGTGACAGCGGCAGCCACAGGAACTGGAGGTCGTCCCTGGTGAACGTGCCGATCGCGTCGATGACGGCGCCCTCGTAGACGACGCTGTCCTGCACGAGGCGCACGCCCTTCGGACGGCCGGTGGTGCCGGAGGTGTAGATGACGACAGCGAGCGACTCGGGACCGAGCTGGTCGACGCGCGAGTCGACGAGGTCGGGGGTCGCGGCCAGCCACTCGCGGCCGCGCTCGGCGAGCTGGTCGGTCGTGATGACCCAGCCGTCCTCGCTGCCGGGACCCGTGAGGGCGATGACCTGCCGCACGCCCGGCACCTCGGAGCGCACGTGCTGGAGCTTGGCGACCTGCTCCTCGTTCTCGGCGAAGACGATGCCGCTGCCGGAGTCGGCGAGGATGTACGCGACGTCCTCGGCGATCGTCGTCGGGTAGACGGTCGTCGTCGCGCCACCGGAGCAGATGACGGCGAGGTCCGCCAGGATCCACTCGACCCGGGTCGTCGAGGCGATCGCGACCCGGTCCTCCAGCTGCACCCCGAGGCTGATGAGCCCTGCCGCCCACTGCTCGACGACCTCGTGCGTCTGCCGCCAGGTCAGGGTGGTGAGCTCGCCCGACCCCTGCGCGAAGTAGAGGTAGGCCGGCGCGTCGGGAGTGTCGCGGACGCGGTTGCGGAAGAGCGCGCCCACGCTGGGAGCGCGGCCGTCGAGGACGTTCTGGTCGACGTCCCGGTCGGCGAGGGCCTGGAGGGGCATGTGGACTCCTTTGTCACTGCGGGCCTGCCCGTCATCGGCGTCTGCGGGCGCCCGCCCTGCCGGGATGATGTCAACAATCGACTCCACAGTCACGCGTTGTCGACGTTCCTCATCGAAACGTGACCGCCGGGTAACCCGGTGGTTCCGGCGTCGCTGCGTCAGCGCAGTGCGCGCGGGCTCCGCTCCCGGCGGGACGTCGCCGCGACGTTCCCGACGAGGCCGACGGCCACCCACGAGGCGATGAGGGACGACCCTCCGCTCGACACGAACGGCAGCGGCAGGCCGGTGACCGGCATGAGACCGAGGTTCATCCCGATGTTCTCGAACGCCTGCACGCCCAGCCACACGGCCACGCCGATCGCGACGAGGCGCCCGAACGCGTCGGCCCGGCGCGCCACGAGGATACAGCGGACGACGATGAAGCCGATGAGCACCACGAGGCCGGCGGCGCCGAGGAAGCCGAGCTCCTCCCCCGCGACCGAGAAGACGAAGTCGGTCTCCTGGAACGGGATGAAACCGCCCTGGGTCTGCCGCCCCTCGAAGAGCCCCTGGCCGCCGAGACCTCCGGAACCGATGGCGACGCGCACCTGACGGGTCTGGTAGCCGATGCCCAGCGGGTCGAGCGACGGGTCGAGGAAGGCCCGCAGCCGGTTGCGCTGGTAGCCCGACAGCACCGGCGTGAGGAACGCCGCCGCCACGGCGCCGGCCCCCGCGACGAGCACCGCAGCGGTCCAGAGCCACGGCGCGCCGGCCGCGGCGATGACGACGACGGACATCGCCACGAGCACGAGCGCCGAGCCGAGGTCGGGCTGGGCGAGGACGAGGAGGACGGGTATGCCGGCCACCACCCACGCGAGCGCGACGTCCCGGTGCCGCTGACGCAGCCGCCGTTCGGCACGCTCCGCGAGCAGCATGGCGAGACCGACGGCCAGGGCGACCTTCATGAACTCCGACGGCTGCAGGCTCAACCCGCCCGGCAGCCCAATCCAGGAGCGCGAACCGTTGACGGTCGAGCCGAGCGGTGAGACCACGGCGGCGAGCCCGAGGACGGCGAGCACGTAGACCACCGGAGCCACGGCACGAACCGTGCGCACGTCGCGCCGGGTCACCGCAGCGGCGCAGGCCACGCCGACGCCGAGCGCGACGAGCTGCTTGAGCGCCGCGGTGCCGCCTGCCGACGCCCGGGTCGCGGACCAGACGAGCACGACACCGACGACGGAGAGCCCGAACGCTCCGATGAGCAGGCCGAGGTCGATCTGCCGCCACGTCGACCTGACGCTCCGCGCCCTGCCGCCGGCGACTGCGGCCGGCCCGCCACGAGCGGAGCGCGGCGGCGTCCGGGCTAGGACGGGACGATCGCCGAGAGGATCTCGCGACACCGCGTCACGTCCTGCGCCATCTGCTCGACGAGGGTGTCGATCGAGTCGAACTTCAGGGTGGGTCGCAGGTGCGAGACGAACTCGACCGCGACCCGCTCGCCGTAGAGGTCGAGGTCGGTGCGGTCGAGGACGTAGGCCTCGACCCGGCGCTGGTGGCCGTCGAACGTCGGGTTGGTGCCGACCGACACGGCGGCCGGGAGCGTGCGGTCCGGGGCGCTCTCGTCGAGATCCAGACGGACGAGCCACCCGGCATACACCCCGTCCGCGGGGACGAGACCCTCGTGGTCCTGCGAGAGGTTCGCCGTCGGGTAGCCGAGCTCGCGGCCGCGGTGGTCACCGTGCACCACGGCGCCCGTGACCCGGTGGGGGCGTCCGAGGATCTGGCCCGCGTGACCGACGTTGCCGGCGAGCAGCTCCGCGCGCAGCTGGGTCGAGCTCCAGCGGGCACCCTCGGTGGCGCCCTCGCCGATGTCGTCGAGCGCTACCACCCCGAAGCCGTGCGCTGCCCCGAGCTCGCGCAGGGTGTCGACGTCACCGGAGTTGCGCACGCCGAAACGGGTGTCCTTGCCGACGACGACCGCGCACGCGCCCAGGGCGTCGACGAAGGTGCTGCGGACGAACTCCTCCGGTGTCTGCTGGGCGAACTCGCGCGTGAACTCGATGACGAGGACGGCTGCGAGGCCCACCGACTCGAGGGCGTCGAGACGCTGCTCCAACGACATCACCGCGGCCGGTGCACGATCGGGGTAGAGCACGGCGATCGGGTGCGGCTCGAAGGTCACGGCCACCGGGAGGGCACCGCGGTCGGCGGCCTCGCGCACGACGCGCGTCAGCACCTCACGGTGCCCGCGGTGCACCCCGTCGAAGTTCCCGAGGGTGACGACGGTGGGCCCGAGGTCGGCCGGGATGTCGTCGAGTCCGTACCAGCGCTGCACGGCGCCCACTGTAGTGGCCACGCCGGAGCGGGGGTCTGCGGGCTCGCGCACGGGCATCAGGCGCCGGCTCCGGAGGGCGCGAAGACCACCTTGGCGCGCGCCGTGGTCCGGGTCTCGTCGAGCACGGCGACGAGGCGGCCGTCGGGGTCGATCGCCGCGACCGCGTCGGCGCCTCGCACCGCGCTCGGGATGCGCTGGCCGTAGCCGAGCGCCGTGGCCTCCTCGGCCGAGACGTCGTGCACGGGCAGCTGCGCGCGGGCCGCCTCGGCGATCGGGAGCAGGGGTATGCCGTCCGGCCCGTCCGCCTCGGACGTGGCCGTCAGGTCGTCGAGCGAGAGCGCGGCGTCGAGCCCGAAACGGCCCACGCGCGTGCGCCGGAGCGCCGTCAGGTGCCCCCCGACGCCCAGTGCCGCGCCCAGGTCGCGCGCGAGCGCGCGGACGTAGGTTCCCGAGGACACGTCGACCTCGACGTCGACGTCGACGACCCCGATGGCGGGACCGACCTCGGGCGTCGCGGTCGCCGGACGCACCGAGAGCACGTCGAACCGGCTCACCGTGACCGGGCGCGCCGGGAGCTCGACCGTGTCGCCCTGGCGCACGCGGGTGTAGCTGCGCACACCCTTGACCTTGATGGCGCTCACGGCGCTCGGCACCTGCTGGATCTCGCCGGTCAGGGCAGCGACCGCCGCCGGCAGCGCAGCCTCGAGGGCTGGGACGTCGTCCACGCCGAGCGCCTGGGTGGTCTCACCCTCGGCGTCGTCGGTGAGGGTCGCCATCCCGAGACGGATCGTCGCGGCATACGACTTGTCGCAGCCGACGAGGAAGGTCAGCAGCTTCGTGCCGCGCTCGACGCCGAGCACCAGCACGCCGGTGGCCATGGGGTCGAGCGTGCCGGCGTGCCCGACACGGCGGGTGCCACAGAGCCGGCGGGCGCGCGCGACGACGTCATGGCTCGTCCATCCGGCCGGCTTGTCGACGACGAGCAGGCCTCCCGAGCGGTCGGTCATCGGGCGTCGACGTCCGCGTCCACCTCGGCGTCCACGGTGTCGTCGTCACTGTCGCCGGTGTCGTCGGTGTCGTCGTCCTCGGAGCGGTCTACCGGCTTGCGGTACGGGTCGGCGTCGCCGGCGGGCTTGGCGTTCGCCGCAGCACGGGCGAGCTCCTCGTCGCGGGCGCGGGTCTGGGCCACGAGGTCCTCGAGGTGGGCGGCACCCTCTGGGAGGGCATCGGCGATGAACTCGATCGAGGGCGTGAGGCGGATGCCGATGCCCTTGCCGACGGCCGAGCGGATGCGGCCCTTGTTGGCCTCGAGCACGTCGGCCGTGGCCTGGCGGTCCTCGTTGCTGCCGAAGACGGTGTAGAAGACGGACGCCTGCTGCAGGTCGCCCGTGACGCGGGCGTCGGTGATGGTGACGAACCCGAGGCGTTCGTCCTTGAGCCTGAACTCGAGGTACTCGGCGACGATGACCTTGATCCGGTCGGCGATCTTGCGGGCGCGGGCGGGGTCAGCCATGGCTACCTCTGCTTTCGTGAGACGTGCGGTCGGACCGGTCGAGCCGGGACGACGTGGTGTTAACCCTAGTAGCGGGCCGGGGGCGCGCTGCATTCCCCGCCCGGTTCGTCCGCGGGCCGGGTGGGACCCCGCGGACGGCGACGGCGCCGACCCCCGTGGGAGCCGGCGCCGCCGATCGTGCCTCGCTCAGGCGCGCGGCTTCTCGCGCATCTCGAACGTCTCGATGACGTCGTCGATCTCGATGTTGTTGAAGCTGCCGAGGTTGATACCGCACTCGAAGCCCTCGCGGACCTCGGTGACGTCGTCCTTGAAGCGACGCAGACCGGTGATCTCGATGCCCTCGCCGATGACGGTGCCGTCGCGGATGATCCGCGCACGGGTCCCGCGCTTGATCTCGCCGGAGCGCACGAGCGAACCCGCGACGTTGCCGAACTTGCTCGACTTGAAGACCTCGCGGACCTCGGCCGTGCCCAGCTGGACCTCTTCGTACTCCGGCTTGAGCATGCCCTTGAGCGCTGCCTCGACGTCGTCGATCGCCTGGTAGATGACCGAGTAGAAGCGCATGTCGACGCCCTCCCGGTCGGCCAGCTCGGCCACACGCTCCGCAGGGCGGACGTTGAAGCCGATGATGATCGCGTTGTCGACCGTCGCGAGGTTGACGTCGTTCTGCGTGATCGCACCGACACCGCGGTGGATGATCCGCAGGTCGACCTCGTCGCCCACGTCGATCTTGAGGAGCGCGTCCTCGAGAGCCTCGACCGAACCGGACACGTCACCCTTGAGGATGAGGTTGAGGGTGTCGACCTTGCCCGCGGCGAGAGCCTCGTTGAGGTCCTCGAGCGAGATGCGCTTGCGACGCTTGGCCAGGCTCGCGGCACGGGTTGCCGCCTCACGACGCTCGGCGATCTGGCGGGCCGTGCGGTCGTCCGGCGCCACGAGGAACGTGTCACCGGCGCCGGGGACCGACGTCAGGCCGAGGACCATGACCGGACGCGACGGACCGGCCTGCTCGACGTTGTTGCCGTGCTCGTCGAGCATGGCACGCACACGGCCGTGGCCGCTGCCGGCGACGATCGAGTCGCCGACGCTCAGCGTTCCCGACTGGACGAGGACGGTCGCGACCGGGCCGCGACCCTTGTCGAGGTGCGCCTCGATGGCGACACCACGAGCGTCCTTGTCCGGGTTGGCGCGCAGGTCGAGCGCCGCATCGGCGGTGAGCAGGACGGCCTCGAGGAGCCCGTCGATGTTCGTGCCGTTCTTGGCCGAGACGTCGACGAACATCGTGTCGCCGCCGTACTCCTCCGCGATGAGGTTGTACTCGGTCAGCTGCTGGCGGATCTTCGCCGGGTTGGCGTCCGGCTTGTCGACCTTGTTGACGGCCACGACGATCGGCACGTTGGCCGCCTGGGCGTGGTTGAGCGCCTCGATGGTCTGCGGCATGACGCCGTCGTCGGCAGCGACGACGAGGATCGCGATGTCCGTCACCTTCGCGCCACGGGCACGCATGGCCGTGAAGGCCTCGTGACCCGGGGTGTCGATGAAGGTGATGGAGCGCTTCTCGCCCTCGTGCGTCGTGGCGACCTGGTAGGCACCGATGTGCTGGGTGATGCCACCGGCCTCGCCCTCGGCGACCTCCTCGGAGCGGATCGCGTCGAGGAGCTTGGTCTTGCCGTGGTCGACGTGACCCATGACGGTCACGACCGGCGGACGCGCCTCGAGGTCCTCGTCCTCCTCGGCCTCGAGCTCTGCGTCGAGGTCGATGTTGAACGAGCCGAGCAGCTCGCGCTCCTCGTCCTCGGGCGACACGACCTCGATCTCGTAGCCGAGCTCGGCGCCGAGCACCTTGAAGGTCTCCTCGTCGAGGGACTGCGTGGCAGTCGCCATCTCGCCGAGGTGGAAGAGCACCGTGACGAGCGACGCCGGGTTGGCGTTGATCTTGTCGGCGAAGTCGGTCAGCGAGGACCCGCGACGGACGCGGATGGTCGTCCTGCCGTCGCCCCGGGGGACGCTGACGCCACCCAGGCTCGGGGCCTGCATCTGCTCGAACTCCTGGCGCTTCGCGCGCTTGGACTTGCGGCCTCGCACCGGACGACCGCCACCGCGACCGAAGGCACCTGCCGTCGAGCCACGACCGCCGCCGCCACCGCGGGGACCGCCGAAGCCGCCACGACCGGGACCGCCGGGGGCGCCACCGGGGCCACCGACGAGGCCGCCTCGGCCGGCGCCGCCACCCGGGCCACCACGGCCCGGGCCACCGGCCGGGCGCTGGCCCGGACGGCCGACGGTGCTGCGCTCCGGCATCATGCCGGGGCTCGGACGCGCACCACCGGGACGCGGGGCGCCGCCGGGAGCACCGGGACGACCACCACCGGCCGCACCGGGACGCGGAGCGCCGCCGGGAGCACCGGGGCGCTGACCGCCGGGGCCACCCTGGCCACCGGGGCGCTGCTGCGGACGCGGCATGCCCTGGCTGGGGGCGAACGGGTTGTTGCCCGGACGCGGCTCTGCGTCGCCACCGGGACGAGGCGCACGGGTCTGGCCCATGCCCTGGCTCGGGGCGAACGGGTTGTTGCCCGGACGCGGCTGCCCCGGACGGGGAGCCGGACGCGGGGAGGCCGGGACGCCGGAGGTCTGCTGACCACCGTCACGGCTGGACTGCACCCGGGCCGGAGCCGAGGCGGCCGGCGCTGCAGGAGCAGCCGGGGCCGGGGCCGCCGGAGCGGGGGCCTTGGGTGCCGGTGCCGAGGGTGCGGGAGCAGCCTTGGCGGGCGCCGGAGCGGCCGCACGGGCCGCAGGTGCCGCAGGTGCCGCGGGAGCGGCCGGCGCGGGGGCCGACGGCGCTGCAGCGGCGGGAGCAGCCGGCGCGGGGGCCGACGGCGCTGGGGCCGCCGGAGCAGCCTTCTGGGGCGCGGTGGGAGTCGCGCTCGTGGGGGCGGCCTTGGGGGCCGCCGGCTTGTTGTCGCCGCCGGAGGAGCCTTCCCGAGGGAAGGTCTCGATGATCTTGCGGACGACGGGGGGCTCGATGGTCGACGATGCCGACCGGACGAACTCTCCCTGGCTCTTCAAGTGTGCGAGCAGTGTCTTGCTCTCGACTCCGAGCTCTTTTGCGAGCTCGTAGACCCGGACCTTAGCCACATCTCTCCTGTTCCTGGTCCGGCCTGAACAGGAAGTGGCCGAACCGTGGGTTATTGCTGGGGCTTGCTCATCGCTGAGTACTCATCGGGTGCTCATAGCGTTTCAACCCGCCTTGTGGTTCGTTGACTGATCTCTGACTGATCCGGCGCAACCCCGCGTGGGGCAGACCGGTGCGTGCTACTCGTGCTGGACTCCGAGGTGTCGTGCGACCGCGCTCACGTCGACCGCAGCCTGCAGGTGCAGGGCACGTCCGAACGCCTTGCGGCGCACTGCCAGCTCGAAACAGTCGGGTGTCGGGTGCAACCATGCACCGCGTCCCGGCATCCGGTGCCGAGGGTCGGGGCGGAGCCTGACCGGGGGGTTGCCCCCGGCGTCTCCGTCCGTCGCCGCGACCACTCGCAGCAGGGCCGACCAGCTATCCATTCCTCGACATCCCACACAGGTGCGGGACGGCTCAGCACGGAGTCCAGTCCGGTCGGCCACAGACAAGTCTACCGCGTCCAGGCGGCCACCCGCTCCACCGGGGCCGCCTGCCGCCCGCTCAGGCGTCGTCAGGGCCGGACTCGGCGCCGGCACGAGGGCCCGATGCGGTCGCAGCCTCGGTGTCGGGCCGGATGTCGATGCGCCAACCGGTGAGCTTGGCGGCGAGGCGAGCGTTCTGGCCCTCCTTGCCGATGGCCAGGCTCAGCTGGTAGTCGGGCACGACGACCCGGGCCGTGCGGGCCGCCGCGTCGACGATCTCGACCGACTGCACCCGCGCCGGGGACAGGGCTGCCGCGACGAAGGTGGCCGGGTCGTCGGCGTAGTCGACGATGTCGATCTTCTCGCCGCGCAGCTCGGTCATGACCGCGCGCACGCGAGCGCCCATCGGGCCGATGCAGGCGCCCTTGGCGTTGACGCCGGCCACCTTGCTGTGGACCGCGATCTTGGTCCGGTGACCGGCCTCGCGGGCCAGGGCCGCGATCTCGACGGTGCCGTCGGCGATCTCGGGCACCTCGAACTTGAACAGGGTGCGCACGAGGTTGGGGTGGGTGCGGCTGAGGCCGACCTGCGGGCCCTTGGGCCCGCGCTTGACGCTGACGACGAAGCACCGCAGGCGCTCCCCGTGCACGTAGCGCTCGCCCGGCACCTGCTCGGCGAGGGGCAGGATGCCCTCGACCGTGCCGAAGTCGACGAGGACGTTCCGCGGGTCCTGGCTCTGCTGGATGATGCCGGAGATGACATCGCCCTCACGGCCCTTGAAGTCACCGAGGATCGCCTCGTCCTCGAGGTCGCGCAGCCGCTGCACGATGACCTGGCGGGCCGTCGATGCCGCGATGCGGCCGAACCCGACGGGCGTGTCGTCGAACTCGGGTCCGGGCTCGCCGCGCTGGGGGCGCTCGCCCTCCTCGGTCACGGGGAGCAGGTCGCCCTCCTCGCGCGCCCACACGATGACGTGACCGGTCTTGCGGTCGAGCTCGACGCGGGCGATGCGCTGGCTCCCGTCGGTGCGGTGGTAGGCCACGAGCAGGGCCTGCTCGATGGCCGGGATGAGCACGTCGAGGCTGATGTCGCGTTCTCGTTCGAGAGCGCGCAGGGCTGCGAGGTCGATGTCCATCAGTGGTCCCCTTCCAGGGCGGACGGGTCGTCCGAGTCGTCGGTGTCGGCGTCAATGTCGGCGGCGGAGTCGACGTCAGTGTCGGCGTGGGTCTGGGCGTCGGCGCCGTCTCCGGCGGTCCCGGCCCGCGTGAACTCGACCTGGACCGTCGCGCGCTGGACGTCGTCGAGGTCGAGGGTCAGGGTCTGCGCCGGGGTCTTCTTCGTGGCGGCCACCTCGAGGACGAGGGCGTCGGAGCCGACGCCGGTCAGGCGTCCGGTGTCGGTGCCGCCCTGGTGGACGACCTCGACGAGGCGGCCCACCTGCCGGCGGAGCTGGTCACGGGAGGCCAGTGGCCGGCCCACTCCCGGGGACGACACCTCCAGGACGTAGGGGGCCTGTCCCATGACGTCGCTCGCGTCGAGCTCGTCGCTCACGGCACGCGTGGCATCGGCCACGGCGTCGAGCGAGAGCGGCGGCACGGCACTCGAGGTGTCGGCGACGTCGAGCCTGCTGATGTCGGAGTCGACGAGCACGCGGACGAGCCGTCGCTTGCCGGCGGGCGACACGGAGACGTCCTCGACGACGAGCCCGAGGGGCGCGAGCACCGGCTCGAGCGTCGCTCTGATCTCCTGGGCCGTGCTCATCAGTCGACGCCTCCTGCTCTTCTCGAATGTCCGGCGCCGACACCCCCGAGGGGTGGGTCGAGCGCCGCGTGCCCTCCACTCTATCGGCGCCGGGGCGTCGTCGCCGACCGCTGCCCGCGTGCGAAGATCTCGGCATGGACGGCGACACCCGGGGGCTCGGGTCACGGGTGATGGACGGCATGGGTCGTCCGCCGCGCCGTCTCTTCGCGCTCGGGGCGGGCGCCGCCGTGCTCGCAGTGCTCGTCGACCGGGGACTTCGCCTCGACGTCCCGCCACCTCCCGTGCCGGCGCCCACCCGACGGCCCGCCCCCGACGAGGCCCTGCTGCTCTCGGCCGTGGCGGACCTCACCCAGGTCGTCGACGCCGAGACGTCCGTCCTCGCGGGCAAGGAGGGTGACGCGCTGGTCCGAGGGCTGCGCACCGTCAACCGGGACCAGCTGCGCGTGCTTCGTGGTCGGCTGACGAACGCCGGCGTCCCGGTCGCGGTCATCGACGCCGCGGTCGCTCAGGGCCCCGACACGCCCTCGGCCCCCTCCACGACGGGCACACCCACTACCGCGGGCTCCACCACCACGGACACGCCAGAGGCGCCGATCCGGACGCGGAAGGCGCTCGCGGCACGGCTCGACTCGCTCGGACCCGACGACTGGGCCGCCCTCGGCGCGGCCACCGCCGGCACGCGCGAGCTGCTGGCCGCGGCCTGGTCGCAGCGTCTCGCAGCGGCCGTGCTGCTGGGTCGAGATGTCGCGGTGTCGTCGCCGAGTCCCGCGCGGCCGGCGATCGTCGGGCGCACCCAGCCTCTGGTGTATGCCTTCGAGGTGGTGGCCGCGCAGAGCACCGGCGCCCAGCGTCAGGCTGCCCAGGACACGCTCGAGGCGCTGGTGCGCCTCGAGCTCTCCGTCTCCGGCACGAGCTCGACGACGCCCGCTGGATGGGCCCTGCCCTATCCGGTGACCACCCCGGACGCAGCGCGCCGGCTCGCGACCCAGACGCTCGCGTCAGCGGTGGACGCGGCGACCGAGCTCGCGGGGACCAGCCCCGGCGCGGCCACCCTCGAGGACGTCGCTCGCTGGAGCGCCAACGTCCAGGCCCTCGCCGTCGACTGGCGCGTGCCCCTGACCGCCTTCCCGGGAGCCTCGTCATGAGCTACGACCCGATGTATGACCTCATCCCGGCGCACTTCGCCCATGCCGTCAGTGCCTACGAGCCCGACGGCCACGTCTCGGGTGACGACTGGATCGACGCGCTGCCCGGCCTCATCCGCGACCTGCTCGCCGAGTGGGAGCTCGAGCCCATCGGCCGAAGCTCGAGCGGCGTCTGCGCCGTCGCCATCCCGGTCCGCCTGCTCGGGGCCGGGCGCGACGTCGTCGGCGTGAGCGGCGAGGGCATCCTCAAGATCACCTGGCCGCACCCGGAGGCTGCCACCGAGCACCTGGCGCTGCAGACGTGGAACGGCCACGGCGCGGTCCGCCTCGTGCGGGCCGACCCCTCCCGCTTCGCCCTCCTGCTCGAACGCCTGCACACCCGCGACCTCAGCCGTGTGGACATCGACGAGGCGTGCGGGGTCATCGGCGACCTGCTCTCGGTGCTGCGCCGACCGCCGCACCCGCGCCTGCCCAGCCTCACGGCATACGCCCTCCGACAGGCCGACGAGCTGCGGGCGGCTCCGGCGGTGCTGCCACGGCGCTACCTCGACCAGGCGGCCGCGCTCGCCCGAGAGCTGACGGACCGGCCGGCGTCCGAGGACCGGCTGCTGCACACCGACCTGCACTACACGAACGTGCTCGCCGCCTACCGCTCCCCCTGGCTCGCCATCGACCCCAAGCCGATGGCGGGTGACCCCGCCTTCGAGGTGGCACCCGCACTCTGGAACCGGGCCGACGAGCTGGGGACCGGCTCGGAGGTGCGGTGGTCGCTGCGCCGACGCCTCGAGATCATCTGCGAGCGCGCCGGCCTCGACGAGGGGCGCGCCCGCGCCTGGACGATCGTGCGCGAGGCGGACAACGCCCTCGATGCCGCCGAGGGACTTGCCAACGGGCCCGCCGAGGACGCGTGGGCGCACGACCGGATCAGCCTCGCGGTGACGGTCATCAAGGCCATGAACGACTGACCGGTCGGGCCGTCGCCGCCCATCCTGACGCGCCGGATCAAATCGTTTCGACTCGTGGGCGGTGACGCCGTAACCTTGTCGCGCTCCCCCACCTCGTTGTCGAAAGGCACTCGCATGCCTCGCCCTGCCATGCCCACCTCCCGCGACCGTCGCTCGGCCCCGCCGACGCCGGCGCGTGAGATCGCGCGCATCGCCGTGCCGGTGAGCATGGAGTTCGTCCTGATGCTGGTCCTGAACTTCGTCAACCAGATCGTCGTCGGCGGTCTGGGCGCGACGGCGATCGCCGCCGTCGGTTTCTCCAACAGCCTGACCTTCATCCTGGCCGTCACCCTGGGGTGCCTCGGCACGTCGGTGAGCATCCTCGTCGCCCGGGCACACGGAGCCGGCCGGCGCGACGACCTCGACCACACCGTCACGGCAGCGCTCCTCGTCGCGCTCGGACTCGGGATCGTCGTCTCCCTCGTGCCGTGGTTCTTCGCCGACCACCTCATGTCGCTCGTCGGTGCCTCCCCCTCGGTCGCGGCCGCCGGGACCGACTACTTCCGCCTCACCGTGCTCGCGACGCTGCCCGTCATGCTCAGCGCGATCCTCTCCGGCGTGCTCCGCTCGGCTGGTCGTCCGACGAGCCCGATGATCGCGACGATGGTCACGGTCGTGGCGAACTCGGTGATCGCGTACTCCCTCGTCGTCGGCGTGGGTCCGCTCCCGTCGCTCGGTGTCGCCGGTGCCGGCTGGGCCACTCTCGTGACGGCGGTCGTCAAGGCGCTCATCCTGCTGTGGATGACCTACGGCCGACGCGGTGTCGTCGGCTGGAGCCTGCCCGACGGCGTGCGCCAGTGGCGTGCGGTCATCGTGCCGCTCTTCGTGCTGGCACTCCCCCTCGGCGTCACCGAGCTCTTCTGGACCGTCGGGACGTTCCTCTACAACGTCGTCTTCCAGAAGCTGGGCGACGAGGCGCTGGCCGCAGCCCAGATCGTCACGACGCTCGAAGGTGTCTTCATCGTCGGCAGCATCGGCCTGATGAGCGCGACGACGACTCTCGTCGGCCGCTCGGTCGGACGCGGCGACGTCGACGACGCGATGGCCTGGGTGCGGCGACTCACCCGTGCCGGGATCGGGACGGCGGCGGCGTTCGGCGTCCTCTTCGCGGCCTCGGTCCTGCTCCTCGACGCCCTGTTCGGCGAGGCCGGCGACGAGGTGCGCACGATGGCCGGCGTGGGCATCCTCATCAACGCCGCCTTCCAGGTCGTCAAGGTGCGCAACATGATCGTCGGCGCCGGAGTCCTGCCCAGCGCCAACGACGTCCGCGGCGTCATCATGGGCGACGTCGTGGGCGCCTTCGCCATCGGGCTGCCGCTCGCGGTGCTCCTCGGGCTGCACACCCCCCTCGGCTACGTCGGCATCTTCGTGGCGCGCATCGTCGAGGAGCTGGCCAAGCTCGCGATCTTCTCGTGGAGGGCTCGGCGCGTGCGCTGGGACGTGCTCGTCGCCACAGCCGCGTCGGCGGCGTCACGGCCCGCTCAGCAGGTTCAGCCGGTTCAGCCGGTGACCACGAGCGCCTGACGCATCCCGTTCGCATAGTGGTTCTGCAGGTTGCAGACCAGCTCGTAGTGCCCCGGCGACAAGGTCACCGTGACCCAGCCGACGGCACCCGAGACGATGCCGTCGCCCGCGCCGGCAGCGCACGAGCGCGAGGCCTCACCGAGGCTGCCCGTCTCGTCCACCTTCCCGTCCGACCCGACGACGCGCTGACCGGCCCCCGCGCCGGCAGCCAGCGGGAGGACGACGAGCTCGTGGGTGCGCCACCCGGTGTTGTCGACGACGAGGCTGACCTGGCCGCTGTGCACGGTCGCCGGCTCGGCAGTCAGGAGCATCCGGGCCCCCATCGGAGCGACGCCACCCATCATCCGTGACATCCCCATGTCGACCAGCGTCACGGTCACCCGCTCTCCGGGCAGGTCGGCCGGGGCGTTGCACGACAACGGCGCCGCCATGTGGGCAGCCGGGGTCGAGGCCGCGCGGAGACCGCTCCTGCCGCCGCTCATGCCGCCACCGGGACCCAGGGTGACGTTGGTCGTGGAACAGCCGGCGAGGACGGCGCCCGCAGCCGCTGCCGCGAGCCAGGACCGTGGGGAGACGCGTCGTGCCATATCTCGACCGTAACCCCAGGGGGTATCAGTGGCGGTGTGGTGTGACGCACCAGTCCCCAGTCCCGCGGCCGGTGCGCGAGAGTGGAGCCATGCCCAACCGCCTGCATGCCGCCACGAGCCCCTACCTGTTGCAGCACCGGGACAACCCGGTGCACTGGCAGGAGTGGGGCGAGGAGGCGTTCGCCGAGGCGCGCGAGCGCAACGTGCCCGTCCTGCTGTCGGTCGGGTATGCCGCGTGCCACTGGTGCCACGTCATGGCGCACGAGTCGTTCGAGGACGAGGCCGTCGCCGCGGTGCTCAACGAGCGTTTCGTCTCCGTCAAGGTCGACCGCGAGGAGCGACCCGACATCGATGCCGTCTACATGTCCGCCGTCACCGCGACGACTGGGCACGGCGGGTGGCCCATGACGGTCTTCCTCACCCCCGAGGGCGAGCCCTTCTTCTGCGGCACGTACTTCCCGCGTGACCATTTCCTGCGCGTGCTCGACGCGCTCGACGAGGCGTGGCGCACCCGCGAGGACGAGGTGCGGGCCTCGGGCTCCCACATCGCTTCCAGCCTCGCCAGCGCCCTCCGGTCGCCGACGCCGTATGCCGTCGAGCCCGGCGCGCTGTCCGCTGCCGTGGACATCCTGGCTGGTCAGTTCGACCGCGTCGCAGGCGGTTTCGGGGGCGCGCCGAAGTTTCCGCCGTCGATGGTGCTCGAGTTCCTGCTGCGCCACCACGCCCGGACCGGCGAGGCGTCCTCCCTCGAGATGGCGACGCGGACGCTGGAGGCGATGGCCCGCAGCGGCCTGTACGACCAGCTCGCCGGTGGGTTCGCGCGCTACGCCGTCGACGCCCGGTGGGTGGTGCCGCACTTCGAGAAGATGCTCTACGACAACGCCCTGCTGCTCCGGGTGTGCACGACGTGGTGGAAGGTGACCCGGGATCCACTCGCCGAAAGGATCGTGCGGGAGACCGCAACCTTCCTCCTGCGGGACCTCGTCACCCCGGAGGGCGGGTTCGCCTCCTCGCTCGACGCCGACGCGGACGGCGTAGAAGGCCTGACCTACGCATGGACTCCGCAGCAGCTGGGCGACGTCCTCGGCGACGACGCAGAGAAGGCAGCGGAGCTCCTCGTCGTCACCCCGGAGGGGACCTTCGAGCACGGCGCGTCGACGCTCCAGCTGCCGGTCGACCCGGAGGACCTCGACTGGTTCGAGGGGGTGCGCTCACGCCTCCTGGCCGCCCGGGCCGACCGCCCCCAACCGGGACGCGACGACAAGGTCGTCACGTCGTGGAACGGCCTCGTCATCGCTGCGCTCTCCGATGCGGGCGCGACGTTCGAGCGTCGGGACTGGGTCGAGGCGGCGGCCCGGTGCGCCGCCCACGTCCTCGACGTCCACGTGGTCGGCGGCGAGCTGAGGCGGGCCTCACGACTCGGCGACGCAGGCACGGCCCGTGCCGTCGCCGACGACCACGGCAACCTCGCCGAAGGGCTGCTGCTGCTCCACCAGGTCACCGGTGAGCTCCGCTGGCTGGAGGCGGCCCGCAGCCTGCTGCGTTCGGCCCAGGACTTCGCTGCCGACGACGGAGGCTTCCACGACACGGCCGGCGACGCCGAGCCGCTCTACCTGCGCCCGCGCAGTGCCGCCGACAATGCGGAGCCGGCTGGGCAATCGGCTCTTGCAGGAGCCCTCGTGGCGCTCGGCGCGGTGACCGGAGACCCGGACGCCCTCGAGTCCGGTGCCCGGGCAACCGCCGCCGGGCTCGGGCTGGCCGTCCGCGAGCCGCGTTTCGGCGGCTGGTCGCTCGCCGTCGCCGAGGCTCTGGTCGCCGGGCCGCACCAGGTCGCGGTCGTAGGGTCGGGGCCGGCGGCCGACGCGCTGGAACGGGCGGCGCGGCGCTCCCCGAGCCCCGGGCTCGTCGTCGTCCGGGGCGAGCCCGATGCGTCGGGGCTGGCGCTGCTCGCCGGACGCCCGCTCGTGGACGGCGCCCCGGCGGCATACGTCTGCCGACACATGGTGTGCGAGCTTCCGACGACGAGCCCGGAGACGCTCGTCGAGCATCTGGGGGGTCGCTAGTCGCGGTGCGTCGAGAGCCTCGACCGAGGCGCGAACCGCCCATCAAACGGATCTGTCCGGCCAAACCCTCGCATTCTGCAAGAATCACCGCATGATGGGCTCCGCACGCACCGCAGTCGTCGTCGAGGACGACGACGACATCCGTGAGCTCATCACGCACAGCCTGACCATGCAGGGCTTCGCAGTGGCGGCCGCATCCTCGGGCCAGGCAGGCATCGAGCTCGTCGTCGCCAACGATCCCGACCTCGTCACGCTCGACCTCGGACTGCCGGACCTCGACGGCATCGAGGTGTGCCGCCGGGTGCGCGACGTCAGCCAGGCCTACGTCGTCATGATCAGTGCACGGACCGACGAGATCGACCGCCTGATGGGGCTCGAGATCGGCGCCGACGACTACCTCACCAAGCCGTTCAGCCCTCGCGAGCTGCAGGCTCGCGTCAACGCGATGTTCCGACGACCCCGGACCGGTGGCTCGAACGGCGTCACCGAGACCCCGGGCCCCGGCGCCAAGGCGTCGCCGCCCACCGCGGACCCGTCAGCGGCAGAGGGGGCGCGCGTCGAGGTCGCTCACTCCCTCGTGCGACACGGCCGCATCGCGGTCGACCCGGAGGGTCGCGTCGTCACGGTCGACGAGCAGGAGGTCGACCTGACCCGCACGGAGTTCGACCTGCTCACCACCTTGCTCAGCGCGCCGCGTCGGGTGTGGTCCCGCGCCGTGCTCCTCGACAGCCTGTGGGGGCCGGGCTGGTCCGAGGAGCACCTCGTCGAGGTGCACGTCGGCAACCTCCGCCGCAAGCTCAGCCGACTCGGTCCCGACGGCCTGCGTGCCCCGATCCGCACCGTGCGGGGCGTGGGCTACCGCATGGAGGAGCCCGAGGCGTTCTGACCGAGGGCTCGTGCGCGTCGACGACTGACCGGACGGCCCGTCAGACCACGTGGTGGAAGGGTGCGGGCTCGAAGGGTGCAGGCTCGGGGTGAGTCAGCTCGGGGTGAGTCAGCTCGAGGTGAGTCAGCTCGAGGTGGGCACGGAGCGCATGGCGCGCGACGGCTGCGAGACCGACCAACGAGGCACCCCTCTCCCTGGCGAGCTCGGGCTCCCCACGACGCACGGCGTCGATGACGCAGCGTACGGCCGACTCGAGGCGCACCAGCCCCACGGTGGCGGACGAGACCCGCAGGCTGAGCAGCACGTCCATGGCTGCGACCTCGTCGCGGCGTTCGAGGGCGGAGGCTGCGCGCGTGAGCCGCGCGTCGAGCATCCGCAGGTAGGTCTGTGCGATGGACCGGGCCAGCTCGTCGCTCTCGAGCTCGCAGGCCAGGAGCGTCAACGCGCGAGGGTCGAGCTCGTCGGCCGCGGGTCCGGGAGACACCGGGCCCACCGACGCCTCAGCGGCCACGGCCGGCGCCGATGATGCCGTTGGCCAGGCCGCTCACGCCGGCGCACTGGCCGACGGGTGACGGTTGGATCGGGGCGGCCCAGCCTCCCACCAGGCTGCCCGCCCCGATCCGGTCCCCTCCCCCCACGGGAGTCCTCGAGTGGGCCCGCCGTCCGGGGAGGGCGCCACGTCCGAGCTCCGTCACTGCAGGGTCAGTGCTGGTGCTGGCGGTCATGGCGCTCCCCTCCCGGATCGGCGGGCACTCGCCCGAAGGTCTCTGTCAGCCGGCGGTCCCCCGACCGTTCCTGCTGATGAGGACGACTCTGCCGGGGCAACTGCAAGCGCCGAAGCCCGAGCCGCGCATGGTTTGCGCAAGAAACTCGCAAGCAGGTCCTGGTTCGGGATGCCTTGCGGCTTTTGCTCCTTGCGCCTCCCCTGCGCGCCGTCGTCGTCCGTCAGAGCGCCGTCGAGAGGTAGTCGGTCGCGCTCGCCGCGAACGCCTCGCTCGTGCGCTCGGAGCCGACGAAGAGCGCCGTCGCCCAGATGTCGGCCCAGAGCAGGGTGGGACCCGTCACGGTCACCGAACCCGGGCGCCCCACGAGCTCACGGGCCTCGGGGTCGTAGAGGTGCGCTCCTCGCGCCGACGTCCCGGAGGTCGCCACCGCACCTCGCGCCAGCGTCAGGGTGTTGGCGATCCGCTGCCGGTCGAGCGGGTCCTCGACGCCGACGCGCCACAGGATCGCGCCCGGGCCGGCGGTCGGCATGTCCGGGTGCGCTCCGATGAGGATGTCACCACCGGCGTTGATGCAGAACGAGATTCGCTCGAGCGCCAGCAGTGGCACGGAGGCGCGGTCGACGGCCCACCCCTTCACGAGGCCGGTCGGGTCGAAAGCCAGGTCACCGTCGCCGGTGGGCAGGAGCGTCGTGAACGCTCCGCGGGTGAGGACCTCGGCCTCCTGCCCGATGTGCAGCGCCTCCTCGACCAGGGGGCTGCACTGCGACACCTCGATCTCCTCGCGGCGCAGCCGCATCAGGTCGGAGTCGTCCCGGTAGGTCGAGAAGATCGAGTCCATCTCGCGCAGGATCCGGTAGGCCTCGGCCACGGCCGCCTGCGCCTCGGGCCGGTCGACGTCCTCGCCGCGCAGGTGGATGGAGATCGGCATGCCCATGATCTGCTCGACCCAGGCGCGCCGTGCCGGAGCCGGCGCCGTCTCGGGCCTGACCGGCAGGTCGGGCCCGACCGGCAGAACGGGCTTCCCCGCCTGAACGGGCTGGACGGGCTGGCCTGGGATCGCGGGTCGGCTCATGGTGGGCTCCTCGGTCGCCTGTCTCAAGAGTGCCTCACAGGTTGGCCTGGTCGATGGCGGACTGCAGGGACTGGGTGTAGCCGTCCCACGTGTACGTCGCGCCGGAGACGACGTCGATCTGGGCCGACTGCGCACTGACGGCCTCCTGGTTGTAGACCGGGACGGCAGCGGAGTTGATCATCTGGTCGTGGCGGTCGTTCCACGGGACCTGCAGCACCTCTGCCGCGGTGATCTTGCCGTTCTTGACGGTGATCTGGACCTGGACGTTGCCGTAGCGGGTCATGACCGCGTCACCGGCATACGTCTTCGCGGCCGCCGACGTGCTCGTCGAGCCGGAGGATCCGGAGGATCCGGAGGACGTCGTGCTGCCGGTCGTGCTGTCGGTCGGCTGCTGGCCCGAGGAGTCGGTCGCGGAGGCGGACGAGGACCCCGACGTGGACCCGGTGCTCTCGGAGCTCTTGCTCGTCGTCGTCACGGTGCGGGTCTCGGCGGCCACGAGGGCGGACGAGCTGCGGGAGGTGCTGTAGCTGAAGAGGAGCACGAGCACGGTCAGGGTGCTCATGGCCCAGAGGACGATGCGTCGCATGGTGGGGCTCGTTTCGTTCGGCGTGGATGCGGTGCGTTCGCTCGCGGTTCGCGTGGGTCAGTAGCTGAAGCGTTCGTGGTGGACCGCCTCGTCGGGCACGCCGGCCTCGTGGGCGGCGGCGATGACGGCGTCCATCCAGGCGGGGTTGCCGCACACGTAGACGTCGCGTTCGGCGATGTCGGGCACGATCCGGGTCAGGGCCTCGGCGTCGGTGAGGTGCCGCGACTCGACGGGCAGCCAGCTGGCGCGCTCCCGGTTGCGGTGGCCGACGACGGCGACGACCCGGCCCCCCTTGGCGCGGGCGAGGTCGAGCAGCTCGTCGGCGAGGACGATGTCCGACTGGCTGCCGACCCGGTAGATGACGACGACACCGTCGGGTGAGGAGGGCAGCTCCTCGAGGATGGCCCGGAGCGGCGTGATGCCGATGCCGGCACCGATGAGCACGGCCTTGTCGCTGGTGCGGACGCCGGCGTGGAGGCGTCCGTAAGGGCCCTCGACGAGCACCTTGGTGCCGGGACGCAACGTCGCGAGGCGGGCGCTGGAGGCTCCGACGGCCTCGGCCGTGATCCGGAGCGACCGGCCGTCGGGGGCGGCGGAGAGGGAGTACGGGTTGCCCCTGGTCCAGCCCGCGCCGTCGAGGAAGCGCCACTGGAAGAACTGGCCGGCACGGACGGGCAGGCGGTCGAGCCGGCGCCCCGTCATGACGACCGACGTGACGGTGGGCGACTCGGCGACGACCTCGGAGACGACGAGACGGTGGCGCTGGGAGCGGATGAGCGGCAGCCCCACCCGGTAGACGAGGACGGCGACGAGCGCGAAGGCATACAGCCCCCACCAGAAGACGGTCGCCACGACGCTCGCCTTGAAGTCCTGGCCCGTCCAGAGCTGGTGCGGCAGGGCCAGGCCGGCGCCGAGGTAGGCGTAGAGGTGAAGCAGGTGCCAGGACTCGTACCTCAGCTTCGCGCGGGCCTTCATCACCGACGTGACGACGACCATGACGAGCGCGATGGTGCCGGCGAGGGCGAGGAGCATGCCCGGCGAGTGCAGGACCTGGTCGACGAAGGTGGCGACGACGCCCAGGTCGGTGCCCGCGCTGTAGCCGATGGTGGTGAGGACGATGTGCACGACCATGAGGTTGAACGAGGTGAAGCCGACGAGCCGGTGCACCCGGGCGAGCTCGTCCTGGCCCCAGGCCTGCTCGACGAACGGGATGCGGGCCATGAGCAGCACCTGCAGGAGCATGAGCACCGAGGCCACGAGGCCGGTGAGGCGACCGATGTTGATGAGGCTCTCACCGAGCGTCCCGAACGCGGTCAGCCCGCCGCCCGCCACCCAGAGGGCGACGACGAAGAGTGTGACGCCCCAGGCGAACACGGCGGAGGCATCCCGCCACCAGAGTGGTGTGGGTCCGCGCCGCGACGCGGCCGGCACCGAGAGGTCGGGGCTCTCGGGGAGGGCGAGTGAGGTCATGTCACTGACATTCGTGCTCGACCCTGTGCGTGTGCTGTGTCACACGGATGTCACGGGTGTGAAGCGTCGGCCCTCCCCGCCGCGTCCTCCCGGTGCCACCGGGAGAGGTCCGTCGGGTCTGGCTCGACGCCGAGCCGCTGACGCAGCAGGGTCGTGTCGAACACCCGGCTGACCGCGAGGTGGGAGACTGCGTATGCCGTCAGCAGCGGAGGCGTCGACGCGCGGGCGAGGCGGGCGGGTCCCTCAAGAGCGAGTGCCGCGGCCCAGGCGGCGAGCGACCCGGTGAACAGCGGCCTGACGTCCCATCCGTTCGCATCGACCACACCGGCCGCGACGGCCGACAATCGGAGGGGCTGGGCGTCCGCGACATTGAGGATCGTTGTGCCGCAAGGGATCTCGCAGGCCGCCACCGCTGCCTTCGCGACGAGCCGGACGTCCGTGAGGTGGATGAGGGTGTCGGCACCCCCGGGGCAGACAAGTCGCCCGCGACGGCGGGCCCGCTCGAGCCTCGGCAGGAGGGTCGGGTCCCCGAGGCCGTGCACCGCGTGGGGACGCAGGACGACGCTGCTGCGGCGGCCGAGCACGAGTCGCTCCTGGGCAGCCTTCGCGCGGGAGTAGGCGGACAGGTGGTGGCTGGTCACCGGGACGTCCTCGCTGAGGAGCTGCCGGGGAGGTCTCGGAGCCCGGAGGGGGTAGACGCTGCACGACGAGATGAGCACGACCCGGGCTGCCGGCCACGTCGAGAGCACGGCCCGCGTCCCCGCGACGGTGACGGCCCGGTGCACCGCCCACCCGTCCCACTCGTCGACGTGGGCAGCTGCGTGGACGACGACGTCGACCGTCGGAGGGTCTGTCAGCGGTCCGCTCGTGACGTCCCACCTGCGGTGCTCCAGTCCCGGACGCGGCGCGACCGGTCGGCGGCTGAAGGAGACGACGTCATGGCCTCGTGCGAGCAGCAGGTCGAGGACCGCTCCTCCGACGAAGCCGCTGGCGCCCGTGACGGCGACCCTCACCCGGAGGCTCCTGTGCGCCGCCCGGAGAGGACCAGACGCAGGGCCTCCGGGTCGACGGCGGCCGAGCGTCCTCGGCGCGGCACCGCCTCGACCACGACGACCTCGTCGGGGCGCCAGGCTTCGTCCGCGAGGCTCGGCCACGTCCGGTGGACGAGGCGCGAGAGCGCGGCATCGTCCGTCACCGACCGAGGACCGGCTGCGGGGACCACCGCCAGGACGACTCGCTCGTCTCCCGTCACCGAGTCCGGCACCCCGATGAGGGCGCAGTCCGCGATGGCGTCGCCGAGCTGCTCGAGGAGAAGGGGCTCGACGAGCTCCGGGTAGATGTTGGCCTGGCCCCGGATGACCATGTTCTTGGCACGCCCTGCGAGCAGGAGCATGCCGTCGCTGCGCAGCTCCCCCAGGTCACCGGTGCGGACCTCGACGCTGGGAGCCTCGCCCGCCAGCCGGTGGCGCGCCTGCGGCGCACGGACGACGATCTCGCCGACGCCGGTGGCGTCCGGGGCGTCGATGCGGACCGAGACCCCCGGGAGGGCCGGGCCCAGGCAGGTGCGTCCCGGCGGCGACGCGAGCACCTGGTCGCCTGTGGCGACGGCGACAGGCAGTGCCTCCGTCAAGCCGTAGACCGCTCGCACGGCCACGTCGGGTGCGAGCGAGCGGAGTCGGCCGACGGTGGCAGGCAGGACCGGCGCGCCTCCCATGGCGAGGTGCCGGAGGGTCGACGGCAGGCCACGCGAGGCCGCGGCGAGCACCTTGGTCGGGACGGCATACGCGTGGGTGGCACTCTCGCGGGCGGCCTGGCGCAGCCACGTCCCGGTCGTCGCCGTGACGGGCGGCAGCGACCACACGCCTCCGGCGGCGAGCGTCGGCAGGCCGATCATGAGCTGGTCGGTGTGCATGACGACCCGGTCGTCGAGTTCGAGCGCCGCGACGGCCGCCCCGACGCCCGCCGTGAGCGAGCTCAGGGTGTGGACGACGGCCCGTGGCGACGCGGTCGAGCCGGAGGTGAACACGACGAGCGCGTCGCGTGTGGGAGTGCCCGGCACCGGCGACGCCACGGAGCGCGGCAGGTGCTCCCAGCGCGTGGCCCCCCGCGGCACGCCCGGTAGTCGGGGGCCCGTGACGACGTGGACGAGGCCGGGCCCGCCGAGGTCGGGCAGCTGGAGCCCGGACGTCGCCGGCAGACGCGAGAGCAGGGAGGAGAACGGCCGGCGGGTGGCCGCGTGCACGAGGGTGTCGGCGATCGCGGCTCGCACCGGCACGGTCCGGCGGCGCACGTGGAGGAGGGCCTCGCCGGCCCCGGGGTCGGCCACCACGACGACACCCCCGGCGAGGACGACTCCGAGCGCGGCCGCCACGGCCCGGGGGGACGGGCGGACGGCGAGCAGCACCCCGTCCCCGGGAACGAGACCCCGCGAGGACAGGTGGGCGGCGACGCCCGTGATGCCGGCGCCCAGCGCGCCGAACGTCACCGAGCGACCGCGGTGGTCACGGATGGCGACGCGACGGGGCTCGTCGGCAGCCCTCGTGAGGATCGTCGTGACGAGGTCGGGGGTGGGAGTCACGCCGCCGCGCCCGCTGCGCCCGCCGAGCCCGCCACCTGCGCTGCCGGTCGTGGGTGCTCGACCCGGACGGTCAGCTCCGCGTAGCGCGGCACGAGCACGCGGCGTGCCGCGCTACGCGAGGTCACGACGAGCCCCCGCTCGCTGGCGACCTCGAGCAGCATCGCGGTCATCATCCGCAGCTCGGCAAGGGCGAGCGGAGCCCCGAGGCAGAAGTGCGAGCCGGCCCCGAAACACAGGTGGCGCAGGTCGCCCGTCGCAGGGCGTCCGGGCTCGAAGCCGCCGTCACGCCTGGTCGCCCACCAGAGCAGCACGACGACCCGGTCGTCCGCGCCCAGCCGGACCCCGCCGAGCTGGGTGGGGCGGACGCACCGTCTCAGCGTCGCCAGACTCGGCGTCGTCATGCGCAGACCCTCGGCGACGACGTCGTCGACGTCGCACGAGGCCGCGCCTGCGGTCCCGAGGAGACCGGCGTCCGCGAGCTGTCCGGCTATCCGGGGGAAGGCGCTGCTGACGGTGCCGGTGCCGGTGAGGAAGAGCGCAGCTGCCAGGGACCGGGCATCGTCGAGCGAGGCACCCTGGAGCGCCAGTCGACCCATCACGGTGTCGGAAGCCCTTGCGGCGTGGGCGGACTCGGCGGCGTCCTGCACGACGGCCAGAGCCGCTCGGGCCCGGGCCACGGCCGCGTCGTCGAAGGTGCGGGTGCGCCAGCCGACCATCGACTCGATGGCGTCGCTCGCCTCGAGGAGGACCGACGGTGGGGTGTCCGGGTCGAGTCCGACGACGACTCCGATGGCGGCAGCCGCCACCTCACGCGCCAGCCGCACGACGTCGAGGTCCTTGCCCTCCTTGAGCCTCGACGCTGCAGCGGACACGAGCGGCCCTGTCGCGGCGTCACAGACCTCGCGCACGGCACGGGGTGAGAACAGGTCGGATAGGGAGCGCCGCAGGACGCGGTGGTCGGGTCCCTCCATGTTGAGCAGCACCCGCTCCCCGAGCACCGGGGTCCAGAGCGCCCCTGACGAGCCGGGCCCGTTCTTGGCGAAGGTGTCCGCGTCGGTGAGCACGAGACGCGCCACCTCGGGGTCCGCCACCAGCACGCCGACGCCGGGCAGGCGTACGACACCGCGACGCGACACGGCGGCGTCGACGACACGGGCGACCACGGGGTGCGCCGAGCGGACGAGTCGGGCCTCCCAGCGACTCCCGGGGTCGTGGCGGGTGAGCGCTTTCACGCGACGCCCCGGACGTCGACGACGTCGGGACGGTGGCCGTGGTCGAGGTACCACCGCAGGGTGTTGCGCAGGCCGTAGGCGCGCAGCCGGCGCACCGAGGCGTGCACGACGAGGTCACGGTGGTACTCGACGCGCGAGCTGACCCGCCGGACCCGGTTGACGAGCTCGCGGTCCTCGTGGACCTCCTCGATCGCGGTCCGCGGGAAGCCTCCGCTCGCCTCGTAGGCGCGAGCGCTGACGCCGATGTTGCAGCCCGGGCTCATCCGGTAGGGACCCTGGAGCTCGGGCGCCCGGTTGCTCGGACGGAAGCGCCCGAACGTCTGGCAGAGACCGATGACGCCGGGCAGCACGAGGCGCTCCCAGGGGCGCAGCCGCACCTCGTCGGTGCGCGCCCGCATCGGCCCGGTCACGAGGTCGGCGCCGGCGCTGAAGGCGCGGCGACCCACCGCGGTCCACTCGGGGGTGGGGAGCGTGTCGGCGTCGGTGCGCAGCACGTGCGTCGCCCCGTGCGCGATGGCGTGACGCACGCCGGTGTCGGCCGCCGCCCCGGTGCCCTTGCGCGTCTCGGTGACGATCGTGACGCCGAGGTCGTATGCCGTGCAGGCCCTTTCGGTCTCGCGCGCCGTGCCGTCGGTGCTGGCGTTGTCGACGACGACGAGGTCGAAGTCGCGGTCGCGCTGTGCGGCGAGGGCGGCGATCGTTCGGGCGATGCCGGCCTGCTCGTCGAAGGCGGGGACGACGACCCAGAGGCGCACGCCGCACATCCCGAGGGACGCGGGACCAGTCACCAGCGCACCGCCATCGTGCCGACGCTGATCCCGCCCGCGAGCCCCACGAGCAGCACCGGCTGCCCCGGTGCGGCGAGGCCGAGCCGCTCGACCTGCTGCCACTGGAGCGGCAGCGTGGCCGACGCGCAGTTGCCGTGGTCGGGCAGCGTCTCGACGACGAGGTCGCGGCGCAGGCCGAGCCGCGCGGCGAAGACGTCGAGGTAGGGCATCGCGACCTGGTGGACGGCGACCGCCACGAAGTCCTCGACGCCGAGGCCGTCGGACTTGAGGGCGCGGTGGATCTCCTCGACGTCGACGCTGTCGAAGGCCTGGCGCAGGCGCGCCCCGTCCATGACGAAGTAGCCCTTGTCGGCGTCACGGGGGTGACGGGTGCCGCCGGCTGGCAGCTGCCCGACCGACCAGTGCCGCGACTCCGCGGCGAACCAGCGGTGCAGGATCTCGCCGCGAGCGCCGGGTGCCGCCCGCTCGACGAGCCCGGCGGCCCCCGCATCGCTCATCGTGTAGCCCGGCACCGACTCGACGAACTGCGCCGCGTCGCGGACACACCACCGGGCCGCACGGGACGGCATCTCCCCCGTCACGACGAGGACGCGGTCGTACTGCCCCATGGCGATGAGCGCCTCGGCGACCTGCACGCCGTTCAGCCAGGAGTTGCAGGCGTTCTTGACGTCCATGACCGGACACCGGGCACCGAGCAGGTCGGCGACGATGTGCGACGTGGCGGGCTCGACGAGGTCCTGCGACGCCGAGGCGAACACGAGCAGATCGACGTCGGCGATCTCGAGGTCGAGCAGGGCGAGGGACGTGCGAGCGGCGGCCGCGGCGAGGTCGGAGGCCTGGGTGTCGCGGCCGGCGTGGTGAATCCGCCGGACGCCAGTGAGGCGTCCCAGCACCCCGGAGGGAGGCGTGAACCCGTCGCTCGATCCGACGATGCGGGCCTCGACCTCCTCGACGCTCATGGCGTGCTCGGCGACGTGGGCGCTGACGCCGGCGATGCGAGTGGACATGCGCGCGTGACCCTCCCTGGCTCGGCGACGAGGCCCCTCCGGAGCCGTGCGGGCAGTTTACGGTGAGCCCAAGGAGCCTGTGCTGAGCCGACGTACTCACCGGGCCCGTGCCGAGCTGCGGGCCGTGCTGGGAGCCCTCGGCCACGCCGGGCGGATGCCCTCAGGGCCACCAGCCGAGGAGGCTGCCACCGATCTTGACGATGAAGGCGCTGACGACGACGACGAAGACCGCCCGGACGAAGCCGCTGCCCTTCGCGACGGCCGTCCGGGCCCCGACATAGCCGCCGAGCAGGTTGGCGCCCGCGATGACGAGGCCCACCTTGACGATGACGAGACCCATCGGCGCGAAGATGGTCAGCGCGCCGAGGTTCGTCGCGAAGTTGGCGATCTTGGCCTTGGCGCTGGCCTCGAGGAAGTTGTAGCCCAGCAACCCGACGAGCGCGAAGACGAGAAAGCTGCCGGTGCCGGGTCCGAGCGCACCGTCGTAGGCCCCGATGACGAAGCCGGTCAGCATGGCGAGGACGGCGTGGCGGGCTCCGTGGAACCGCCGGATCGACTCGGAGCCGAGGTCGGGCTTGAAGAGCGTGTAGGCGCCGACGAGCACGAGCAGCACGAGGATGATCGGGTTGAAGGCTGACTTCGGGATGTGCAACCCGATGAGCGCGCCGCCGAGGGACCCGACGTAGGCGACGGCCGCCATGGGCAGAGCCGTGCGCAGGTCGGGCCGGACCCGACGGTAGAAGGTGACCGAGCTCGTCGCGGTGCCGAAGATCGAGCCGAACTTGTTCGTCGCGAGCAGCTGCGCGGGCGATGCCCCGGGCAGACCGATGAGCAGGGCGGGCAGCTGGACGAGGCCGCCGCCGCCGACGACGGCGTCGATCCAGCCGGCGACGAACGCGGCGGCTGCGAGGAAGGCGAGGGTCGTGAGCGTCGGGTCGCTCACGCGTCCACACCGTCGGCGCGGGCGTCCGGCGAGTCCGGCGAGTCGTTCCAGGACTCGACGATGGCGAGCACGTCGGTGATCTCGTGGGCGACGGCGTCGGGCGTCGCGTCGTGGGACACCTGCTGGTCGAGTGGGATCGTCGAGTGCGGCACCCAGATCGCCCGCATCCCGACCTGCTGCGGCCCGTGCACGTCCTCGTAGGACCGGTCCCCGACGTAGGCGCAGTCCGCGGGCTCGAGACCCACCTCGCGCGCGGCGTGGGCGAAGATCTCCGGCTGCGGCTTCACCCAGGGCGTCTCGCTGGAGTAGACGTCCACGTCGATGAGGTGGAGCACCCCGTCGCGTTCGAAGATCGACCGGTGGTAGTCACGGTCCCAGATGGTGTTGGACAGGACACCCACGCGAATACCCCTGTCGCGCAGGCCCTCCCACACCACTCGGATCTCCGGCGCCGTGATCGTGTGGGGCTCCCACAGCTCGCGGTATGCCGTCAGCGCCTCCTGCGCGCCCGGGTGTCGGTCCGTGACGCCGACCGACTCGAGCAGCTCGTGCAGGCGCGCGCTCCCGCCACCGCCTCGGCCGCGCTTCCACGCCGCGTCCTCGGCTGCGCAGATGGCCGCGACGAACGCGGCGTGCGCCTCGCCCGAGTGACCCAGGGCCGCGGCATACGCCCCCCACGTCGCGTGGAAGTCCACCTCGTGCCAGGGCGTGATGGTGCCGCCCCAGTCGAAGAGGACCGCCCGGACGGGCCGGTCGGGCCGGACGGGCCGGTCGGCCGCGGTCACGACCGCTCGACCTCGGCGGTGACCTCGGCGGTCAGGGCCGCGACGGCGTCGTCGACGGCGACCTCACGGCGCTCACCGGTGCGGCGGTCCTTGATCTCGACCTTGCCGTCGGCGAGGCCCCGACCGATGACGAGGATCGTCGGGACGCCGATGAGCTCGGAGTCCTTGAACTTCACGCCGGGGCTGACGCCCTTGCGGTCGTCGACGAGGACGGTGAGGCCCTGCACCTCGAGCTCGCGGGCGATCTCCTCGGCCTTGACGAAGAGCGCCTCGTCCTTGCCTGCGGCGACGATGTGCACGTCGGCCGGGGCCAGCTCACGCGGCCAGATGATGCCCGACTCGTCGTGGTTTCCCTCGACGACGCAGGCCACGGCGCGCGAGACCCCGACGCCGTAGGAGCCCATGACGACGGTGACGAGCTTGCCGTTCTGGTCGAGCACCTTGAGGTCGAGGGCCTCGGCGTACTTCGTGCCGAGCTGGAAGACGTGGCCCATCTCGATGCCGCGGGCGGCGGAGAGGGTGTGGTCGCAGTTGGGGCAGGGGTCGCCGGGGCGCACCTCGGCGGCCTCGATGGTGCCGTCGGCGGTGAAGTCCCGGCCCGCGACGAGGTCGATGACGTGCTGGCCGGCGACGTTCGCGCCTGTGACCCAGCGGGTGCCATCCGCCACGCGCGGGTCGAGCAGGTAACGGATGCCGGAGCTGCCGTCGAGCCCCAGGGCGCCGGGCCCGATGTAGCCCTTGACCAGCGCAGCGTTGGCGGCGAAGTCCGACTCGGTGAAGGGCTCGACCTCGGCAGGCTCGACCTGGGCGCCCAGACGCTTCTCGTCGACCTCGCGGTCACCGGGCACGCCGATGGCGAGCGGCTCGCGCGTGCCGTCGGGGTTGACCAGGATCACGACGACGTTCTTGAGCGTGTCGCCGGCAGCCCAGGGACGGTCCGTGCGGGGGAAGCGCTCGTTGAGGTGTGCGACGAGCGTGTCGATGGTCGGGGTGTCGGGGGTGTCCTCGGCGTGCGCAGCCGGCAGGCCCTCCCAGCCGACGGGGTCGGGGGCCGGCACCCGCACCGCTTCGACGTTGGCGGCATACCCGCAGCTCGTGCAGTGGACGTAGGTGTCCTCCCCGACCTCGGCCGTGGCGAGGAACTCCTCGCTCTTGCTGCCGCCCATGGCCCCGGCCATCGCCTCGACGATGACGTAGTGGAAGCCGAGGCGGTCGAAGATGCGGACATAGGCCTCGCGGTGCAGCTGGTAGCTCTTGTCCAGGCCCGCGGCGTCGACGTCGAAGGAGTAGCTGTCCTTCATGACGAACTCGCGGCCACGGAGCACCCCGGCGCGCGGACGCGCCTCGTCGCGGTACTTCGTCTGGATCTGGTAGATCGACAGCGGCAGGTCCTTGTAGGAGCTGTAGAGGTCCTTGACCGTGAGGGTGAACATCTCCTCGTGGGTCGGGCCGAGCAGGTGGTCGGCTCCCTTGCGGTCCTGCAGCCGGAAGATGTTGTCGCCGTACTCGGTCCAGCGGCCGCTCGCCTCGAAGGGCTCCTTGGGGAGCAGCGCAGGGAAGAGCAGCTCCTGCGCGCCGATGGCGTCCATCTCGTCGCGGACGATCCGCTCGACGTTGCGCAGCACGCGCAGGCCGAGGGGCAGCCACGTGTAGACACCGGGGCTGACCCGGCGGACGTAGCCCGCCCGGACGAGCAGGCGGTGGCTCGGGACCTCTGCGTCCGCCGGGTCCTCGCGAAGGGTTCGCAGGAACAGGGACGACATGTGCAGGGCCACCGGGTCTCCTCAGGAGGTGCTGGGTACAGGGCACGGCCGGATCGGCGCGAGGGAGCGCGGCTGCGCCTGTGCGGAACCTTGGCAGGATATCGGCCGACTGGGGCCTGCCGGTCAGGGCCGCTGTCGGGCGCCGTCCTGTCCGGCCCTGTCCCGACCGGACAGGAAGTGGTCATGTACTTGACGACGTGCCGGACCACGGGTTCAGTGACCCTGCCGGCGCCGAAGTGGGACCTCGTCCGGAGATCGTGACGTCCTTGTGACAACACGACGCGATGTTCGGACACCTGAGCACGAACCTTGCGGAAGAATCAGGTTGGGCGCGTGCGCCTCACGAACACCACAAAGGAGTGTTGACGACCAGATGAGCAACCCCTCCATCCCGGCTCCTGGGCCCTCGAGTGCCGACACGGCCGCTGCCGCCGCGGGTCCTGCCGACCCGCCGGGCAGCGTCATCCTCGAGATGCGGGACATCACCAAGGAGTTCCCCGGGGTCAAGGCCCTCTCCAACGTCTCGATGGCCGTCCGTCGCGGTGAGGTCCATGCCATCTGCGGGGAGAACGGCGCCGGCAAGTCGACCCTGATGAAGGTGCTGTCAGGGGTCCACCCCGCCGGCACGTACGAGGGCGAGATCCACTTCGAGGGCCAGCTGTGCGAGTTCCACAACATCCGCGACAGCGAGCACGCCGGCATCGTCATCATCCACCAGGAGCTCGCGCTCATCCCGGAGATGTCGATCGCCGAGAACATCTTCCTCGGCAACGAGACGGCCTCGGGCGGCGTCATCAACTGGCTCGCCACGCGCGTCAAGGCGCGCGAGCTGCTCGCGCGGGTCGGCCTGGAGGAGGAGCCGGACACCAAGATCCGCGACATCGGCGTCGGCAAGCAGCAGCTCGTCGAGATCGCCAAGGCGCTGTCCAAGGACGTCAAGCTCCTCATCCTCGACGAGCCGACCGCCGCCCTCAACGAGGGCGACTCGCAGCACCTGCTCGACCTCATCGCGGGCCTGCGCTCCAAGGGCGTGACCTGCATCATGATCAGCCACAAGCTCAACGAGATCGAGCAGATCGCCGACTCCATCACCATCATCCGCGACGGCCGGTCCATCGAGACCCTGCGCGTCAAGGAGGACGGCGTCGACGAGAACCGCATCATCCGGGGCATGGTCGGGCGCGACCTCGAGTCGCGCTTCCCCGACCACACGCCCGAGATCGGTGAGGTCTTCTTCGAGGTGAAGAACTGGACGGTCCGCCACCCGAGCGTCCCGGACCGTCTCGTGGCCAAGCACAGCGACTTCTTCGTCCGGCGCGGCGAGATCGTCGGCTTCGCCGGCCTCATGGGCGCCGGGCGCACCGAGCTGATGCGAAGCCTCTTCGGTCGCTCCTACGGCACCTACGTCGACGGCACGATCGTCAAGGACGGCAAGGAGCTCCGGCTGCGGACCGTCGCCGACGCCATCGACGCCGGCCTGGCCTACGTCACCGAGGACCGCAAGACCCTCGGTCTCAACCTCCTCGACGACATCAAGCGCACGACGGTCTCTGCCCGGCTCAACCGCATCACGCGCGGCTTCGTCGTCGACGAGCGTGAGGAGTACAACTACGCCGAGTCCTACCGCAAGTCCCTGCGGACCAAGGCCCCCAACGTCGACGAGGGCGTTTCCAAGCTCTCCGGAGGCAACCAGCAGAAGGTCGTGCTTGCCAAGTGGCTCTTCACCGAGCCTGACCTGCTCATCCTGGACGAGCCGACGCGCGGCATCGACGTCGGTGCCAAGTTCGAGATCTACGGGATCATCCAGCGCATGGCCGCGGAGGGCAAGGGCGTCATCCTCGTCTCCTCCGAGCTCCCCGAGCTGATCGGCCTGTCCGACCGCATCTACACCATCGCCGAGGGCGCGATCACCGGCGTGCTCTCCCACGAGGAGGCGGACCAGGAGTCGCTGATGCGCCTCATGACGCGAAGCACCCACGGCGGCTCCGCCGAGACCACGCCCACGCGCGAGAGCGCGTGAGCGGCGCGGCCGCCCCGACCACTCCCCCATCCACACCCATCACAGCCAGGACTGCACCCATGGACAAGGTCAAGAAGATCTTCGGTGGCGACACCCGTCAGCTCGGCATGATCTTCGCCCTCGTGGCGTTGATCATCTTCTTCCAGATCTGGACCGGCGGGCTCACGCTCACACCGGACAACGTCATCAACATCTTCCAGCAGAACTCCTACATCCTCGTGCTCGCCATCGGCATGGTGCTCGTCATCATTGCCGGCCACATCGACCTCTCCGTCGGCTCCGTGGCGGCGTTCGTCGGCATCTGTGTGGCCATCGCGATGCGTGACTGGAACCTGAGCTGGTGGATGGGCATCCTGCTCGGGCTGGCCATCGGCGCGCTCGTCGGCGCGTGGCAGGGCATGTGGACGGCCTACGTCGGCATCCCCGCCTTCATCGTGACGCTGTCGGGCATGCTGCTCTTCCGCGGCGCCAACCAGTACGTCGGCAAGTCGAACTCGGTCCCCGTGTCCGAGGACTTCCAGGTCATCGGCGGCGGCTACCTCCCCGAGGTCGGCCCCAACACCGGCTACAACAACCTGACGGTGCTCATCGGGCTCCTGCTCGCCATCGGCATCGTCGTCGGCGCGGTGCGCAGCCGCCGAGCGCTCGTCAAGCTCGGCGCCGAGGTCGAGGACGCGTGGATCATGTGGGTGCGCCTCGGGCTCATCTGCGCCGCCATCATCGGCGCGACGCTGCTCTTCGGCTCGGGCCGTCCCGGCACCTCGTTCCCGATCTCCGGGATCATCCTGGCGGTGCTCGTCCTGCTCTACGGCTTCATCTCCAACCGCACCGTCATCGGTCGGCACATCTACGCCGTCGGCGGCAACCGGCACGCGGCCGAGCTGTCGGGTGTGAAGAGCAAGAAGGTCAACTTCCTCGTCATGATGAACATGTCGATCCTGGCGGCGCTCGCCGGCATGATCTTCGTCGCCCGCTCGACCGCGTCGGGCCCGTCCGACGGCGTCGGCTGGGAGCTGGACGCCATCGCGGCCGTCTTCATCGGCGGCGCGGCCGTCACCGGCGGTGTCGGCACCGTGGTCGGCTCGATCGTCGGAGGCCTCGTCATGGCCGTGCTCAACAACGGCCTTCAGCTGCAGGGCATCGGCGCCGACGCGACCCAGATGATCAAGGGCCTCGTGCTCCTCGTCGCCGTCGCCTTCGACGTCTACAACAAGTCGGCCGGCCGGGCCTCGCTCATCGGGATGATGATGAAGAACTTCCGTCGCGGCGGCACCGACGAGGACACGGAGGCACCGCCGCCCCCGTCCGCGGCGACGGAGACGGAGCCCGTCAGCGAGACGATCCGCCAGTCCAGCTGACGAGCGACGGGGTGACAAGCCCCCCAACCACCAGACCCATCTGCCAACCAACCAGGACCCGGTCAGGGCGCCGCTCGTGACCGAGAAGTATCCGCGTTCCGCCCGGACGCGATGAGAGGAAAGAGAGCACATGCGTACCTTCACCAAGGTGCTGGGCGTCACGGCTGTGGCTGCCCTTGTTCTGACCGGTTGCGGTCGGAACAGCGACACCGGCACGACGCCGGCCGCATCCAACGGGGGCGCCGCAGCAGCGGGCTTCCCCGCTGACTCGGTCATCGGCGTCGCGCTGCCGCAGAAGACGTCCGAGAACTGGGTGCTCGCCGAGCAGCTGTTCAAGGACGGCCTCTCCGCGGCCGGCTTCAAGGGCGACGTGCAGTTCGCCAACGGCGGCGTGTCCGAGCAGCAGAACCAGATCTCGGCCATGGTCACCAAGGGCGCCAAGGTCATCGTCGTCGGCGCCATCGACGGCTCGCAGCTGGGCACCCAGCTCAAGGCCGCCAAGGACGCCGGCGCCACGGTCATCGCCTACGACCGCCTCGTGAAGAACACGGCTGCCGTCGACTACTACGTGGCCTACGACAACTTCAAGGTCGGCGAGCTGCAGGGCCAGGCCCTGCTCGACGGCATGGCCAAGAAGAAGCCGAACGGCCCGTACAACATCGAGCTCTTCGCCGGCTCGCCCGACGACGCGAACGCCCAGGTCTTCTTCGACGGCGCCATGAAGGTGCTCAAGCCGAAGATCGACGACGGCACCCTCAAGGTCGTCTCCGGCCAGAAGGACTTCAACCAGGTCGTCACGCAGGGCTGGAAGGCCGAGAACGCCCAGAAGCGCATGGACACGCTCCTGTCGGCCAACTACCAGAGCGCCGCCCTCGACGGCGTCCTGTCGCCCAACGACACGCTGGCCCGCGCGATCATCACGTCGGTCAAGGCGGCCGGCAAGCCGGTTCCGATCGTCACGGGTCAGGACTCCGAGGTCGAGTCGGTCAAGTCGATCATGGCTGGTGAGCAGTACTCCACGATCAACAAGGACACGCGCAACCTCGTCAAGGAGACCATCGCCATGGTCACGGCCCTCCAGAAGGGCCAGAAGCCGACCGTCAACGACACCAAGTCCTACAACAACGGTGTCAAGGTCGTCCCGGCCAACCTGCTCCCCCCGGTCATCGTGACCAAGGAGAACGCGGCCGAGGCCTACGCGAACGACCCGACGCTGGCCCCGCTCACCAAGTGAGCTGAGACCACAGCGTCACCGCACTCGGTGAAGGCCCGCCCCGTCCGGGGCGGGCCTTCGTCATCGCCGGGTCTCCCGGCACACCGGTGGACACCCGCCACCTCGGGTCACGGCGCGGCGTAGCGTCGCGCCATGGCGGACGTCTACCTCCACGGGCACCATCGCAGCGTCCTCGCGTCCCACGGCGCGCGCACCGCCGCCGACTCGGCCGCGTACCTGCTGCCCCACCTTCGCGACGGACTGCGGGTCCTCGACGTGGGGTGCGGTCCGGGCACGATCACCCTCGACCTCGCCGAGGCCGTCGGCCCGTCGGGCGAGGTCACCGGCATCGAGAACGTCGCCGCCCCGCTCGAGCACGCCCGCCGCACCGCCGCCGAGCGAGGCGACGCGCGCACGCGCTTCGAGCTCGCCGACGTCATGGGGCTGCCGTATGCCGACGCGTCCTTCGACGTCGTCCATGCGCACCAGGTGCTCCAGCACCTCACCGACCCCGTCGGTGCCCTCCGCGAGATGGCCCGGGTGACTCGACCCGGAGGGCTGGTCGCGGTGCGCGACGTCGACTACGCCTCGATGGTGTGGCACCCGGCGTCCGAGGGCATGACCCGGTGGCTCGGGGTCTACCGACACCTCGCTCGCCTCAACCACGCCGAGCCGGACGCCGGACGCCACCTGGTCGCCTGGACGCACGCCGCCGGGCTCACCCGGCTCACCCCGTCCGCGTCCCTGTGGACCTATGCGACGCCGGAGCAGTGTGCGTGGTGGGGCGGCACCTGGGCCCGCCGAGCGCTCGAGTCGACCTTCGCGACGCAGGCCATCGACCGCGGCCTCGTGACGGCTGACGAGCTGGCCGACATCAGCGCCGCCTGGCGGGCGTGGTCGACGCACCCCGACGCGTGGTTCGCGATGACGCACGCCGAGGTCATCGCCCACGCCTGAGTCCGCGTCTGGGAACGGGCCCGGGCACGGGCCCGGGAACGGGGTCGGGAACAGGTCGGGGATCGGGCCGGGCAGCGACCGGCTCGGTCACGCTCCGGGGCGCGGGTGTGCCGGAGCGACCCCGCGCGTCGGGTCCGCCGGCGAGGACGGCGAGGTGCCAGACCAGCGTGAGGGCGAGCACGCCGGCGAGGCCGCCGAGACCGCCGAACTTCACGGCCGTGACGAGGACGCGGGTCGGCTGGGCGTCGGACGAGACCGACACCCACGCCACGCCCAGCAGCATCCCGAGGGCGGTGCCGCCGACGGGCAGGAGGCGCAGTGGTCCACGCAGGCGCCCGGCACGGGGTGCGGAGTCATCGGGCGAGCGCCGCAGCTGGACCGCGCGCCACCACAGCGCGATCCCGACGAGGCCACCCAGACCCGACGCGTACTGCAGCCACGAGGTGACCGGCAGCGGGCCGACGGGGTCGCGCAGCGCGGGCACGAGGTCGGCTCCCCAGGCGGCCGTGTGCGTGAAGCCGTCCCAGACGATGTGCGTCAGGGCGCCGAGCGTCAGGGCGCCGACGACGGCCACCCACCACCGGACGCTGTGCCACCGGGGCGGTTCGAGCCGCAGCCGGCGCCGCACACCGTCGGGCATCACGTCGACGACCGGAGCACGCACCCAGAGCCACCACACCACCACCACGCACCACCCGACCGCGAGGTCGGTCGTGACGACGCCCTGCAGCGAGTGGGTGTGCCCGTAGTCGAAGAGCCGCGGGAGGAACACCGCGGTGTCCGGGGACATGGCTCCCACGGCCAGGGCCCCGAGCGGCAGCCCGAGCCGCCTCAGCGGGATCGCGACGACCGCGTGGCTCGGGGTGAAGGGCACCTGTCGATCGTCGCACCTCAGCGGCCGGGGCACGGGCAAGACGCCGAAGGACCACGGGACCTCCACACGATCCCCAGAAGGCCGCCCGGCACCCGCAATCCGGTCGCCCAGGGACGGGCTTCTTTGCCAGAGTGGGCGTATGCCGCCTGCCACCTGCACGTTCGAGCTGGTCACCGACGCCGCGCAGGCACAGGCCCGCTTCGCAGGCCTCGTCGCGTCCGAGCCCGAAGCACTGAGCGTGCTCGCGAGTGTCACCGGGTCGCTGGTCGAGGACCCGGGACGCTACGTCGGACCTCGCTGGTGGGCAGGTCGGGACGCCTCGGGTGAGGTCGTCGCCGCCTTCATGCACACGCCGCCGCACCCGCTGCACATCGCCCTCGCGACGCCCGAGCAGGCGCGGGGGCTCGCGGCGGTGCTCGCGGCGGCGGGCGACCGGCTGCCGGGGGTGGGTGGTCTCAGGGCGTCGGCGGAGGCGTTCGCGCAGGAGTGGACCTCGCTGGCGGGTGGCACGGCGACGGTGTCGATGGAGGTGGGGCGCTTCGCCCTGACGACCCGTCCTCGGGTCCCCTTCGAGGTGCCAGGAGCCTTCCGCGTCGCCACGGGCGTCGACACGCCACTCGTCGACGAGTGGAACCAGCAGTTCGTCGACGCCATCGAGGGCGCCGGGCGCACCGCACCCAGCCTGGAGCAGCAGGTCGCCGACGGTCGCGTCGGACTGTGGGACGACGATGGCCGTACCGTCTCGATGGCCTACGCCTCCCCTGCCAACGGCGGTGTCACCCGCATCTCCGGGGTCTGGACCCCACCGGAGCTGCGCGGGCACGGCTACGCGAGCGGTGTCGTCGCAGCCCTCAGCGCTGCACGGCTCGACCAGGGCGAGGCGTGCATGCTCTACACCGACCTCGCGAACCCCACCTCGAACGCGATCTACCAGGCCCTGGGATACCGGAGGGTCGGCGACAGCATCAGCATCACGTTCAGCGCATGACTCCCCCGGCGCGCAGCGCCGTGCGGATCATCGGCCACTGCAGCGGCAGCCGCACCACGGTCGCGGCGAGGTAGCCCTGCCTCCTGTGGTCGTCGGGGTCGCGGTCGAGCCGACGCTTGGCCGTGCTCGTCATCGTGACGTTGGCGGGGAACACTGCCACGAGCAGGACGGCCGACACGATGCCCGCGACACGGCGGGTGCGAGGGACGAGAAGACCCACCGCGCAGGCGAGCTCGGCGACGCCGGACGCATACACCAACGCCCTGCGCGACGGGAGCTGCTTCGGCACCATCGCCTCGAACGGCTCGGGCTTGACGAAGTGCATCGTGCCCGAGGTCAGGAAGAGACCGGCGAGGCCGATGACGTCCTTGCCGAGAGGGGCGTTGGTCGCGGTCTTCATGACCTCACCCTAGGCTCATCGGGAGCTAGAGCAGGACGGTGGTGAAGGCCCCGACCTCGTGGAACCCGCAGCGGGCGTAGGTCGCCCGGGCCGCGACGTTGAAGTCGTTGACGTAGAGGGACACCTCGTCGCCCAGGCCGGACAGCACCTGCTCGACGACGCTCGCCATGGCCGGCACCGAGAGGCCCCGGCCCCGGAACCGTGGATGCAGCCAGACCCCCTGCACCTGCGCGCAGCCGAGGGCGAGCGAACCGACATCCGCCTTGAACACGACCTCGCCGTCCTCGACCTTGACGAACGTGTGGCCCGCGCGGACCAGGGAGGCGATGCTCGCCCGGTAGCTGCGGTCGGAGCCGAAGTACGGGGGGTAGCCGATCTCCTCGGTGAACATGGCCGAGGCCGCAGGCAGCACGAGGTCCACCTCGTCGAGGCGTGCCTGGCGCACGTCGGGGTCGAGCGGGAGGCCGAGGCTCGAGGGCAGCACCCGGGTCGTCAGCAACGGCTGGTGCGTGCGGATGGCACGGACCGGTCCCCACGTCGGCCCCAGTCGCTCCCAGAGACCCATGACCTGCTCGCTCGGGCCGAAGATCGAGGCGCACTGCCGGCGCATGCGGGTGATCCGCGAGGCGACGGCGGCCACCCCGTCGTCGTCGAGCCCGACCGGCACGACGTTCGCGCTGACCCAGGCCAGACCGCGCAGCTCTCCGTCCACCCAGTGGCCGAGGAGCGACCCGGGAGACGTGCGGAGGGAGCCCTCGACGATGCGCGCGGCCACGAAGGCGTTGGCGACGCGGTCACGCGCGCAGACCTCGAGCGCGGCATCGTGATCGGCCGCCGACAGGGGTCGCACGGGGAGGCGTTGTCGCAGCACCACCCAAGAGTGCCTGCCCACGGGCCGGGTGTCACCCCGGCGCGCCTCACGAACCCGTCACACCGCGCGCACGCTCAGCGCGCCGGGTGCAGGACCGGGAGGTCGAGGTCGGTGTTGTCGAGCACCCACGTGGCGCGGGACCGCGGGTCGACGGCGGCGAGGTAGAGGCGCTGGCCCCCGACGTAGCGCCGGTTCGGCTCCGCGCTCGGGTCGGAGTCGTGAGCGTCGCCGAACCGGGCATTCCCCCGCGGGACGGAGACGGCGAAGGGCACGTCCACCCACAGGGTCGCGTCCCACACGTCGGCGAGCTCCGGCCGTTGGAGGAAGATCCCGTCGACGAGCAGGACCGTGTCCCGCGCGACGGCGACGGGGTCCGGGTGCACCGGCCGGTCGGCGTCCACGTCGTTGACGGCGGGGGTCACGGGCTCGCCCCCACGGAAGGGGTCGATCACGACCCGGCGGAACGCGGCGTAGTCGTAGGAGTCCTCGTAGAAGGTCCCGGGACCGCGGCCGCGGGCCACGCGCTGGGCCTTCGGCCTGTGGAAGCCGTCGATCGAGATGCGCAGCACGTCGCGAGCCCCGTCGAGCGCACCGATGACCTCGGCGAGCTCGTCCGCGAGCACCGTCTTGCCGGCGCCGTCGAACCCGTCGACCGCCACGGCCACCCGCTCACCCGGCCGGAGCGCGACGACACGCTCGGCGAGGTCGCGCAGGACGGCATACCGCTCGGTCGAGCGGACGGGAGGACGCACGTCAGCTGACGGTGACGCTGGGTGCCCCGGCCGACTCCTCGTCGACCGGCTCGCCCATCTCCTCGGCCAGACGCATGGCCTCCTCGATGAGCGTCTCGACGATCTGTGCCTCGGGCACCGTCTTGATGACCTCGCCCTTGACGAAGATCTGGCCCTTGCCGTTGCCGGACGCGACGCCGAGGTCTGCCTCGCGGGCCTCGCCCGGACCGTTGACGACGCAACCCATGACCGCGACGCGCAGCGGCACCGTCATGCCCTCGAGACCGGCCGTGACCTGGTCGGCGAGGGTGTAGACGTCGACCTGCGCGCGGCCGCACGACGGGCACGAGACGATCTCGAGCTTGCGCGGGCGCAGGTTGAGGCTCTGGAGGATCTGGATGCCGACCTTGACCTCCTCGACGGGCGGGGCGGAGAGGGAGACGCGAATCGTGTCGCCGATGCCGCGCGAGAGCAGCGCGCCGAAGGCCGTCGCCGACTTGATCGTGCCCTGGAACGCGGGACCCGCCTCGGTGACGCCGAGGTGCAGGGGCCAGTCGCCGCGCTCGGCGAGCAGCTCGTAGGCGCGCACCATGATGACCGGGTCGTTGTGCTTGACCGAGATCTTGAAGTCGTGGAAGTCGTGCTCCTCGAAGAGGCCCGCCTCCCAGACCGCCGACTCGACGAGCGCCTCGGGCGTCGCCTTGCCGTACTTCTCCATGATCCGCTTGTCGAGGCTGCCGGCGTTGACGCCGATGCGGATCGAGACCCCGGCGTCCTTGGCCGCCTTGGCGATCTCCTTGACCTGGTCGTCGAACTGGCGGATGTTGCCCGGGTTGACGCGTACCGCCGCGCAGCCGGCGTCGATGGCCGCGTAGACGTACTTCGGCTGGAAGTGGATGTCGGCGATGACCGGGATCTGGCTCTTGCGCGCGATGGCGGGCAGCGCGTCGGCGTCGTCCTGGCTCGGGCAGGCCACGCGCACGATGTCGCAGCCGGAGGCCGTCAGCTCGGCGATCTGCTGGAGGGTCGCGTTGATGTCGGTCGTGGGCGTCGTCGTCATCGACTGCACCGACACGGGGAAGTCGCTCCCGACCCCGACCTTGCCGACCTGGATCTGACGGGTCTGGCGCCGCGGGGCGAGGACCGGCGGGGGCAGGGGCGGCATACCGAGGGAGACGCTCATCCCGCCATTATGACCGCCCTGCGGACCTCCGCCCCCGAGCGCCCCCGGAAAGCCCGCTCGGCCCGTCTCGCAGCGGGCTCAGCCGAAGAGCTTGATCGGCTTGACGATGTCGGCGTAGATGAGCAGCACCGACATGGTGATGAGCACGAGGCTCATGCCGTAGGCGATCGGCAGGCCCTTGGCGACGTCGACGAAGCCGGGGTCGGGACGGTGGCGCAGACGCGCCCACCCCTTCTTGACCGACTCCCAGATCGCGCCCGCGACGTGTCCGCCGTCGAGCGGGAGCAGCGGCACGAGGTTGAAGACGAAGAGCGCCAGGTTGAGCGAGGCGATGAGCAGGATCAGCTGGGCGAGCTTGACCCAGTTGCCGCCCTCGTCGGCCGGGATGTCGAGCGCAGCGACCTCACCGCCGATGCGGCCGACACCGACGACGGAGATCGGCCCGTTGGGGTCGCGAGCCTCGGACCCGAAGGCGGCCTGCACGACGCCCGTCATCTTCTCGGGGATCTTGACGATGATCGAGGCGGTGTCGACGACGCGGGCCCACACGAAGCCGGGTGCCTGCGTGATCGGCGTGCGCACGAGCTCCTGGCCCGGGGTGATGCCGGCGAAGCCCATGGACGCGAGGACGGGCTTGCCGTCCTTGGCGATCGGGTTGCCCTGGTCGTCGTAGGTGGCCCGCTCGAGAACGGCGGGCGTGATCGAGATCGACACCTTCTGGTCGCCGCGCTGGACGACCCAGGTCATGGTCCGGCCCTTGCTGTCGCGGATGGCCGCGGTGACCTGGTCCCACGTGCTGACGGCCTTGCCGTCGACGGAGACGATGCGGTCGCGCTCCTGCAGTCCCGCGGCCTTGGCCGGTGCGACCGGGTCGCCGGGCTTGCACTGGGGCTGGGGCACCTGCACGGTCGGGGCCGTCGTGGGCACGCACGCGGAGAGGGCCCCGACCTTGGGCGCGACCTGCGGCAGCCCGTAGAGGGTGATGACGCCGGTGATGAGCACGAAGCCGATGATCAGGTTCATGACCGGACCGCCGAGCATGATGACGATCTTCTTGCCGGGGCTCAGCTTGTAGAAGACGCGGTCCTCGTCGCCGGGCTTGACCTCCTCCATGGAGTCGGCCCGGGCCTGGTCGACCATCTGGCTGAAGCGGCCGGTCGAGAGGGTGCGCAGCTCCCCCGGCTTGTCGCCGGGCCGCGGCGGCAGCATGCCGATCATGCGGACGTAGCCGCCGAGCGGGATCGCCTTGATGCCGTACTCGGTCTCACCGCGCCGGCGTGACCAGACCGTCGGTCCGAAACCGACCATGTACTGGGTCACCTTGACCCCGAACTTCTTGGCCGGCACGAGGTGTCCGATCTCGTGCAGCGCGATGCTCAGCGCGACGCCGACGACGACGACCAGGACCCCTAGGAAGAACAGCACCTGTCCATTGTCACACCCGCCTCCTGTGAATCCGACTCGATGCATCCATGCCGCACCCGGTGACGGCGCGCGTGCGTCAAACGGGGTCGGGGGCTGCGATGAGGCCCGCGGCGGCGTCCCGGGCCCAGGTGTCGGCAGCGAGGACATCGTCGAGCGTGAGGTCGCGGACCTGCGAGGCCGGCTCGGCGGCATACGCGTCGACGACCCGGGCGACGGTGTCGACGATGTCGACGAAGCCGATGCGCCCGTCGTGGAAGGCGTCGACGGCGACCTCGTTGGCGGCGTTGTAGACGGCAGGCCACGTGCCGCCGGCCTCCCCCACCCGGCGCGCGAGCGCCACGGCCGGGAAGGCCTCGTCGTCGAGGGGCTCGAAGTCCCAGGACTGCGCCCGCGTCCAGTCGACGGGCACGTCGGCGTCGGCGATCCGTTCGGGCCAGCTCATGCCGAGGGCGATCGGCACGAGCATGCGCGGAGGCCCCGCCTGCGCGATCGTCGAGCCGTCGACGAACTCGACCATCGAGTGGATCATCTGCTGCGGGTGCACGACGACGTCGATGCGCTCGAACGGGATGTCGAAGAGCAGGTGCGCCTCGATGACCTCGAGGCCCTTGTTGACGAGGGTGGCGGAGTTCGTCGTGATGACGCGGCCCATCGAGAAGTTGGGGTGCGCCAGCGCCTGCTCCGGCGTCACACCGGCGAGCTCGGCGCGGGAACGACCGCGGAACGGACCCCCGCTGGCGGTGACGACGAGCCGGCGCACCTCCTCCGCGCGACCGCCCCGCAGGCACTGGGCGATGGCCGAGTGCTCGCTGTCGACGGGCACGATCTGGCCGGGCGCGGCGAGCGCCTTGACGAGCGGGCCGCCGATGATGAGCGACTCCTTGTTGGCGAGCGCGAGCGTGGTTCCCGCCCGGAGCGCCGCGAGGGTCGGCTCGAGCCCGATGGCGCCGGTGATGCCGTTGACGACGACGTCGGCCTCGCGCGCGGCGAGCGTCGCGCTCGCGTCGGGACCGACAAGCAGCTCGGGGTCGTATGCCGTGACGCCGGCTGCGTCGGCCGCGCGGGCCACCGCCCGGGCGAGGTCGTCCTGCGTCCCGGCTGCGACGGCGACGACGGGGACGCGCAGGGCGACAGCCTGCTCGGCCACGAGGTCGAGGTTGGTGCCGGCCGACAGCCCGACGACCTCGAAGCGGTCGCGGTTGCGGTGCACGAGGTCGAGCGCCTGCGTGCCGATCGAGCCGGTCGAGCCGAGCAGGACGATGCGGCGGGGACGTGCCGGGGTGTCAGTCACCCCGGCATTCTCGCGCAGGCGCCTCTCAGGTGGGCACTCCCCTCGCCCGGAGCAGCTCGTCGCGCTTGAAGGCGTAGGCGACGGCCCACGTCATGCGCAGGCGGTACATCCGGATGTCGTCGCCCCACGAGAAGGGACTGCTGCCGTAGTGGGTGGTCCAGTGCGCGTCGACCTCGTCGAGCTCGGGCCCCGGCCCCAGCCGCTCGGCGCGGCCGTGGCTGAACAGGGCCAGCTCCTCGCCGTCGATGTGGGCGACGCTGACCGCGGGCCTGGCAGCGAGGTGGCGGGCCTTGGCCGAGGTGCCCGACGTGCCGAAGGTCCACGTGCCGTGGAGGAAGTGGCCGTCGAGGGCACTGATGCGCGGCTCCCCCGCTGCGGTGACGGTGGCCACCGCGAGCACCTTCATGCCGGTGAGCAGGGCGACGAGCTGCTCGGCGCTGAGGGTGCGGTCGTCGTCGATGATGCTGCGCAGGTGATCGGTCGCCCTCGCGTGGGACGCGTCGAGCAGGTCCTGCAGGGCTGCTGTCTCGTGCGGTGTCTCCAGCATCCTCCGACGCTAGCGCCGAGCACCGACGCCACGTCTGGTCAGCCCGGGTCGATCGACGGGAGGGCTCACCACCAGCTCGCCTCGAGCGCGGTCGAGAAACCCTCCTCGCCCCACACCAGCCACGAGCCGACGTCGTAGCCGGCAGCCGGCGCCGCGACGTGCGGCGGAGGGAGGAGGACGCTCGACGGCACGGACGCCGGTGTGGGGAGGGCTGCACCGGCCTCCGCCGTACCGTCCTGGGGCAGGGGCACCGGGTCCCCCGTCGGGGGCGGCAGGTCCGGGACCGTGCCCGGGGGCAGGAAGCCGGTCCGGGGGTCGCGTTGCGGCTCGACCCCGGCCTCGGCGAGGTTCTTGACGATCGCGAGGCGGGTCTGCATGAGGGCGGCGATCCCCGACGAGTCGACGACGCGGCTGGGACCGGCGGGCAGCCAGCCGGTGAAGGTCTCCGTGAGCCGGGCGCCGACCTCGCACGGCTCGATCGTCGTGACGACGTCGGCCTCGTGCGACGACGTCAGGTCCCGCTCGACGACGCGCACCGGCGGGGTTGCCTCGACGAGCAGGGACACCGAGGCGGCCCGTCGTCCGTCGTCGTGACGGTGGACGGCGAGCACGTGCTCGCGCCCGGGGTCGTCGGCGAGACCGGTGCGCACCACGCGTTCCAGAGAGGGCTTGAGGAGCTGCTCCGACGAGGGCTGGGCGAGCAGCTCCCAGAGCGCCTCTGGGGCGACGGCGATGTCGATGGAGGCCGTCTCGTGCACCGGCAGGACCCCGGGCCCGGCCGCCGTCGCCACGCCGTGACCGATGAACCCGGCGGCCATGGCCTCGTCGACGGGCTGGCCGGACGCGACGTCGCGGGTCGCGCTGCGTGTGGTGCCTTCGACGTCCGCCTTGAGGCCGAGCAGGGCTCGCGCCATCCAGGCCCGGGCGAACTCCGCCACGGGGTCCGCCGGCGCGACTCCCTCGAGCTGCTGGGCGACGACGCACCCGCCGTCGAGGGACTCGAGCGTCGTCGTCAGGACGAGCGCGACCGCGCCGTCGGCCGAGCGGGACACGACGCGCACCCCGTGCTCGACGTCGACGACGGTGCTCAGCCCCGCCCAGAGCCGGCCGTTCGACCGCCGCCAGACCCCGGCGAACTCCGGCAACCGTCCCGGTCCGGGGCTCGGCAGGGGGAGCACCCGGACGCAGTCGACGCCGAGCTCCGCGCCCGGGCCGGGCGCGACGAGATGCGGCCAGACGTCCACGGGCGGACGCTCGATGAAGACCCGGTGGCCGACGTCGCGCACCACGACGGCCGGGGTCGGCTCGTCACGACGACCGCCCCGCTCCCCGAAGAGGCCGCGCAGAAGGCTCACGCCCGGAAGTCTCCCCCGGCGCGCCGGTCGCGTCAGGAGATTCACGGCATTCGATGCTCGGGCATGATGAGGGCGTGAAGACGCTCGGCTCGCGTCAGGTCCTGCTCGGCGTGCTCGCCGTGGCGGTCGTCGTGCTCGCGTGGGTCGTCGTCCGCGCCGCGCAGGGCCCGACCACGTCCACGACCGACGGGCGCGGCGCGGCGGCGTCCGCCACGTACGTGCCCGGCCCGCTGGGCACCGACCCGGTCTCCGGCCTGCCGTGGGTCGCCGAGTCGGCGCTGCCCGCACAGGCCCACGAGACGCTCGCCCTGATCCGTGCCGGCGGACCCTTCCCCTACCCGCGCAGCGACAACCAGACCTTCGACAACCGAGAACGCCTGCTACCAGGGCAGACCCGCGGCTACTACCGCGAGTTCACTGTCATCACACCGGGATCCGCTGATCGTGGTGCGCGCCGCATCATCGTCGGCAGCGGCGGTGAGAAGTACTGGACCGACGACCACTACGCGTCGTTCAGCCGGATCAGGGAGGGCACGTGACGACGTTCCTGGGCAAGCACAGCGAGGCCGACGACCACATCGCGCAGCTGCGCTGGCTGGGTCATGACGTGCGCGTCGTCTCCGGTGGTCACGACAAGGAGGGCGTGCTCGACGCCTTCGCGACCGGTCTCGAGCTCCCCGACTGGTTCGGCCGCAACTGGGACGCCCTCGTCGACGCCCTCCGCGACCTGGACGCCCGCCACGGGGTGCCGATCGAGCTCGTCTGGGACCACGCCGCGACCCTGCGCGAGCAGGACCGCCATGCCTATGACACCGTCGTCGAGATCCTCGAGCAGGTCGCCGACGAGCGCGACGACCTCAACGTCACGATCGTCACCCGCTAGGTCACCGCCTGCGTATGCCGTCACGCCACCACCGCGCGACTGCTCGGGCACGCTCACGCCGGGCTGACGGCATACGCCGTCCCGAGGTCAGGAGACGAAGACCCGGTCGTCGATGAGCCGCTCGGTGACCTCCTGGCCCTCGGTGTGGAAACGCCCGTGCTCGAAGTCCTTGGCGAACTCGAGCTCGACGTGGGCCTTGCCGTGGCGGTTCTTCTCGACACTGACCACGGACCAGTCGCGGAAGCGCTGGATGTTGCCGAGGTTGTAGACGAGGTGCTCGCGCGAGACGACGTCGACCTTGTCGTTGACGATGAGGACGACATCGGCCTCGAAGGCCAGCGCCGAGGACCCGCGCAGGTCGTGGGTGCGCATCCGGTGACCGGCAGCCAGGGCGTCCTTGTCGGCCGCCGAGATCGCCACGACCGGAATGCGCGCGGACAGGGCGAGGTCCTTGAGGCCCTCGGCCGCCGCGGTGATGCGCTCGTCCTCGCCGGGGCGGTCTGCGGGCAGCTTCTGGATGTAGTCGAGCAGCACGAAGGGTGACTGGCCTGTCGTCTCCGTGACGCGGTCGACCGCTGCGCGGATCTGCTCGAGCGTCGTCGTCACACCGGACGACTCGTGGATCTGCAGCCGGTCGCCGTAGCCGACGAGCGCCGCGTGGGCACGCGCTCCGCCGGGCAGGCTCCCGAGTACCTCGTCGAGCGAGCCGCCGTGGTCCGCCGTCTCGAGGGCGCGGCGCACGTCGATGACCCCCGCCACCTCACCGGGGTCACCCTCGGCGGCCTCCATCGAGATGAGCCGCTCGAGCAGGGTGTGGCTCTCGTGCTCGTAGGAGAAGACGAGGGCGCTCGACCCGGCTGCGACGACGTTGCGGGCGACCTGGAGCCCGATCGTCGTCTTGCCGTGCCCGGCAGGGCCACCGAGCAGGACGAGCTCCCCGGAGCGGAAGCCCCCCGTCAGGACGGTGTCGAGCGCCGGGAACCCGGTGGCCCACACGCGCGCCCCGGCCGGGGACCCGCGCCGCAGGACGTCGTCCGTCTCGCTGAGCAGGGCATCGAGCGGTCGCAAGGATCCGGCGTCACGCGGACCGGCTGGTGTCACCATGCGCAGATTGCACCACAGGGCGCCCGGGCGACGGAGCGGTTCGGCGAATGTCCAGACGTCAGAGGGCGATACCGACGTACTTCGTCTCGAGGTACTCGTCGATGCCCTCGAACCCGCCCTCGCGGCCCACACCCGAGGACTTGACGCCACCGAAGGGAGCCGCGGGGTTGGAGACGATGCCCTGGTTGACCCCGACCATGCCGTACTCGAGCGCCTCGCTCATCGTGATGGCGCGCGAGAGGTCCTTGGTGAAGAGGTAGGCCACGAGGCCGTACTCGGTGTCGTTGGCGAGCCGGATCGCCTCGGCGTCGGTACGGAACGTCGTGACGGGAGCGACGGGGCCGAAGATCTCCTCGCGGGCCATGTCGGCGTTGGTCGGGACGTCGGCGAGCACGGTCGGCGTGTAGAACCAGCCGGCACCGTCGGGCGCCGACCCGCCGACGAGGACCTTGGCGCCCTTGGCGACGGCGTCGTCGACGAGCGCGGAGACCTTGTCACGGGCCTTCTCGTCGACGAGCGGGCCGACGTCGACGCCGTCCTTCGTGCCCTTGCCGAGGGTGAGCGCGCCCATCCGGCGGGCGAGCTTGGCACTGAACTCGTCGGCGAGCGACTCGTGGACGTAGAAACGGTTGGCCGCGGTGCACGCCTCACCCATGTTGCGCATCTTGGCGAGCATCGCGCCCTCGACGGCCTGGTCGACATCGGCGTCCTCGAAGACGAGGAACGGGGCGTTGCCGCCGAGCTCCATCGAGACGCGCAGGATGCCCTGCGAGGCCTGCTCCATGAGCGAGCGGCCCACGGGGGTCGAACCGGTGAAGGTGAGCTTGCGCAGGCGCGGGTCGCGGATGAGCGGCTCCATGACGTCACCCGTCGTCGAGTGGGTCGTCATGACGACGTTGAGCACGCCGTCCGGCAGGCCGCACTCGCGCAGCAGCTCGGCGAGGGCGAGCATCGTCAGCGGCGTCTGACTCGCCGGCTTGACCACCATGGTGCAGCCGGCCGCGATGGCGGGTCCGATCTTGCGGGTGCCCATCGCGAGCGGGAAGTTCCACGGGGTGATCATGAGCGTGGGGCCTACGGGCTGCTTCATCGTCATGAGGCGCGTCGCGCCGTTGGGCGCCGTCGACCAGCGGCCCGAGATGCGTACGGCCTCCTCGGAGAACCACCGGAAGAACTCGGCGCCGTAGGCGACCTCGCCGCGGCTCTCGGCGAGCGTCTTGCCCATCTCGAGCGTCATGAGCATCGCGAACTCCTCCGCGCGCTCGGTGATCTTCTCGTATGCCGTGCGCAGCAGCTCGCCGCGGTCGCGCGGTGCCGTGCGGGCCCAGTCGGCCTGCGCCGCCACGGCGGCGTCGAGCGCCGCCCGACCGTCCGCGACCGAGGCCGCGGCGACATGGGTCAGCACCCGGCCGTTGGACGGGTCGTCGACGGCGATGGTCTGACCATCGCTCCCGTCGCGCCACTGCCCGCCGATGAGCAGGCCCTTGGGCACCGCGTCGATCACTGACTTCTGTGTCACCGCTGCCATGCCTGAAACCCTATTCCTGTCGTGATGGTGGTCGTCGCTGGCCCTGTGGTCGCGACGGGACGAACCTGCTCAGCGTTCGTCGATGCCCCACGGGGAGCCGTATCCCTCGGGCTTGGGTGCAGCGAGCAGGTCGAGGAACGGCACGGCGTCGAAGGCCTCGGGGCCGAGGACGCCCGCGCCCTTCCAGGTGCCCTGTGCGAGCAGCTCGAGGGCGACGACGGGGTTGACCGCCGTCTGCCAGACGACGCACTGGGCGTCGTAGTCCGCCATCGTCCGGGCGTTGTCGACGACGTGGTAGAGGTAGGTGCGACGCGGCCGGCCGTCCTTGCCCGTGCCGGTGACGAAGAGCCCGGCGCACGTCTTGCCGGTCATCCGCGGGCCGATGGTCGCTGGGTCCGGCAGCGCCGCGGCCACGACGTCGCGTGGCGAGACCCGCACGCCCTTGACCGTGATCGGTTCCGTGCGGTCGAGGCCCAGGGTGCGCAGGACCTTGAGGATGCCGATGAACTCGTCACCGAGGCCGTACTTGAAGGTCACGCGCTTCGCGTCGACCCAGCGCGGCATGAGGAGCACCTCCTCGTGCTCGACGTTGACGCACTCGACGGGCCCGATGCCCTCCGGGAAGTCGAAGACCTCCGGCTCGCTGAAGGGCGCTGTCGTGAACCAGCCGCGGTCCTTCTCCCAGACGACGGGAGGGTTGAGGCACTCCTCGATCGTCGTCCACATCGAGAAGCTCGGGGCGAAGATCTCGTTGCCGAGCTCGTCGTGCACGACGAGGTTGGCGCCGTCGCGGGTGCCGAGCTCGTCGATCTCGGAGAAGAGGTGGTCGGCGGCATAGCGGGCGAAGACGTCCGAGAGCCCCGGCTCGACGCCGATGCCGACGAGCGCGAGGCGCCCGTCTGCCTCCCACTCCCCCGCGACGGCGAACTGCTCGTCGCCGAGCTTGACGCCCGTGACGGCATACGGCTGCTCCGGGTGACGCTGCGACAGGCTCATCGCCATGTCGAGGTAGTCGGCACCGGATGCCTTGGCCCCGTGGAAGATCGACATGGTGAACTTCGGGTCGACGGCGTTGAAGACGTGCGTCGCCCCGTGCTCGCGGGCCAGCGCCTCGACGGCCTCGGCCGAGGAGGCGTCGACCTGTGAGGCGACGAAGCGGGTCTCCCCCGGTCGCCTGGCGGTCACGGCGGACACAGTGCGCTCGGCCCGGGTCACGTCGTAGTCGGCGACGACCCAGCGCTCGAAGAAGTCCCGCTCGGACGCGATGCGCGCGGCGGCGTCACCGACTCCGCCGGAGCCGATCATGAGGACACGCATGAGGGTCAGGCCACCTGTCGGTTGCGACGCTTGGAGACGATCTGGCCGCCCATGACGACGACGAGTGCGAGCAGGAACATCAGGGTGCCCACGACGTAGACCTGCACGGGCACACCACGCGCCGACGCACCCCAGACGAACATCGGGAACGTGATCGAGCTCGGGCTGGCGTTGAAGTTGGTGATGATGTAGTCGTCGAAGCTCAGCGAGAACGCCAGGAGCGCACCGGCGGCGATCCCGGGGGCGGCGAGCGGGAGCGTCACCCGCAGGAACGTCTGGGTCGCGTTGGCTCCCAGGTCGGCGGCGGCCTCCTCGAGGCGCGGGTCGAGGGTGGCCACGCGGGCCTTGACCGCCACCACGACGAACGAGACGCAGAACATGATGTGGGCGATCAGGATGGCGCCCTGCCCCGACGGGACGCCCAGCGCGAGGAAGAGGGTGAGCAGGCTCGAACCCATGACGACCTCTGGCGTGGCCATCGGCATGAAGATGAGCAGGTTCGTCCCCGAGCGCCCCTTGAAGCGGTAGCGGCCGAGCGCGAAGGCGATCATCGTGCCGAGCACGGTCGCGACGAGCGAGGCGGTGACCCCGATCTGCAGGCTCAGCCCGAGGGACTCGCAGATGCCCTGCGCCCCGCACGGGTTGGTCCAGGCCGCGGTCGAGAACTCGTTGAACGTGTAGTTGAACTTGCCCTTGGGGTCGTTGAAGGAGAAGACCGCGACGACGATGTTGGGCACGAGCATGTAGACGAGCACCGCGAGAGCGGCGAAGGCGATGAGGTGCCGTCGGATCCAGGCGATCACAGCAGGTCCTCCGTTCCGGCGCGGCGCACGTAGATCGTCACCATGGTCACGATCGTGATGAGCATGATGAATGACAGTGCGGCAGCGAGCGGGTAGTCGAGGACACGCAGGAACTGCGCGTCGATGACGGTCCCGAGCATCGTGGTCTGGGTGTTGCCGAGCAGCTTCGCGTTGACGAAGTCGCCCGCTGCAGGGATGAACGTCAGCAGCGTGCCGGCGACGACGCCGGGCAGCGACAGCGGCCAGGTGACGCGCCGGAAGGTCTGCCACGGCGAGGCGTAGAGGTCGCCCGCGGCCTCGAGGAGGCGGGGGTCGAGCCGCTCCAGCGAGGTGTAGAGCGGCAGGATCATGAAGGGCAGGAAGTTGTACGTCAGGCCCATGATGACGCCGAACTGCGAGTAGAGCAGCGAGTCGTTGTTGGTCAGGCCGACAGCCTGGAGCAGGTCGGTGATGTGGAGCTTGCGGGCCCACTGCGTGACAGGCCAGTCGTCGGCGAGGATCGTGCGCCAGGCGAGCGTGCGGATGAGGAAGCTCGTGAAGAACGGCGCGATGACGAGCACCAGGACCAGGTTCTTCCACCGCCCGGCCTTCTGCGCGATGAAGTACGCGAGCGGGTAGCCGAGCAGGAGCGTGAGCAGCGTGGCGGCTCCGGCGTAGAGCAGTGACCGCAGCATCTGCGGCCAGTACTGCGAGAACGCGTCGGCGTAGATGCTGATGTTGCCCGTGAAGGTGTAGCCGTCGTCGACGTTGCCTTCCTGGAGCGACTGCGACGCGAGGGTCAGCATCGGCAGGACGAAGAAGACCACGAGCCACAGCAGGCCCGGGAGCAGCAGCGCGTACGGGACCCAGTTGCGGCGCCGTCGGCTCTCCGGGGCAGCGACGCCCGAGGAGAGGACGGCGGTCTCAGCCACGGTCGTCCTCCAGCTCGGCGCCGGCCTCCGCGTCCTGGGAGGCGTCGAGCGCGAAGCCGTGCTGGGCCGCCCACGAGACCGTGACGTTCTCACCGAGGTTGGGGCGGGCCGATCCGTCGTTCTGCTGGACCACGGTCAGCTCCTGACCCCACGGCATCTCGACGATGTACTGCGTCGCGACACCGGTGAAGGACACGTCGCGCACGAGGCCGTGGAGGCGGTTGGGTCCACCGGACTCGCCCAGGCGCAGCTTCTCCGGCCGCACGCCGAGCCAGACCTCGGACGCCCCGTCGGGCAGGTGCTCGCGGGAGACCTCGAGGTCGGCCCCGTGCGCACGCACCGTGACGATCCCGTCGCTCGCTCCGGCGCCGACCTGGGCGCGCAGCAGGTTCGACTGACCGAGGAAGTTGGCCACGAAGGTCGAGTGCGGCTGTTCGTAGAGCGTGGCCGGGTCGCCGAGCTGCTCCAGGCGTCCCGCGTTCATCACCGCGATCCGGTCGGCCATCGTCATGGCCTCCTCCTGGTCGTGCGTGACGTGGATGAACGTCAGGCCGACCTCCTGCTGGATCCGCTTGAGCTCGATCTGCATCTGCCGGCGCAGCTTGAGGTCCAGCGCTCCGAGGGGCTCGTCGAGCAGGAGCACGTCGGGTCGGTTGACGAGGGCCCTGGCGAGCGCGACGCGCTGCTGCATGCCGCCCGAGAGCTGTGTGGGTCGCTTCGTGGCGACCTGGTCGAGCTGGACGAGCTCGAGGATCTCGTGGGCCTTGGCCTTCGCGTTCTTGTCGCCGCGGCGCTTGAGCCCGAACATCACGTTGTCGATGACCGACATGTGCGGGAACAGCGCGTAGGACTGGAAGACGGTGTTGACGTTTCGCTGGTAGGCCTTGGTGTCGGTGATGTCCTCGTCGCCGATGGTGATGCGCCCGGCTGTCGGCTCCTCGAGGCCTGCGATCATCCGCAGCGTGGTCGTCTTGCCGCAGCCGGACGGACCGAGCAGCGCGAAGAACGAGCCCTGCTCGATCGTCAGGTCGAGGGGGTGGACGGCCGTGAACGTCGCGAACGTCTTCGTCAGTGCGACCAGTGACAGGTCGCCCTTGCCAGCGCCTGCCATCAGCCCGCGGTGATCGAGGCGTAGAGCTTGGAGAACTTCGTCTCCTCCGCGGGGGTCAGGCCACGGAAGACCTGGGCCCTCGCGAGCACGTCGGCCGGCGGCACGATGAGCGGGTTGTCGGCGAGGCTCTTGTCGATCTTGACGAGCTCGTCCTTGGTGCCCTTCACCGGTGCGATGTAGTTGACGTAGGCCTCGACCTGGGCCATGACCTTGGGGTCGTAGTAGTAGTCGATGAGCTTCTCGGCGTTCTTCTTGTGCTTGGCGAGCGCCGGGATGACGAAGTTGTCGGACCAGAGCGTGAAGCCCTTCTGGGGAAGGGTGTACTGGATGTTCTGGTCCGCGAACTGCAGCTGGACGACGTCGCCCGTCCACGCGGTGCAGGCCGCGATGTCGCCCTTGGCGAGGCCGTCGGTGTACTCGTTGCCGGTGAAGCCCTTGATCTGACCGGCGTCCTTGGCCTGCTGGATCACGTCGATGGCCGCCTGGAAGTCGGCCTCGGTGAACTTCGAGATGTCCTTGCCCTGCTCCATCATGACGAGGCCGACCGTGTCACGCATCTCCGTCAGCAGCGTCACCTTGCCCTTGAGCGCCGGGTCCGTCAGGAGCTGGGTCATCGTCTCGATCTTCTTGCCGCCGGTGGCCTTGAGGTTGTAGCCGATGCCGGCGAAGCCGCTCTGCCACGGCAGCGAGTAGAGCCGGCCCGGGTCGAACTCGACGTTCCTGAGGGAGTCCTCGAGGTTCGCCGAGTTGGGGATGTTGGCGAGGTCGAGCTTCTGGACGTAGCCCTGGCGGATGAGGCGCGCGACCATCCAGTCGGTGCTGCACCACACGTCGCGCCCGGTGTCCTTGCCGCCCTGCAGCAGTGGGCGCACCTTGGCGTAGAACTCGTCGTTGTCGAGGTAGTCCTCCGTGTAGTTGACCTTGATGCCGGTGGCCTTGGTGAACGCGTCGAGCGTGGGGCGCGCCTTGGTCTTGTCGTTGACGTCGATGTACTCGGTCCAGTTGGACCAGTTGATGATCTTCTCCGTGTCGGACATGTCCTGCGCGGCCGCTGCCGTCTTGGCTCCTGCCGTGCCGGAGCCGCCCGCGCCGGTCGTGGGGTTCTTGCCGGCGGAACCGCAGGCCGCGAGGAAGGCCGCGGCGCTGACGCCGGCGGCGCCCATCATCGCGGACCGGCGTGACACGAGACCACGCATCAGCGCGGCGCGCAGGTGCGGGTTCTCGGTGTCGAAGCTCTTGTCGTTCATGTCATTGACTCCAGGGGTTTTGAGTGTGGGTCGATGGTGCGGAGGGATCGACGGTGACCCGGTGGTGCTGGTGGGCGTCGCCCGATGTCACGAGTCGATGTTGGCCATGACGTGCTTGATGCGGGTGTAGTCCTCCAGGCCGTACATCGACAGGTCCTTGCCGTAGCCGCTGTGCTTGAAACCCCCGTGCGGCATCTCTGCAACGATCGGGATGTGCGTGTTGATCCACACACAGCCGAAGTCGAGCTTCTTGCTCATGCGCATGGCCTTGCCGAAGTCCTTGGTCCACACGCTCGAGGCGAGGCCGTACTGCACGCCGTTGGCCCAGGCGAGCGCCTCGGCCTCGTCGGTGAACTGCTGCACGGTGATGACGGGACCGAAGATCTCGCTCTGGATGTGCTCGTCGTCCTGGCGCAGTCCCGCGAGCACGGTCGGCTCGAAGAAGAAGCCGTCGCCGAGCGTGTTGATGCGCGACCCGCCGGCGGCCACGCGGGCGTGGTCGGGCAGCCGGTCCATGAACCCCGACACGTGCGCCATCTGGTTGGCGTTGTTGACCGGGCCGAGGCTGGCGTCCTCGTCGGTCGGCATACCGACCTTGACCGAGCTGCGGGCGTAGTCCGCGAGCGCGGCGACGAAGTCGTCGTGCACCCGCGGCCCCACGAGCACGCGCGTCGCGGCCGTGCAGTCCTGGCCTGCGTTGAAGTAGCCCGCCCCGGCGATGCCCTCGACGGCGGCCTCGATGTCGGCGTCGTCGAAGACGATGACCGGGGCCTTGCCGCCGAGCTCGAGGTGGACCCGCTTGAGGTCGCGTGACGCGCTCTCGGCGACCTGGATGCCGGCCCGGACCGAGCCGGTGATCGCGACGAGCGCCGGCGTCGGGTGCTCGACGAGCATGCGGCCCGTCTCGCGGTCACCCGTGATGACGTTGAAGGTCCCCTCGGGCAGGAACTCCGACGCGAGCTCGGCCATGAGCAGCGTGGTCTCTGGCGTCGTGTCGGACGGCTTGAGCACGATGGTGTTGCCCGCGGCGAGCGCCGGGGCGATCTTCCACATCGCCATCATCATCGGGTAGTTCCACGGCGTCACCTGGCCGACGACACCGATGGGCTCGCGGCGCACGAAGGAGGTGTGGCCCTTCATGTACTCCCCCGCGGACTTGCCCTCGAGCACACGTGCGGCCCCGGCGAAGAAGCGCAGCTGGTCGACCATGGGCGGCACCTCCTCGCTCCGCGTCAGGGCGTGCGGCTTGCCGGTGTTCTCGCCCTCGAGGCGGATGAGGTCCTCGGCGCGAGCCTCGATGGCGTCGGCGAACTTCAGCAGGGCGGCCTGACGCTCGCCGGGGGTCGTGTCGCCCCACGTCTCGAAGGCGGTCGAGGCTGCGGCATACGCCCGGTCGACGTCGGACTGGCTGCTCACGGGGGCCTTGGCCACGACCCGGGCGGTCGACGGGTCGACGATGTCGGTCGTCGCATCGCCCTCGGGGTCGACGTACTGGCCACCGATGAAGTTGCGGAGCTGGCGCGGCTGGGAAGTCATGCCGGAATGCTAGACGCAGACCTTCGCAATCGTGAAGACTTGTCGAGATAAAACTTCGGAATCAGTTGCGCCAAGACTTGCCAACAGCGTGTTCCACAGGTCAGTATCGGCGCATGACGACCATCCGCGGCGTGGCCAATGCGGCCGCCTCCGGGGGCAACGGTGCCAAGAAACCCTCGGTCAACCTCGACGACGTGAGCAAGACCATCATCGAGCTCCTGCAGCACGACGGGCGCAAGTCCTACGCGTCCATCGCGCAGGAGGTCGGCCTCTCCGAGGCAGCCGTGCGCCAGCGCGTGCAGCGCCTCCTCGACGCCGACGTCATGCAGATCGTCGCGGTCACGGACCCGCTGCAGGTCGGGTTCCAGCGCCAGGCGATGGTCGGCCTGCGGGTGTCGGGGGACATGACCTCCGTCGCCGACGCGCTGACCGAGATGGAGGAGGTCTCCTACGTCGTCACGACGGCCGGGAGCTTCGACGTGCTCGCCGAGGTCGTCTGCGAGAACGACGCCCACCTGCTCGAGCTGCTCACCAGCCGCATCCGCCCGTTGCCGGGCGTCACGGCCACCGAGACGTTCGTCTACCTGAAACTCAACAAACAGCTCTACAACTGGGGTACACGATGAGCATCAACCCGAATGAGGTCTGGGAACCCACCTCGGACCACCGCACGCCCGCGGGCACCCTCCACTCGGAGGCCGCCCGCGACCACCTGTGGATGCACTTCACGCGCCACTCGGTCTTCGAGGACCGCAGCGAGGGCGGGCTGGGCCACACGGTCCCCATCATCAGCAAGGGCCAGGGCTGGAAGATCTGGGACGACCGCGGCAACGAGTACATCGACGGGCTCTCGGGCCTCTTCGTCGTCCAGGTGGGCCACGGGCGCGAGGAGCTCGCCGAGGCGGCGGCCAAACAGGCCAAGGAGCTCGCGTTCTTCCCGCTGTGGAGCTATGCGCACCCCAAGGCCATCGAGCTCGCCGAGCGTCTCGCGAGCCACGCCCCCGGCGACCTCAACCGGGTCTTCTTCACCACCGGTGGCGGCGAGGCCGTCGAGACCGCCTGGAAGCTGGCGAAGCAGTACTTCAAGCTGACCGGCAAGCCGACCAAGCACAAGGTCATCTCTCGCGCCGTCGCCTACCACGGCACCCCCCAGGGCGCCCTGTCGATCACCGGCATCCCGGCGGCCAAGGAGATGTTCGAGCCGCTCGTCCCGGGAGCTCACAAGGTTCCCAACACGAACATGTACCGCGCCCCCGACCACCTGCGCGACGACGAGAAGGCCTTTGGCCGCTGGGCCGCCGACCGCATCGCCGAGGCCATCGAGTTCGAGGGTCCGGACACCGTCGCGGCCGTCTTCCTCGAGCCGGTGCAGAACTCCGGTGGCTGTTTCCCGCCGCCCGCCGGCTACTTCGAGCGCGTGCGTGAGATCTGCGACGAATACGACGTGCTCCTCGTGTCCGACGAGGTCATCTGCAGCTTCGGCCGCATCGGCTCGATGTTCGCGTGCGACGACTTCGGCTACGTGCCCGACATCATCACGTGTGCCAAGGGCATGACGAGCGGCTACTCCCCCATCGGCGCGATGATCGCGAGCGACCGCCTCTTCGAGCCGTTCAAGTCGGGCACGACGTACTTCCCGCACGGCTACACCTTCGGCGGGCACCCGGTCTCGGCGGCCGTCGCCATGGCCAACCTCGACATCTTCGAGCGCGAGGGCCTCAACGACCGCGTCAGGACCAACGCCCCGATCTTCAAGGCGACGCTCGACAAGCTGCTCGACCTGCCGCTCGTCGGCGACGTCCGTGGCGCCGGCTACTTCTACGGCATCGAGCTCGTCAAGGACAAGGCCACCCGCGAGACGTTCAACGACGCCGAGTCCGAGCGGCTGCTGCGCGGCTTCCTGTCCAAGGCGCTCTTCGACGCCGGGCTCTACTGCCGTGCCGACGACCGCGGCGACCCCGTCATCCAGCTCGCGCCGCCGCTCATCATGGGGCCGGAGCAATTCGACGACATCGAGTCCCGCCTGCGCTCGGTGCTGACGGAGGCCGAGAACCACCTCTGACCCGCTCTTCCCGAATCCGTGCGTATGCCGTGGGGGTGTCGCCGGCCACGAAGCCACCCGTTCGCGGGTGGCTTCGTGCGTTTCCGCTGGGAGCGGGCAGCCAGCCCTCGGAACGCTGGCCGGAGCCGTTCGTTGGGGTAGGTATCCGACGAGTGCGACGCCGACGCACCGCCGACGCTAGGAGAAGACATGGGATTCCTCGACAAGCTGCTGGGCCGCGAGCCCCTCTCACACCAGCAGCGCCCCCAGCAGGTGCCTCAGCCCCCGACCGGTCAGCCGTATGCCGTGCCCGCACCGCGAGGCGGTGCCTCGTCCGAGGACGAGCGGGCCATCGCCCGCTACAAGTACCTGCTGCGCACCGCGCCGCCGGAGGACATCGAGAAGGTGCACACCGAGGCCTTCGCCAAGCTCTCGCCCGAGCAGCGCCAGATGGTGCTCCAGCGCCTCAACGAGGACCTCCCCGAGGGCGAGCGCCCGCGCAGCGACCAGCCCGCCGACCTCGCCCGCAGCGCGACCCGCGCCGAGATGAGCCGCCCCGGCTACCTCCAGGGCGCCTTCGGCGGTGGACGCGGCGGCATGGGCGGTATGGGGATGGGCGGCATGATCGCCGGCTCGATGCTCGGCACGATCGCCGGAGTCGTCGTCGGCTCTGCCCTCGCCGACATGATGCTCGGCGGCTACGACTCCTCCCCCGAGGCCCAGGAGGCCGGCGACGCGAACGCGGACGCCAGTCAGGACACTGGCGACGCCGGTGGAGACAGCGGAGACACCGGTGGGGACGCCGGTGGGGATGCTGGTGGAGACGCCGGCGGGTCCGACTTCGGTGACTTCGGTGGCGGGGGAGACTTCGGCGGCGACTTCGGGGGCGGCGACTTCGGCGGTTTCTGACCGAGTCCGAAGCGCCGTGTCCGGCGCGACGTTCGGTTCCGGTGGTCCCCGACCCGAGCGGGACGACGGAATCGGGCGTCGCGCCTGTCCGTCCGCGCCGCCACGGCTGTCGGTTTCGTCCAAGACGCGACGCTGCCCCGTGGCCCATGCTGGGGTCTCCGCGACCCCGACGAAAGGCACGTTCGATGGCCATCGCAGCCCTCAAGATGCTCACGCTCGACAGCTCCGACCCGCGCCGCGACGCCGCCTTCTGGGCGACGGTGCTCGGGTGGGAGGTCGCGCACGTCCAGGACGAGTACGCGATGCTCAACGGCCCTGACGGCCCGGCGCTGGGGCTCGGCCTCGTCGAGGACCACGAGCCCCCGGCCTGGCCGAACCCGCACGGCACCAAGCAGTTCCATCTCGACCTCGCCGTCGACGACCTCGACGCAGCGGCCGCCGAGTGCGTGGCGGCCGGCGCGACCCTGCCTGAGGAGCAGCCCGGCGAGACGTGGCGGGTGCTGCTCGACCCGAGCGGTCACCCGTTCTGCCTCACGCAGGCGGCCAACTGGGGCTGAGCCGGCCTCCGTCGAGCTCAGACGCCCGCGAGCCAGTGGAAGAGCGCGGCGATCGCGAGGATCACCGGCACGGATGCGAAGGTGCTCACGAAGATGACGTCGCGGGCCAGGTTGACCTCGCGGCGGTAGCGGACGGCATACGTGAAGATGTTCTGCGCCGTCGGGAGGGCCGCGGTCACGACGACGGCGAAGAGCGCCTCGCCGCGCAGCCCGAGCGCGAGGCCGACGCCCAGCGCGATGGCCGGCATCAGCACGGTCTTGAGGACGACGATCGTCCACACGTGCTCGGCGGCGCGGCCCGTCGCCGGGCGCGGCCCACGTCGCAGCGAGATGCCGAACGCGACGAGCATCGACGGCACGGCCATCGCACCGAGCAGGTCGATGGGCGCCGCGAGGACGCGCGGCAGGTCGATGTCGAAGACCGCGATGAGCAGTCCCGCGACGGCGCCCAGGGTGATCGGGTTGCTGAACATCCGTCGCAGGCTGCGGCCCAGGGTCGGGCGCTCGCCGCGCGCGTCGCTGTCGAAGAGCGCCATGTAGATGGGCGTGATGATGAGCAGCTGCATGAGAAGGGTCGGCGCCACCCATGCGACGTCGCCGAGGACGTAGAGCGCGATGGGGATGCCGAGGTTGCCCGCGTTGACGTAGGCCGCCGAGAGGCTGCCGATGAGCCGAGACCCGAGCGTGCCTCCCGCCCAACGGAACCGGGCGACGAGCAGGTAGATGCACACGACGATCGCGAAGCTGATGAGCGACGTGACGAGGTTGGCCGAGAGGACCGCGTCGAGCGAGGTGCGTTGCATGACGGTGAGGAGCAGCGCGGGCGAGGCGACGTGGAAGGCGAGCCGTGACAGGTTGACCTGCGCCGAGTCGTCGAGGACCCGGCGGTCGGCGAGCAGCCACCCGACCGCGACGATGATCGCGATCGTCGCGAAACCCTCGAGCACGCCGACCATGCCGCTGATCCTGTCAGCGGCGCCGCACGTGGCGTTGCGCGGGTCCGCTCCTCGACCATCGGGGCGAGGCAGGATGGGGCCCATGGAGATCGAGACGCTGGACGAGCTGGACGACCACCTCGACTCCGACGGACCGCTGCGCGGGCTGCGCCTCCAGGACCTCGATCTCACCTCCTACGGCGACCGTCTCGCCGCCCACGGGGACCTCACCGGGCTGGTCGTCCTCGGCGGCACCGTTCCCGTCGCTGTCGCCGAGCTGCTCCTGACCCGCGGCGCCATCCTCTTCCCCGGCGTCGCCGACGCGCCGGTCGACCCGTGGCGGGGTCTCTACTTCCCGTCCGACCTCTACGCCGGCCTCGAGGGCGGCTACGCCGCGACCCCGGACGCTCGGGCGTACGCGTGGTTCATCGACGCCCGGCTGCGCACCGACGCGTACTGCACCCTGGTGCGCGCCATCCACGACGACTCCGTCACCGACGAGCTCGACGAGTTCGTGCAGGGTCGGTCGGTCGTGGGGATCATGGGCGGCCATGCGCTGCAACGCGGCTCCGCGGCCTATGCTCGCGCTGCCGGCCTGGGCCACGCACTTGCCGAGGAGGGACACCTCGTCGCGACGGGCGGCGGTCCGGGAGCGATGGAGGCGGCCAACCTCGGTGCCCTGTGCCGGAGCGCGGCCGCCGTCGAGGAGACCATGGGTCGCATCGCCGACGTGCCCGGCTTCCGCCCCGACGTCACGTCATGGGCCTCCACCGCGCTCGTGGCGCGCGACGCCGTCGTCGGCGACGAGCCCCAGGCTCCCTCAGAGACCCTCGGCCCGTCGGCGCGCTCGCTCGGCATCCCGACCTGGTTCTACGGCCACGAGCCGCCGAACGTCTTCTGCGACGTCATCGCGAAGTACTTCTCCAACGCGATCCGCGAGGAGGGGCTGCTGGCGCGGTCAAACGCGGGGATCGTCGTGCTCGACGGCGCGGCCGGAACGGTGCAGGAGATCTTCCAGGCCGCCACACCGCTCTTCTACGCGCCGGACGACACCGCGCTGCCGCCGCTCGTCCTCGTCGGCCGCGACCACTGGACCGAGCGCGTCCCCGTCTGGGCGGCCCTGCAGGCCCTTGCCCTCGGCAGGCCCATGTCGAAGGCGCTCCACCTGGTCGACTCGATAGAGGAGGTCCTCCCCCTCCTCGCGCCCCGTCCCTGACCGACCGGGTCAGGGAGGCGGGGTGCGGAGGACCGGCGTCAGGGCCTCGAGGACCGAGGCGTCCTCGATCGTCGCCGGGACCGCAGGGGTCTTGCCGTCGGCGAGCTCGCGCATCGTCTTGCGCAGGATCTTGCCCGAGCGGGTCTTGGGCAGCCCGGCGACGATGTCCACCTGGTGCAGGGCTGCGACCGCGCCGACCTCCGCCCGGACCCGGGCGACGAGCTCGCGCCTGATGCGTTCGCCGTCGGCCTCGGCGTCGACACCGGACTTCAGCACGACGAGCGCGCGCGGCACCTGGCCCTTGAGGTCGTCGTGCACGCCGATGACCGCACACTCCGCGACGGACTCGTGGCCGGCGAGCGCCGCCTCGAGCGAGCCGGTCGAGAGGCGGTGCCCGGCGACGTTGAGCACGTCGTCGGTGCGGCCCATGACGTAGAGGTAGCCCTCCTCGTCGAGGTAGCCCCCGTCGCCGGTCAGGTAGTAGCCGGGGTAGGCCGAGAGGTAGGAGCTGACATAGCGGTCGTCGTCGCCCCAGAGGGTCGGCAGCGTGCCGGGCGGCATCGGCAGCCTGATGCAGATCGCCCCCTCGACGCCCGGCGCCACCGGCTCGCCCGTGCCGTCCAGGACCTGCACGTCGTAGCCCGGGACGGCGACCGTGGGCGAACCCGCCTTGATCGGCAGCAGCCCGATCCCCTTGGGGTTGGAGGCGATCGGCCACCCGGTCTCGGTCTGCCACCAGTTGTCGATGACCGGCTTGCCGAGGGCGGCGGACGCCCACTCGTAGGTGTCGGGGTCGAGCCGCTCCCCCGCGAGGAAGAGCGCCCGGAAGCGTGACAGGTCGTGGTCGGCGACCTTGGAGGCCGTCGAGTCCTCCTTCTTGATCGCGCGGAAGGCGGTCGGCGCCGTGAAGAGGCAGACGGCGCCGTACTCGGCGATGACGCGCCAGAAGGCGCCGGCGTCGGGTGTGCCGACGGGCTTGCCCTCGTAGAGGACCGTCGTCGCCCCGGTGAGCAGGGGCGCGTAGACGATGTAGGAGTGGCCCACGACCCAGCCGACGTCGCTCGCGGTGAACATCGTCTCGCCGGGCGCGACGTCGTAGATGTTGGCCATCGACCAGCGCAGCGCCACAGCGTAGCCCCCGCTGTCGCGGTAGATGCCCTTCGGCTTCCCCGTCGTGCCGGACGTGTAGAGGATGTAGAGCGGGTCGGTGGCTGCGACCGTGACGCACTCGCTGCCCTCCCGTGCGGCGTCCCCCGACTCGAAGTCCACCCAGTCGATGTCGCGGGCCCCGAGCTCGGCTCGCTGTTGCTCGCGCTGGAGCACCACGCAGTGCTCGGGCTGGTGCTCCGAGCGCCTGATCGCCTCGTCGAGGAACGGCTTGTACGGCACGACCCGGCTCGGCTCGACGCCGCACGACGCCGACAGCACGACCTTCGGGGCGGCGTCGTCGATGCGGGCGGCGAGCTCCTGGGGCGCGAAGCCGCCGAACACCACAGAGTGGATGGCGCCGATACGGGCGCAGGCGAGCATGGCGATGACGGCCTCCGGCACCATCGGCATGTAGATGACGACGCGGTCGCCCTTGGTGACGCCGAGCCCGCGCAGGCCTCCGGCCACGGCGCGCACCCGCTCCAGCAGGACGGCATACGTCATCGTGCTCTTGGTGCCGGTCACCGGCGAGTCGTAGTGGATGGCCGCCTGCTCACCCCGCCCCGCGGCGACGTGGCGGTCGACGGCGTTGAAGCACACGTTGAGCTCGGCGTCGGGGTACCACCGGTAGAACGGCGGCCGTGAGTCGTCGAGGATCCGCGACGGCGGAGTCACCCAGTCGATGCCCTCGGCAGCCGTGCGCCAGAACCCCTCCGGGTCGCGCAGGCTCGCGTCGTAGATGCTCTGGTATGCCGTCGCAGCGCCGTCGCTCATGGGCTCACTGTGCCGCCGGGGCCGCCTCCGCGCCAGACTCCGTGCGCCGAGGTGACGCATCTGACAGACGAGCGGTCGTGATCGCGACGCACATCACGGCGGCGGTGAGACAGAGGGCTCCGGCGACGTACCACGCGAGCGTGTAGGCGCCGAGGTGGTCTCGCACGAGCCCGGCGCCGAGAGCCGCGGCGGCGGCCCCCAGCTGGTGCGAGGCGAAGACCCAGCCGAAGACGATCGGTGCCCGCTCGCCGTAGGCGCTGCGGCACAGGGCGATCGTCGGGGGCACCGTGGCGACCCAGTCGAGGCCGTAGAAGAGGACGAAGGCGAGCATGTTGACGTGCATCTCGTCGCTGAAGAGCGACGGCAGCAGGAAGAGGGAGCCACCGCGGAAGGTGTAGTAGGCGGCGAGCAGGATCCTCGGGTCGACCCGGTCGGTCAGCCAGCCGGAGAAGATGGTGCCGACGACGTCGAAGACCCCGACGAGAGCGAGCAGGCCGGCGGCCGTCGTCGTCGGCATGCCGTGGTCGTGGGCGGCGGGGATGAAGTGGGTGCCGACGAGACCGTTGGTCGACGCGCCGCAGACGGCGAAGCTGCCGGCGAGGAGCCAGAAGACACGCGTCCGGGCGGCGTGGCGCAGCGTGTCCACGGCCAGTCGGGCGGGGTGGCCGGTCGGCCGCGGAGGACGCGTCACGGGCGTGCCGGCGGGCGCGCCGTAGGCCGTGATGCCCAGGACGCTCGGGTGGTCGTGCAGCTTCCACAGCACGAGCGGGACGACGGTCAGCGCGGCGGCTGACGTGGCGATCGCCGCACTGCGCCACCCGTGGTGGGCAGCGAGCCAGGCGAGGAACGGCAGGAAGACGAGCTGTCCGGTGGCGCCTGCCGCGGTGAGGATGCCGGTCACGAGGCCCCGCCGTTCGACGAACCACCGGCCCGTGACGGTCGCCACCAGCCCCATCGACATGGCACCGGTGCCCATCCCGACGACGACGCCCCAGCACAGCACGAGCTGCCACGACTGCGTCATCCAGACCGGCAACAGCGACCCGACACTGACGAGGACGAGGGCCACGGCGATGACGCGCTGGATGCCGAGCCGCTCCATGAGGGCCGCGGAGAAGGGCGCGGCGAGCCCGAACAGGACGAGGTTGACGGAGACGGCACCGCCGATGACGCCCATGGGCCAGCCGAACTCGTCGTGCAGCGGCGTCATGAGCACGCCCGGGGTCGAGCGGAATCCGGCCGCACCGATGATCGTCAGGAAGGTGACGACCGCCACCCACCACGCCGGGTGGATGCGGCGCCGGGCGGCGGTGGGCAACGGGACGGCCGGGACGGTCTCGTCGGAGGCGGAGTGTCGGTCGGTGAGGCTCACCGGTCAAGACTGCGGCATACGTCAGCCGTCGAACGAGTGGCCAGACGGACATCATGTGCAAGAATCTGGCCATGCGACACGTTGAAGGGCGCCCCCACCTCGTCGTGGTCCTCGCCCTCGACACCGCCATCGCCTTCGAGATCGGGCTCCCCCACCGGTTCCTGCGCGCCGGCGCGCTCGAGCCTGGCTGGCCCGGACCGCCCACCAGCGCGGCGCCGCCCTACGACGTGCGCCTCGTGACGCTCGACGACGGGCCCGTGACGACGTCGGCGGGGTATGCGGTCCTGCCGACCCACCCGAACACCGCGCTCGCCGAGGCGGACACCATCGTCGTGCCGGGCATCAACGGCGCCATCGTCGAGACCGGGACACTGCCCGAGGAGCTGCACGCCCTCGCCGCGACGGCCCGCCCGGACGCCCGCTGGCTCTCCATCTGCACCGGCGCCTTCGTCCTCGCGGCCCTCGGCAAGCTCGACGGGCGCGAGGCCACGACGCACTGGTGCCACGTCGACGCCTTCCGCCGCCACTTCCCGCAGGTGCTGCTCGATCCCGACGTGCTCTACGTCGACCACGGCGACGTGCTCACCTCCGCCGGCAACGCCGCTGGCATCGATCTGCTCCTCCACGTGCTCCGGTCTGACCTCGGCACCGAGGCAGCCAACCGCGTCGCCCGTGGCGCAGTCGTCGCGCCGTGGCGAGCCGGCGGACAGGCCCAGTTCATCGACCGACCCGTGCCCGACGAGTCCGACACCGGCACCGGGGCGACCAGGGTGTGGGTGCTCGAGCACCTCGACGAGCCGATCGGCTTGTCGGACATGGCCCGCCACGCCGGGACGAGCGTTCGCACCTTCACCCGACGCTTCCGCGAGGAGACGGGCGAGACGGCGGGCACCTGGCTCGCCCGCGCCCGCGTCGACCGCGCACGGCACCTGCTCGAGACGACCGACCTGCCTGTCGACCGGGTCGCAGCCGCAGCCGGCTTCGGGACCAGCGCGTCCCTGCGCCAGCACCTCGCGGCCGCCGTCGGCGTGTCACCGCTCGCCTACCGCCGCACCTACCGGTCCGAGCCGGCCTGAGCCGGTCTCCGGCCCCTCACGTGGCCAGCGGCAGGTGGGGGTGCAGAGGTGAACGGCCCTGGAACGACAGGATGGCGGGATTCTGGACCACGCCGTCGCGGATCTCGATGGCGCGACGGATCGTCGGCGTGGCTTCCCACGCCTCCGGCCCGGCCATGACAACCGGCAGGAAGGGCAGCAACGCCTCGCTGATCTCCCACGTCGCGGCGTCCCACAGGTAGGACGGGCTGTGGTCGACCGCGTAGTAGAGCACGTGGTCCCCGACGACGAACGTCGGGTCGTCGAAGGTGGTGGGCCGTGCCCACGAGAACCCCATGCCCTCGTCGCACGACACGTCGATGACCAGGCTGCCGGGCGTCATCCGCTTGAGGTCGTCCTCGGTCATGAACGTCAGCGGTGCATCGGTGTCCTGGAGCACGCAGTTGACGACGATGTCGTGCTCGGTCAGGAACTCCCCCAGCGCCACCGGGCCGTCGTCGGTCACCGCATGGCTCGCCCGGGCCTTGGTGTCGTCGGTGTCGAAGTGCACGATCGTGGCGGAGTGGATGGGCGAGGCCACGGCCGCCTTCTGCCGATGCGTCAGCACGTCGACCTCACCGACGCCCAGCGCGTTGAGGGCGGTGACGGCGCCTCGCGCCGTGGCGCCGAAGCCGATGACGACCGCACGACGGTGCGGACCGTAGTCGCCGGAGATCCCCGCGAGCTGGAACGCGTGCAGCACCGAGGCGTAGCCCGCGAGCTCGTTGTTCTTGTGGAAGACGTGCAGGTTGAACGAGCCGTCCTTGTTCCAGTGGTTCATCGCCTCGAACGCGATGAGCGTCAGCTGCCGGTCGATGGCCACCTGCGTCAGCTCGGCGTCCTGCACGCAGTGCGGCCAGCCCCACAGCACCTGCCCGACCCGTAGGGCGGAGATGTCGTCGAGCAGGGGTTTGGGGGCAAGGATGACGTCGCACTCCTCCACCAGCTCCGCACGGGTGCGGAACCCACCCACGAACCTTTCGAGCTGGTCGTCGGCCACGCCGAACCGCTGGCCGTAGCCGCGCTCGAGCAGGATCCCCGGTCTCAGCTGCTCAGGGATGCGGTGGATGTGCCTGGGATGCAACGGCAGTCGATGCTCGTTCTCCTTGAGCGACTGAGCCATGACACCGACAGTGAGCTGGACCATGCACGAACCTCCTGGTGGGCCGGCCCACGCCCGGCCGCCCCGACGACATCGCCGCAGCCCGGGCGGGACCCGACGACGCCAGCGTACGCGTGTCAGGCGGTCGAGGCGGCGAGCTGGCCGCAGGCCCCGTCGATGTCCTGGCCCCGGGTGTCGCGGATCGTCGTCGGGATGCCGTGGGCCCGCAGCCGCTCGACGAAGTTCTGCTCGACGCCGGGCCGTGACGCGGTCCACTTGGAGCCGGGCGTGGGGTTGAGCGGGATGGGGTTGACGTGGACCCAGCCACGCCCCCGCCGGTTGAGCTTCTCGCCGAGCAGGTCCGCGCGCCAGCCCTGGTCGTTGATGTCGCGGATCAGGGCGTACTCGATCGACACGCGACGTCCGGTCGCCTCGAAGTAGCGGTAGGCCGCGTCGAGCGCCTCGTCGACCGACCAGCGGGTGTTGATCGGCACGAGCTCGTTGCGCAGCTCGTCGTCCGGGGCGTGCAGCGACAGCGCGAGCGTCACCGGGATGCCCTCGGCCGTGAGCTTGTCGATGCCGGGGACGAGCCCCACCGTCGACATCGTGATGCCGCGCGCCGACATGCCCAGGCCGTCGGGGGTCGGGTCGGTGAGGCGCCGGATCGCGCCGATCGAGGCCTTGTAGTTGGCGAGGGCCTCCCCCATGCCCATGAAGACGACGTTGCTGACGCGCAGGGGCTCGTCACGGTCCTCGTCGCCGCCGCCGGCCAGCTCACCACGTCGCAGGGCGCGGGCGGCCCAGACGACCTGCTCGACGATCTCGCCCGCCGACATGTTGCGGGTGAGTCCGGCCTGGCCGGTGGCACAGAACGGGCAATTCATGCCGCACCCGGCCTGGCTGGAGATGCAGATGGTGACGCGCTTCGGGTAGCGCATGAGCACGGACTCGACGATGGCCCCGTCGTGCAGGCGCCACGCGTACTTCATCGTCTGGCCGTCGTCGGCGACGCGCTGCACGATGGGCGTCAGCAGCGTCGGCAGCAGGTCGGCGACGAGCTCGGACCGCACGGCCTTGGGCAGGTCGGTCATCTGCTCGGGGTCGTCCTCGAGCCGCTCGAAGTAGTGCGTCGACAGCTGCTTGGCCCGGAAGCCCTGGTGTCCCAACGACTCGACGGCCTCCTTGCGCTCTGCTGGTGAGAAGTCCGCGAGGTGCCGCGGCGGCTTGCCGCGCCGGGGCGCCTGGAAGGTCAGCTGGCCGGGCACTGGGCGGTCGGTCGTCGGCTCGGGCAGCGCGACGGGCGCGCCCTGGGAGGCGGGGGCTGGGGTATCGGTCATCTCCCGACCATTCTCTCAGGTGGAGTCAAAACGCGACGACCACGCGGACCGGGGGCGTATGCCGCCCGCCCGACCCGGGCGCCCGTGGCTCAGTCCTGCCGGCGGGACCGTTGCTCTGCGATGCCGTTGCCGCCGTCGACGACGAGCACCTGGCCCGTGACGTAGGAGGACCCGGGGCTGGCGAGGAACGCGATGGCGGCAGCGACCTCGTCGGCGGTGCCGGAGCGCCCGAGAGGGGTCGCTCGCCCGTCGCGGGCCTCGTCGTCGGTCTGGGAGCCTGTGGCGACCCAGCCCGGCGCGACGGCGTTGACCGTGATGCCGTGCGGACCCTCGTCGACCGCCAGGGCCCGCGCCAGCCCGAGCAGGCCGGCCTTCGCGGTGGCGTAGGCGACCTCACCGCGCATCGCCATGACACCCCCGGTCACGCTGCTGACGAGGACGAGACGGCCGGCAGCGGAGGCCCGCAGGTGGGGCAGGGCAGCCCTGCTGACGAGGTAGGCGGTGTCGAGGTTGCGGGCGAGCGACCGGTGCCAGCGGTCAGGGTCGGTGCGGGAGAGGTCCCCACCGAGCGTGTCGGGGTCTGCAGTGCTCGTCATGCCGGCGTTGGCGACCACGACGTCGAGCCGGCCGTGCTCGTCGATGCAGGCCTCGACCAGGTCCTGGGCCGCGGCCTCGTCCGTGAGGTCACCGACGTGGCCGCTCGCGGTGACGCCATCCCGCCGGAGCTGCGCGGCCCGGGCGTGTGCGCGGTCGCTCGTGGCGGCGACGACGACGCGGGCGCCCAGCCGCCCGAGCAGGCGTGCGGTGGCGAAACCGATCCCGCTGGGGCTGCCGGCGCCCGTCACGATGGCGACGCGGCCGTCCTGCGAGAAGGGACTGCTCATGCGACCCTGCCGGTGACGAGACCCGGCCGCGCCCGGTCCATCGTCAGGCCGGCTTGGCGGCCAGGAGCGTCAGCACGGCCCAGACGATCGGGGCGACGACGACGAGCGAGTCGAGGCGGTCCATGACGCCGCCGTGGCCGGGCAGGACGTTGGACATGTCCTTGATGCCGAGGTCGCGCTTGATGAGGGACTCCATGAGGTCACCCACGGTCGCGGCGACGGCGACACCCACGCCGAGAGCCACCCCGATGACCCACGAGTGGTCGAGCAGCAGGTGCACCGTGAGCGACCCGCCCACGACGCAGAGCAGCACCGAGCCCGCGAAGCCCTCCCACGACTTCTTGGGACTGATGGTCGGCGCCATCGGGTGCTTGCCGAAGAGGACGCCCGCCGCATACCCGCCGACGTCGCTGCACACGGTCGTGATGAGGAAGACGAAGACGCGACCCACGCCGTCCTCCGGGGCGAGGAGCAGCGCCGCGAAGCCGACGAGGAACGTCGGGTAGGTCGAGATGAAGACACCGCCGAGCACGTCGCGACCGGCGCCGTCGAGCCGTCCGGTGCCCCGCCAGAGGACCACGGCGAGGCACGTCAGGCACCAGGCCACGACCAGACCGGCCGGCCCGTGGACGTAGGCGGCCCACAGCATGCCGACCATGCCGAGGACCGGTGGGGCCAGCGGTGCGTGGACGCCCGCGTTGCGCAGCGCCGCCCGCAGCTCCCAGATGCCGACGGCGACGGCGAGCGCCACGAGGACGACGAACGACTCCTTGCGGATCAGCAGGGTCGCGATGATGAGGACACCGAGGCCGACACCCACGCCGATGGCCGCAGGCAGGTTGCGCCCGGCCCGGCTCTGCTTCTTCTCCAGGACCTCCTCGGCGGGGAGGCCGACGAGGTCGTCGAGCGTCGGGTCGTAGGGGACGGGCTCGAGCGGCCCGCCCCCGCCTGCGTCGGCCGGTTCGGTGGGCACCGGGTCCACGGGGTCCGACGGGGAGTCAGTCGTCATCATCGGGTCGAGCATCGAGGTCACACCTCGAGCAGCTCGGACTCCTTGGCCTTGACGAGCACGTCGACGAGGTCGGTGTGCTTCTTCGTGAGCCCGTCGAGCTCCTTCTCGGCGCGTGTTCCGTCGTCCTCGCCGACCTCGCCGTCCTTGACGAGCTTGTCGAGGTCGGTCTTGGCCTTGCGACGGATGTTGCGCACCGAGACGCGCGCCTCCTCGGCCTTGTGGTTGGCGAGCTTGATGTACTCGCGGCGGCGCTCCTCGGTCAGCTCGGGCATGACGCACCGGATCTGGTTGCCGTCGCTGCTCGGGTTGACACCGAGGTCGGAGTCGCGGATGGCGCGCTCGATCTCGTGCATCGCCGACTTGTCGAACGGGATGACGAGGATGGTGCGCGGCTCGGGGTTCTGGAACGAGGCGAGCTGCTGCAGCGGGGTGGGGGCCCCGTAGTACTCGACCGTCAGCTTGTTGAACAGTCCCGGGTTGGCGCGGCCGGTGCGGATGCCCGCGAAGTCCTCCTTGAGGACCTCGACGGCCTTGTCCATCTTCTCCTCGGCCTCGAACATCGTCTCTTCGATCATGGCTCTTGGATTCCTCGTCCCTCGTCGTGGGGTGCTGCGTGGTGGGTCTGGTGCTCTCGGTCGGGCCGCCGCTGCCCAGCGGGCGCAGCGACCGGGCTCAGGCGTTGGTGACCAGCGTGCCGATCTTCTCACCGAGCAGGGCGCGCGTGATGTTTCCCGCGCCCTCCATGCCGAAGACGACCATGGGCAGCTTGTTCTCCATGCAGAGGCTGAACGCCGCTGCGTCGACGACCTTGAGGCCCTCGACGATGGCGTCCTGGAAGGTGACCGTCTCGAGCTTCTTCGCGTCGGGGTTGGTGCGGGGGTCGGAGTCGTAGACGCCGTCGACGCCGTTCTTGGCGATGAGCACGGCGTCGCACTTGATCTCGAGGGCACGCTGCGCGCTGACGGTGTCGGTGGAGAAGAACGGCATGCCGGCACCGGCGCCGAAGATGACGACGCGGTTCTTCTCGAGGTGGCGGATGGCGCGGCGCGGGATGTAGGGCTCGGCCACCTGCTGCATGGCGATAGCGGACTGGACCCGGGTCTCGACGCCCTCCTTCTCGAGGAAGTCCTGCAGCGCGAGGCAGTTCATGACGGTGCCGAGCATGCCCATGTAGTCGGCGCGCGTGCGGTCCATGCCGCGCTGCTGGAGCTCGGCGCCCCGGAAGAAGTTGCCGCCACCGATGACGACGGCGACCTCGACGCCCCCGCGCACCGCGTCGGCGATCTGCTTGGCGATCCCGGCCACGACGGCCGGGTCGAGGCCGATGCGGCCACCCCCGAACACCTCGCCGGAGAGCTTGAGAAGGACCCGGTGGAAGGGGGTCGACTGGGCATCGGTCATGGCGCAGGGCCTCCTCGTGGGCAGCGTTCCGGCGGTCGGTCGATCTTTCCACACCCCGCGGCCATCGGCCGCATCGGGCGTCAGGCGCCGAGGATCCCGGGCAGCGCCGCGGCGAGGCGCGCGTAGTCGTCCTCGTCGTTGTACGGCGCGGCAGCCAGCCGCAGGTAGCCGCGACCCGCGAAGGCCACCGGCGGGACGACGATGCCGGCGGCATACAGCTGCTGCCAGAGCGCCTCGGCGGCGTCCGTCGTGTCGGCCACCCCCTGCGGCAGCGCGACGAGCCGCAGGCACGGGGCGGAGGGTATGCCGCCGTGCGCGGCGCGGGTGCCGAGCGCGGCTCGCACGAGCTCGGCTCCGCGGAGGAGGAGGTCGGCGTTGCGCGCCACCTGCTCCCACCCGCCGAGGTCGCGCCAGGCGGCGAGGCCGTCGGGGACCGCGACCCACGACGAGTGGTCGACGGTGCCCTGCAGGTCGAAGCGCTCGGGGTAGGGCAGACCATGGCTCCACGAGGTGACGAGCGGGCGCATGGCCTCACGGTGCTCGGGCGCGACCCACAGCGTCGCGGCGGCGCGTGGCGTGTAGGCCCACTTGTGCAGGTTGCCGGCCCAGAAGGCCACGCCGAGCGCCTCGACGTCGAGCCCCGGCAGTGCCCCCGGCACGTGGGCGGCGTCGACGAGGACCGGGACCGGGGCCACCGCGGCTGCGACTGCCGCAACGGGCAGCACGAGGGCCGTCGGTGACGTGATCTGGTCGAGAACGACGAGCCGGGTGCGGTCGGTGACGGCGGCGGCGAAGGCGGCGACGACGTCAGCCGGGTCCGCGTCGACGGGGAAGCGTGCGGTGCGCAACCTCGCTCCCCGCGCCTCGGCAGACCACCCTGCCGTGAGGTAGCCGTGGTCGCTGACCACGACGTCGTCCCCCGGACCGATGTCGAGCCCCTGGAGCACGACACCGACCGCCTCGGTGACGTTGCGCACGAGCGCGGCCCCGTCGGGCTGCACCCCGAGGAAGGCCGCCGCCGACTCCCGTGCGGCCGCCAGGGCCGCGGGCAGGTCGTCCCGGAACGCCCGCATGGGCGCCCGCTCGATGCGGGTCCGGGCGCGGTCCTGGGCCTCACGGACCGACCGGGGCACGGCCCCGAACGCGCCGTGGTTGAGGTGGGTCAGGGCCGGGTCGAGCTCGAACAGCTCGGCGATGTCACGACGCACCCGGCCATCCTGCCTCAGCGCGTCGACACCGACGACATGAGCTCCGGACAGCGGCTGGCTTCCTGCTGGGTGAGCGGGGCGACGTCGAGGCCCGCCTCCCGGGAGCGGCCCAGGTTCCACGAGAGCAGGTCCTCGCGCTCGGCGCGGACAGCGATCGCGGACGGCAGGTCGATGCAGGCCGAGAGCTCGCGGGGCAGACCCGACACGATGGTCGGCGTCGCGTCCGGTCCCAGCGTCCTGAGGTAGGAGCCGTCGAGCATGCCGGTGGCCTGGTAGCGGTCGATGTTGCGCTGGGCCACCCACGCCTCCGGGTTGGCCAGGCCGCCGACGAGCACGAAGGCCGCGGCAGACACGAGCGCGGCCCGCGGCAGCCACCACCCGGAGAGCCGGACCCCGGCCACGAGGACGAGCACGACGAGCAGGCCCAGCCAGAGCTCGAACCCGTCGACGAGCACCCGGAGGAGGGTGAACCCGTAGGCCTGCTGGTAGAGGTCCATGCGGTGCAGGGCCGACGCGACGACGACCAGCGTCAGGCCGCAGAGCGCCCCCAGCGCCACCCGGAGCACGAGCCGGTCCCGTGCGGTCGACCGCGGCGCCTTGCGCACGGCGAGGGCGACGGTGGCGAGGGTGAGCACGGTGGCGGCGGTCAGCTGGCCGAAGCCCTGGTGGACGTACTCGGCGTACGTCAGGCCGGTGGTCCGCTGGACGTAGTCGTGACCTCCGAAGAGGGCGGCAGCCTGGGCCACGACGAACGCGACGAACAGCGCGACGACGAGCCCGACCGGCACGACCCACTCCCAGGGCCGCTCGACAGGGCGCCCCTGGGGCAGGGTCACCCGCTCGACGCGCGGCGGGTTCAGGGCGACGTAGCCGGCGGCGAGGAGGGCGCCGCCCATGACGAAGCCGACGAAGAACCGGAAGGTGAGGCCGTCCCACGCGAAGTGGGGGACGAGCGCCTGCGCCCACGACCCGAAGACGGCGTCGCCCGACGCGAAGAGGCCCCCGAAGACGACGAGCGCCACGAGCGAGATGGCCGCGGTGCGCACGATGGGCCAGACGACGTGGATCCGGCTCGTGGCGGACATGGTGCGCCCGAGCAGGGGCAGCCCGCGCACGGCCGCGAGGGGCCAGGACGCGAGTCCCGCACAGAGCGAGAGCAGTCCCTTGGCGTCGGTGAGGGCCGTCGTCAGCACGACGACGCCGAGCATGACGGCGACCACCGTGAGCCACTCCGCGGCCCGCAGCACGCAGAGGGAGGCGAGGCTGACGCAGAGGATGCTGCTGAGGACCGTCCACCGCGCCGAGTGACGTCGCGCGGTCCGCCACAGGACGACACCGCCCACGACGAGGACGCCGAACAGCGCGACCCCGATCCCGCGGTACGGGAGCACCACCGCGGAGAGGACCCCGACGCCCAGGCAGACGAGCAGCAGCCGCACCTGCGGTGCGAGCCCCGTCTCGGGCCACAGGTCACCGAAGATGGAGTCGATGACCGGCTTGGGTGCCCCGACGGGGACGGGGGCGTATGCCGTGTGGCCCGGTGCCGCGCCGGGCCCTCCGGTCGTCGCGGCAGGGTCGGGTCCGGCGGCGGCAGGGACGGGTGCAGGCACGGTGGTCTCCTCGGTCGGGCCGCCTGTCGGCGTCGCTGTCTCGGTTGCTGTCTCGGCCGGTGTCTCGGCCGGGGTCTCGGCTGGTGCCTCGGTGGTCGTCTGGCCCGGTACCCGGGTGGGGACCGCGCCGTCGGTGGGGCGCTCGACGGCATACGCCTGCGTGCTGACCGGGGACCGCGGGAGGACGGCGCGGAGGCGCGCGCCCACCTGCCCCGTGGGCGGGCTGACGGCCGCGAGGGACCCGCCGTGCAGCTCGCACACCCAGCTCGCGATGGCGAGCCCGATGCCGGTCCCGCCGCCGGCGTCGTCGCCCGACCCGAAGCGGTCGAAGATGCGGTGGACGTGCTCGGGCGGGATGCCGCTGCCCTCGTCGGCGACCACGAGCCACCAGCGGTCCGGACCGTCGGGGCCCGCACTCACGGTGACGCGCCCGCCGGACGGGCTGTGCCGGGCGGCGTTGTCGAGCAGGTTGGCGAGCACCTGCTCGAGACGAGCCGCGTCCGCCGTGACGATCAGGTCGTCGGGCACGTCGACGACGTGGACCGTGCCGCGCCGCGACACCCCGGCCTCCGCGACGGCGCCGTCCACGAGGGCTCGGACGTCGACCGCGGCGAGGGCGAGAGGCGTGCGGCCGCCGTCGACCCGGCTGAGGTCGAGCAGGTCACCGACGAGGGTCCCGAGCCGTTCGGCCTGCGCCAGGGCGGTCCGCAGCACGGCGTCGTCGGGACGGACGACGCCGTCGACGAGGTTCTCGAGCAGCGCCTGCTGGGCTGCGAGCGGGGTCCGCAGCTCGTGCGAGACCGTCGCGACGAGCTGGCGGCGCTGCTGGTCCGCGCCGGCGAGGTCGGCCGCCATGGTGTTGAGGGCGTCGGCGAGGACCCCCACCTCGTCGGCCGACGTCGCCGTCACGCGACGCGAGTAGTCGCCGGTCGCCATCCGCGACGCCGCGGCGGTCATCTCGCGCAGCGGGGACGTCATCCCGCGGGACAGCCACTGCGTGACCCCGAGCGCGGCGGCGATCGTCACGGGCAGCGTGAACCAGCCCGGCACGCCTGCTCGGTCGCCGATGACCGACACGAGGGAGGCTGCCACGATGCTGGCGGCGACGAGGAGCCCGAGCTTGGCCTTGATCGAGCGGATGCCGTCCAGGGGCCGGTCGGTGTTCACAGCCCGTCCGTGCCGTCGAGGTCGTCCGGGGTCGCCGGCACATGGCCCGTCTCGAGCGCGTAGCCGACGCCGTGGACGGTCCGCACGCGCGCGGCACCGACCTTGGCGCGCAGGGACTTCACGTGGCTGTCCAGGGTGCGGGTGCCCCCGGAGTCGGCCCAGCCCCACACCTCACGCATCAGCTCGTCCCGCTCACGCACCGCGCCGGGCTCGGCGGCGAGGGCCAGGAGCAGGTCGAACTCGAGCGGTGTCAGGTGCACCTCGCTCCCCCGCGCCGTGACGCGGCGTGACCCCCGGTCGACCGTGAGGTCGCCCACGGACAGCACCGGGGGCTGCTCCGCGGCGAGCTCACGAGCGCGGTCGACCCGGCGCAGCAGCGCCCGGATGCGCGCGACGACCTCACGCATCCGGAACGGCTTGGTCACGTAGTCGTCGGCGCCGACACCGAGACCCACGAGCAGGTCGGTCTCGTCGGCGCGTGCGGTGAGCATCAGGACCGGCACAGGTCGCTCGCCCTGGATGCGACGGCACACCTCGAGGCCGTCGAAGCCGGGCAGCATGAGGTCGAGGACCACGAGGTCGGGTGCGTACTCGCCGTGAGCGGCGACCGCGCCCGGTCCGTCGAAGGCCTGGATCACTCGAAAGCCTTCGGCCACAAGGCGATCGGTGACCGCCTGGTTGATCGTCGGATCGTCCTCGACGACGAGGAGGGTCTGAGCGGCGGCGCTCGACGACGGTACGGCATACCCCTGGTTCATGCCCCCGAGCCTAGGAGCGGCCACGCGGGCGGCGAGGGTGCGACGTGTGGAGATCGTGTGAAGGTCGACCGGGCCCACACCGGCCCGGCCGACTCGCCACCCCACGGCGGCTCAGATGAAGAGCAGCTGCGCGCCCTCCGTCAGCTCGATGAAGTCCGAGGCCGAGATGATGCCCTCGACGTCGTCACGCAGGTCCTTCTCCGACAGGTGCTGCATGTCCGCCGACATCCGACAGGCCCACAGGTGACCGCCCGAGGCGACGATCTGGTCGAGGAACTCGGGGACCTCGGGGACATCGAGGTCGGCGATGGCCTTCTTCATCTGCGAGGTGGCGAGGTGCGTCATCCCGGGGATGCCACCCAGGCCCTGGGGCATGTGCGTGGCGGTGTTGCCGAGCATCGTGAACTTCAGCTCGCCCGAGGTCTTCTTGTTGATCATGTCGAAGCCCCAGAAGGTGAAGAACAGGTGCGTCTCGACCCCTTCCCCCAGAGCGGCGTTGGCGAGGATGAGACCCGGGTAGGCCATGTCGAGGTTGCCCTTGCTGCAGATGATCGCGAGCTTGCGACCCTGCGACTCCGGCGCGTCGAACGACGGCACGAACGGTGCGGTCTCGGTGGTCTGGCTGGTCATCACACACATCCCTTCGGCTTGGGGAGCCCCGCGACGTAGGCCATCTTCTTGGCCGGCTTGCCGGGGAAGAGGTCGAAGAGGGACTTGATGGGGGTGCCGGTCTGGGTGCTCACCCTGCGGAGGGTGGCGGTCTCGCCCTGGTGTGCGAAGTCGTCACGGAGGAAGTGGACGAGCTTCCAGTGGTCGTCGGTCAGCTCGATGCCGATGAGCCGCGCGAGCTCGGTGCCGAGCTCGTCGGACCACTGGTCCGGGTGGGTCAGGAAGCCCTCGTCGTTGACCTCGACGGCATGGCCGGCGATCGTCGTGGTGGGCATGGTGCGCTCCTTGTCTGTATCTGTTCCAGCTCAGGCGGCAGGGACCTTCCCCGCCATCGACATCTGCGCGGGCAGGCCGAGGGGTCGTCCGGGGAGCAGGAGGTTCCAGTAGATGTGGCGGAACGCGAGCTTGCCGATGTGGTTGGCGCGCGACTCCTTGAGCAGCGTCATCGGGCCGAGGCGCGGCAGCGGGAACGTGCCGGTCAGGGGCTCGGTGTCGTAGTTGAAGTCGAGGAGCATCGCCTTGCCGCCGCCGGACTCGACGAAGCAGTTCGCGTGCCCGTCGAACGAGTGCGTCATGGGCTTGCCCTGGATGTGCTCGAGGAAGTTCTCCACGAACACCTCGACCGAGAAGTGGGCGACCGACCCGGCCTTCGACGTCGGGATGTTGCTCGCGTCGCCGAGGACGAAGATCGACGGGTGCACGCTGGAGAGCATCGTGTGCTTGTCGACGGGCACGTAGTTCAGCTCGTCCCCGAGGCCCGACCGCGCCACGAAGTCGGCGCCCATGTTGAGCGGGATCGTCACGAGCTGGTCGTAGGCGACTTCCCGCTCGTCGTAGGACACGAGGACCCGGCGCTCCTGGTCGACGTGCTCGACCATGAAGTCGGTCTCGACCGTGATCCCCTTGTCGGCGAGCAGGTGCCCGAGCTCGCGGCTCGCGACCGGCTTGGTGAAGGCGCCGTCCAGGGGCGTGACGAAGACGATCTCGGTGCGGTCGCGCAGGCCCCGGCGGCGCAGGTGGTCATCGGCCAGGAAGGTGAACTCGAGCGGCGCCACGGGGCACTTGATCGGCATCTCGGTGACGTGGACGACGAGACGGCCTCCCGAGAAGCCGGCGAGGGAGTCGCGCAGCGCCAGGGCACCCTCGTAGGTGTAGAACTCGCCGACGCTCCGGTGCCACTCCGGTCCGAGCATCCCCGGCGTCTGGTCGGGACGGGCCGAGGTGCCGCTGGCGATGACGAGCTCGTCGTAGCCCAGCGTGCGCCCGTCGACGAGCGAGACCTCGCGGGCCTGCGGGTCGACGCGGTCGACGTCGCCGAGCACGAGCTCGACGCCGTCCGCGATGAGGGCGTGCCTGCTGCGTCTGACCTGCTCCGGCTCGATGAGCCCGAACGGCAGGAAGAGGTAGCCCGGCTGGTAGTCGTGGACGTCGTCCTTGTCGACGACGGTGATACGCCACTCGGTGGTGGGGAGGCGGTGCCTCAGCTTGTTCACGACCATGGTGCCGGCCGTGCCCGCTCCCAGAACCACGAGTGACCTCATGGTGGTGGTCATGCTCCGAAGGTACCCCCATGGGTATCAGGAGCGCTGTGAGCCACCAGACAACGAGCGTGTGACGTGCGAGACAAAGGCTTGCCTCACAAGGAAATCCGGACGAACAGGCGTCAGCTGCCCTTCAGCCACCGGCCGAACAGCCGCGTCACGAAAGGCAAGAGGACATAGGTCATCCACGGCGTCGCGAGCACGGTTGTCACAAGGACGCGCAGGACCACCGGCCACCCGGCGCTGAAGGGCGAGAGCAGGTAGGTCAGGGCGAGGCTCGTCGGGAAGAACGCGACCCAGATGACGCTCGCCTGCTTCCACCTCGGCGGCGTGGCCGGGCCCGGCTCGTGCACCGCCGACGACGCGGGTTCGTCGAACCAGCCCTCGATGCCGGTGCGGTACTCCGTCCGACGGTGCTCGACGAGGTCGGCCGCCGAGCGCAACCAGCGGATCCGCTCGGGCGAGCGCTCCCACGCGTCGAGGTGCTCGCGCGAGTCGAAGCGGTAGAGCATGTGCCAGTCCTCGCTGCCGGAACGCACCCAGCCGGCGCCGAGGAAGCCCTCGAACCGCTCGGCCATCGAGGTGCCGGCGTGCACCCAGGCCTGCATGAGCAGCTCGTCCTGCGGCGCCACCCGGCGCGTGATCGAGACGGTCAGCGGGCCGTCGTCGACGGCCGCGACGGCGCCTTCGAGGTCGATGTCGGTGTGGGTGCTCATGGTGCTCCTCTTCGGGACGCGTCCGGGACGGGCCCGAAAGGGCCCCGGGACGCGACGATGCCGGCCGCCCGAGGGGGCGACCGGCATACGTCGTCGTGATGCGCGGGTTCTGCGCTACGCGTGCTGCTGCGCTACGAGGGAGGTCAGGACCTCACTGGCCGACGCGGAAGCGCGCGAAGGACGTCGCCGTGGCGCCGCCCTCCTCGAGCACCTTGCCGACGGTCTTCTTGGCGTCCTTGGCGAACGCCTGCTCGAGCAGGACGTTCTCCTTGAAGAAGCCGTTGACGCGACCCTCGATGATGCGGGGAAGGGCGGCCTCCGGCTTGCCCTCCTCCTTGGCCGTGGCCTCGGCGACGCGACGCTCGTTCTCGACCGTCTCGGCCGGGACCTCGTCACGCGTCAGGACGGTCGGGCTGAACGCCGCGATGTGCATCGCGACGTCGCGGCCCACGGACTCGTCGCCACCCTGGAGCGCGACGAGGACGCCGATCTGCGCAGGCAGGTCGGGGCTCGTCTTGTGGAGGTAGGACACGACCTTGTCGCCCTCGAGGCGCGCCACGCGACGGACCTCGATCTTCTCGCCGATGGTGGCGTTGGCCTCGTCGAGCAGCTCCTTGACGGTCTTGCCGTCATCGAGCGTGCTCGCGAGGAGCGAGTCGGCGTCGGTGGCGCCGGCGGCGACGGCCTGCGTGAGGACCTGGTCGGCCAGGGCGATGAACTTCTCGCCCTTCGCGACGAAGTCGGTCTCGCAGTTGACCTCGACGAGGGTGCCGACGCCGTCGGTGGCCGAGGCCGCCACGAGACCGTTGGAGGCCGAGCGGCCCTCACGCTTCGTGACGCCCTTGAGGCCCTTGACGCGAAGGATCTCGATGGCCTTGGCGCGGTCGCCGTCGGCCTCGTCGAGCGCCTTCTTGACGTCCATCATGCCGGCGCCCGTCTGCTCGCGCAGCGCCTTGATGTCAGCGGCGGTGTAGTTCGCCATGCTCTGTATCGCTCTTTTCGTCAGTGGAGATTGACTCGTGTGTCAGCTGGGTCGGGCAGGTGCGGAAGGCCGTCAGGCCTTCTCGGCACCGGCCGTCGCGTCAGCGGCAGGGGTCTCGGCAGCAGCCTCGACGGGGGCCTCGACGGGGGCCTCGACGGGGGCGTCGACCGCGATCTCGGCGGCGACCTCGGGGGCCGGCGTCTCGACGGGGGTCTCGACCGGCGCCTCGGCAGCGGCCTCGGCGGCGTCGATCTCGGCGGCACCGGCCGGAGCCTCGGTCGTCGCAGCCGCGTCGGCGTAGAGCTCGCGCTCCCACTCGGCCAGGGGCTCCTCGGCCTGCGCGTCGCCACCGGACTTGCCGGAGGAACGCTGGACGAGACCGTCGGCGACGGCGTCGGCGATGACCCGGGTCAGCAGCGTGACGGAGCGGATCGCGTCGTCGTTGCCGGGGATCTTGTAGTCGACCTCGTCGGGGTCGCAGTTCGTGTCGAGGATCGCGATGACCGGCAGGCCAAGCTTGCGGGCCTCGTCGACCGCGAGGTGCTCCTTCTTCGTGTCGACGATCCAGACGGCCGAGGGGACCTTGGCCATCGTGCGGATGCCGCCGAGGGTCTTCTCGAGCTTGATCATCTCGCGCTTGAGGATGAGCAGCTCCTTCTTCGTGTAGCCCGAGCCGGCCACGTCGTCGAAGTTCAGCTCCTCGAGCTCCTTGAGGCGCGTGAGGCGCTTGGAGATCGTCTGGAAGTTGGTGAGCATGCCACCGAGCCAGCGGTGGTTGACGTACGGCATGCCGACGCGCGTCGCCTGCTCGGCGATGGGCTCCTGGGCCTGCTTCTTCGTGCCGACGAAGAGGATGCTGCCGCCGTGGGCGACGGTCTCCTTGACGAACTCGTAGGCGTTGTTGATGTACGTCAGCGACTGCTGCAGGTCGATGATGTAGATGCCATTGCGCTCGGTCATGATGAAGCGCTTCATCTTGGGGTTCCAGCGACGGGTCTGGTGCCCGAAGTGGACGCCGCTCTCGAGGAGCTGGCGCATGGTGACGACGGCCATGCCGTGTTCTCCCTTGTGTCGTGTTGTCAGTTGTGCGTGGGCGCCGTCGCCCTGCGGTCACGTGGAGCACGTGACCCGGCGGGCGGCATACGACCTCACTCCTGGCGCCTGACGCACCCCGCCCCACCGCGAACGATGGGGACTGCCGTGGTGCGACCCGGTCCGGCGGACCGGCAGAAGACGCGCGAATTACGGTCCCGTGCGACAAGCACACGTGACCGCCGACCATCGTACGTCCTGACCCTGGTGGTGGAGAAATCGTGGCGACCCGACACAATGGCCCGCATGGCGCACTGGGTTGAGACGGTCCCGACCTTCGTCGTCCTCTCGGTCGTGCTGTTCCTGCCCGGCTGGCTCGTCGTGCGGGCGCTGGGTGCCCGTGGCCTCGAGGCACTGGCCGTCTCCCCCGCCGTCTCGACCGGTCTCATCGCCGCGTCCGCGACGGTCGCCCAGCGGGCCGGTGTGCGCTGGGGGCTGCTGCCACTGCTCGTGGTGACGACGGTGACGGTGGCCGTCGCGTGGGTGGGGATGCGCCTCTTCGGCCGGCACGACCCCGACCTCGGCGCCACCCGTCGCCTCCTGGGCCGTCCACGTCCCGACGCCGTCGTGGCCGTCGTCATCGGCGCGGTGCTCGCGCTCGCGACGATCCTGCCGGCCATGGGGCGCCCGGACGAGCTCGTCGACTCGCCCGACGCCGTCTACCACCTCAGCCGGATCAAGACCTTCCTCGAGACCGGCAACTTCTCGATCGCCAACCCGACGTTCTACCCGAACGGCTTCCACTCGTGGGTCGCGACCGGCCTGCTGCCCGGGCTCGCCGACGTGCTCCCCGGCACGAACGTCGCGACCATCGTGCTCGCGGCGCTCGTCTGGCCCATCGGCTGCGTGGCGCTCGTGCGGCACGCGCTCGGCACCTCGCGCCTCGTGACGTATGCCGCGGGGTTCGCCTCCGCCGCCTTCATCGCCTTCCCGACGATCCTCCTCGGCTGGGGCGTCCTGTGGCCCAACCTCATGGCCACGGCCCTGACGCCGGGCGCCCTCGCCCTCATGCTCCAGGCCGCACGCTCGAAGCGGATCGGGCAGTGGCTCGGCTTCGTCGCCGCGATGCCGGGTCTCGCGCTCATCCAGCCCAACGCCCTCGTGGCCCTCGTCGTGTTCGCGCTCGTGTGGTTCGTGACCGCACGCCTGCGCGCCGGCTGGCTCGGCCACCTCCCCTGGCTGGTCGTCGCGCGGGACCTCGCGATCGTCGCGGTCGTCGGCGTCGTCGGCCTCGTGGCCGCTCCCGTCGTCTCGGCCCAGCTCGCCTCGACCCAGTCGTACGAGTGGAAGGACCGCGTCCCCGTCTGGACCGCGCTCGTCGAGGTCGTCGGCGGACGGCTGCAGGTCCCCGACGTGCTGTGGGGCCTCATGCTGCTCATCGCCCTCGGGATCGGCTGGATCGCCCTGCGCGCCCGAGCCGCCCTGCCGGTCGTGGCCATGTGGGGTGCGTGCGTGCTGCTGTTCGTCATGGCGGCGTCGTCGACGTTCTCGTGGACCTCGCTCGTCACCGGCTACTGGTACAACGACAAGGTCCGCCTGGCCTCGCTCGCGGCGGTCCCCGGCGTCGTCCTCGTGGCAGCAGCCGCCCCCGCCCTGCGCGAGCTGCTGCGCAAGGTGCCGGCGCTCGGGTCACGTCCGGTCGCCGTCGGGCTGGTCGCGGTGCTCGTGATCCCGCTCCTCACGCTCGGGCTCAACGGTGCCACCCGAAGCCGCATGCTCAGCGGCTTCTTCCGCCCCACCGCCCCCGAACGGGTCATCCTCTCGTTCGAGGGTCAGGACTCGTTGCGTCGCCTCGCGTCGCTCGTCCCGGCCGGCCAGGGCGTGGTGGGCCGCCCCGAGAACGGGTCGCCGCTCATGTGGGCGCTCTTCGGGACCAACACCCTCTACCGGTCCATCCCGATCCCGACGACGGGCGACGAGATCGTCATCGGCACCGGCTTCGACGACATGGCGAACCGCCCCGACGTGTGCGAGGCCATGGCGCGGCACGACATCCGTTGGGCCGTCGACTCCACCCACGTCTACTGGCTCGACCGGCCCGAGCGGTCGTCCGGCCTCGCCGACCTCGCGCACGTCGAGGGCGTCGAGCCCGTCCGCACCGACGGGGACTACACGCTCTACCGCGTCACCGGTTGCGGGCTGGGTGCGGCTGCCGGCTCCTGAGCCGGCGCTGCGGCATACGCCCTCTTCGTCTGATCCTGCCCAGGGCGTAACGCTTTCGCCCGAACCGCGATGGTGTGGGTGGAGATCCCACACGGACCCCCTGACCGGGTGGGATCTCCACTCACGTCCCGCGGCACTGACCCCTCCACAGCCACCGCGAGACGTCGGAGCCCCCGCCACGTGCCCCGGCGGGGGCTCTGGCACGTGACTACGCTCGTGGCCATGAGCTCGCCGCTGATCTCGCGCATGCAGCCCTTCGGGACCACGATCTTCGCCGAGATGTCGGCGCTCGCGACCCGGACCGGCGCGATCAACCTCGGGCAGGGCTTCCCCGACACCGACGGCCCCCGCGAGATGCTCGAGGCGGCCAAGGCCGCCATCGACGGCGGTCGCAACCAGTACCCGCCCGGCCCCGGCGTCCCCGAGCTGCTCGAGGCGGTCGCCAACCACCAGGAGCGCTTCTACGGGATCGCGCTCGCCCCCTCCTCGCAGGTGCTCGTCACCGCGGGTGCGACGGAAGCCATCGCGTCGGTCGTCCTCGCGCTCTGCGAGCCCGGCGACGAGGTCGTCACCTTCGAGCCCTACTACGACTCGTATGCCGCCACGATCGCCCTCGCCGGCGCCACTCGCCGTACGTCGGTGCTGCGTTTCCCGGACTTCGCCGTCGACGAGGCTTCGCTGCGGGCAGCCTTCAGCTCGCGCACCCGTCTCGTGCTCCTCAACACGCCCCACAACCCGACCGGCAAGGTCTTCACGCGTGCCGAGCTCGAGCTCATCGCGGCCCTGGCCCGCGAGCACGACGCCTGGGTCGTCACCGACGAGGTCTACGAGCACCTCGTCTTCGACGACGCGGTGCACGTGCCGATGGCGACGCTGCCGGGGATGTCCGACCGGACGATCACGATCAGCTCGGGAGGCAAGACGTTCTCGGCCACGGGGTGGAAGGTCGGCTGGCTGTCCGGGCCGGCCGAAGCCGTCGCGGCGGCCCGCACTGTCAAGCAGTTCCTCACGTACGTCGCATCGGGGCCGTTCCAGCCTGCCGTGGCCCTCGCCCTCGGGCTCGGCGACGAGGTGTATGCCGGCCTGCGCGACTCGCTGCAGGGCAAGCGTGACCTGCTGTGCACCGCGCTCGAGGCATCCGGACTGCAGGTCGCCCGCCCGTCCGGCACGTACTTCGTCATCGCCGACGCGGCGCCCCTCGGCGCGGTCGACGGCCTGGAGTTCGCGCGCCGGCTGCCGCAGGTCGCCGGGGTGGTGGGGGTTCCCGTGTCGGTCTTCCACGACGACCAGGACGCGGCGCGCACGTTGGTGCGCTTCGCGTTCTGCAAGCGGGACGAGGTCCTGCTCGAGGCGAGCCGCCGCCTCGCCGCCGCCGGCGCGCGCCCGTCCTCCGGCGGCTGAGCACCGCCGACCAGCTCGAGCGGCCCCACCACCCCAGGTCGGGTGCCCACCGCCCCAGCTGTTCCACGCCGGCTGCCGTCCACAGGTCCCCGCCCGGACCGTCTCTTCTCCACAGGTCCCCGCCCGGACCGTCTCTTCTCCACAGGTCGTCCGGGGACGGTGCCGACGGGTCCGGACGCAGACGAGCATGGCGTCATGTCGATCGGGTCAACCCTCCTGGGTGCCGTCCTCGCCGCCGCATCGGTGACGAGTGCGGGCGCCCTTCCGTCCGCTCCCCTCGTCCCCGGCACCGCGGGTGGTTCGCGGGTCGTCCGCCAGGCGGCCAGCGACGGGTGGGTCTGGCCGCTGGAACCGGACCCCGAGGTGGTGCGGCGGTTCGACCCGCCCGACCAGCCCTGGCTGCCCGGTCACCGCGGCGTGGACCTCTCCGCCTCCGTCGGGCAGCTCGTCACCGCACCGACCGCCGGACGCGTGTCCTGGTCCGGGGTGGTCGCGGGTCGCGCCGTGGTGGTCGTGACCCACGAGGGCGGACTGCGCAGCACCTTCGAGCCCGTGGCTGGAGCACCTGCCGTGGGAACTGCAGTGGCGCGAGGTGGTCGGATCGGCGAGGTCACCTCCACTGCCGGCCACTGTGCCCCGAAGACCTGCGTGCACTGGGGCGTGCTGCGCGGTGAGACCTACCTCGACCCGCTGTCGTTCGTGGGCCGCGCGAGAGTCATCCTGCTACCCCTCCCCTGACCGTCCGGATCTCGTCGACCATGGCGAAGGCGCACATCCGTCCACGGAGCCGGGGGTGCCGCTTCAGGCCCGGGGGTGGGCCTGCTCGTAGCTGCGCCTCAGCCGCTCGACCGAGACGTGGGTGTAGATCTGGGTCGTCGCGAGACTGGCGTGCCCGAGGATCTCCTGGACCATGCGCAGGTCCGCCCCGCCTTCGAGCAGGTGCGTGGCGGCGCTGTGGCGCAGGCCGTGCGGACCGAGGTCGGGGGCGTCGGGCAGGTGCGAGAGCAGCTCGTGGACAGCCGATCGCACCTGTCGTGCGTCGACGCGGCGACCGCGCCGGCCGAGGAAGAGCGCCGGCCCGGAGTGCTCACCGACGAGGCGGGAGCGCACCGCGAGCCAGCTCTCGATCGCGCGTCCGGCCGGGGCGCCGAAGGGCACGATCCGCTCCTTGGCCCCCTTGCCCATCACGCGCACGACGCCCTGCGCCAGGTCCACGTCGTCGATGTCGAGGGCCGCGAGCTCGCCCACGCGGATGCCGCTGGCATAGAGCAGCTCGAGCACCGCCCGGTCGCGCACGTGGATCGGGTCCTCGTCGTCGGCACGGACGGCGGCGAGGTCGAGCAGCTCGGTCGCCTCCCCCTGGCGCAGGACCCCCGGCAGGCTCGCGTGGCGCTTCGGTGCGACGAGGCGCAGAGAGGGATCGGTCGCGATCCGGCCGGTGTGCTCGGCCCACCGCAGGAACGTCCGCGCCGAGGCGGCCCGGCGGGCGATGGTCGCACGCGCGGCGCCCGCGTCGGCCTGGCTGCCCAGCCAGGATCGGAGGTCACCGATGCGCAGGTCGCCGATCTCGTCGATGCCCCGTGCAGCCGCGAAGGAAAGCAGGTGCCGGACATCACCGAGGTAGGCGCGTCGGGTGTGCACGGACCGTCCCCGCTCGGCCCCGAGGTGGCGGGAGTAGGCGTGCAGCAGCTCGGCGTGCCGCTCGAGCACGTCGGAGCCCTCCACCACATCCGTCACTCCCGCACCATCGCAAACCGGCCGCCCCCTGGCAAGCGCCGCGCCGCGACGCCCGCCCTCACCGAGGGATCGAGTGCTCATCCGAGCGGGAGCTGACGACGTTGCGGTCGTTTGCGCCACGTGCCCGCGGACTCGCCGACGAGGTCGAGCCGCTCGAGGCGGCCCAGTGCCGCCCTGACGACGAGTGGCGCCTGCGCCACCTGCCGGACGATGGCATCGAGCGTCAGGCCGGAGCGGAAGGGCACGGCCTCGAGGACGAGGGCGTCGAGCTGCGGGAGATCGTCGCCGGGCAGCACCGGGCCACGGGCCGGCTCGTGGGCGTCGTCGCCGAGGTCGCCCACGAGGTCGATGACCTCCTCGGCGCTGGTGACGAGCACGGCTCTCGCGTCACGGATCTCCTGGTGGCATCCGGACGAGGTCATCGACGTGACGGGGCCGGGAACGGCACCGACGTGGCGCCCGGCCTCGATCGCGTGCTTGACGGTGTTGCGCGAGCCCGACCGGAGGTCGGCCTCGACGACGACCGTGCCGCGCGTCATGCCGGCGATGAGCCGGTTGCGCGCCAGGAACCGTGACTTCATGGGGGCCGACCCCGGCGCCACCTCGGCGACCACCAGCCCGTCCCGCGCGATCCGCGAGATGAGGGCGGCGTGCCCTGACGGGTAGGGCCGCTCGACCCCACCGGCCAGCACCGCGACCGTGGCGCCGTCGACGGCCAGGGCCCCGCGGTGGGCGCTGCCGTCGATGCCGAAGGCCGCCCCGGACACGACGGCCCATCCCCGCTGGCACAGACCGGCGGCGATGTCGGCGGCCACTTGCTCACCGTAGGCGGTGGCAGTACGCGAGCCGACGACGGCGACGGATCGCTCGACGGTCTCCGCGAGGTCGAGCGGACCGCGCACCCACAGGCAGTAGGGCGGGATGGAGATCTGGCCGAGCCGCTCGGGCCACTCGTCGTCGCCGGGCACGACGACCCGCGCCCCGACCTTGGCTGCGATGTCGAGGTCGCGCTCGGTGTCGAGCACGGCGAGCCGCGCCGCGAAACGGGCCAGGGTCCCCCGACCGGCCCGGATGCGCTCGAGTGTCTCCACGGAGCCCAGCTGCGCCACGAGGCCGGGAACCTCCCTGTCGCACGGCTCCGCGAGCCGCGACAGTGCCGCCCGGGCAAACCGGTCAGCGTCCATCGGACACCTCCTGCGTGTCGTTCGTGGGGTGGCCTGCGGCCACGCGCCGGCGGGGCCTCCTCGTCCTCATGCGGCGACCCCGGCCCGGTGACGCAGGGACAGTGCGAGGTCGACCTGCTCAAGCCCGGGCCGTTGGAGACCCATGACGTCGGCGATGGTCCACGCGCACCGCAGCGTACGGTCGTAGCCGCGCAGGCTGAGCGCTCCCCGCTCGAGCGCACGGTCGAGCGTGGAGGTCGCCGTGCTGGGAAGGCGCCACGGCCGGCCCCGCAGCACCGAGCCCGGCACGTCGGCGTTGACCCCGCGGCGGCGCTCGAGGACCTCCCGCCAGCGCTCCCCCTGTGCTGTTCGGGCGGCGGTGACCCGCGCCGCCACCGAGGCCGTGGACTCCCCCGCCTGCGCTCCCGCCATCGACAGCCCCGGGGGCTGCACGTGCACCTGGAGGTCGACGCGGTCGAGCAGCGGCCCGCTGAGCTTGCCGAAGTAGGAGCGGCGCATGAGCGGGGTGCACGTGCAGTCCAGGCCCTTCCCCCACCCGTTGCCGCACGGGCAGGGGTTGGCGGCCAGGACGAGCTGGAACCGAGCCGGGAAGGTGACCGTCTCCTGTGCCCGTGCGATGGAGACCGACCCGCGCTCGAGCGGCGTGCGCAACGACTGGAGGACGCTCTTGTCGAACTCCGGCGTCTCGTCGAGGAAGAGGACTCCGTGGTGGGCCTGGGTGATCGCGCCGGGGCGGATGCGTCCGGAGCCGCCACCGATGACGGCCGCCTGCGACGCCCCGTGGTGGGGTGCCACGAACGGGGGCCTGGAGATGAGTCGGGCGTCCTGCCCGGACCCGAGGGTGCCGAGCACCGAGTGGATCGCCGTGACCTCCATCGACTCGGCCTCGCCGAGCGCAGGCAGCAGTCCCGGCAGCCGCTCGGCCAGCATCGTCTTGCCCGCCCCGGGCGGACCGGCGAACAGCAGGTGATGGCCTCCGGCCGCAGCGATCTCGAGCGCGAGCTTGGCGTCGGCCTGACCGACGACCTCGCTGAGGTCGCGCACCGGGTCCGGCGGTGGCGGAGCGACCGGGGGCACCGGCACCTCCTCGACACCGCGTCCCTTCCCGAGCGCGTCGTAGCGTCGGACCAGCTCCGTGACGTCGGCCACCGGGTGCACGTGCACCCCGGAGACGAGGCGGGCCTCCCCGGCGTTGGCGACCGGGACGACGACGTGCCGGACGCCGACGAGGGAGGCCGCGCGCACGAGGGGCAGCACCCCGGGGACCGGGCGCACCGTCCCGTCGAGGCCGACCTCGCCGATGTGGACGACATCGCGCACGACGCCGACCTTGACGAGCTCCATCGCCGCAGCGACGGCGATGAAGATGCCGAGGTCGAAGCCCGTCCCGACCTTGCGCTCCCCCGCCGGTGACAGGTTGACGGTGACCCGACGCTGGCTCACCGGCATCTTCTCGATGAGCGCGGCCGCGGCCTTGATCCGGTCCGAGGACTGCTTGACGGCCGAGTCGCCCAGGCCGCTGATCGCAAAACCGGGCAGGCCCTGGGTCACGTGGGCCTCGACGTCGACGACGAACCCGTGCACGCCCCGCAGCCCGACCGACCGGGTGCGACCGAGTCCCATCAGCACACCGCCCTGAGGTGCTCGAGGCGCGCCCGACCTGCGCGCGGCCGCAGGATGGAGATGACGTCGATGCGCAACGAGAGACCCCGCGCCAGGTCGACGTGGTCGTCGCGCCACAGCCCGGCGAGCCGTCGCAGGCGCCGCTGCTTGCTCCACGTCACCGCCTCGAACGGCGCCCCGTAGGCCTCGGTCGTGCGGGTCTTGACCTCGCAGACCACGAGCTCGCGGCCGTCGCGGGCGACGACGTCGATCTCACCGCGCACGCACCGCCAGTTGCGGTCGATGACCGTGAGTCCCTGCGCGAGCATGTAGCGGCACGCGAGTCGTTCGCCGTAGTCGCCGAGGGCGCGGGTGGAGAGGTCCATGGCGGCCACTCTCGCGCCGCCGGGTCACCGCGGACACCCGTCCGCGCGAGGCTGTGGACGGCATACGCCATCGGTGAGGGGGTGTGGACGACGCGGCCTCGCGGCCGGGCGTCAGCTGAAGTCGCCGCTCTCCGGGAGCTTGATGTCGGGCTTGGGCAGCTCCTCGACGTTGACGTCCTTGAACGTCACGACCCGGACGTTCTTGACGAACCGCGCCGGCCGGTAGATGTCCCACACCCAGGCGTCGGCCATCGTCACGTCGAAGAACACCTCCCCGCCGTCGCTGCGCACCTTCACGTCGACGGAGTTGGCGAGGTAGAAACGGCGCTCGGTCTCGACGACGTGCGTGAAGAGGCCGACGACGTCGCGGTACTCCTTGTAGAGCTGGAGCTCCATCTCGGTCTCGTACTTCTCGAGATCTTCCGAACTCACCTGATCGCCGTCCCTGTCTGCTCTGCCGTGGTGGGCACCGGAGCGAGGTTCTCCGTGCCCTCATTCAACACCTCGTCGGGCTCCTCCACGTAGACGCCGGGCAGGCGCCACGAGCGACGGTGCAGCTCGCACGGGCCGAGGCGGGCGAGGGCGTCCATGTGCTCGGGCGCGGAGTAGCCCTTGTTGAGCGACCAACCGTAGGCCGGGTGGTCCGCCGAGAGGGCCACCATCATCTGGTCCCGCTCGACCTTCGCGAGCACGCTGGCCGCCGCTACTGACGAGCACTTCAGGTCGGCCTTGACCATCGTGGTCACCGGCGGGGTCGTCGGGCCGGCGTCGTCGGCGAAGGCGAAGAGCCCGACCTCCGCCGGCGCCGTGAGCCAGTCGTGGTTGCCGTCGAGGATGACGAGGTCAGGCACGACCCCGAGGGCGCCCAGGGCCCGTGTACCGGCCAGCCGCAGCGCCCGCATGATGCCGATCTCGTCGATCTCGTCGGCGCTCGCGTGACCGACTGCATAGGCCACGGCCCACCGCTGGATGCGGGGCACGAGCACCGTGCGGGCCTTCTCGGTGAGCAGCTTGGAGTCCTTGACCCCGATCGGCGCCGACCGGACGGTCTCGTCGATGACGACGACCCCGACGCTGACCGGGCCGGCGAGCGCTCCGCGGCCGACCTCGTCCATGCCGGCGAGCAGACGGTGGCCGGAGCGCTGCAGGGCGCGCTCGACCCGCAGTGAGGGTTTCGTGGACGATGCAGGTCGTGCCATGGTGCCGGGGCTGCCGATCAGCCGGCCTTCGTCGTCGACGCGGCCGGCGTGCCGGTGGGGCGCGGGTTGGTCGTGGCCTTGCCCGTCGGCTTGGTCGACGGCGTCGTGGCCGTCGGCACCTGCGAGAAGGTGCGCTCGGGCACGCCGAGCCACGTCACGTGGTCGATGGGCCACACGACGAACAGGGCGCGGCCCACGATCTTGTCCATCGGCACGGAACCGGTGGCTCCGGTGCCGTCGTCGTGCCACCGGCTGTCGGAGGAGTCGCTGCGGTGGTCGCCCATGACCCAGATACGGCCGGCCGGCACGGTGATGTCGAACTTCTTGCCCTCGCTCGGGTAGTCGCCCGGCTTGACGTAAGGCTCGGTGATCTCGACGCCGTTGACCTTGATCTTGCCGGTGTCGCCGTCAGCCTGGACGTGGTCGCCGGGTAGCCCGATGACGCGCTTGATGAGGTGGTTCTCCGAGTCCTCGGGCAGCAGCCCGACGAACACGAGGGCGTCGTGGAAGGGCCCGCCGACGTTGCTGCGCTGGCCGCTGAGGTCGCCGAGCCAGGGGGTGGGCACGCCCGGGTCCTCGAAGACGACGACGTCGCCCCTCTTGAGGTCGAAGGGTCCGGGCGTCAGCTTGCTGACGATGACGCGGTCGTCCTTGACGAGGGTGTTCTCCATCGAGCCCGACGGGATGTAGAAGGCCTGGAAGAGCCACGTCTTGACCACGAAGGAGAGCGCCATCGCGAGGACGACGACGATGACGAGCTCCTTGATGCCGGCCAGGATGGTCGCGCCGAAGCTGCGGGGCTCGTCGTCGTCGTAGTCGTCGAGGTCGTCGTCGATGTCGTCGGTGTCGTCAGCAGTGCGCCCGCGCGTCGGGTCTTCGGGGCGTCCGGTGTACTGCGACATCACTCACCATTTCGTGGGACGGAGGCAATTTGTCCTTGGTCGACCGGTCCGAGCCGATCGAGCGGCCAGTATCGCACCCAAACCTTGCCGATCATGTCGTCCCCCGGCACCATGCCGCCACCCGGATCGCCGAGGTGCGCGCGGGAGTCGGCGGACGAGCCGCGGTTGTCGCCCATGACCCAGAAACGGTCGGGAGGGACCGTCACGTCGAAGGTCAGGTTGCTCGGTCTCTGGCCCGCGGCGACGTAGGGCTCGGTGACGGCGACCCCGTTGATCTCGAGTCGTCCGTCGGCCGCGCAGCACCGAACGTGGTCGCCCGGCAGGCCGATGACCCGTTTGACGTAGTCGGTCGGCTGGCCCTTCCCGGCCAGGCTCTCGACGGCCTCGACCAGTGTCTGCGCGATGCCCCGCTCGGGCACCCGCAGGTTGAACGCCTGGGACGCGTCGAAGACGACGATGTCCCCGCGACGGAGGTCGGCCGTCGCCGTCGTGCGGCTGACGAGGATGCGGTCGCCGATGAGCAGCGTGTCCTGCATCGACTCGCTCGGGATGCCGAAGGGCGTCACGAGGAAGGCGCGGACGACGACGATCGCGATGAGCAGCAGGGCGGGACCGAGCAGCCACCGGTGACGGCGCGCGGCGGCATACACCCGGCTGTGCGCGACCCGGTCCTCGCGACCACCGGACGCGGCGGGCTCCCCCGAACGCGACGGAGGCGCGGTGGACCCCGGCTCTAAGGGCGTCTCGGATGTCTCCGGGACGGCCCGCTCGGGGTCCACCGCGCCTCGCGTTACTGGACGGACGACTGCGTCAGCAGGTCGTCAGCTCTTCGCGCCGGCCTTGGCCGGGATGCTGTCGCGCTTCTCGCGGATCTTGGCGGCCTTGCCGCGCAGACCACGCAGGTAGTAGAGCTTCGCGCGACGGACGTCACCGCGGGTCACGACCTCGATCTTGTCGATGACCGGGGTGTGCAGCGGGAAGGTGCGCTCGACGCCGACACCGAAGGAGATCTTGCGAACGGTGAAGGTCTCGCCGATGCCGCCGCCGTGACGACGGATGACGATGCCCTGGAACACCTGGACACGCGAGCGCGTGCCCTCGATGACCTTGACGTGGACCTTGAGGGTGTCGCCGGCGCGGAACTCGGGAACGTCCGAGCGCAGCGATGCGGCGTTGATGTCGTCAAACGTGTGCATGATGCTTCGCTTTCCTGGGTGCCACAGGCCACCTCGTCACAAAGGTGTGGACGCGTCCGTCGGGCCGCGTCGAGTCACCGGTGCTGCTCGTCGTGCTGGGTGGTGACCCGACTCCCCCTGTGGCAGGGGCCGTCGTGTGCCGGACGCAAGGAGCAAGTCTGCCAGAGCAGACGGCTGAGCAGAAATCGGGGACCGTTGCACCGGCCGGCCGTGCCCTAGCGTGGGGCCGTGAGTGTCTCCCCCGGCTGGCCCGTGTACGTCTGTCTCGCCATCCTCATGCTCGTGACGGTGGTCGCCAACCGGGTCAGCGGCGTCGGCCTGGGACGCCAGTCGGCGATCGCGGGCGCGCGGGCGGTCGTGCAGCTCTCGCTCGTGGCCCTCGTCATCACCGCGGTGGTCGGCTCCCTGTGGTGGTCGTTCGTCGCCGTGGGCGCGATGTTCGCGACGGCCGTCGCCACGACGTCCAAGCGCGTCGGCGCCCCGGGGACCTGGCCGTGGGCCGCCGCAGCGATGGCGTGCGGCATAGTCCCGGTCGTCGGGATCGTGCTGGCCACAGGCTCCGTGCCGCTGACGGGGATCGCCGTCATCCCCGTCGCGGGCATCGTCATCGGCAACACGATGACGGTGCACACCCTCGTCGGTCGGCGCACCTTCGCGGCGCTGCGCGAGGAGCACGGACAGTACGAGGCATCGCTGTCGCTCGGACTCACCTCGAGCCAGGCCATCGACGAGATCATCGCCCGGCGCGTGCCCGAGGGCATCGTCCCGAGCCTGGACCAGGTGCGCACGTCGGGCATCGTGACGCTCCCCGGCGCCTTCATCGGCGTCATGCTCGGTGGCGGCAGTGCCGTCCAGGCGGCGACGGCGCAGGTCCTCGTGCTCTTCGCGATCATGGCCACGCAGTCGATCACGGCGGGGGTGCAGGCCGCCCTGATCCGCCGGCGCCTCCTGCTGCCGGACGACCTCGGCCTGGCCCTGGTGTCGTGAGCGACCCGACCGTCAGCCGCGACGGCGCTTGACGAGCGTGACCGCGCCGGGGACCGGCGCGGGCGTCTCGACGAGGCGGTACCCGGCCTTCTTGTACATCCGGAGGTTGTCGGCGCTGCGTGCGCCGGTCACGAGGGTGAACGTGCGTATGCCGTCCGGTGCCGTGGCCTCGGCGTGCTCGAGCAGGCGCCGGCCGAGTCCACGACCCTGCAGGTCGGGCACGACGCAGAGGCGTCCGATGAACCAGTCGTCCCCGGACGACGACTCGGTCGAGGTGCGCGACGTCCGCACCGCACCGACGAGCCGCCCCCCGCTGCGAGCCACCCACGTCTGCGTGGTGTCGAGGTCGGACCGGACGTCGTCGAGGCTCTCGTGCAGCGCGGGGATGTCGAGGGTGCCGTTCGCGACGGCCTCCTGCACCCAGCAGGCGCGCATCAGGACGGCGAGCTCCGGCACGTCGCCGGGGGTCGCCGCGGTGATCTCGACGTCGCTGCCATCGGTCCCGTGCGAGGCGTGGAGCAGGTCGGGTCGACGGGCGGCCGTGCGGGCGAGCCGCTGGGCGTGGCGCCAGTCGGCGATGGCGCCGTGGTTGCCGGACAGCAGGACCGGTGGGACCTCGCGGCCATTCCACGAGCTGGGCTTGGTGTAGATGGGGTACTCGAGCAGACCGTCCTCGTGGGACTCCTCGACGAGCGACTCGGCGTTGCCGATGACCCCCGGGACGAGCCGTCCGACGGCCTCGACCATGGCGAGCACGGCCACCTCGCCGCCGTTGAGGACGTAGTCGCCGAGGCTGACGACGGAGACCTCGAGACCGAGGTCCTCGCGGGCGTGGTCGTACACGCGCTCGTCGATGCCCTCGTAACGCCCGCAGGCGAACGCAAGCCACGGCTCCTGCGCGAGCTCGCGCGCCAGCGCCTGCGTGAACGGCTGCCCGCCGGGACCGGGCACGATGAGTCGCGGCTTCGCGCCGGACGGGTTGTCCTGCGCGAGCACGTGGTCGAGCGCCTCGGCCCAGGGCTGCGGCTTCATGACCATGCCGGCTCCGCCGCCGTACGGGGTGTCGTCGACGGTGCGGTGGCGGTCGTGGGTGAAGTCGCGCAGGTCGTGGACGCGGACGTCGAGCAGCCCGTCCTCGCGCGCCTTGCCGATGAGCGACAGGTCGAGCGGGGCGAGGTACTCGGGGAAGATCGTGACGACGTCGACGCGCATGGAGGGCCGAGCCGCCTGCTGCTCGGGCACCGTCACTCGGTGCCCTCGCGGTAGAGGTCGAAGAGTCCGGGTGGCGGGTCGACGACGACGTGGTCGGCGGCGACGGTGGGGACGATGCGCCGCACGAACGGGACGTAGGCCGTGACGCCGTCGGTGAGCGTGACGACGAGGCGGTCCTGGGCGGGGCCGATCTCGAGGCCGCTCACGGTGCCGACCTTCTCGCCCGTCGTGTCACGCACCTCGAGGCCGACGAGGTCCTCCTCGTAGAAGGCGTCGTCCTCCGCCTGCGGGTCGGACTCGGGCAGCACGAGACGGGTGCCTCGCAGGCTCTCGGCGCCGGAGCGGTCGGGGATCTCCTCGAACGTGAGCAGCCAGATGCCGCGGTGCACCCGGGTCGAGGCCACGGTGAGCGTGGTCGGCACCCCGGACCCCGGCTCGGACTCGGTCGCGATGACGGTGCCGACGGCGAAGCGGGTCTCGGGGTCGTCCGTGTGCAGCTGGACGGTCACCTCTCCCAGCAGTCCGTGGGGTTTGCCGATGCGGGCGAGCACGACGTTCATGGGCCGAATCCTCTCAGTTCTGGCGGGCGCAGGAGACCACTCGTCGAGAGGTGGTGACCCGCTGACGACGAGAGGGGCGCCCCGGCAGAACCGGGACGCCCCTCTCGGTGCATCGGTGAGTCCGGAGCCCTGGAGCTCTGGAGCTGCGTGACTCCAGAGCTCGGGCTCGAGTCGTCGGCGCTCAGCGTGCGCGGTCGGTGTCGACGATGTCGACGCGCACGTTGTTGTTGCCCGCCAGGGCTCCGACGACGGTGCGCAGCGCGCTCGCCGTGCGGCCGGAGCGACCGATGACGCGGCCGAGGTCGTCGGGGTGGACCCGGACCTCGAGCAGCTCACCGCGGCGCAGCTCCTTGCGGCGCACGACGACGTCCTCGTCGTGGTCGACGATGCCCTTGACGAGGTGCTCGAGCGCCTCCTCGAGCATGCTCAGGCCTCGGCCTTCGCGGACTCGTCGGCAGCGGCCTCGGCCGGAGCCTCGGCCTTCTCGTCGGCCTTCTCGTCAGCCTTGGGCTCGGCCTTCTTGGCGGCCTTCTTGCGCGGCGTCGGACCGTCGGTGCCGGCGTCCTTCTTGCCACCGGCAGCGGCGACAGCAGCCTCGTAGAGGTCCTTCTTCGGGGTCTTCGGCTCCTTGGTCTGGAGCTTGCCCTCGTCCACGATCTTGATGAGCGCCGCGACGGCCTCGGTCGGCTGGGCGCCCTGGCTCAGCCAGTAGTGCGCGCGCTCGATGTCGATGTCGATGAGCGACGGCTGCTCGGTGGGGTGGTACTTGCCGATCTCCTCGATCGCACGGCCGTCACGCTTGGTGCGCGAGTCCATGACGACGACGCGGTAGAACGGTGCACGGATCTTGCCCATGCGCTTCAGACGGATCTTGACTGCCATGGTGGCGGTCTCCTCAACCAGTAGTGAGCGCGGCGAGACCGACTGGGTTCAGACGGGGAGCCGACGCTCGGTGTGTAGGCGTCCGGTCCAGCCGAGAGGGGGCCGGACGGGTACAGCCCTCCATTCTGCCAGACCCGGAGGGGTGCTCCGGACACGCACCCCTGCACCCCACCGGGAGGCGTATGCCGTCACTGCGTCAGGCGTAGGCGGCCCGGACCGCGAGGGCGTGCTGCACGACCTCGCGCTTCGGCACGTCGACGGCGTGGTCGAGGACGGGCACGCCGGAGGGCTCGAAGCCAGCCCGGGCGAGGCCCATCCGCAGCTCCGGACCGGTCAGGCGGCACTCGACGACGCCACCCACGGGCGAGGACCGGAGCAGCTCGAAGAGCGCAGCGGTGCTCTCGACGACCGTCGACGAGTAGAGCGGGATGCCGAGCTCGGCGGCCACGGCGGCCCCCAGGCTCGTGCCGCCGTAGCCGTAGCCGGAGCTGCCGGCTCCGCGGACCACGCAGGCGATGCGCCGGTGGCCGTGCGGTCGGTAGGGCACGCACGGCCAGTCGCTGGCGAGCATCGCGAACCGGTCGTGGTCGCGCCAGTCGCGGCGGCCGTCGATCCCTGGCAGGTGCAGGAAGTGGCGGGAGAAGCCCTCGTGCACGAAGCCCACCGAGCGCACGAGCCCGGCGGACCTGTGGTTGGCCGGCTGGATGTTGGCCTCCACCCGGTGCAGGCCCATCCCGTGGGGAGGGTCGGCGAAGACGAGGTCGAGCGTGAGCCGCAGTCCCTCGACGAAGAGGCCCCGGCCGGCATACGGGTCGTAGGAGTCGTAGCCGATGCTCGCGCTGCGGAACGCGCCACCGACGACGTTGGCGACGTTGATGCGGCCGACGAGGCCGTGCGATCCCTCCGGGTCCAGCGCATGGACCATGAAGGTCCGGTAGGTCGGCGACTGGTTGTCCAGGACGACCGGCAGGTTGTGCGGGTCGGGCACCGCGAAGTCGGAGAGCCGCCGCTCCGAGAGGGTGACGGCGGCGGCGTACGCCTCGATGTCGGCAGCCGAGGGCGGACGCACCTCGACCCGCTCCCCCGTCGCGGTGAAGGGTGCCTCGTGGGCGGCGGGCTCGGCCGGGTGTCCGGAGGGCTGGTCAGACGACAACGCGGCCTCGCAGGACGACACCGATCGGGTCGCCGACCACGGTGACGTCGGCGAGCGGGTCGGACGCGTAGACGACGAGGTCGGCGTCCTCGCCCTCGACGAGGCCGGGTCGACCGAGCCAGTCGCGGGCACCCCACGTCGCAGCGGAGACGACCTCGGCGTTGGTGAGCCCCGCCTTCGTCAGCTCGAGCATCTCCTGCGCGACGAGCCCGTGCGGCAGGCTGCCGCCGGCGTCCGTGCCGACGTAGATGGGCACGCCCGCCTCGTGCGCCGCGCCGACGGTGGCGTAGCGCCGTTCGTGCAGGTCGAGCATGTGGCGGTGGTAGTCGGGGAACCTGTCCTTCGCCGGCGCCGCGAGGTCGGGGAACTGGGCGATGTTGACGAGCGTCGGGACGATGGCGATGCCCTGGGCGGCGAAGGTCTCGATGGAGTCCTCACGCAGGCCCGTCGCGTGCTCGATGCAGTCGATGCCCGCCGCGGCCAGGTCGCGCAGGGACTCCTCGCCGAAGCAGTGCGCGGTGACCCGCACCCCCTCCTCGTGCGCGGCGGCGATCGCGTCGGCGACGGCCTCGCGCGACCAGCTCGGGGCCAGGTCGCCGACGTCGCGGTCGATCCAGTCGCCGACGAGCTTGACCCAGCCGTCGCCGCGGTGCGCCTCGAGCCGGACGTGGCGGGACAGCTCGTGCTCCTCCACCTCGTGGGCGTAGTTGCGGATGTAGCGCCGGGTGCGCGCGATGTGGCGTCCTGCCCGGATGATCTTCGGCAGGTCCTCGCGTTCGTCGACCCATCGGGTGTCGCCCGGCTGCCCGGCGTCACGGATGAGCAGCGTGCCGCGGTCGCGGTCGGTGAGCGCCTGCTGCTCGGCCTCCTCGCGCGGCACGGCCCCGTGGGGACCCAGACCGACGTGGCAGTGGGCGTCGACGAGGCCCGGCAGCACCCATCCCTCGAGCGTCTGCTCGTCGCTGCGGTCGGCGGGCGGCGTGAACGACAGGCGGCCGCCGACGACCCACAGCTCGTCGACGACGTCGTCGGGACCGACGAGCACCCGACCGCGGACGTGGAGCACCGGTGCACTCATGGCACCGACCCTAACCTCAGGTGTTCGCCAGATCCGTGAGGGTGTCGGCCCAGTGCGCCATGAGCGTCCCGAGGTGTCCGGCACCCTCGCGGACGACCAGCCGCGACGTCGGCAGGTGGGCATGCAGCCACCGCCCGTGCTCGAGCCCGACCGTGCGGTCACGGTCGCCGTACCAGAGGTGCACGGGGGCGCGGACGTCGGCGAGCACGAGGTCCCAGCCCGTGGTGAAGGCGAGCGCGTCCCGTGAGACGCCACGGAAGGGCGGTACGCCGGGTCGGCCGCTGCCCGTCCACGGCTCGAGGATCTCGGGCGAGACGAAGCCGCCCGCGCGGACCGTCGCGCCAGGGCCCGGCCCGCTCCCCCGGGGCCTCCGGGTCGCCGCGTCGTCCCGGAGGCGGATCGCCGTGTCGAGGTCCCCTGCGAAGGCCGCGCGGACCGCGTGGTCGTCGGCCGCGACGGGGTCGAGCTCGAGCAGTGGTCCGACCCCGGCGACGACCCCGACCACGCGCACCCGGTCGGGCAGGGCGGCAGCCGCCGCGACGGCATACGGCCCTCCCCCGGAGACTCCGAGCACGGCGAAGGCGTCGAGCCCGAGCGCATCCGCGAAGGCGCCGGCGTCCCTCCCGACGGACGACAGCGTCGTGGGGGCGTCGGTCGACCCGCCGTAGCCGGGCCGCGAGAACGCGAGCAACCGCACGCCGGCGCGCGACGCCGCGCCGTCGCCGAGGGCGGCCTGCAGGCGCCCACCGGGCGTGCCGTGGAAGAAGACGAGCGGGGTGCCGCGCGGGTCGCCGCCCTGCCACACGTCTAGACGCCGCCCGTCGGGCAGCTGCACCCGCGACCGTCCGTCGGTGGTGACCACGCTCCGAGCCTAGGCCGCCGCTGTCGTGCCGGACAGGTGTCCTCGGGGCGTCGCCCCGCGTTTCGACGCGGAGCGCGACCGTGGGTCGGTCAGCCGCGCAGGAGCCGGGGCACGGCGACGACGTCCACGAGCGCGGACCCCCGCAGCACGGTGATCTCCATCGACCGGTCGATCGCCTCGTCGAGCAGGATGCGCTGGAGCGACTGGGCGTCGAAGAGCGCGCGGCCGTCCGCGGCGACGACGACGTCGCCGCGCATCAGCCCGGCCCGGTCGGCCGGGCTGCCGGGCACGACCTGCGCGATCCGCAGGGCGGTGCGCCGTCCGAGGCGCGCCGCGACGTCGTCGGAGACGGGAACGGGGGCGGTGACGAGGCCGAGGTAGGCACGGCGCACGTGGCCGTCCTCGACGAGGGCCTCGATGATCCGCCGGGTCGTGGCGTTGATCGGGACGGCAAGTCCGAGCCCGACGCCGGCCACGGCCGTGTTGACGCCGACGACCCGGGAGCGGGAGTCGGCGAGGGCGCCCCCGGAGTTGCCGGGGTTGAGCGCGGCGTCGGTCTGGATGACGTCCTCGACGAGGCGCGACGCGGCTCCGGACCTCGTCGGCAGCGAACGGCCGAGAGCGCTGACGACACCTGCCGTGACGCTGCCCTCGAGACCCAACGGGTTGCCGATGGCGACGACGACGTGCCCCACCTCCAGCCGGTCGGCGTCGCCGTATGCCGGTGGCGTCGGCAGCGAGCTCTCCGAGCGCACGACTGCGAGGTCCGACAGCGGGTCGGCTCCGACCAGGTGGACGCGCACCGACATGCCGTCGGAGAAGTGGGCGGTGCCGCGGTCGACGCCCTCGACGACGTGGGCGTTGGTCAGGAGCAGGCCGTCCTCGGTGAGCACGACGGCAGAGCCGCCACCCTCGACCGTGCCGCCGCGCGCCGGTCTGCTGACCCGCAGGCTCGCGACGACCGGGGCCAGACGCCGCGCCACGGTGCTCACCGTGTGCGAGTAGGCGTCGAGCAGCTCCTCGTCGCTCGGCTCAGGAGCCGACGGCATCTCGAACGGGGGCATGTCCCCTCCCGGCGTCCTCGGCCGCGCGACCTGCACGGCCATGTCACGGACAGCGACGCGGCTGTCCCGTGCATTCCGCGGATCGCACCGGGTTCGCCGACGGCGAACGTCCGGCCGGGGCCGGCGCTCGCGAGGATGCCTGCTCAGCCCTTGCCGAGGAACTTCTCGAAGCCCTTGGGCAGGTTCGACGGGTCGAAGCCGGCCAACGGGTCGGCGTCCTCGGACGCTCCGGCGCCGTTCGCCCCGGGTGCCCCGAACGCGCCGGCCGCCGACGCGGCACGGCCGGACGCGGCCTTCTCCGCGGCCGCCCGCTCCTCCGCGGCACGCTTGGCGGGGTTGCCGCTCTTGCTCTTCTTGCGCTGCGGGGCCTGCTTGCCGCGCTTGCCGGCGCCGGGGATCCCGGGCATGCCCGGGAGGCCGCCGCCACCGCCGCGCGCCATCGACTTCATCATCTTCTGGGCCTGGCCGAAGCGCTCGAGCAGCTGGTTGACGTCGGTGACGGTGACACCGGAGCCCTTGGCGATGCGGGCGCGGCGCGAGCCGTTGATCTGCTTGGGGTGGGTGCGCTCGAAGGGCGTCATCGAGCGGACCATCGCCTCGACGCGGTCGAACTCGCGGTCGTCGAAGGCGTCGAGCTGCTCACGCATCCCCTGCATGCCCGGCATCATCTTGAGCATCGACTTCAGCGAGCCCATCTTCTTGATGGCGTTCATCTGCTGGAGGAAGTCCTCGAAGGTGAAGTCCTCCTCGGCGAGGAACTTGCGCGCCATCTCGTCGGCGTGGCGCTTGTCGAACGCCTTCTCGGCCTGCTCGATGAGCGTCAGCACGTCACCCATGTCGAGGATGCGGCTCGCCATGCGGTCGGGGTGGAAGACCTCGAAGTCGGTGACCTTCTCACCGGTCGAGGCGAACATGATCGGCTCGCCGGTGAGCTCGGCGACGGACAGCGCCGCACCACCGCGGGCGTCACCGTCGAGCTTGGAGAGGACGACACCGGTGAAGGCGACGCCCTCGTGGAAGGCCTGAGCCGTCTCGACGGCAGCCTGGCCGATCATCGCGTCGAGGACGAAGAGGACCTCGTCGGGCGAGATCGCCGCGCGGATGTCACCGGCCTGCTGCATGAGGTTGGCGTCGACGGCGAGTCGACCAGCGGTGTCGACGATGACGACGTCGTACTGCTTGGCACGGGCCTGCTCGATGCCCATCCGCGACACGGAGACGGGGTCACCGAACGACCGCGTGCCCTCGCCCGAGTCGAGGACGGCGTCGTGGCCGCCCATGTTGCCGCGCTCGGGAGCGAAGACGGGGATGCCGGCGCGCTCGCCGACGACCTCGAGCTGGGTGACGGCGTTGGGGCGCTGGAGGTCGGCCGCGACGAGGAGCGGGGTGTGGCCCTGGTCCTTGAGCCACTTGCCGAGCTTGCCGGCGAAGGTCGTCTTGCCCGAGCCCTGCAGACCCGCGAGCATGATGACGGTCGGTGGCTGCTTGGCGAAACGGATGGTGCGCGTCTGCCCGCCGAGGATGCCGACGAGCTCCTCCTGCACGATCTTGACGACCTGCTGGGCGGGGTTGAGCGCCTGGCTGACCTCGGCGCCGAGGGCACGCTCGCGCACCGAGCCGGTGAACCGCTTGACGACGGGCAGGGCGACGTCGGCGTCGAGCAGGGCGAGGCGGATGTCGCGGATCGTCGCGTTGACGTCGGACTCCGAGAGCCGGCCCTTGCCACGCAGGTTCTTGAACGTCGCGGTCAGGCGGTCAGACAGGGATGCAAACACCGGCCAAGGTTATCCGCTCCGGCGCGTGGGTCCGACCCGACGCCCGATGAGGTGTGCCGTCAGCCGCCGTCGCGCACCGGGTTACGTTGGTCCGATGGCTGACCTCATCGACAAGATCGCGTGGATCCACCTGGAGGACCGGCGCCTGCTCGTGGCCCGCAACGCCGGCCGCGAGCGCTTCTACCTGCCCGGCGGCAAGCGCGAGCCGGGTGAGACCGACGTCCAGACGCTGGTCCGCGAGCTCGACGAGGAGCTGGCCGTCACGGTCGAGGCGACGACCGCCATGCACGTCGGCACGTTCGAGGCGCTCGCAGACGCGCGCACGGACGGTCTGCTCGTGCGCCTCACCTGCTACACCGCCATCCACACTGGCTCGTTCGTGCCGTCGCGCGAGATCGAGGAGATCGCGTGGCTGACGGCAGGCGAGGGCGACCGGGTGTCCGCCGTCGACCGGCTCGTCCTCGCCCACCTCCACGACGCCGACCTCATCGACTGACCGTCCTGCCCGCGGACACGTCGAACGGGCGGAGCGGCGAGGTGTCCGCGCGTCAGTCGCCGTCGCAGGTGTCGATGATCATCGCAACGGCCTGCGCGGCCCGCGCCGGCGCGAGCTGTCCCCCGCCGAACTCGGTGACGTAGAACGTGTCGAGCGTCTGGCCGGCATAGGTCGCGATGTGGGCCGACCGCACCGACAGCGACGCGCGGGCGAGCGTGATGCCGATGTCCTGGAGCAGCCCGGGGCGGTCGGTCGCACGCACCTCGATGACGGTCGCACTGTCCGAGGCGCTGCAGATGACCATGGCGCGGGTGGAGTCGACCGATCCCGAGCCGGGGCTGCGCACGCCGGTGGACTTGCGTCGCTGCAGCTTGCCCAGGGGCGCGCGGTCGCCCTTGGCGACCCGGACGAGGTCGCGGGCGATGACCTGGGGCAGCGGCGTCTCGCTACCGGGCGAGTCGACCCACCACTCGTTGACCGCGAGACCGTCGACCGTGCGCACGATCGCCGAGCGCACGACGAACCCGTGCGCGGCGAGCAGGCCTGCGGTGTCGGCGAACAGCCCCGCGCGGTCGCGGTCGATGATGTCGATGCGGTGGGCGCCCCCGAGGGACGACACGGTGATGTAGGGCTCTCCGGACGCGATGCGGTCGAGCGCGTCGTCGGAGAGCGGCAGGGTCTCGATGGGTTCGACCACGAGAGGCCCCTCTCCTTCTGTCTGGGTGGGCTGGGCGGTGAGCGCCGTGCGGCAGGCCTGGTAGAGGCGCTGGACGAGACCGGCCCGCCAGTCGCTCCACGCCTTGGGGCCGGCGGCGGACGCGTCGGCCTCGGTGAGGGCGCGCAGCAGGTCGAGGGTCGTGGCCGAGCCGTCGACGGCCTCGGACAGGGCGGCGATGGTCGCCGGGTCCTCGGGGTCGCGGCGGGTGGCGAGCTCCACGAGCGTCAGGTGTTCGCGCACGAGGCGCACGACGGTCCTGCGGTCGGCGTCGTTGACCCCCATCCTCTCGAGCACCGTGTCGGCGAGCTCGGCCCCGGTCACGGAGTGGTCCTGGCTCCCCGGCACCTTGCCGATGTCGTGGAGCACTGCCGCGAGCATGAGCAGGTCGGGTCGGGCGACGTCGCGGACCATGCCGCTCGCTGCCACGACGGTCTCGATGAGGTGTCGGTCGACGGTGTGCCGGTGGACGGCGTTGCGCTGCGGGCGGCTGCGCACCGCCTTCCACTCGGGGATCCAGCGCTCGACGACGCCCGCGAGGTCGAGGCCCTCCCACACGGTGACGAGCCCGGGTCCCGACGCCAGCAGGTCGGCGAACAGGTTGCGGGCCACCTCGGGCCACGGCTCCTGCAGGACCGGCGCGGTGGCGGCGAGGTTCTTCAGCGTCGTCGGCGAGAGCGGGATGCCGCCGCGTGCCGCCACGACGGCAGCGCGCAGCGGGATGATCGGGTCGGAGGACAGGTCGGCCGACGGTCCGAGGACCGCCTCGCCGTCGTGCCGGTAGAGGCCGTAGCCGAGCGGAGCCAGCTGGGGCCGACGCGGGCCGACGCGCAGCGTCCTGGCGCGCTGGGACTGCATGGCGCGACGCAGGGTGCCGTCGACGGCATACGCGATGGTGCGGGCGGAGGTCGACAGGTCCGTGAGGAGGTCGTCCGAGTCGGTGTAGCCGAGCAGGGCGGCGCACGCGTCCTGGTCGTCCCGGGTGAGCCGGTCGCGGCCGCGTCCGGTCACGACGTGGATCGCGTCACGCACGTCGAGGATGCGTTCGTAGGCCTCGTCGACCTCGCCGTGCGGCCGGTCGGTCAGCCAGGCGGCCGTCAGGGCCCGCAGGACCGACATGTCCCGGAGGCCGCCGTGGGCCTCCTTGAGGTCCGGCTCGATGAGGTGGGCGAGGTCTCCCTGGCGGGCGTGCCGCTGGATGACGGAGTCCTGCATCTCACCGAGCCGGGTGCGCGCGTTGGCCCGCCAGTCGTGCGCCACCGTGGAGCGGGCCGCGTTGACGACGTCGGCGTCCCCGGCCACGTGGGTCAGGTCGAGCAGCCCGACCGCCGCCGACAGGTCGTCGGAGGCGACGGCCCGGCAGTCGGCGACGGTGCGGACGCTGTGGTCGAGCCGGACCCCGGCGTCCCAGATCGGGTACCAGAGCTTGTCCGCGAAGGCGCCGACCTCCTTGCCCGACAGCCCGCGGGGGTGGTGCACGAGCACGAGGTCGTAGTCACTGAGCGGCCCGCTGTCACCGCGGGCGAGGGAGCCGACGGCGGCGAGCGCGACACCTTCGTGCCGGCGCCCGGCGCACGCCTCGCGCCACAGCTCCTGGAGCCACCCGAACCCGAACTCCGCAAGCGCCCGGCGCCGGGTCTGGCCGGCGCCGGGCGTTGCGAAGGTGCGGGTGCCGGCGAGGTCGAGACGTCGTGAGGTCACATCCGTCATGTCAGGTCTCGCCGTCCCCTTGTGGTGCGTGTGTGGTGGGTTTCGTGGTGCTCTCGAGCGCTTCGCCGGCGCTCAGAGAGCGTCGACGCCGCGCTCGCCGGTGCGGACCCGCACCACTTCGTCGACGGGGACGGACCAGATCTTGCCGTCACCGATGCGACCGGTCTGGGCGGCCTTGAGGATGACCTCGAGGACGTCCGAGGAATCGACGTCGTCGACGAGGACCTCGAGTCGCACCTTGGGCACGAAGTCGACGGTGTACTCGGCGCCGCGGTAGACCTCGCTGTGGCCGCGCTGACGGCCGTAGCCGCTGGCCTCGCTGATGGTCATGCCGGCCACCCCGAAGGCCTCCAGGGCCTCCTTCACCTCGTCGAGCTGGTGGGGCTTGATGATGGCGGTGATGAGCTTCATGCGGAGGCCTCTTCCTTGGGCGCCTTGTCGGCGGACGGGGCGGGTGCGGTGGCGGTGTGGCCGGCGACCACGCCCGTGCGGGACCCACCGAATGAACCGAAGTCGTACCCGGTCTCAGCGTGCTGGGCAAGGTCGATGCCGCTGACCTCGTCCTCCGGCGACACCCGGAACCCGATCGTCTTGTGGAGCGCGAGCCCGATGAGGTAGGTGACGACGAAGGAGAACACCATGACGACGAGTGCGCCCTCGAGCTGGGCGACCAGCTGTGATCCGCCACCGCCGTAGAAGAGGCCCTCGTTGACGTCGAGGCCGGCGGCGCCGGTCGGGCTGCCCTTGGTGGCGAGGAAGCCGATGAGCAGGGTGCCGATGAGTCCGCCGACGAGGTGGACACCCACGACGTCGAGGCTGTCGTCGAAGCCGAGCTTGAACTTCAGGCCGACGGCCAGGGCGCAGCCGACACCGGCGACGAGGCCGACGAGGAGGGCGCCGATGGGCGAGACCGTGGCGCAGGCCGGCGTGATGGCGACGAGGCCGGCGACGACACCGGACGCAGCACCGAGGGAGGTGGCGTGGCCGTCGCGCAGCTTCTCCGTGACGAGCCAGCCGAGCATGGCCGTGGCTGTCGCGGCGAGGGTGTTGACCCAGACACCGGCGGCCTGGACCCCGGCGCCGAGCGCCGAGCCGGCGTTGAAGCCGAACCAGCCGAACCACAGGATGCCGGCACCGATCATGACGAGCGTCAGGTTGTGCGGGCGCATCGGGTCACGCTTGAAGCCGACGCGCTTGCCGAGGACGAGCGCGAGAGCCAGGCCCGCGGCGCCCGCGTTGATGTGGATGGCCGTGCCGCCGGCGAAGTCGTAGGCGCCGGCACCGCCGAGGAAGAGGCCATCGGCCTTGTTGGCGATCCAACCGCCGGTCTCGGCCGCGTAGCCGCTGAACGCGAACACCCAGTGTGCCGCGGGGAAGTAGACGAGGGTGGCCCAGACGACGGTGAAGATCGTCCAGGTGCTGAACTTGGCACGGTCGGCGATGGCGCCGGACACGAGGGCCACCGCGATGATCGCGAAGACGACCTGGAAGGCGACGAACGCGGTGGCGGGGATGCCACCGGCCGCTGCCGTGCCTGCCGCTGCGTCGGCCGGGACGTAGCCGTAGATCTGGTCGATGACCCCGCTGAGGCCGAAGTGCGTGAAGGGGTTGCCCATCAGACCGCCGCCGATGTCCGGTCCGAAGGTCTGGCTGTAGCCCCAGAGGATCCACACCGTGCCGACCGTTCCCATCGTGATGAACGACATCATCATCATGTTGAGGACGCTCTTGGTGCGGACCATGCCGCCGTAGAAGAGGGCGAGACCGGGAGTCATGAACAGGACCAGGGCGGCCGCTGCCAGGACCCACGCGGTGTTCCCGCTGTCGGTGAACGGCGCGTCTGCCGTCACGTAGGTAAGTGCGCTCATGACGAGAACAGTGGACGGGCGGGATGTCGGTCGATCACACCGTTTGTTACAGCCGTGTCAACAACGCGAGGGCGGTGTAAGCGGCTGGTTTCCGCCACGGGGGCCGTCCGGATCGTGGACTCCCCTGCCCGCCCAGCGGACCGGTCAGCGTCGCCCGACCACCGTCGGACGCACGTGCCGCCCGGCTGGGCCTGGCGGCATACGTGCGTCACGTGTGGCGGGCTACATGACGATGGCGTCGACGAAGGCCTCGGGGTCGAAGGGCGCGAGGTCGTCGGGACCCTCACCGAGACCGACGAGCTTGACGGGGACGCCGAGCTGGCGCTGGACCGCGACGACGATGCCGCCCTTGGCCGTGCCGTCGAGCTTGGTCAGGACGATGCCCGTGACGTCGACGGCCTCGGAGAACACCTTGGCCTGCTGGAGGCCGTTCTGGCCGGTGGTGGCGTCGAGGACGAGGAGGACCTCGTCGATCTCGCTCTGCTTCTCGATGACGCGCTTGACCTTGCCCAGCTCGTCCATGAGGCCGACCTTGTTGTGGAGGCGGCCGGCGGTGTCGATGATGACGACGTCGACCTCCTCCTCGATGCCGGCCTTGACCGCGTCGAAGGCCACGGCTGCGGGGTCGGCGTTGTCCTTGTCGGAGCGCACGGTGGCGACGCCGACCCGGGCGCCCCACGTCTCGAGCTGGTCGGCGGCAGCGGCGCGGAAGGTGTCGGCCGCACCGAGCAGGACCTCGCGGTCCTCGGCGACGAGGACACGGGCCAGCTTGCCGACGGTCGTCGTCTTGCCGGTGCCGTTGACGCCGACGACCAGGATGACGGCGGGCCGGTCGCCGACGCGGCTGCTCGCGATCCGGCGGTCCATGTCGGGCTGGACGAGGGCGAGCAGGTCCTCCCGGAGCCAGCCGCGGACGGTGGCCTCGTCGGTCGTGCCGTCGATCTTGACGCGCGTGCGCAGGGAGTCGACGAGCTCCATCGTGGCCTCGACCCCGAGGTCGGAGGAGATGAGGGTGTCCTCGACCTCCTCCCACGCCTCCTCGTCGAGCTTGCCGCGCGACAGCAGGGCCAGCAGGCCCTGGCCGATGGAGGAGTTGGACCGGGCCAGGCGTGCGCGGAGGCGCTGCAGCCGGCCACGGGCCGACTCCGGACGCTCGAGCGTCGGCGCGGTCGGCGCGGTCGGCTCCTCGACCTCGATCTCGGCGGGGGCCCCCGGCGTCTCGGGTGGCGCGACGATGTCGGTCGCGTGGGCGGGCGGCTCGCGGTCCAGGTCCTCCCCGGGAAGACCCTCGTGGGCCGGCGGGGCCTGACGCTCGATGCCGCGGTTGCGCCCGCTGCCCACGAGACTGACTCCGTAGGCGAGCGCTCCCAGCACGATGATGGCGCCGATGACGATGAAGATGAAGACCGTGTCCACGCCAGCCATCCAACCACGGGGCCGGTGGTGTCCCGTCCCGCCGGAACGCCTCCGCGGGCCGGACGCGCCTGCGCCACCGGCGTCGGCCGGTGGCGCAGGGTGACGGGCAGGTGGCCGGACGCGCCTAGTGGGTGCGGGCGCGCGGTCGACCGAGGGTGCCCGCGCGGCGACGTGCCGAGCGCGCGACCCCTTCCCCCTTGGTGGTGAGGAGGTCTCGGCCGCCCCGGTGCGCAGGCACCGCGACGACGCCGACGACCGCCACACCGAGCACGGTGACGACGAGCATCGAGATGACCAGGAAAACCATGTGACAAGAGTGACGCATGTGACTGGCGTGACGCAAATAGCATGAAGTGACGATTTGGCAACTCCAAAGTCGCGTCACGCGTCGTCGGGCAGGGTTGGCCCCGGGCGCACGCGAGACGTCCCGCCCGATGGCGGGTGCCAAAGTGCCTCAGGCCGGGCGGTCAGCCACGTCGCGCAGGCGCTGCGACACGACGGTCGTGACCCCGTCGCCGCGCATGCTGACGCCGTAGAGGGCGTCGGCGATCTCCATCGTCTTCTTCTGGTGGGTGATGACGATGAGCTGCGAGCTGTCGCGCAGCTCCTCGAAGAGCGTGATGAGGCGGCCGAGGTTGGCGTCGTCGAGGGCCGCCTCGACCTCGTCCATGATGTAGAACGGCGAGGGGCGGGCCTTGAAGATCGCGACGAGCAGGGCCACCGCGACGAGCGAGCGCTCGCCACCGGAGAGCAGCGACAGCCGCTTGATCTTCTTGCCCGGGGGGCGTGCCTCGACCTCGAGGCCCGTGGTCAGCATGTTCGACGGGTCGGTGAGGACGAGCCGGCCCTCACCGCCGGGGAAGAGCCGCTGGAACACGCGCTCGAACTGGACAGCGGTGTCCGCGAACGCCTCGGCGAACACGCGCTCGACGCGCTCGTCGACCTCCTTGACGATGTCGAGCAGGTCCCGCTTGGAGTTCTTGAGGTCCTCGAGCTGCTCGGTGAGGAACTTGTGGCGCTCCTCGAGCGCGGTGAACTCCTCGAGGGCGAGCGGGTTGATGCGTCCGAGGGCGCCCAGCTTGCGCTCGGCCTGGCGCAGCCGCTTCTCCTGAGCCTCGCGCACGAAGGGCACGGGGTCCGGCTGCGGCGCGTCGGGGTCGGCGTCGGGGTCGGGCACGGCGGGGACGAGCTGGTGCGGGCCGAACTCCTCGACAAGGTCGGACGGCGCGATGCCGAGCTCCTCGACCGCCTTGGTCTCGAGCTGCTCGATGCGGAGGCGCTGCTGGGTGCGGGCGACCTCGTCGCGGTGCACCGTGTCGGTCAGCTCACGCAGCTCGGCCTGCAGCACCGAGATGTCGCGGCGCACGACGGCGAGCTCGGCGTCCCGCTCGGTGCGCTCGGCCTCACCCGCGGCACGGGCACGCCCCGCCTGCTCGGCAGAGTCCGCGAGGAGCTCGTGGGCCCACGTCGCCGCGATCCGCACGGCGTCGGCGACCGCAGCCTCACGCTGCCGGCGCTCGCGCTTCTCGGCAACACGCCGACGGGTCTCCTCCTCGTGGCGGGCACTGCGCTCGAGCGCGTCGGCGCGGTCCTTGAGGGCACGCGCCCGCTCCTCACGGGTGCGCAGCGCCAGCCGCAGCTCGGTCTCGGCGGCGCGCGCCTCACGGGCCACGGCCTCGAGGCGGTCGCGCTCCTCGGTCGACGGCTCGTCGGCGAAGTCGCCCTCGCCGCTGGCCGCCTCGAGCCGCTCGAGGAGAGCGGCATGTTCGGTCTGGTCGGCCTCGAGGGCCGACATGGCGTCAGCGATGGCCTTCTCGGTGCGCTCGACCTCGGACCGAGCGGCCCGCAGGGTCTGCCCGAGGGAGCCGAGCTTCTCGGCGATCGCAGCCATCCGCGCGTCGCTCTCGTTGAGCCGCTCGATCGCGGCCTCGACGGAGTCGGCGAGCTCGGCGCGGCTCGCCTCGGCGCCCGAGACGCGGAACCGGGCCTCCTCGCCCTCACGGGTGGCCCGGGCCATGGCGTCCTGGGCGTCGTCGAGGGCTGCCTGCAGCTCGAGCAGGCTCGGCGCGCTCGTGCTGCCGCCGCGTACGGCGCCGGGTGCGTAGACGTCGCCCCCGCGGGTGACGGCGGTGACGCCGGGGTGGTTGCGGACGAGGACTCGGGCAGCCGGGCCGTCCGGCACGAGGGCCACGCGCTCGAGCACCTGCTCGACGGCCGGCCGCAGGGAGTCGGGGCACTCGACGACGTCGCGGGCCCAGCGGGCCTCGCCCGGAAGGGTGGGCCACGACGACCGGTCGACGTGTGTCGCGGACTCGGCGACGAGGAGGCTGGCCCGCCCGTTGTCCCCGTCGCGGAGGGCGTCGAGGGCTGCGGCTGCTGCATCGAGCGAGCCGACGGCGAGCGCCTCGGCGGCCGACCCGAGCGCGGCGGCGACGGCATTCTCCAGGCCGGCCTCGACCGTGACGAGCGAGGCGACCGAACCGAGGATCTCGTGGCCCTCGTCGGCGGCGGCGAGCAGCGCGGCGGCGCCGTCCTTCCGGCTGAGACTGAGACCCAGGGCCTCGACGCGAGCGGCGGCCGTCGTGCGGGCGCGTTCGGCGGTCGCCTCGGCCTCCTTCCAGCGGGCGAGCTCGGCCTCGGCTGCCTCGAGGCGTGCGGCGGCCTCCTCGTAGGCGGTGTCGAGCCCCTCCTCGCCCTCCTCATCCTGGGCGACGCTCGACTCGAGGCGGGAGAACTCGTGCTCGGCCTCGGCGGCTCGGGCCTGCGCCGCTTCGATGGTGGTGCGGAGACGGCCGACCTCGGCCTCGCGGGCCTCGATGCGTGACGCCCTCGCGCCGACCTGTCCACCGAGCTTGGCGAGCCCCTCGCGGCGGTCTGCGGCAGCCCGTGCCTCACGCTGCAGGCGCGAGGTCTCCTCGGCGTGGCCGCGCTCGGCGTCGGTGCGGTTCATGACCGCCTCCTCGAGGGCGGCCTTGGCCTCGGCGATCTCCTCGAGGAGGAAGGCCTCCTGCTCGCGCACCTCGGCGGCCTGGACGCGCAGCTGCTCCGGATCGCGGCTCTGGCCGGGGGCCTCGGGCTCGTCGTCCTCGCTGAGCAGGCGGACGCGCTCGGCGGCGAGCGAGCGCGTCGAGGCCATCCGCTCCACGAGCCGGCCGAGCGAGACGTAGTCGTCCTGCGCGCGCGTCAGGGCCGGGCGAGCGGCCTCGGCCGCCTCCTCCAGCGTGGACAGCCGGTGTGCGAGGTCGCCGATGGACTCCTCGACCTCGGAGCGTCGCTCGATGAGGGCCGACTCGTCGGCGACCTCCTGCTCGAGGGTCGACGTCAGCTGGATGAGGTCGTCGGCGAGCAGCCGCAGGCGGGCGTCACGGGCGTCGGCCTGGATGACGGCCGCCTTGCGTGCCGTCTCGGCCTGCCGGCCGAGGGGGCCGAGCTGGCGGCGGATCTCGCCCGTGAGGTCCTGCACGCGGGTGAGGTTGAGCTCCATCGACTCGAGCTTGCGCAGGGCGCGTTCCTTGCGCTTGCGGTGCTTGAGGACGCCCGCGGCCTCCTCGATGAAGCCGCGTCGCTCCTCGGGCGTCGCGCGTAGGACGGTGTCGAGCTGCCCCTGTCCGACGATGACGTGCATCTCGCGCCCGATACCGCTGTCGGAGAGCAGCTCCTGCACGTCGAGCAGGCGGCAGGGGGTGCCGTTGATGGCGTACTCGGAACCGCCGTTGCGGAACATCGTGCGCGCGATCGTCACCTCGGTGTAGTCGATCGGGAGCGCGCCGTCGGTGTTGTCGATGGTCAGGGCGACCTCGGCGCGGCCGAGCGGTGCACGACCGGACGTGCCGGCGAAGATGACGTCCTCCATCTTGCCGCCACGCAGCGACTTGGCGCCCTGCTCGCCCATCACCCAGGCGAGGGCGTCGACGACGTTGCTCTTGCCGGAGCCGTTGGGCCCGACGATGCAGGTGATGCCGGGCTCGAGACGCAGGTGGGTCGCCGAGGCGAAGGACTTGAAGCCCTTCAGGGTGAGGCTCTTGACGTACACGACCCGAGAAATCCTTTGTCCAGCCAGCCAGCGATCCCGGTCAGCGTACTAGCCGGTGGGGGTTGTACCGGGGAGGTGAGCGCCACGCGCGTGCGGACCGCGCGCGCCACACGGCATACCGTGGTCACGTGGACGCCGACGAGCACCGACACCAGCAGGCGGGCGAGCCGCACCAGCCACACGATCCGCTGGACGACCCGCACCGGGTCAGCACGCTCGGGCGACTGCTCGAGGTCTACCCGGGCACTCCCGCACCCAACAGCCTCGCCAAGGAGTCGCGCACGATCACGGCGAGCCACGCCCGCATCATCTCGGCCGCGCCGTTCGTCGTCGTCGCCACGATCGGGGACGGCGGCCTGGACCAGTCGCCGCGTGGCGACGCCCCGGGCTTCGTCGTCGTGCGCGACGAGCGCACCGTCGTCATCCCGGACCGGCGTGGCAACCACCGGCTCGACACGCTGCGCAACGTCGTCGCCGACCCCCGGGTGGGCCTGATCTTCCTCGTGCCCGGCCTCGGCGAGGAGCTGCGCGTGCGCGGCACCGCGATCGTCTCCACGGACCCTCAGGAGCTGGCCCGGCACGAGGTCAGGGGCATCGCGCCGGCGTCGGTGCTCGTCGTCACGGTGGAGCGCGTCTACTTCCAGTGCGCTCGGGCGGTCAGGCGAAGTCGTCTGTGGGACGACGACGCCCGCGTCGACCCGAAGAGCCTGCCGACCGCCGGGACGATGACCCGCGACGCCGGTGGCTTCGACTCCGACGAGGAGGCCGCGGCCTACGACGCAGCGCTCGCCGAGCGACAGGACGCGACGCTCTACTGATGTCTACGCGTCGCCGTTCGCGATGCGCTCGTGGTGGTGGATGACCTCGGCGATGATGAAGTTGAGGAACGCCTCGGCGAAGACCGGGTCGAGACCGGCACTGTCGGCGAGCGACCTCAGGCGCGCGATCTGCCGCTCCTCGCGCTGCGGGTCCGCGGCGGGCAGGTGTTGCTCGGCCTTGAGCTGCCCGACCTGCTGGGTGCACTTGAAGCGCTCCGCCAGCAGGTGCACGAGAGCGGCATCGATGTTGTCGATGCTGCTGCGCAGCCGGGCGAGCTCGGCAGGGACCTCGGGCACGTCGCTCACGCGGCCAGCCTAGGTGTCTCAGCGCTCGACGAACCCGGTGGTTCCGTCCCTCGGAACGCCGGTCTGCACGACGACGCTCACGACGTGGCCGGGTCGCCGGGTCGTCGAAGGACTCTCCCGCAGCAGCGCCTCCAGGGCGTCGACCGCCTCCGCGCTCCCCTGGGCCACGATCTCGACGCGTCCGTCCGCGGTGTTGCGGGCGTGTCCGACGAGTCCGAGCTCGAGCGCCCGCGCCCGGGTCCACCACCGGAACCCGACGCCCTGCACCGAGCCCTTGACGAACATCGTGCTCCGTACGGTCTCGCCCACCGGGCCACTCGATCCCTCGTCCACCCCGACACGGTATGCCGCGTGGCGCCGCAGCGTCAGCACCACGCGTCACTATGCTCACGACAGGCACACCGGTGACTCCACTCACCCGCGGCCCACGGAAGGAGCGACGTGACGACGTCGGCGATTTCACGGGCGGCTGGCTCGAGCCAGACCGCCGAGACGGCCACGGAGGCCGAACCGCGATCCGGGCGCGCCCCCGCGGGACGAGCCTCCTCGGGCCGCGGAGCCCGCATCGAGGGGCTGGACGGCCTCCGGGCCCTGGCCATCGTCGGTGTCCTCGTCTACCACCTCAACGCGTCGTGGCTGCCCGGGGGCTTCCTCGGCGTCGACGTCTTCTTCGTCGTCTCGGGCTTCCTCATCACCACGCTGCTGCTGCGCGAGCACCAGCGCACCGGCCGCATCGCCCTCTCGCAGTTCTGGGTGCGCCGGGCGCGGCGCCTGCTGCCGGCCCTCGTGCTCTGCGTCGTCACGAGCGTGCTCATCGCCCGGGCGGTCAGCCAGGACCTCCTCGTCGACGTGGGGCGCCAGATGCTGGGCGCCCTCACCTTCTCGACGAACTGGATCGAGATCACGGCGGGCACCAGCTACTTCGACCAGACGGCGCCCCAGCTGTTCATGAACTTCTGGTCCCTGGCCGTCGAGGAGCAGTTCTACCTGCTCTGGCCACTGCTGACCCTGGCACTGCTGACCGTGTCGAGCCGGGTCCGGGTGGGTGTCGCCCTCTCCGTCGGGCTGGCGTCGTCGGTGCTCATGGCAGTCCTGTTCACGCCGGGGACCGACGCGACCCGCGTCTACTACGGCACCGACACCCACGTCATGGGGCTCATGGCCGGCGCCGCGCTCGCCTTCGCGTGGACCAACCCCGGGCTGGCGACGAGGGTCGCGCCGTCCCGCTGGGGACGGTTCGGGTCGTATGCCGTGCCGCTCGCCCTCGTCGTCCTGCTCGCCGAGATGGTCCTCCTCGACGAGCAGTCGCCACTGACCTTCCGCGGCGGCATCGTGCTGGCCTCCCTCGCGACGGCCGTCCTCGTCATGGGCGTCGTCGAGCGGCGCCCGGGCGGCGTCACGGCGATCCAGCGGGTGATGCGGCACCCGGTGTCCGGGTGGGTCGGCGCCCGGTCCTACTCCATCTACCTCTGGCACTGGCCGGTCATCCTGCTCGTCGCCCTCGACAACCCGTCGGCGCCGGGCACCATGTCGCACCTGCTGACCCGCGTGTGGTGCGTCCTCGTGACGCTCGCCCTGGCCGACCTGACCTTCCGTTTCGTCGAGACGCCGTTCCGCACCCTGGGCTTCCGCGGCGTGGCCTCCGCCGCCCGCGGAGGCCTGTCGATCCTGACCCTCCGGGGCAGGCGTGGACTGACCGCAGCCGTTGCGGTCCTGGCGCTCGGGACGGGCGTCATCGTCGTGACCGCGCCCGACCAGAGCGAGACGGCCCGGATGCTCGCGGAGAACGAGGCCGCGGCGGACGCGATGGCGACCACGGCCCCGACCTCCGGGGTCACGGCGCCGGTGCGCGCGAGCGCCACGCCACGTCCGACGGCGACAGGCGCACCCTCTTCGGGTGCTCCGACCACCGCGAACGCCTCGTTCTCGATGCCGGCCGGCACCGAGATCGACGCCTACGGCGACTCGATCATGGTCGGCAGCCTCCAGGCGCTGCGCTACTACTTCCCCGGCATCCGCATCGACGCGAAGTCCAACCGCCGCTGGTCCGACGGGCTGGCGGAGGTCACGGCTCGCGGCGACGGCAACCGGCGCGCGGTCATCCTCGCCTTCGGCACCAATGCGGGCGTCGACGAGGACCGGGTCAAGCAGGTGCTCGACGTCCTGGGCCCGAACCGCATGGTCGTCCTCGTCAACATCATGGGTCCCTTCGCGCGTGTCGACACCGACAACGCCACACTCGAGCTCGTCGCCCGCGGTCGCCGCAACGTCGTCGTCGCCGACTGGGCCGACGCGATCCGGGCCCACCCCGAGCAGGTGCAGTCAGACCGGGTGCACCCGACCATCAAGGGTGCGCACCTCTTCTCCAAGACGGTCCGGCAGGCGATGGCCGACCTCTCCGCGAGGAACACCGGCAAGACGGTCGTGCTCAAGGAGCTCCCGATCCCCTGATGCCGTGTGAGGAGCCGCGCCCTCCTCTCACGGGGGCGTGACCGGGATCGTGTGCAGCTCGCCGTTCTCGTCCGCGAGCACCACCACGGCAGGGCCGGGCAGCCCGGCCAGGACCTCGGTGAGGTCGTCGACCGACCATGGCTCCGCCTCGGTGTCGGTGCGGGCCAGCAGGTGGACCGAGCCGCCCGTGCGTCCGTGCACGGCCCGGACGACGTCCGGGTCCGAGGGGCCGACGAGCAGGACGTAGCGCGGGCCGTGCTGCTGCTCACCCAGCACACCGCGATCCGCCCGGAGCACCGTCCAGTGGTAGGCCGCGACGAGTCCGGACGTCACGATGATGCCGAGCGGGTAGCGGACGGCCTGGAGCGTCTGTGGACCGAGCGTGCCGGCGAAGACGTCCTGGAGCGCGGTGACGACACCGGTCAGCAGGGCAGCGACGGCCGACACGCCGGCGACGCCGAAGACGAGCAGCACGTACACGCGGCGGCTGCCGGACCGTCGCTCGCCCACGGGGTCGACCTGGACCGCGCGTTCGACCCGGCGCCAGAAGACCCACCAGACCGGACCACCCACGGCCAGGAGGGTCGCAGCAGCGATCACGGTGTCGAGCGGGTCGCCCCCTCCCACGAGCGCGACCTCCGTGCCGGCCAGCCCTTCGATGCCGGCGACGATCATCAGCACGAGCCCGACGGCGGCCGCAACGAGCCCGACTCCTGCGAGCAGGTAGTCGTAGGCCCGGCGAACCTCGGTGCGCGCCGTCTCGTCGGTGACGCGGAGGACTGCGCGGTGGTAGGCCCAGACCGCACCGCCGACGACGAGGGCACCGATGGCCCACGGCAGCGCCTCGAGCTGTGTCGCGGAGCGCTCCTCGGTCCCTGTCACCAGCCACACCACCAGACGGTCGAGCAACACGCTCGCCCCGACGACCGCCGTCAGCAGGCCGCCCGCCACCCCGACGAGCAGGACCTGGACGTGCCACAGCGTGTCCCGCTGGAAGCGCCGGGCCGGCACCGCCCAGCACACCGCCCAGACGGGCAGGCCCGCGACCAGCGTCATCACCCCGAGCTGCAGCATCGAGGGCGCATCCGCGGCCTGGGTCGTGGGGATCCCGAGAACCCGGCCGAGGAGGTCGCCGACGAGCATCACGGCCCCGGCTGCTGCGACGCCGAGACCGATGGCCGACCCCAGGAACCCGGCCCACGTCAGCACGTCAGGTCCGACGACCCGACGCTCGATCCACCGGTGGACGAGCCACACGCCACCCCAGACGACGAGCTCCGCGAACTGGGCGCTGCCGTGCGGCACGCCGAGCGCCCAACCGACGGTGGCCTGCACGGCCTCGACGGTCAGGACGATCGAGACCACCGATGCCGCGGTCAGGTAGAGGGCGAAGCCGCGCGACCTCGCCTCGGTGACGTCGCTCCGGATCCGACCCCTGGTCCACGCCGCGACGACGACGTAGAGGGGCACGCCGACGACGGCGAAGGCCGTCTGCTGGGCCAGCATGTCGTCGAAGACCTCGGTGGGCTGCCCCACGTCGATGACCCTGCCGAGCAGACCGGCGACCCCGCTCCCCGCCACCATGAGCAGCGCGAAGAGCACGGCATACGTGAAGAAACGACGGATCGACGAGCCGTCGGAGACCCGGGGACCGCTGTGGGACAAGGCGCGTCGACCGCCCCACGCCACCAGCGCGATGACGACGAGCGCGAGGACCAGTGAACCGACCATCTCAGCCTCCCTTGAAGCAGTGGTCCAGGGGCCACGGTGTCCCGGTGAGACGCCAGGCGCCGTCGACCGTCCGGAGCGAGAAGGAGTGGCGCTCCGAGAACCCGGACGTGCCGAACGGGTCGAACCCGCTGTCTCCGATCCGGGTCTCGACCTCGACGGTCGCCGTCGGGCCTGCGGTGCTGCTGCCCACGAGGTCGACGCGGACGCCGGGCGCGCCCTCTCCGGGGACGAAGACGGCGTAGGCGAAGTCCTGGGGCCCACAGGGGCCGCTCGGGTCGAGCCAACGGGCGGCCTCGTCGGTCCGTCCGTCGGCGACGGCCGAGAGGTAGGACTTGACCGCTGCGACCGGCCCACCCGGGGTGACGGCCGGCGCGTTCCCGCGCGTCGCGATGACCGCCGACAGCGTGGCCAGCGCGACGATCACGGCGACCACACCCCCGAGGACCCGGTTCGTCCTCACGCCTTCAGTCTTGCGCTGGTGCAGCGGCGCCGTACCCCTTCGGGCGTGACGTCGGTCTCACCGGCTCAGTCGGGTACGACCTCGTCTCCCACGCGGACGGACGCGCCGGGGGCCAGCGGCAGCACGGGAGTGAGCCGGATGCCGAACCACGTGGCGCCGTCCCACTTCCGGTGTCGCGCCAGTGTGCGGATCGGCTCCTTGCCGGTCCGCAGGTCGTCCCGGTCGATCGTCGTCATGACGCACCGGTCGCACACCATCGTCGCCCGGAACGGCACGTCACCGATCCGCACGGCGGACCACCCGTCCTCGGCGAACGGCTCGGCGCCGGCCAGGACGACGTTGGGCCGGAAACGATCGTGCCCCAGGGGAATCGGCGCCTCCTGACCCCGCTCGAGGGCGGCCTCGACCACCCAGTCGTTGAGCTGGGCCAAGGACGACTCCGACGTCACGTGGAGCGGGGCGGCGTCCGAGAGCGAGTTGCGGTCTCCCGGCGCCCCGCCCAGCTCGGGACGGATCGGGCGGTGCGTCTCGTCGTCCTGCCACACGAGCCGCAGCGAGCGTCCCACCTGCTCGGTCAGCCAGTGGTCGGCGCCGGAGCCGGCAGGTCGAGCCCGGTCCTGCCCCGAGAAGCCCACCGGCACGGGTGCGGCGTCGCGGGGCGGCACGACCTCGATCGCGTCCGCTCCGGGGCCGAGCAGCCGCACTCCCCCGTCGTCGAGCGGCTCGGCCCGCAGCCCGAGCAGGGCGTGCTCCTCGCGTGCGGTGACCTTGGTGCCGTCCGGGTCGACGACAGCCCACCGACGGTCGCCCCGCAGCCCTTGCGCCTCGACGACCGCCGTGTCGACGGACACGCCACCGAGCGACTTGACGGGGTATGCCGTCAGCGACGTGACGTGCACGCGCTCACTCGCCATCGGCTCGGCCACGCCGGCTCACTCGGCGAGCCACGCGGCATACGCGTCGAAGGTGTACGGCCGCCCGAGGAAGTCCTCGACGAGGTCCGCCGCGTCGCGGCGGCCACCCGGCGTGAGCACCTTGTCGCGGTAGGCGCCGGCGACCTCGGGGTCGAAGAGGTCGCCCTGGTCGAAGGCGGAGAACATGTCCTTGGCGATGACGAGCGACCACATGTAGGTGTAGTAGGCCGAGCTGTAGCCGTCGAGGTGCCCGAAGTGGCACTGCATGTGCGTGCCCGACAGGTACGGGAAGACGGAGTAGCGGTCCATCAGCTCGCGCAGGCGCGCCGTCAGGTCGTCGCTCTGGTTCACGTGGAAGTCGTAGGAGAGCGCGGCGTAGAACATCTGGGTGCGCGCGTCGTAGCCCTTCCCGAAGTCGTCGGCCCGGCGCATGGCGCGGACGAGCTCGGCCGGGATGGTGTCGCCGTCGGCGTTGCGGGCGAAGGTGGCGAGGACGTCGGGGTCCCAGGCCCACTCCTCGAGCATCTGGCTCGGTGCCTCGACGAAGTCCCACTCGGTCGCGACTCCGGAGAACCTCACCCACTCGGTGCGGCCGGCGAGGACGTGGTGCACGAGGTGGCCGAACTCGTGGAAGAGGGTCACGACCTCGTCGTGCTCCATGAGACCGCGGTTGAAGTTGCACACGAGCACACCCTCGGCCAGCTGCGTGGCGGCGACGCCCCGGACGAGGTCGAACTGGGCCGCGTGCTTGTACTTGCCCTCCCGCGGGTGCAGGTCGAGGTGGATGCGGCCGATGCGCTCGCCCTGGAACGAGACGTCGTAGGTGGCGACCTCCTCGTGCCACGTCCGCGCGTCCTCGCGTGCGACCGGCGACCACTCGAGGCCGAAGAGGCGTCCGGTCACGTCGAGCAGACCCTGGCGCACCGACTCGAAGGAGAAGTACGTGCGCACCTGCTGGGCATCGACGGCCAGCTGCTCCTTGCGGACGAGCTCGGCGTAGTAGGAGACGTCCGCGCCGTCGATGTCGGTGGCGTCGGGGCGGTCCTGGCGCAGGCGCTCGAGCAGCACCCCCTTGTCGCGCTCGGCGCTCGAGGCCGACAGCTCGCTGATGCGGTCGATGAACTCGCCGATGGCCTTGCCGCTGCCGATCATCTTGACCTCGGCGTCGTAGTCGGCCCAGGACGCGTAGCCGAGCAGGGCGGCGTGCTCGCGGCGGACCGCGAAGATCTCCTGCAGCACGCGGTCGTTCGCGGGCCAGGCGATGGTGAGGAACTCGGTGACGAGGTCGCGCCGGGCCCGGGCGTCCCGGGCGAAGGTGCGGAACGGGACCACGTCGGGGTAGTCGGTCGTCACCGTGACGAGCCCCTCGTCGTCGACCGGGTGGGCGTCGACCCAGTCCTTCGGCATCCCGGCCAGCCGGTCCGGCGTGAGCCGGATGCTGCGGACGTCCTCGCGGATGTTCTTGCTGAACTCCTGGCTGAGCAGGATCGCCCGCTCGCTCAGCTCGCGCAGCCGGTCGCGCGTCGTCTCGTCCTGGTCGACACCCGAACGACGGAAGTCGCGCAGGGTGCGCTCGAGGACCCGGGCCGCGTCGGCGTCCAGGCTGCTCGTGTCGAGACCGGCGAGGACGGCATACAGCCCGGTGTCGAGACCGAGGTCGGTGTCGAGCTTCTGCACCTGCTGCGCCACCGACTCCGCCCGCTCGCGCACCGCCTCGTCCGGATGCACCTCGGAGAAGAGCGAACCGACCGAGGCGGCGTTGGACAGCGCCGTCTGCGCGTCGTTCCAGACGCGCAGGGCCTCGAGGGGCTCCCGGGGCGGGTCGTTGCGCAGGCCCTCGACGAGGGAGCGGGCCAGCGCGAGCTGCTGCTCGCCGCGGGCACCGACCCAGTCGAGCCAGTCACTCTCGAGGGGCAGGGGCAGGTGGGTGGGCACGGTCGTCACAGACGGCACTGTATGCCGCGTGCCGGGCCGAACGTGGGACTGCTAGTCCCAGAGCCGCAGGGAGCGCCTCAGGATGCCGTCGAGGTCGTCGGCACGGACCGGGCGCGGGCTCGTCGCCAGGAGCCGCTGCTGCTTGAGGGAGCCGTCGACCAGGTCGGCGACGTCGTGCTCGTCGTAGCCGACCGCCTCGAGCCCGTTGGGCAGCCCGATGTCACGCATCAGGTCCACGAGGACGCCGGGCAGCACGTCCCGCTCGTCGGACTCCCACCGCGCACCGTGCGCCGGGTCGAGCAGCCGGGCGGCCGCCAGGTGGCGGGCCGGGTCGGACGCGAAGGTCCACCGGAAGGCCTCGGGTGCGGTCAGCGCCACGGCCATGCCGTGCGGCACCATCGGCTCTGCACTCGGATAGTCCTGCGGGTGGAAGTCGCGCACCCGGCCCGCGATCGGGTAGGCGTTGGCATGCGGCACGTGGACCCCGGCGTTGCCGAAACCGAGCCCTGCGAAGGTCGCCGCCAGCGCCATGTCACCGCGGGCGCCCTCATCGGAACCGTCTCGAACCGCGGTGCGAAACGCCTTGGCCAACAACGACATCGACCGCTCGGACCACATGTCCGAGATCGGGTTGCTCCCGCAGTAGGGCACGCGTTCCCCCGGCTGCTTGTGCTCGTAGCTCGTGAAAGGGCGCGCCGTCCAGCTCTCGAGCGCGTGGCACAGGATGTCCATGCCCGCGCTGGCCGTGACCCCGGCAGGCTGGGTCGCGGTCAGGCGCGGGTCGACGACCGCGAGGCTCGGACGGAGCCGGACATGGCTGATGCCCGTCTTGACCTTGAGCGAGAGGACGTCGAGCACGCAGATCGTCGTGCTCTCGGCCCCGGTCCCCGTCGTCGTCGGCACCGCCACGAGCGGCGCGAGCGGACGGGTCGGTGCCCGCCCCGCACCGACCGGCACGTTGACGTAGTCCATGAGGTCGCCGCCGGCGCTCAGGAGCAGGTCGACCGCCTTGGCCGTGTCGATGGCCGAACCCCCGCCGACGGCGACGAAGCCGTCGAAGGGGCCGTCCGCCCTGGCCCGCTCGACCGCGGCCTCGAGGCTCGCATCGGTGGGCTCGACGTGCGCGGAGTCGTGGACGACCACCTCGACCCCGAACCTGCGTATGCCGTCGGCGACCCGGTCCGGCCACCCCGTGGCGAGGACCCCGGCATCGGTGACCACGAGGACGCGGCGTGCGCCGAGTGCGATGAGGTCGTGCCCGATCTCGTCGGCCGCCCCCGCGCCGAACTTCAGCTGCGGGGCGCCGTAGGTGAAGACGGACTCGGGGTTCGCAGGCGACCACGTCATGGGGCCCACCCTAGGCTGGGGTCCATGCCCCGTGACGAGAGCGCCAGGACCCTCGTCGTGGGTGCCGGGCAGGCCGGCATCTCGCTGGTCACGGCCCTGCGAGAGCTCGGCGACACCCGGCCGGTCGTGCTCGTCGGCGACGAGCCCGAGCCGCCCTACGAGCGCCCTCCGCTGTCGAAGAGCTACCTGCGCGGCGAGCACGACCGCGACTCCCTCGTCTTCCACGACACTGCCTGGTTCGCCGATCGAGGTGTCGAGCTCGTCACCGGTGACGCCGTCGTGGCGATCGCGCGCCGGGCCTCCGCCGGGAGCGCCACCCTGGCCTCGGGACGCACGGTCGCCTTCGACCGGCTCGCCCTGACGACGGGAGCCGTCAACCGGGCGCTGCCGGTGGAGGGCGGTGACCTCGCCGGCGTCCACACCGTGCGCACCCTGGCCGACGCCGACCTGCTCGCACCTCGGCTGCGCGCCGCACGTGCGGTCGTCGTGGTGGGCGGCGGGTTCATCGGGCTCGAGATCGCGGCCGGCGCGCGGGCGCTCGGTGCCGCGGTGACCGTCGTCGAGGCGACCGGCCGCCTCCTCGGCCGCTCCGCCAGCCCCCTGCTGTCCGACGCCGTCCACGATGCCCACGAGCGCCGCGGCACGCGGATCCTGTTGGCCACCAATCCTGTCCGCGTGCTGGGAGACGATGGCAACGTCACGGGTGTGGAGCTGGGCGACGGCACGACCGTCCCCGCGGACGTCGTCGTCGTCGGGATCGGAGCCGTCCCCCGGACCGAGCTCGCCGAGCAGCTCGGCCTCCTCGTCGAGCCCGGCGGGATCGTCGTCGACGGGCAGGCGCGCACGTCGGACGGGCTCACCGTCGCTGCCGGCGACTGCACGATCGGCCCCAACCCCTTCGCCCGCGGACTGCCGGGCCCGGTGCGGCTCGAGAGCGTGCCGCACGCGACCGACCAGGCCAGGGCGGCCGCGGCGACCCTCGCAGGCCACCCCACGGCATACGACCGCGTGCCGTGGTTCTGGAGCGACCAGGCCGACCTCCGGCTGCAGATGGCCGGCCTCCCCCAGGGAGCCGACCAGACCGTGGTCCGCGGCGACGTCGCGGCCGAGCGATTCTCGCTCCTCAGCTACCGGGACGGGCTGCTCATCGCCGTCGAGTCCGTCGGCGCGCCGGCCGACTACCTCGCCGTGAAACGAGCGCTCGAGAAGGGTATGACGATCCCGGCCGACGCCGCGGCGGACTCCTCCGTCCCGCTCAAACGGCTCATCACGAGGGCACGAGACACCGACCCGTCCTGACGCGCCCCGCGCGGGACGCTGCGTTAGCGTGAGCCGTTGCCCAACGAAGGGACTGAACGCATGCATGCAATGGCGGGCCTGCCCACCGCAGACGCCCTCATCAGCGCCAAACCCGTCGACTACGTCATCATCGCCCTCTACTTCGTCTTCGTCCTCGGCATCGGGGTCATGGCGAGGCGCGCGGTGTCCGACTCGATCGACTTCTTCCTCTCGGGCCGCTCGCTCCCGGCCTGGGTCACGGGCCTCGCCTTCATCTCCGCGAACCTCGGTGCTGTCGAGATCATGGGCATGTCGGCCAACGGCGCCGAGCTCGGCATCTCGACCGTGCACTACTTCTGGGTCGGCGCCATCCCCGCCATGCTCTTCCTCGGCGTCGTGATGATGCCCTTCTACTACGGCTCGAAGGTGCGCTCCGTCCCGGAGTTCATGTTCCGTCGCTTCGGCACCGGGGCCCACCTGGTCAACGCGCTCAGCTTCGCCGTCGCCCAGCTGCTCATCGCCGGTGTCAACCTCTACCTGCTCGGCTCGATCGTGCACGCCCTGCTCGGCTGGCCGCTGTGGGTCGCGCTGCTCGTCGCCGCGGCCATCGTGCTGTCGTACATCACGCTCGGTGGCCTCTCGGCGGCGATCTACAACGAGGTGCTCCAGTTCTTCGTCATCGTCGCCGCGCTGCTGCCGCTGACGCTCATCGGTCTGCACCGTGTCGGTGGCTACCAGGGGCTCAAGGACAAGATCACCGAGTTCGCCGCGACACCCGCTGCTGCCGCCGCGACGGTCCCGTCGGCCGAGCAGCAGCTCCACTCGTGGCCCGGGCAGGCCCTCTCGGGCTTCGACTCACCCTTCTGGTCGGTCGTCGGCATCGTCTTCGGCCTCGGCTTCGTGCTGTCGTTCGGCTACTGGACGACGAACTTCGTCGAGGTGCAGCGCGCCATGGCCTCGAACTCGATGTCGGCCGCGCGCAAGACGCCGATCATCGGGTCGTTCGCCAAGATGTTCGTGCCCTTCATCGTCATCATCCCGGGCATGGTCGCCGCGGTCCTCGTCAAGGAGATCGCCGAGCTGAAGGCGGGTGGCTCGCCCGCCGGTGGAGCCTCGGGAGAGGGCGTCAAGTACAACGACTCCCTCCTGCTGCTGATGCGCGACATCCTGCCCAACGGCCTGCTGGGCGTCGCGATCGCCGGCCTGCTCGCCGCCTTCATGGCCGGCATGGCCGCCAACATCTCGGCGTTCAACACGGTCTTCAGCTACGACCTGTGGCAGCGCTACATCCGCAAGGACCACAGCGACGACTACTACCTGCGCATCGGCCGCCTCGCGACCGTCGGGGCGACGGTCATCGCGATCTTCACCGCCATCATCGCGAGCTCGTTCAGCAACGTCATGGACTACCTCCAGTCGCTGTTCGGCTTCTTCAACGCGCCGCTCTTCGCGACGTTCATCCTCGGCATGTTCTGGAAGCGCATGACCGCGACTGCCGGCTGGGTCGGCCTGTCGGCCGGTACGCTCTCGGCCGTGCTCGTCGCGTTCCTCAGCGAGGACGCCTTCGGGACAGCGAGCCTCGGGGTCATCCCGCTGAGCGGCCAGGGCGCGGCCTTCGTCGCAGCGTCCGCCGCGTTCGTCGTCGACATCGTGCTCAGCGTCGTCGTGTCGCTCGTGACCGAGCCGAAGCCGGCCGCCGAGCTGCGCGGCCTCGTCTACTCCGAGACGCCGAGAGAGGACCTCGTCGACCCCGAAGAGCGCAAGCTGCCGTGGTACCGACGCACGCTGCCCCTCGCGGGAATCTCGCTCGGTCTCGTCATCATCCTCAACTTCTTGTTCTGACAGGAGCCTCGACATGAGTGACCAACACAGGCTCGACGCCCCTGACCCCGACGAGAAGCGGGGCCCCAAGCACACTGCGGGCGCCTTCGACATCCGCAACTTCATCGGTGCCCTGCTGGGCCTCTACGGCCTGATCCTGCTCGGCATGGGGATCTTCGGGGACCAGTCGCTGCAGAAGACCGGCGGCGTCAACGCCAACCTGTGGGCCGGCATCGTCCTGCTCCTCATCAGTGCCTTCTTCTTCGTCTGGGCTCGGATCAAGCCGATCGTCGTGCCGGAGCACGTCGAGCCGGCCGACGACGACCCGACCCGTCCGGCGCCGAAGCGGCGCCCGTCCGGTCACTGACAGCCGGCCACGCCCGCGTCGCGGCCCCGTCCACCTCCCTGACGGTCAGGACGGGCTGCGGCGTCGCGGGCGTGGCTGGCAGACAGGGCACGAGAACGACGAGCGGTTCATGAACTGCTCGCGGCGCATGATCGTGCCGCACCGGTCGCACGGCGTCCCCGCCCGGCCGTAGGCGTGGAGCGAGCGGTCGAAGTAGCCGCTGGCCCCGTTGACGTTGACGTAGAGCGCGTCGAAGCTCGTGCCGCCCTGGCCCAGGGCCTCGGCCATGACCTCGCGCGCATGGTCGAGGACGCGCGACAGCGTGGGCTTCGTCAGCGACGAGCAGAGCCGCTCGCCGTGAACCTCCGCACGCCAGAGGGCCTCGTCGGCATAGATGTTGCCGATCCCCGAGACGAGGGACTGGTCGAGCAGGGCGCGCTTGACGGCGCTGTCGCGCTGCTTCATGCGCCGCACCACCGCGGCCTGGTCGTAGACCGGCTCGAAGGGGTCGGGCGCGATGTGCGCGACCGACTCCGGGATGCCGTCCGGGCGCAGCGGGGACAGGGCCAGGCCGCCGAAGGTGCGCTGGTCGACGAAGCGCAGCTGGGGACCACCGTCGGCGAAGTCGAACCGCGCGTGGCAGTGCTTCTCCAACGGTGCGTCGGCAGGCTCGACGAGCATCTGCCCGCTCATCCCGAGATGGACGATGAGGGCGTCCTCGCCGTCGAGGGCGAGCCAGAGGTACTTGCCACGCCGGGACGCCGCGGTGACCGTCACGTCGTGCAGCCGGGCCGCGAGGTCGTCGGGGCCGGCGTCATGACGGCGCGCCACCCGGACGCCGGTGATCCGGGTGCGGGTGACGTGACGCCCCACGACATGGTCCTCGAGGCCGCGACGCACGACCTCGACCTCGGGCAGCTCGGGCACGTTGGGTCAGGCTCGTTTCAGGCTCGGGTCGGGCTCGGCTCAGGCCCGGGACGGACCCGGGGCACCGCCGGTCGGGCCGGCCACGGTGTCCAGGGGGTCCACGGTCTCGGCCGACGGCACGGCTCCCACCGGCCTGCGGCGCACGTCCAGGGTGTGCCAGGCCTCCTTGGCGGCCTTCTGCTCGGCCTCCTTCTTCGACCGGCCGTGGCCCTCTCCGAGAACCTCCTCGCCGACGACGACGCGGGCGTGGAACTCCTTCTCGTGGTCGGGTCCCTGCTCGCTGACCCGGTACTCGGGCGAGCCGAGGGCCGAACCGGCGGCCATCTCCTGAAGGCTGGTCTTCCAGTCGAGCCCGGCACCGAGCGTGGCGGCCTCCTCGATGAGGGGGTCGAAGTGGTGGTGCACGAAGCGCCCGGCGAAGTCGATGTCGGTCGAGAGGAACACCGTGCCGATGAGGGCTTCGAGGGTGTCCGCCAGGATCGAGGCCTTGTCGCGGCCGCCCGTGGCCTCCTCGCCCTTGCCGAGCATGACGTACTGCCCGAGGTCGAAGGTGCGGGCGACGTCGGCGAGGGCTCGCATGTTGACGACGGCCGCGCGCAGCTTGGCCAGCTGCCCCTCGGCCAGGTCGGGGTGCTCGCGGTAGAGCGAGTCGGTGACGACGAGACCCAGCACGGAGTCACCGAGGAACTCGAGACGCTCGTTGTTGGGCAGGCCGCCGTTCTCGTAGGCGTACGACCGGTGCGTCAGGGCACGCAGCAGCAGCGGCTCGTCGATGTCCTGGCCGACCACCTCGTGGAGGTGGGCGATCAGAGCATCGACGGGCCGCTGCGGCACCGCCGGAACACCCCCAGCGCCAAGGTCGCTCATGGGGCTGCTCACGGTGTGATCAGGCCTGGTGCTCGGTGCGCTCGGCAACGGCGTAGTGACGGCCCTTGTACGTGCCGCACGACGGGCACGCGATGTGCGGCTGGGTCGACGCACCGCACTGGGGGCACGTGGTCAGCGTCGTCGGCGTTGCCTTCCAGTTCGCGCGACGCGAACGGGTGTTGGAGCGCGACATCTTCCGCTTCGGGACAGCCACGTCAGTTCCTCTTCTCTTGCGGGTCGTCGCTCAGCAGTCCGCTGAGGGACGACCACCTCGGGTCGATCACTTCATGATGATGGTCCGGGTCCTCCGCGAGGTGCATCCCACACTCGGAACACAACCCCGGGCAGTCAGGCCGGCACACCGGTTGGAACGGCAGCGTCGGCACGACAGCGTCCCGGAGCACGGGCTCGAGGTCGATGAGGTCACCGACCAGCTCGTGCACCTCGTCCTCGTCCGAGTCGGCTCCCACCTCGTGGTGGTGCGCCGCCCGGTCGGCGTAGGCGTAGAGCTCCTGGAAGGGCCCCTCGACATCGAGCTCGAGAGGATCCAGGCACCGCACGCACACGCCGGTCGCCGTGCCGCTGACCGAACCCGTCACGAGGACACCTTCGACGACGGACTCGAGTCGCACCTCGACCTGGACCGGATGGCCGGCTGGGATCGAGATGACGTCGGTTCCGAGGTCGTCGGGCAACGTCACCGTGCGCGAGAGCTCGAGCATCGTGCCCGGTCGCCGAACCAGCTCCCTGGTGTCGAGCACCAGAGAAGAACGGGGATCAGGACGGTCCATGGCTCCTGCGCACAGTAGAGGATTCGGTCCGCGCCAAGACGGACGTGGACCGACCTCCAAGGCTACTAGAGGGGCGCCGTGCGCCCAAATCAGGCGAGACGGTCGGTCCGGCGCTCCTGCAGCGCTGCCAGGACGGGGTCGGGGACGAGTCCGCTGACGTCGCCGCCGTAGCGCACGACCTCCTTGATGAGCGAGCTCGACACGTGCTGCAACGTCGGGTCGGCGGCGATGAAGAGCGTCTCGACGCCCGTGAGGTGATGGTTCATGTGTGCCATGGGCAGCTCGTAGGCGAAGTCGGTGCCACCGCGCAGCCCCTTGACCATCGTCGCCGCACCGACCTCGCGACAGACGTCGACGACCAGCGTGGCGGCCCAGGCGCCGATGCGGACGTTGGGCAGGTGCCCGACGGACTGCTCGATCAGGGCCGTGCGCTCGTCGACGCTGAACGTGCCCTGCTTGCTCGGGTTGTGCAGGATCGCGATGACGACCTCGTCGAACAACCTGCTGGCCCGGGTCACCACGTCGACGTGACCGTTGGTGATCGGGTCGTAGGAGCCGGGGCAGACACAGCGGCGCGCTTCGCTCGTCACGCGCCCAACCTACCGTCCGGCCCGCACGAGGGGCTGACGCCACGACGCCGGGCACGACGCCGGGCACGATGCCGGGCACGACGTAGGCACGACGTCAGGCCACGACCTCGCGCGGTGGGGGCTCGGCGAACCACATCGCCGTCTCGCCGTAGCGCTTCTCCCCCGACAGCTCGAGCCCCTCGGGCCAGGTGGGCTGCGGTGAGCGGCTCGAGCGTTCGACGACGACGAACGCGTCGGGCGCGAGCCACTCCCGCTCGACGAGGGCCCCGAGCACGGCGGCGAGAGCGTCCTCGGACACGTCGTAGGGCGGGTCGACCAGAACGAGGTCCATGCGGACGCCCGCAGGTGGCCCCGCAGCCAGGGCGCGCTCGACGGTGTCGGCGATGACGCGGACGCCGGGGTGTCCCACGACCCCGACGTTGCCGCGGATGACCTTGGCCGCCGCCTTGTGCGACTCGACGAGCAGCACGAGCGCGGCTCCCCGGCTCGCGGCCTCGAGGCCCAGGGCCCCGGAGCCCGCGTAGAGGTCGAGGACGTGGGCCCCATCGAGCAGACCGCGGTGCTCGAGGCGGCTGAAGAGCGCCTCCCTCACCCGGTCCGAGGTGGGTCGGGTCGATGAGCCCGAAGGGGTCTGGAGGCGCCGCCCACCGGCCGCCCCGCTGATGATGCGTGTCATCTCATCCTCGCTCGAGCCATACGGCCTGCTCCTCGTCGAGGCGCATCGCCACCGCCGCGGCGAGGGCCGGGTGCTCGCGCAGTCCCGGGTCGCGGTCCACGAGGGCGAACGCGTCCTCCCGGGCGTCGGCGATGATCTGCTCGTCCTCGACGCGGCCGAGGCGCAGGTGCCGGACGGAGTTTCCACGGCCGCTCTGCCGCGCCCCGAGCACGTCTCCTTCGCGGCGCAGCAGCAGGTCGGCGCGGGCGAGCTCGAACCCGTCGGTCGTCGCGGCCACCTGGTCGAGCCGCTCGGCGGCGCGCTCCCCCGCACCCTGGGTCATGAGCAGGCAGAGCCCGGGCACCGCGCCTCGGCCGACCCGGCCGCGGAGCTGGTGCAGCTGGGAGATACCGAAACGGTCCGCGTCGACGACGACCATGACGGAGGCGTTCGGCACGTCGACCCCGACCTCGATCACGGTCGTCGCCACGAGCACGTCGATCTCCCCTGCGGCGAAGGCGCGCATCGTGGCGTCCTTGGCGTCCGCGTCGAGCCGTCCGTGCAGCACGTCGATGCGCACCCCGTCGAGGGCCGGGGTGGCGCGCAGCGTGCTGAGCATCGCGTAGACGCCGGTGAGCTCCTTCGCGGGCGCGTCCTGCCCACCGTCAGGCCCCTCGCCGTCATCACCCTCCCAGTGCGCGTCCCAGCCGGCGTCCTCGTCGGACGTGTCCCGTGAGACGGCCGGCCCCGATCCGGGTTCGTCGTCGACGTCGCCGATCCGGGGGCACACGACGTAGGCCTGGTGTCCCTTGGCGACCTCCTCGGCCACGCGCTGCCAGGTCCTGTCGACCCAGCCGGGCTTGTCGGCGTCGACGACATGGGTCGCGATGGGCGACCGCCCGCGCGGCAGCTCGCGCAGCGTCGAGGTCTCCATGTCGCCGAAGACCGTCATCGCCACGGTGCGCGGGATGGGCGTCGCGGTCATGACGAGCACGTGAGGCGGACGGATCCCTTTCTCGCGCAACGCGTCTCGCTGCTCCACCCCGAAACGGTGCTGCTCGTCGACGACGACGAGGGCGAGGTCGGCGAACTGGACGTGCTTCTGGATGAGGGCATGCGTGCCCACGACGATGCCCGCCTCGCCCGAGGCCGCGTCGAGCAGGGAACGGCGACGCGTGCCGGCGGTCTGGCTGCCGGTGAGCAGCGCCACGGTCGTGCCGAACTCCGAGCCTCCGAGCATGCCGCCCTGCGCGAGGTCGCCGAGCATCGCCGTGATCGACCTGTGGTGCTGCGCCGCCAGCACCTCGGTGGGTGCGAGCAGGGCGGCCTGACCGCCCGCGTCGATGGCGGCGAGCATGGCCCGCAGGGCGACGACGGTCTTGCCCGAGCCGACCTCCCCCTGGAGCAGCCGGTGCATCGGGCGCTCGGACGCCAGCTCGGACGTGAGCACCTCACCGATCTCGCGCTGGCCCGCCGTGAGCTTGAAGGGCAGCCGCGCGTCGAACGCCGCCAGCAGGCCGCCCGGCCGTGGGGGCCGCGGCGTCGCGAGCTCGGACTCGGCGGCCTTGCGACGCTGGGCGAGGATCGTCTGGAGCACGAAGGCCTCGTCGAACTTGAGCCGGTCCAGGCCCCGGGTCGGCTGGTCGTCCACGGCCGGGCGGTGGACCAGCTCGAGCGCGACGGCGCGGTCGACGAGACCGCGCGCCACGCGTACGTCCTCGGGCACGGGCTCGCGGATGCGGTCGACGGTGTCGAGGGCGGTGTGGACGAGCTTGCGCAGGCGCAACGAGTTGAGTTTGCCCGTCGTGGAGTAGACCGGCACCCGGTGCGTCCGGTACCACTCGACGGCCGCCTCACCGGCCTCCTCGTCGTCGAAGAGCTCGTACTCCGGGTGCGTCAGCTGCAGGCGCCGGCCGTAGGCCCCGATCTGCCCGACGAAGAAGCCCCGCACCCCCGGCTTCAGCTTGCCCTCGTGGCCGTAGGCGCTGAAGAAGGTGACGTCGAGCTCGTTGCCGAGGTCGTCGCCGATGACGACGGTGAGCATCTTGCCGCGGCGGTTGCGCATCGACCGCGTCGTCGCGGTCTTCACCTCCGCCACGACGAGGACGTCCTCACCGACGTGCAACGAGGAGAGGTCGGTCAGCTGACCGGGCCGCACGTAGCGCCGCGGCACGAACTCGAAGAGGTCGGCGACACTGAGCAGGCCCTTGGTACGCGCGAGCTGCTCGGCCTCGTTCTTCTTGACCAGCTTGGTCAGGGGCGAGTCCTCGGTGAGCACCGGCACGTCACTCCACCCCCAGCAGCACGGGATAGACGGCCTGCCCACCGTCGATGAGCGACACCTCGATGCCGTGCTGCTCGCGGCGGGCCTCGTCGGCGACGGCCTGGAGCAGACCCTCCGGTGCGTCGACGCCCCCGACGACGGTGACGAGCTCACCACCGCTGGCCAGCAGTCGCCGGACGACCTCTCGGGTCACCACGAGCTGGTCGGACCCGACGATGACGACGTCGCCGTCGACGACGCCGAGCACGTCGCCCGCCTCGCACCGGCCCCCGCTCGTGAGGGCGGCCCGGTTGGCGACGGTGACCGCGCCGTGCCGGGTGGCCGACGCGGCGGCCTGCATCGCGAGCACGTTGGCCGAGGCCGGTGCCGAGGGCTCGAAGACGGCGAGCGCCGCGATGCCCTGGACAGCCGTGCGGACATGGACGAGGTGCGCCTCGATGCCGTCGTCGGCGACCGCGCGCACCGCTGCCGCTGCAGCGAGCAGCGTGTCGCCGTCGTTGGGCAGCACGACGACCCCCGACGCCCCACGGGCGTGCTGTTCGCGGATCGCGCCGATGAGACCGCCGGTGGAGGCCCTCCGGCCGGGACCGGAGCGCACGACCACGGCGCCGGCGTCCTCGAAGAGGCCCTCGAGACCGACGCCCGCGGCACACGCGACGATGGCGGCTCCGGAGCGGGGAGTCGTGTCGTGCCCCTGGGGCCGATCGAACCGGTTGCCGGCGTCATGACCGTCGGTGAGGCGCGAGATGCGGACGCGGTGCGGTCGACCCGCCTCGATGCCGGCCTCGACCGCCGCGCCGGCGTCGTCGACGTGCGCATGGACGTTCCACTCCCCGTCCCCTCCGACGACGAGCACCGAGTCGCCGAGCTCGACGAGTCTCGCCCGCAGTGTCTCGACCGCGGCGTCGTCGGAGTCGGCGAGGAGGTACATCACCTCGAACTCCGGGATGCCCTCGGCCTCGACGTGGCCACGTCGGGCGGCGCCGAAGGCCGCGCTCGACGGGTCGGCACGACGCCGGGACCGGCGGTCGGAGGCGTCGGCACCCGAGCGGGCCCGCTGTCCGGCGCACACCCGTTCGAGACACTCGAGGAGCACGACGAGGCCCGCACCACCGGCGTCGACGACTCCGGCCCGGGCCAGGACCTCGAGCTGCTCGGGAGTGCGGGCGAGCGCCTCGCGCGCGGCCTCGACCGCCGCGAGCGCGACGGAGTGCACGCCCACCGTGGCATCGTCCTCGACGGCGTCGGCAGCGCGGTCGGCCGTGTCGGCGGCGCGCTCGGCCGCGTCGGCAGCGGCGCGCTCGGCGGCCTCGGCCATCGCGCTCGCGACGGTGAGGATGGTCCCCTCCTTGGGGTCCGTCACGGCCTGGCGCGCACGCACCTCGGCCTGTCGCAGCCCGACGGCCAGGGCGCGCCCGTCGATCAGGACGGAACCAGCACACCCCTCGGCCAGACCGCGAGCCAGCTGGCTGAGGATGACGCCGGAGTTGCCGCGGGCGGTCCAGAGCAGGTGCTTGGCGAAGACCGACAGGAGGGCGTCGGCGCTCGTGACGTCTGTGGTGGCGAGAGTGCGCTCGACCGCCCCGTCGAAGGTGAGGTAGAGGTTGGTGCCGGTGTCGCCGTCGGGCACCGGGAAGACGTTGAGGGCATCGATCTCGGCACGTCGGGCGGCGAAGAGCGAGCGCGTCAGCACCGCCCACCGTCGGACTGCGACGAGGTCGAGCAGGGTGAGGGGCCCGTCGGGCGGCGGCGCGGCGCCGGGCATCGGACCTCCTGCTCATCGTGCGTGACCTGGCGTCCGGACTTCGCTCCGGACATCGGACGGGTGGCGGGCTCGCCGATCCCGGCAGGCTAGCGCCTCACCCGGACGGTCGCATGCGCCGCTCCGTCCCGAAGGGAGGCGGCTAACGTGGTCGCCGTGTCGAGCGCCTCCCCCGCCCACCACCGCAAGTCGTGGTCCGCTGCTCCCACCGGCTTCTTCGAGGTGGAGGCGGCAGGCCTGCGCTGGCTCGCGGAGGCCCTGCCGCACGGTGGCGCCCTCGTCGTCGACGTGCGCGACGTCGGCGCCCATCACATCGACCTGGCCCGTCTGCGACCCGCGTCCCCGACGGCCGAGGCAGCTGAGGCGCTCGGGCGGGGGCTCGCTGTCACGCACGGCATGGGCGCATCGGCCTTCGGGTCTCCCCCGGCGGGCTGGAGCGGTGACGCCTGGATCGGTCGGCAGCCGCAGAGCAACGACCCCACCGCGTCCTGGGGACTCTTCTACGCGGAGCAGCGGGTGCGCCCGTTCGTGCGGCGCGCCGTCGACCGCGGACACCTCGACGTCGCGGGGGCGGCCGTCGTCGACCGCGTGTGCGACCGTCTGGCGGCCGGGGACTTCGACGACGAGAGGCCACCCGCCAGGATCCACGGGGACCTGTGGTCGGGCAACGTCGTCTTCACCGCCGACGGCGCCGTCCTCATCGACCCGGCCGCCCATGGCGGCCACGGTCTCACCGACCTCGCGATGCTCGCCCTCTTCGGCTGTCCCGGCCTCGACCGCATCAGCGCCGCCTACCAGGAGGCCGCGGGACTCGCGTCCGGCTGGCGTGGTCTCGTCGAGCTGCACCAGCTGCACCCCCTCGCCGTGCACGCGTCGTCGCACGGCCCTGCGTATGCCGTCCAGCTCGTCGCAGTCGCCCGACCGTTCACGTGAGGTGAGGTGAGCGCGGGGAGACGGGTCGGAGGGCCTGCGCCCGCCCGCGACGCCGTTTTGTCGTCCGAGCGACTCGTCGGCTACTCTTTACCGGTTCCCCCCGTGCACTGCGGGGTGACGCGCGCCCTCGTGTGCGTCGACCCGATCCGGTGGTGGAGCTCAGCATTTCGTCAACATCGAACTTCAGGAGATACCCGTGGCTGCCAACTGCGACGTCTGCGGCAAGGGACCGAGCTTCGGTCACAACATCTCGCACTCGCACCGCCGCACCAAGCGCCGCTGGAACCCCAACATCCAGCGCGTTCGGACGCTGGTGGACGGTGTGACGCCGAAGCGACTCAACGTCTGCACCTCCTGCCTCAAGGCAGGCAAGGTCGTTCGCTGAACGTCCCTCACCAACGTTGAGAGGCCGGTCCCCGCAAGGGGGCCGGCCTCTCTCGTGTCCGGCTCCCTCCCGGTCCGACGCGCGACCGATCGGTCAGACGGTGCGGAAGTGGTCCCACCCGGTGTGGGCGACGGCGCGGCCCGCGACGACGATGCCCGCCGCCTCGCCGTCCGACGGCGCCCGGACAGACCCGATCACCCGCCAGCCCTCCGGAAGGGCACCGGCGGGGAAGGTCGCGAGCAGCGAGTGCTCCTCGCCGCCGGCGAGGACGCAGTCGAGGGCCGCCTCACTCCCGAGCGCCCCGGTGAGCGCGGCGACGTCGCCCGCGAGCGCCTGCGGGTCGAGGTCGATGACGACGCGGCTCGCGCGGGCGATGCGACCACCGTCGCGCAGCAGGCCGTCGCTCAGGTCGAGCATGGCGGTGGCGCCGGCGGCGGCCGCCTCGGGCCCCGCAGCGAGCGGTGGCTGGGGACGGCGCTGGCGCTCGACCGCGACCGGGAGCCGGTCGACGGCGTCGGCCTGCAGCAGTCTCAGGCCCGCGTCGGCGAGACCGAGCGAGCCGTGGACGGCCAGGACGTCGCCCGCCCGAGCGCCCGAGCGCAGCACCGGCTCGCCGTCGAGGTGGCCGAGGGCGGTGACCGAGACCATGACGACGCCGGGCGGCGCCGACGACAGGTCACCACCGAGCACCGCCACGCCGGCGTCGAGACACGCCTCGGCCAGTCCGCGCACGTGGTCGAGCACCCACTCGAGCGACAGCTCGGGGTCGGCGACGAGCGTGACGAGCACCCCGGTGGGCCGGCCGCCCATCGCGGCCACGTCGGCAAGGTTCTGCGCCACGACCTTGTGGCCGATGTCGGCGCCGGACGACCAGGCGTCAAGCCAGTCGCGACCGAGGACGACGGTGTCGGTGGTGGCGACGAGAGGCCCCGAGACGCGCAGCACCGCGGCGTCGTCACCGGGCGCGACGACGAGGTCGTCGCTCGACGGGAAGCCGGGCAGGATGCGTCCCAGCAGCTCGTCCTCGTCGAGCGAGCGCAGTGGCGTGCCGCCCGTCATCATCGGCCCTCGCTCGAGCCGCTGGACGTTCGGCACGGATCACACACCCTCTCGGTGGACGGCCCGCGGAGGGCCCGGTTTCCATGGGACGTGGAGCCCCATGGCAAGGTAGCGTCAGGGCACGGTCGCAGTCACACTGAGGCCTGCCGTTCAGACCGGTCGTGCCGGCGCACCGCGCCTCGCCCGACCGACCAACGATCGACACACAGTGAGGTGACACGTGGTCCAGGCGTACATCCTGATTCAGACCGAGGTCGGCAAGGCCGCGACCGTGGCGGAGGCGATCGCGGGGATCTCGGGCGTGACGCTCGCCGAGGACGTCACCGGCCCCTACGACGTCATCGCCCGCGTGGAGGCCTCCAACGTCGACGACCTCGGTCGTCTCGTCATCGCCAAGCTCCAGGACGTCCCGGGCATCACCCGGACCCTGACCTGCACGGTCGTCCACGTCTGAGGCCAGCCCCCTGACCGGACGCACGTACCTCACGACGGCGGCGCTCATCGGCGCCGCCGTCGTGCTGTCCGCGTGCAGCCGTGCCCCCGAGGTGGCCCTCGCGCCCCAGGCGGCGGCGCCCGCCTGCGCGGCGGTGCCGTGGCCCTCGGACGTCAGCGGGCATCCCAAGGTGGCCACCCAGCCCGAAGGCCCGTCGGTCGCGGCCTGGGGCGACCCTGCCATCATCGCCAGGTGCGGGCTGGACCCGCTCGCGCCGACGACCCGGGACTGCGTCACCGTCGACGGCGTCGACTGGGTGGTGCGCCCGCTCAGTGACGGGTCGGCGGCCACGACCTACGGCCGCGACCCGGCCATCGAGGTCCTGGCCCCCGGGGCCTACGGCGCGGTGCCGTTGCTGCTGCCGGCATTCACCGCGGTCGCCAGGTCCCTGCCCGAGAACGGCCGGCACTGCTCCTGAGGGCGTATGCCGTGTGGCGCGCCCTCGCCCTCAGCGCAGCCCGGTGCGGCGCTCGAGGGCGAGGGAGATGAGCTCGTCGATGAGGTCGGGGTACTCCAGGCCCGAGGCGGACCACATCCGTGGGTACATCGAGTGCGGGGTGAACCCCGGCATCGTGTTGATCTCGTTGACGACGACTCGGCGGTCGTCGGTGTAGAAGCAGTCGACCCGCGCCAGCCCCTCGCAGCCGAGCGACTCGAAGGCCTCGGCGGCCAGGCGGCGGACCTCCTTGGAGACCTCCTCCGGCACGTCGGCCGGGCAGCTCAGGTCGACGTCGGCCTCGGCGAGGTACTTCGCCTCGAAGTCGTAGAAGGTGTGGTTGTCGTGGATGGCGATCTCGCCGACCTCCGAGGTGCGCGGCCCGGACGTGCCGTGGCCCTCGAGCACCGCGCACTCGATCTCGCGTCCGGCGATGCCCTCCTCGACGAGCACCTTCGGGTCGTGCTCGCGGGCGACCTCGATGGCGGCCTCGAGGTCGGCGGGGTCGTCGACGCGGGTGATCCCCATCGACGAGCCGGCCCGGGCCGGCTTGACGAAGAGGGGGTAGTGCAGGCCGGCGCATGCGTCCATGGCGGCGGAGCGGTCCGTGCGCCACGCGCGGTCGGTGATGACGGCATACGGCCCGACGGGCAGCCCGTGCCCCGCGAAGACGAGCTTCATGTAGTGCTTGTCCATGCCCGCCGCGGACGCGAGGACACCCGAACCGACGTAGCGGACGTCGGAGAGCTCGAGGAAGCCCTGCAGGGTGCCGTCCTCACCGAACGGGCCGTGCAGCAGCGGGAAGACGACGTCGACCTGGCCGAGCTCCTGCGGGGGGCGGCCGCTCTCGAGGACGGTGAGGGAGTTCTCGCGCGTCGACAGCGGCAGGACGACGTGGGCGGCGCTCGCCTCGACCTCCGGGGTGCGCCCGGCGGTCAGCTCGAAACGGCTCGGGTCGTCCGCGGCGAGGACCCACTGGCCGTCGCGCGAGATGCCGATCGGAACGATCTCGTACTTGCTCCGGTCGATGGCGCGCAGCACGCCGGCCGCCGTGGCGCAGGAGACGGCGTGCTCGGAGGAGCGACCTCCGAAGACGATGGCGACGCGGGGGCGGCGGCTCGGCTGGTCGGGCTGGGGCTGGTCCGTGGTCATCAGACGAGACTCTATCCCGCCCCGTGGGGGCCGCTCGTACGCTGGCGCCGTGGTCAGGCAAGAGGATGCGCAGCAGATGCAGGTGGAGACGTTCCTCGTGGCGTCCGGTCGCCCGGAGCGCTCCCCCGGCGCGTCCGTGAACGTGCCCGTGGAGCTCACCTCCACGTATGCCGCCGACGGAGCGGTGAACTACGCCCGGTCGGGCAACCCGACCTGGAACGCCTTCGAGGAGGCCCTCGGCGGCCTCGAGGGCGGTCGCGCGCTCGTGCACGCCTCCGGCATGGGCGCCATCTCGGCGGCGCTGTCGCTCGTGCCTGCAGGCGGCACGGTCGTCGCGCCCGACACGACCTACAACGGCACCGCTGACCTGCTCTCGGCCCACGAGGCGGCCGGCGGGACCGTCGTCCGCGTGCACGCCACGGACACGGCGGGCTTCGTCGCCGCCCTCGAGTCGGCCGACCTGCTGTGGCTGGAGTCCCCGACCAACCCGCTCATGGACGTCACCGAGCTCGACGTCGTGCTCGCGCGATCGCGTGAGCTCGGGGTGACGAGCGTCGTCGACAACACGCTGTCCACCCCCCTGCTGTGCCGTCCGCTGACCCTCGGCGCCGACGTCGTCGTGCACTCCGTGACGAAGTACCTCTCGGGCCACAGCGACGTCGTGCTCGGGGCGACCGTCGTCGGCGACACCGAGCGGGGTCGCGAGCTGGGCGAGCGGCTCCGTCGCCACCGCACCCTGCACGGGGCCATCGCCGGGCCCATGGAGGTCTACCTCGCCCTCCGCGGCCTGCGCACGCTGTCGGTGCGCTTCGAGCGGGCGAGCGCGAGCGCTGCCGAGCTCGCCCGGCGCCTGGGCGGGCACCCGTCCGTCGCGCGCGTGCGCTACCCCGGCGCGGGCGCCATCCTGTCCATCGACGTCGCGGGTGACCTCGACGCGGCGGAGCGGGTCTGCGCCGCGGCGCGCCTGTGGCTGCACTCGACGAGCCTGGGCGGCGTGGAGTCGCAGATCGAACGGCGCCGGCGTCACCCCTCGGAGTCCCAGCAGGTGCCGGTCAGCCTGCTGCGCCTCTCGGTCGGCATCGAGCACGTCGACGACCTGTGGGCCGACCTCGACCGGGCGCTCGGGTCCGTCTGAGCCCCGGCTCTGAGATTCCGCTCAGAATCGTCCGGGAGGGTGGCCACTCGCCGCAGGTGACCTGCGACCGCCGCCGCCTCCCCACCTGAAGGACCTCTCGTGAGCAGCCTGCTCGACCTCAGCACCACCCTTTTCCTGCGCGTCAACGACTTCGCCCGCACCTCCACCTGGCTGCACGCACCGGCCGTGGCCTACGCGAAGTACGGCCTCGTCGTGTTCGCAGCGCTGCTGGTCGTGGGCGTCTGGCGCCGACGGAGCTCGGGTGACCGGGAGCTCGCGGCCGCGCTCTGGGCGGGACTCGGGACGCTGCTCGCCGTCGCGGTCAACCAGCCGGTTGCCGCCCTCGTCGCCGAGGCCCGGCCGTATGCCGCCCATCCCTCGGTCCTCGTCCTCGTCGACCGGTCCACGGACTGGTCGTTCCCCTCAGACCACTCGGTCATGGCGGGAGCGGCCGCCATGGGGCTCTTCCTCGTGTCCCGGCGTCTGGGCGCCGTCGCCGCCGTCGCCGCCGTGCTCATGGCGGCAGTGCGGGTCTACGTCGGCGCGCACTACCCCCTCGACGTCATGGCCGGGCTGGCGCTCGGTGCGGTGGTCTCGGCCCTCGGGTGGCTCCTCCTGCGCCGACCGCTCGCCTGGCTCGTGCACCACGGGCGCTCGCTGCCCGTCGTCGACCGCGTGCTCGCGCCCGCAGCGGCGGAGGCCTGAGAACGAGGGCCCGCACGGGGCGGCCGCCGCCGCGCCCGACGGGGCGGACGGCATACGCCCTCAGTGCTTCTCGGCCTTGAGGTCACGCGACATGAGCCGCGGCCCGACCTCGCTCGCGGGGTGCCCGTCGCGGATGACGGCCACCACCTGCTCGCAGATCGGCATGTCGACGTCGTGCTGCTGGGCGAGGGTGAGAATGGACTCGCACGACTTCACGCCCTCGGTCGTCGTGCGCAGCTCGGCCGTCGCCTCGGCGACGGTCATGCCGCGCCCGAGCCGCACCCCGAAGCTGTGGTTGCGCGACAGCGGGGACATGCAGGTGGCGATGAGGTCACCGACACCGGCCAGACCCATGAACGTCTGTGGGTGCGCGCCGAGCGCGAGACCCAGGCGCGTGGTCTCGGCCAGCCCGCGGGTGATGATGGTGGCCTTGGTGTTGTCTCCGAAACCCATGCCCTCGGCCATTCCGGAGGCCAGCGCCACGACGTTCTTGGTCGCCCCGCACACCTCCGCCCCGGTGACGTCGGTGTCGGTGTAGGGGCGGAACCAGCGTGTGGCGCAGGCGGCCGCCACGCGCTCCGCCGTGGCCATGTCGCGGCACGCGACGACTCCGGCGGCCGGCTGGCGGAGGGCGATCTCCGGCGCGAGGTTGGGCCCGGAGACGACGACGACGCGGTCGTCGTCGATGCGCCCGGCCTCGGCGATGACCTCGCTCATGCGCATCGTCGTGCCGAGCTCCACGCCCTTCATCAGCGAGACGACCGGCACCCCAGCGGGGATGGCGTCACCCCACTGGGTCAGGTTGTCTCGCAGGGTCTGCGAGGGCACGGCGAGGACGACGACGTCGGCCCGCTGGAGCGCCTCGCCGGGGTCCACGGTGGCGCGGACCCGGGGCGGCAGCTCGAGCTCCGGGAGGTAGGCCTCGTTGCGGCCCGCGTTGATGGACTCGGCGACCTCCGCGCGACGGGCCCACATGGTCACGTCACAGCCGGCGTCGGCCAGGATCATGGAGAACGCCGTGCCCCAGTTGCCGCTCCCCAGGACCGCGACCTGCGTCGTCACGACGCGTCCCCGTCGGTGTCGGTCGACGGCTTGCGCCGCCCGATCTCGTGGTGCTTCAACGGGTTGCCGATCTCGGGGACGCCGTGGGTGCGTGGGTCGAACCGCTCGGTGGGCCGCTTCTCGCCACGCAGCACCTCGAGCAGCTCGGTGATGCGGTCCATGAGCCGATCCGTCGCCTCGCGGAGGAGCTTGGTGTCGATGGGACGCCCGTAGAGGTCCGAGAGGTCGACGGGCGGACCGGCATACATCATCATCGTCTTGCGCGGGAACAGCGAGGGCCGGTGCCCGTACGGGGACAGGATCTCCTGGGCACCCCACTGCGCGACCGGGATCAGCGGGCACCGCGTCTCGAGGGCGACGCGCGCGGCGCCCGTCTTGCCACGCATCGGCCACAGGTCGGGGTCGCGCGTGATCGTGCCCTCCGGGAAGATGCCCAGCGCCTTGCCGGCCCGCACGCCCTCGACCGCGGCGCGGTAGGAGTCGGTCGCCGCGGCGGAGTTGCGGTAGACCGGGATCTGGCCGCACTTCCTGAGCAGCCAGCCGACGACCGGGATCGCGAAGAGGCTGTCCTTGCCGAGGAAGTACGCCTCGCGGCCGCTGTCGAACATGAAGTGCGCGAAGACGATCGGGTCGACGTAGGAGATGTGGTTGGTCGAGACGACGAAGCCGCCCTCGGCCGGGATGTTCTCGAGACCGCGCCAGTCGCGCTTCGTCACGCTCATCAGCAGGGGCCGGAGCACGAACGCCACTGACCGGTAGGCCAGGGGCAGCCGCCTCTTGCGTGCGCCGGCAGTCACGTTGTCACGTCCTCCTCGTCGTGCACACGCCGGTCGACGTGGCTGGGCTTCATCTTGTCCACCTCGCGGCGCGGTGTCGAGCAGCAGGGCGGCGAGTGGGACGATATCTCCAGCATGACGACCTCCTCACACGCGCACCTCACGGACGCCCGGTTCCCCCGCTGGCACGTCGTCGTCCCCGTCAAGGACACGAGACACGGCAAGTCACGCCTGGCGCGCGCGGTCGGCTCGGACCGCGCCGCCCTGAGCTCCGCCATCGCCACCGACACGCTCTCGGCAGCGCTCGAGGCGGTCGGGCCCGAGCGCCTCGTCCTCGTCACGAGTGACGACGGCCTGTCCGGCACCTGGCGGGCCCAGGGTGTGCGTGTCGTCCCCGACCCCGGCACCGGCCTCAACGACGCCATCAGCGCAGGTATGCGTGGGGCAGGGCCGGGTGCGCACGTGGCGGCGCTTCTCGGCGACCTCCCGGCGCTCGACGGCCCTTCGCTGCTCGGTGCCCTCGAGGCCGCCGGCCGGCAGGACGAGTCGTTCGTGCCCGACGCGGACGGGACGGGAACGGTGCTGCGCTGCGGTCGCGGCTTCACGCCCCGCTTCGGCGCCGCCAGCGCGTCGCGTCACGAGGCCGACGGGGCCGTGCGCCTCGACCTGCTGCTCCCCCGCCTGCGCACCGACGTCGACGACGCACGGAGCCTGTCGCAGGCGCGGGGTCTGGGGCTCGGGCCCGCGACGCGAGCCGTGCTGCGCCAGCGTGCATCTGGTTGGATCAGGAGCATGCAGGCCACCGTCCATCGCTTCGACCCCGAGACCCACACCGGGAGCGTGCTGCGCGACGACGGCGTCGAGCTGGCGTTCGAGGCGTCGGCCTTCGACTCGAGCGGCCTGCGGCTGCTGCGCCTCGGCCAGCGGCTGACGGTCGAGGTGGTCGACGACCTCGTGGTCGCGCTGCGCATCGTGGGGATCGGTCCGGGGCAGCCCATCCGCTGACCGTCCCCGACACGCACGTGGGCCCGGCCGTCGCCGGCCGGACCCACGTCGCACGAGCGGCTGCCCCGTGCCGGGCGCCGCCCTCGCGTCACCTGGAGGCGGTCTTCTTCGTCGCGGCCTTGCGGGCCGTCGTCTTCTTCGCGGCGGTCGTCCTGGTGGCGGCGACCCTGGTCGTCGTCTTCTTCGCCGCAGCCTTGGCCGGAGCGGCCTTCGTCGCCGTGGCGCGCTTGGCCGGAGCAGCCTTCGTCGCCGCCCTGGTCGTCGTCGTCGTCTTCTTCGCCGCAGCCTTGGCCGGAGCGGCCTTGGTCGCCGTGGCGCGCTTGGCCGGAGCAGCCTTCGTCGCCGTCGTCTTCTTCGCCGCAGCCTTGGCCGGAGCAGCCTTGGTCGCCGTGGCGCGCTTGGCCGGAGCGGCCTTCGTCGCCGCAGCCTTGGAGGTGGCCGTCGTCCGCTTCGCGGCCGTCTTGGCGGGAGCCGCCTTGGTGGTGGTGGTGGCAGCCCGCTTCGCCGTCGCCTTCTTGGCCGGCGCCGCGACGGCCGAGGAGCCGGCGGAGGCGCGGGAGGCGGCCGACTCGGTCTTCGAGAGCTTCTTGGACCCGGACACGACCTCCTTGAAGTTCGTGCCGGAGCGGAACTTCGGGACGCGGGTCTTCTTGATCTTCACCGTGGCCCCGGTCTTCGGGTTGCGGCCGGTGCGCGCGGCCCGGTCGGCCCGCTCGAACGTGCCGAAGCCAGTGATGCCGACCTTGCCCCCTCGCGCGACCTCGCGGATGACGACGTCGAGGAATGCCTCGAGCGCGTCGGAGGCGACCTTCTTGCTGCCGAGCTTGACTTCGAGCGCGTCGATCAGTTCTGCCTTGTTCACGTCTTCCCCTCCAGAGGACTGTCGGTGTCACGTGACCCGACGATGTGAGTCCGGAACCGGTCCGGCTACCTCCTGACGTTAGGCCGCCTCGGAGGACACGTCCATCACCTCTCGGTGGGTTTTTCGTTGTGTCGCAAGGACTTTGACCGCTTCCGGAGGCGGCTGAATGCGGCCGGGGGGCCGAGCTGCCACGACTGGAGGGTCACCCAATGAGAATGGATCCCCTTGCGAGGCAAGGGGATCCACTCATCAAGCCAGATCAGGGCAAAGGCACCGGAGGGGCCGTCAGGCCGGGCTGGTCACCGGCTTGTGGCTCGGGCGGCGCGACTCGAAATCGGCGACAAGATCTTCGTGTCGCAGGGTCAGTCCGATGTCGTCGAGGCCCTCGAGCAGCCGCCAGCGGGTGTAGTCGTCGATCTCGAAGGGGGCCACGATCTCGCCCGCACGGACGGTCCGCGCGACGAGGTCGACCGCGATCTGGGCGCCGGGGTTGTTCTCGAGGTACTTCCAGATGAGCTCGACGTCGTCCTGCGCGACGATCGCGGTGAGCAGCCCCTGCTTGCCGCTGTTCCCGCGGAAGATGTCAGCGAAGCGCGAGCTGATGACGACCTTGAAACCCCAGTTCATCAGCGCCCACACCGCGTGCTCGCGACTCGACCCCGTGCCGAAGTCCGGGCCCGCGACGAGGACCGAGCCGTCGGCATACACCGGGTTGTTGAGGACGAAGGACTCGTCCTTGCGCCAGGCGGCGAAGAGGCCGTCCTCGAAGCCGGTGCGCGTCACGCGCTTGAGGTACTCGGCGGGGATGATCTGGTCGGTGTCGACGTTGCTGCGCCGCAGCGGGACGCCGACACCGGTGTGGGTCTCGAACTTCTCCATGGCTCAGGCCTCTCCGGTCGTCGCGGACGCCAGCTCGCCGGGCGTCCGGGCTTGGTCGTCGAGGTCGGCGGGGCTCGACAGGGTGCCTCGGACTGCGGTCGCGGCTGCGACGAGAGGGCTGACGAGGTGCGTGCGGCCACCCTTGCCCTGACGGCCCTCGAAGTTGCGGTTGGACGTCGACGCGCTGCGCTCACCAGGGGCGAGGGTGTCGGGGTTCATCCCGAGGCACATCGAGCAGCCGGGCAGGCGCCACTCGGCACCGGCGGCGGTGAAGACCTTGTCGAGGCCCTCGGACTCGGCCTGCAGGCGCACCTTGGCCGAGCCGGGGACGACGAGCATGCGCACCCCGTCGGCGACGCGGTGGCCCTGCACGACGGCGGCGGCGGCGCGAAGGTCCTCGATGCGGCCGTTGGTGCACGAACCGACGAAGACCGTGTCGACCTTGATGTCGCGCAGCGGGGTGCCGGGCTCGAGACCCATGTAGGCAAGGGCGTTCGCCGCCGCGAGCCGGTCGCTCTCGTCGGCGAACTCCTCGGGGTCGGGCACGGAGGCCGACAGCGGCAGGCCCTGCCCGGGGTTGGTGCCCCACGTGACGAAGGGAGCCAGGTCGGCCGCGTCGAGGTCGACCTCGGCGTCGAAGACGGCGTCGTCGTCGCTGCGCAGCCCGGTCCACTCGGCGACGGCGGCATCCCAGTCCGCGCCCGTCGGGGCGTGCGGGCGACCCCGGAGGTAGTCGAAGGTCACCTGGTCGGGAGCGATCATCCCGGCGCGCGCGCCGGCCTCGATCGACATGTTGCACACCGTCATCCGGGCTTCCATCGACAGTGCCTCGATGGCGTCGCCGCGATACTCGATGACGTAGCCCTGACCACCACCCGTGCCGATCTTGGCGATGACGGCCAGGACGACGTCCTTGGCCGTGACGCCGTCGGGAAGCGTGCCGCGCACGTTGACGGCGAGGGTCCGGAACGGCTTGAGCGGCAGCGTCTGCGTGGCGAGCACGTGCTCGACCTCGGAGGTGCCGATGCCGAAGGCCAGGGCGCCGAACGCGCCGTGGGTCGAGGTGTGGCTGTCGCCGCAGACGACGGTCATGCCCGGCTGCGTCAGGCCGAGCTGCGGGCCGACGACGTGGACGATGCCCTGGTCGGCATCACCCATCGGATAGAGGCGGACGCCGAACTCCTCACAGTTGCGCCGGAGCGTCTCGACCTGGACCTTCGACACGGGGTCGGTGATGGGTCCGGGCGTCGTGGGGACGTTGTGGTCCTCGGTCGCGAGCGTGAGGTCGGGACGGCGGACGGGCCGACCGGCGAGGCGGAGCCCGTCGAACGCCTGCGGGCTCGTGACCTCGTGGAGGAGGTGGAGGTCGATGTAGAGGAGATCTGGCTCCCCCTCGGCGCGACGTACGACGTGTGCGTCCCAGACCTTCTCGGCCAGTGTCCCTGCCATGACTCCCTCTGACTTCCCTCCGCGACGGCGTTCCGATGCTCGAGCGGCGCGCGCCATCGAGGACCTGGTCGCGACATCGCTCTTTGCAAAGACTGAACCTTTTATGGGTGCGGTGGATTGACGTCTCAGTGCCTGAGACGTCAATATCAGTGCATGGACAACTCTTCAGGGGTCGGCGTTCTCGACAAGGCCGCGACGGTTCTGGGCGCACTCGAGGCCGGACCGGCCACCCTCGCCCAGCTCGTCGGCGCCACCGGACTCGCGCGACCGACAGCCCACCGTCTGGCGGTCGCACTCGAGCACCACCGCCTCGTCTCGCGCGACATGCAGGGCCGGTTCGTGCTGGGCCCGCGCCTCGGCGAGCTCGCCTCAGCCGCCGGGGAGGACCGCCTGCTCGCTGCGGCCGGTCCGGTGCTCGGGGCGCTGCGCGACCACACCAACGAGAGCGCGCAGCTCTTCCGCCGCCAGGGCGACCAGCGCATCTGCGTGGCGGCGGCCGAGCGCCCCGTCGGCCTGCGCGACTCCATCCCCGTCGGTGCCACCCTGTCGATGCTCGCGGGCTCCGCCGCGCAGGTCCTCCTGGCCTGGGAGGAGCCGGACCGCCTCCACCGCGGGCTGCAGGGCGCGGCGTTCACGGCGACCGCCCTGTCCGGGGTCCGGCGGCGTGGCTGGGCCCAGAGCGTCGCCGAGCGCGAGGCCGGAGTCGCGTCGGTGTCGGCGCCCGTGCGCGGCCCGTCGGGCCGCGTCGTCGCCGCCGTGTCGATCTCGGGACCGATCGAGCGCCTGTCGCGCCAGCCCGGCCGCCTGCACGCGGCCACGGTCGTCGCCGGCGCCAACAAGCTCACCGAGGTGCTGCGCCGCCACCACGCGATGCAGCAGCAGCAACAGCAGCAGCACAACGCGTGAGCTCTCACGCCTGACGAAGGACCTGAACGCCTGACCTGAACACACGTCCTGGACGGCGGTCCCGAAGGCACGGTCTGGTCGTTGCTGCACAACGGATCGGTCACGATCCGTGTCAGCGGCCCTGCCCGGACAACCATTCGGGGGGCGGTCGCGTCACGCTCAGTGCAGTGCAACGACGCACGGCAGGTCGCGTTCAGACAAGGGGTCACGATGCAGGCAGCCAGCTCACCGGTCCGTTCCACGGGTGGGGTGCGCCGCGCCCTCGTGCTCATGGGCGCCGTCGCCGTGGTCTTCGCATCGACCGCCTGCACCCCCGACCAGACGCCGGACCTGGGCGGCAGCGCGCGCGGCACGGGCGTCGCGGGAACCAGCGCCTCCTCGACGGCCACGTCCTCGGCACCCACCACCCCCTCGTCCCCCGCGACCACCACCGCGGGCGAGCCCTCGAACACACCGACGAGCACCGCGCCGCCGACGACCGTGCCTCCCACCGCCAAGCCCGCACCGACCCCCACGGCGACGGCGACGCCCGAGCCGGCACCCGTGGTCGTGCTCCGAGCCGGCGACACCGGCCCCAAGGTGCGCTCGCTCCAGGCCCGGCTGCGCCAGCTGAGCTGGTTCGACGGTGACGTCAACGACCGCTACGGCGTGAAGACGACGACCGCGGTCCGCGGCTTCCAGGCCAAGCGCGGGTTCGACGCCACCGGGGTCCTCGACGAGCGCACGTGGGACAAGCTCGTCTCGATGACCCACCGGCCGACCGCTGACGAGCTCGCCAACGTCAAGCCCACCCCCGTCGAGCCCAAGCCCGGCGCCGGCTCCTGGGACGTCGACGAGCGGTGCCTGACCGGTCGCGTCATGTGCATCAGCAAGTCGACCAAGCGCCTCACCTGGGTGGTCGACGGGGTGCCCCAGTACGGCTTCGACGTGCGGTTCGGCAGCGACGAGCTGCCCACGCGCGAGGGCGTCTTCTCCGTCTACAAGAAGAAGGTCGACGTCATCTCGAACCTCTACCACACGCCCATGCCCTACTCGATGTTCTTCTCGGGCGGCCAGGCGGTGCACTACTCCTCCAACTTCGCACGGCTCGGTTACGCCGGCGCCTCACACGGGTGCGTCAACGTGCGCAACAAGCCCCTGCTGATCCAGCTCTACAACGAGGTCCGCATCGGCGACAAGGTCGTCGTCCACTGGTGACGGGCCGCGAGACACCCCGACGTAGGCTGGCGAGGTCACTCCCCCACGGCCCGAAGGAGTCGGTGTGCTCAAGGTTGGTTGGAAGGCGTCCGCGGAGCAGTTCGGTCCCCGCGACCTCGTCACGTATGCCGCGCGCGCCGAGGAGCTCGGACTCGACTCGGTCTTCATCTCCGACCACTTCCAGCCCTGGCGCCACCAGCAGGGACACGCGCCGTTCGCGATGAGCTGGCTCGCCGCCGTCGGCGAGCGCACCGAGCACATCCAGCTCGGCACGTCGGTCATGACGCCGACCTTCCGCTACAACCCTGCCGTCGTGGCGCAGGCGTTCGGGACGCTCGGCGCACTCAACCCGGGACGCGTCGTGCTGGGCATCGGCACGGGCGAGGCCCTCAACGAGGTCGCCGTCGGGGCGGCGGGTTCGCCGTGGCCGGAGTTCAAGGAGCGGTTCGCGAGGCTGCGCGAGGCCGTCACGCTGATGCGCAGGCTCTGGACCGAGGAGCGCGTCGACTTCGACGGCGACTACTACCGCACGCACGCCGCGACGATCTACGACCGGCCCGAGCAGCCCATCCCCGTCTACGTCGCCGCGGGCGGCCCCCTCGTCGCGAGGTATGCCGGTCGTTCGGGTGACGGGTTCATCTGCACCTCGGGCAAGGGCCGCGAGCTCTACGAGGACAAGCTGCTGCCGGCCGTCGACGAGGGGCTCGCCAAGTCCGGCCGCACGCGCGAGGACCTCGACCGGATGATCGAGATCAAGCTGTCCTACGACCGCGACCCGGCCCAGGCGCTGCACAACGTGCGCTTCTGGGCACCGTTGTCCCTGAGCGCCGAGCAGAAGCACGGCGTCGACGACCCGGTGGAGATGGAGCGTCTCGCCGACGAGCTGTCCGACGAGGAGATCGCCAAGCGGTGGATCGTCACGAGCGACCCGGCCGAGGCCGTGGACGCGGTGCGCCAGTACGTCGACTGGGGCTTCAACCACGTCGTCTTCCACGCCCCGGGTCACGACCAGGGCAGGTTCCTCGAGCAGTTCTCCTCCGACGTGCTGCCCGGCCTGCGCGAGCTGACCTGACGCCTCGGCACCGGCAACTCCGGCCGTGGCGGACTCCCGGCCACTACCATCCAGGGTCAGGGGTGCGGTCGATCACCGACGCGTAGGGGGCGGTTCGGATGCCGGCAGGGGTTCCCGGGGAGGCCACGGGCCGGACCGCTGCCGCCCACCTGTCCCGACTGGCCCGGCAGGTGCCGTTCACCCTGGCAGTCGTGCTGACCATGCTCGTCCTCGGCGTGGTGACGCAGTCGCTGTGGTCGCCGCTGAAGGACCGTGAGCTGCTGGACGCGGTCGCGTACGGCCTTCCAGCCCTGCAGGCGGGCCGGTGGTGGACGCCGGTGAGCGGCGCGTTCTTCGCGCTCGTCCCGGCCCAGTACCTCCCCGTCGCCGGCGGGGCCCTGCTGCTGCTCGGCTGGTCGGAGCTGCGTCTCGGCACGCCACACGCGGCCCTGGCCGCCGTCGTGGGCCACCTCGTCGGCGTGCTCGGCGCCTCGCTCCTGCTGCTCCTGCTGTCGCAGACGTCGTGGGCCTGGGCCGACCGGACCGCCGCCGTGCTCGACGTCGGTTTCAGTGCGGGGGCGCTGGGCGCCGTGGCCGCCGCCAGCGCGACCCTCCTGCCGCCGTGGCGCGGACGGCTGCGGCTCGTCCTCAGCCTGTATGCGGTCCTGGCCCTGCTCTACGTCGGGCTGCTGTGGGACGTGGAGCACCTGCTGGCGATCCTCGTCGGGCTCGCCCTGGGTCCCCTGCTCCTCGGCAGGCGACCGAGACCCGAGCTGCCGTCGTTCACGCGCCATGAGTGGCGGATCATCGCCTCGACGCTCTTCGTCGTCTCGGCGGTGGTGCGCATCCTGCTCTACTTCACCCCCTCGGACGGCCCGCTCGGCGCTGCCACCTCCGACTCCGACGCCATGACCGTCCTGGTGGGTGCGGCGATCTCGCTCTCCCTGGCGTGGGGGCTCGCACGGGGCTCTCGAAGGACGTGGCAGCTGGCCGGCGCCCTCGCCACGCTCTCGGTGCTCGTCGGCCTCACCGCCCTCGTCCTGGAGGTGCTCGCACCCGACCAGCTCGATGCGCAGGGCGACGTCGTGTCGTCCGTGCCGCAGCTCGTCGTCGACAGCGTCCTGTGGCTCCTGCAGCTCATCGTCCTCGTCGCGGGCCGGGGCGCGTTCCAGGCCCGCTCGGGGCGCCGCCGTCGCGCCGAGCTCGCGACGGGGTCGAGCGACCGCGACACCGCGATCCGCCTGCTCAAGACCCACGGCGGGTCGACGATGTCGTGGATGGGCACCTGGCCCGACAACCACTGGTTCATCCACCGCGGCCCGGACGGCTCGCCGCTCGGCTACATCGCCTTCCAGGTGCACCGGGGCACCGCCATCGCGCTCGGCGACCCGGTGGCTGCAGACGCCGCGACGCGCGCCGCCGTGCTGCAGGCGTTCGTCGACGCCGAGGAGACGCACGGCCTCAGGGTGTGCTTCTTCTCCGTGACGCAGGAGGTCGCCGACTGGGGGCGCGCGCACGGGCGGCGCGACGTGCTCGTCGCGGAGGAGGCGATCATCGACCTGCCCGACCTCGAGTTCAAGGGCAAGTCGTGGCAGAGCGTGCGCACCGCCCTCAACCGCGCCGCCAAGGAGGGGATCGCCTACCGGGAGGGGCGACTGGCCGAGATGCCGAGAGGCCTGCTGTCGCAGGTGCGCGCCATCTCCGAGCTCTGGGTCTCGGACAAGGGCCTGCCGGAGATGGGCTTCACCCTCGGCGGGGTCGACGAGGCGCTCGACCCCGACACGGTGGTGGGGCTGGCCCTCGACGCCGACATGACCGTGCACGGCGTGACGTCGTGGCTGCCCGTCTACTCGGCCGGCGGCCAGGTCCGCGGGTGGACCCTGGACGTCATGCGCCGCCTGCCTGACGGCTTCCGGCCCGTGACCGAGTTCCTCATCGCTAGCGCCTGCCTGTCCTTCCGCGACCAGGGCGCGTCGTTCGTGTCCCTCTCGGGGGCTCCCCTGGCGCACTCGGGCGACGGCACGGCCGAGCGGGCCGCCCTCGAGCGGCTGCTCGACCAGATCGGCGAGGCCATGGAGCCGCTCTACGGCTTCCGTTCGCTCGACAGCTTCAAGCAGAAGTTCCGGCCGCGGCACGAACCCGTCCACCTCGTCTTCCCCGACGAGGCGGCGCTGCCTCGGATCGGGCTGGCCCTGACGTCCGCCTACCTGCCGGGAGCCTCCCTGCGTGACCTGGCCCGGGCTGGGCTCCAGGCACGCAAGGACGATGATCAGGTGTTCTTGTAGGGCCGTTTCTCCAGCAGGGAGGCGAGGGTGGCGGTCTTCTCGGCCGTCCAGCCGGGTGGGTTCGTCACGGCGACCCACGACTCGAGGTTGGACGTGGCCGAGTAGAGGTGACCGTAGCCCATCGGAATGCTCCCGGCACCGGGCAGGTCGAGCAGGACCTGCCACATCGTCACGAGCGGGAACCATCCCATCCGGGCCGAGACGTCGGGTCCGCGCTCCCCGTCCTTGAGCCACTCGGGCGAGGTGAAGGCCATGCTCGGGGAGAAGAAGACGATGGGGTCGCTGGCGTGCTGCAGGTAGACGAGGCGGGTCGGGCCCCAGTCCGGGCTCCCGCGGTCGAGCCCGTTCTGCTCGGCGGTGAAACGCACCGTGCGCCCTTGCTCGTAGACGGGGAGGTATGCCGGGCTGTCTGGTTGTCGCCCCGCCGTGAGCCGGGCGTGCATCTCGTTGACGAAGGGCGGACCTGACATGAGCGCGCCGTCGATCGGCTCGTTGATGACGTTGATCGAGCTGAGGATGCTCTCCACGCCGAGGGAGCCGAGGGAGAGCCCGTAGAGGTAGAGCTTCGGCCGGCTCGACGCGGGCAGCGTCGACCAGTACTGGTGCACCGTGGCGAAGACGACGCGGGACGTCTCCCGCACGGCGTCCTGGTCGGCCAGCAGCGAGATCCAGGACGGCAGGTAGGAGTACTGCACGCCCGCGATGGCGGTGTCGCCGTTCCAGAGGTACTCGAGCGGGTCGGTGCCGTTCTGGTCCAGGAACCCGGTGCCCGTCGTCGTGGCGATGACGAGGACCTTCCGGTCGAAGGCGCCGGTCCGCCTCAGCTCGGCGAGCACGAGGTCGGCGCGTCCCTGCACGCTGTCGGCGGAGCGCTGCCCGGCGTAGACGCGGATCGGCTCCTTCGCTCCCCCTCCGCTCGCGGCGTCGAGGTCGGCCACCGAGGGCCCACCACCCACGAAGTAGCGGCCCTGCCGTCCGAGCAGCTCCCAGCTCGACAGGGACTGCGGGCTGCCGGACCGCTCGGGCTCCGTGGGTCGTCTCATGTCCTCGGCGATCAGGGTGTCCCGGGGCGCGAAGATGTTGTTGGCGACGGTGAAGAAGCCGTTGACGAGGACGCCGGTGAGCAGCGACCAGATGAGCGCCAGGAGCACGGCCGAGCCGACGACGAGCGCGACCCTGCGTGGCAGGCGCCGTCCGAGCCACTGGAAGACCGTGCGGAAGAGCAGCCGAAGGCTGCGGGAGACGACGAGGATGAGCACGGCGAGAGCCGCTGTGACGCCGATGATGACGGGCCACACCGACGGCGACACCGGCTCCATCCCGTAGAGCGTCCGGATCTCGTTCTGCCAGCCGACCTGTCGCCACCCGGTGAAGACCGCCGCCCACAGCCCCAGGCCGACGAAGATCGCCACGAGGACCCTGCGCGCGCGCCCGGGAACGCTGGGGATCCCGAGGTAGCGCCAGATCGCCTGCGCGCCGGCCCCGAGGCCGTAGCCGATCATGACCGTGACGCCCGAGACGATCCCCTGCACCATCGCGGCCCGTGGCAGCAGCGACGGCAGCAGGGACAGGGCGAAGAACCACGCGGCTGCGGTGAGCCCCACCCCGGAGAAGGTCGTGTCGAGGATCCGACGCGGGGCACCGAGGGAGGGTCGCCATCGGCGCCGCCGGGCTCGGACCGCCGGAGGGGCAGCGGTGGTCGGTGCAGTCATGGCGTCTGCTCCTTGCTCGGCGTGGCCTATGACGAGCGCCAGCATAGAGCGGCCCCCGCGTGGGAGCCCCTGACATGCAAGAAGACCCCGGTCCGTGTGGACCGGGGTCTTCCTCTGCTCTACCGAGCATCACGTAGCCCCGACGGGATTCGAACCCGCGCTACCGCCTTGAGAGGGCGGCGTGCTAGGCCGCTACACAACGGGGCCGTGAGCGGTGCCGAGCGGACTCGGCACGGGAAGAAACCTTACCGTGAAGGCTTGATTTCTCCGAATCGGACCACGTTGCCGTGGACCAGAGCTGGGGTACCAGGACTCGAACCTAGAATGACGGAACCAGAAACCGTAGTGTTGCCAATTACACCATACCCCAAGGGGTTTCACTCCGAGCTGGCCTCGCGACCGGTACGGGGTGAACCGAATGGGAATACTACCGGTCCGTGCGCGGTGGCCCAAATCGGCGGTCGAGCGCCGCGGTGACCTCGTCCAGTCCACGCACCGCGACCACCGGCTCGGACGTCCCACGACCCTCACGGTCGAGCCAGACGGCACGGAGACCGGCGGCCTCGGCCCCGAGGACGTCCCACTCGATGCTGTCGCCGATGCACAGCACCCGGTCGGGCTCGGCACCGAGGAGCCGGCACGCCTCGAGGTAGACGCGCGGGTCGGGTTTGCCGAAGCCCAGGGTGTCGGTCGTCACGACGACGTCGAACCGGTCGACGAGGTCGAGGGCCTCCAGCTTGACGCGCGTCGGTGCCTGCGCCGAGTTGGTGAGCAGCGCGACCGGCAGGCGCTCGCCCTCGGCCGCCGCGAGGAGGCCGGGCACGTCGGGGAGGAGCCGCTGGGCGCTGCGGAAGGCCGGCGCGTAGGCCTCCTCGTAGGACAGGTGGGCCCCGTCGGGGACCTCGACGCCGAAGGCCGCGGCAACCTCGGCCAGCCGGCCCGCCCGCATCGCCTCGAAGGCGACGTCTCCCGAGGCGTAGCGCGGGAACCACCGCTCGGGATCGTCGTAGTAGCGCTGCGCCATGGCGCGGTGCTCCCCTGCCCGGTGCGGCCAGATGGCGGCCGCAGCCCGCGTGCCGGCGAGGACCATCGCCTCCTGCGTGTCGACGATCGTGTCGTCGACGTCCAGCAGGAGCGCACGGGCGCCGCCCACCGCTGCCGTGAGCGTCCGCGCTCTCACGGGGCACCCTCGATCCCGAAGAGCGGGAGGGCGGGCGCCACGCCGTCCATGACGACCCCTCGGGCCCCGTCCGACGCGGCCCACGCCTCCCGCGCGAGACGCACGTGCTGCAGGGTCTCGCCCGAGTGCTCGAGCACCGACCGGTGCGTCTCGCGGTAGCCGAGAGCCCGGGAGACCCCGAGGGACGGCGCGTTGCCGATGACGGCCGAGCTGATCGCCGCCTCGGCCCGCAGCGGACCGAAGGCGAGGGCGAGCACCGCGGCTCTCATCTGCTGGCCGAGCCCTCTCCCCCGCGCCGGGGGCACGAGCCACGACGAGGAGTCGACGGTGCGGTCCGCGCGCCAGTCCGGACCTTCGAGCCACTGGGCCCCGACGACCGTCCCTTCCGAGCGGACGACGAAGGGCAGCGCCCAGTCGTCGGGCGACCACAGGCCGAGGGCGCGCCAGTAGCCCTGGGCAAGGACCGCACGACGGTTCGCGCGCTCGTCGAGGCCGGCATACGTCGTCGCGTGAGGGTTCATCTGGACGTCGTCGGGCAGCAGCTCCCACAGGGTCGGCAGGTCCGCCTCGGTCATGACCTGCAGGTCGAGGTCGGCCGTGCGCAGGCGGATGCCCTGCAGCGGCCAGGACCAGCCCTCCACGCCCGCCTGCCTCAGAGCGAGTCGCGCAGCGACCGCAGACGGCTCAGGGTCGAGGTCTTGCCGAGGATCTCCATCGACTCGAAGAGCGGCGGCGAGATGCGAGCGCCCGAGACGGCGGTGCGCAGCGGGCCGAAGGCGAAGCGCGGCTTGATGCCGAGCCCGTCCACGATGGCGGCGCGCAGGGCTGCCTCGATGCCGGCGGCGTGCCAGGCGCCCCCGGTGCCGAGCACCCCGGTGCCGTGCTCGTCGATGTCGCCGAGCACCTTCAGGGCCGCGTCGAGGACCGCCGGGGCGTCGTCCTTGAGCTGCCTGCGGGCGTCCTCGTCGATGACGAGCTGGTCGTCGCCGACGAAGAACGGGCGCACGAGCGCGGGTGCCTCGGTCAGGTGGGCCATCCGCGTCTGGATGAGCTCGGCGACCGCCTTGAGACGGGCCAGCTCACCGAGCGACTGCGTCTCGTCGAGGATCTCGTCGGCGACGAGGTAGGGCAGCAGACGGCTCGCGAACTCGCCCACGTCGAGCGAGCGGATGTAGACACCGTTGAGCCAGTCGAGCTTCTTGAGGTCGAAGATCGGGCCGATCGGGTTGACCTTCGCCCAGTCGAAGGTGCGGCTGAAGTCGTCGAAGGTGAAGACCTCGACGTCAGTCCCCTCGGCGTCCTGCTGCGGCGGATAGGCAAGCAGCGCAAGGAAGTTCACGAGCGCCTCAGGGAGGTAGCCCTGCTCGCGGAACCATGTCAGCCGCGCGGCGGGGTTCTTGCGCTTGGAGATCTTGGACTTGTCGGTGTTGCGCAGCAGCGGCATGTGCGCGAACTTCGGCGCCTCGAGACCGAGCCAGCGGTAGAGCAGGATGTGCTTGGGCGTCGAGCTGATCCACTCCTCGCCACGCACGACGTGGGTGATGCCCATGAGGTGGTCGTCGACGACGACGGCGAGGTGGTACGTGGGGAACCCGTCGGCCTTGAGGATCACCTGGTCGTCGGGACGCGGGGCCGAGACCTTGCCGCGGATGACGTCGTCGAAGACGAGCGGCACGTCGTCGGGGACGAGCATGCGCACGACCGGCGTCTCGCTGAAGCCGGGCAGCGCAGCGCGCTCCTCGCGGGTCTTGCCGACGCAGAGGCGGTCGTAGCCGGTGGGCTGCTTGGTCTTCTGCTGGATCTCGCGCATCTGCGCGAGACGCTCGGTGGAGCACCAGCAGTAGTAGGCGTGGCCGTCCTCGAGGAGGCGCTCGACGTAGGGGCGGTAGGTGTCGAGGCGCTCGGACTGGCGGTACGGCGCGAAGGGCCCACCGAGGTCGGGCCCCTCGTCCCAGTGCAGCCCGAGCCAGGCGAGCGTGTCGTAGAGCTGCGCCTCGCTGTCCTCGCGGAAGCGCGCGCGATCGGTGTCCTCGACGCGGAGGACGAACTGGCCGCCCTGCTGCCGGGTGAAGGCGAGGTTGAAGAGCGACATGTAGGCCGTGCCGACGTGCGGGTCACCGGTCGGCGAGGGCGCGACGCGGGTGCGGACGGGCCCGGAGCCGTCGGAGGTCGAGACGCGCTGGGGCTGCTCGGTGCGGACCTCGACCTGCCCGAGAGCGTCGGTGGTGTCGGGGACGTCGCTGGCGGGGGAAGACGGCATACCTGTCCTGGTGCTGTTGTCGCTCATGGTGCGATCAGCCTAGTGGGCGCGTCGGCGCGGCCGAGACGCGACGACGCCGCCCGACCGTGGGGTCGGGCGGCGTCGTCGAAGTCAGGAGGGCCACCGGCATGGTCAGGCCTGCACGGCTCCGGGAGGGCCGTCGATGTCGTCGTGACGAGCGTCGTAGGTGGCGTCCTCGTCAGGACCCTGGTCCGGCTTGCCGGGGCGCGCGTGGCGACCGATGTAGCCGCTTTCGGCGGCCGTCTGACCGGCACGGGTCGGCGACTCAGGGTTCATATCGTCCTTTTCCATGACATAGACCCTAAAGCGTCCGGTCAGCGCCGAACGAAGGTGTTCGTCAGCGAGCCGATACCGGCGATCTCGACCGTCACCTGCTGACCCGCCTCGACGAGCCCGACGCCGGCCGGCGTGCCGGTCAGGATGACGTCGCCGGGCAGCAGCGTGAAGGCGGCAGAGGCGTACTCGATGATCGTGGCGATGCCGTGGATCATGTCGGCGGTCGTACCGTCCTGCTTCACCTCGCCGTCGAGCGTCGTGCGGATCGAGAGGTCGGCCGCGTCGAGCTCGGTCTCGACCCACGGACCGAGCGGACAGCTCGTGTCGAAGCCCTTGGCGCGCGCCCACTGGCCGTCGGTGCGCTGCCAGTCGCGCGCCGTGACGTCGTTGGCGATGGTGTAACCGTAGATGCACTCCGCGGCGTTCTCGGCCTTGACGCCCTTGGTGATCGTCTTGATGACGACGGCGAGCTCGCCCTCGTAGGAGATCTCGTCGCTGCCGGCAGGCAGGACCACGGGGTCGAAGGGCCCGACGACGGCCGTGTTGGGCTTGAAGAACATCATCGGCTCGGCCGGTGCCTCGCCGCCCATCTCCTTGGCGTGGTCGGCGTAGTTCTTGCCGATCGCGACGATCTTGGAGCGCGGGATGACCGGCGCGAGGAGTCGGGCGTCCTCGAGCAGGACGGGCGGCTGGCCGCTCGGCTGGAGCCCGATGTAGAGCGGGTCACCCGCCAACGGCGTGATGACCTCGCTGCCGGGGTCGCCCTGGACGATGCCGTATGCCGGGTCGTCCCCGGTCGTGTACCTCGCGATGCGCACGCGCCCACCCTACGACGGTGTCGCCGGGCCGGTCGCAGGCGGTCAGCGGGGCCAGACGATGGTGACGTCCGCCGGAGAGCCCGGCTGCCCACTGGGGCGGGTGCGGTACTCGGGCACACCGACGCACGTCCACAGCAGGCCGGCCACGTCGGAGCCCAGCAGGCTCGCGAGGTCGGAGTCGCGGAAGGTCATCCCGGACGCCGCCGCGCCCAACGCATACGCCATGAGGTGCAGTCGGCCCTCGACGAGCCCGGACAGCAGCTGGGCGTCGCGGTAGTCGTGGTCGTCGAGCGCCGCGAGGTCTGCGCCGCTCATGGCGACGAACGCCGCGTCGCCCGCCAGCCCCTGCTCGAGGGCCGCGGCGTAGAGCTCGGCGCGGACCGTCTCCTCGTCCAGCGGGCGCACCGCCTCCGCGACGTCGGGCCAGCGGTGGATGCCAGTGGGCACGCCCTCGACGGCGCTGACGCCCACCCAGTGCGGCACGTCGACACCGCGGGTGGCGACGGCCATCGCGTCGACGAGGAGCACGCGCGGGACCGAGCGGTCGCGGTGCAGGCGGCGGATGGAGCCCTTGCTCGCGATGACCGCGTCGATGCCGACGCCCGGGTCCGGCGAGAGGACCGGCACCGCCGGTCCGCGCTCCAGCTCCGCCCCGAGGACGGTCTGCTCCCCTGCGCGCTGCGCGGCCGTGACGAGGGGGAACTCGATCCCGTCGGTGTCGTGGTGCCCGGACATGGGGTCGCCCGTCGGGTGGAGGGCGGGTCGCCCGTCGCCGAGGGCCACGATCGCGACGGGGAACTCGTGGACGCGGTCCGCCCCGACGAGGGCGGACACCTCGGCGTCGGGGAAGGTGGTGAAGAGGCGGGCGACCAGTCCGGCGGAGTCGGCGAGGGCGAGGGTCTGGGCGAGCATGGTGCCGGCGTCCCAGTAGATGTGGCGGAAGCCGCGCTCGCGGTAGCGCCAACCCGTGCGCCACGGCACTCCCGTGACGACGAGCGTCGTGGCCTCCCCCGACGGCGGCGGCCCGATGACGACGAGGGTGTGGGCCTCGGGGTCGTACCAGTGCACTCCCGGCTCGAGCCCGTCGACACCGGCGCCCCTGGGGACGGCGACGTAGAGCTCGAGCGGGAAGCGCGCCCCTGCGGACCCGGCTGCACGGAAGAGCACGAGCCCGCCGTCGGGGCGGGTGGTGCGGCGGGTGACGCCGGACGACAGGTAGAGCAGACGGGCGAGCCCTGGGAGGTCCAGCGGGGACGGGTCGACGTCCGCCGTGCCGGCGAGCACGGCTGTGGCAGGGGGCGCCGAGGCGGGGAGGTCGGGCGGCAGCAGGACGCGTCGGAGGTCGTCGTCGTAGCGCTTGTAGGGCTGCGGTCGTCGTGTGACGTCGTTGGGGACGAGGTCCTGGACGAGCCGGTCGTCGTCGGGGACCTCGGTCCACTCCCGCTCGGGCGTGTAGCAGGTGAGGCGGTGCAGCAGGTGGGTCGGCCGCTCGGGCCGCTCGGCGTCGGGTGCCATGGGTGACATCCTGCTCCGCTCGGGCGGGTGGCGTGTGGAAGACCTCGGCTTGCCGTGTCGTGCTCCTGTCACATCGAACGGCGCAGGCGCAGGTCGAGGGGTCTGCCGTCGGGGTCGTAGACGACCCGGTAGAGCGGCGTCGCCCAGAGCCGGGTCAGGCGACTCTGGTCAGGGCTGTCCAGGGGCCGCAGCCGACCGGGTGGCCGTGGGCCCGCCGACGGCTGCTGCCGCCAAGCCTCGAGGGCTGCCGCGCTCTCCGCGAAGGCCGTGAAGTGGTCGTCGAGCGCGAGGTCCCCGTCGGCGTCGAGGTGCTCGCGCGCGAGCTGCTGACGGAGTGCTCGGGCGTAGCCCGGGTGAGCCACGGCGGCCGACAGCTCGGAGTCGTGGGTCCAGGACCGGCGGTTGAAGTTGTCGGAGCCGACGCTGGCCCACTCGTCGTCGATGACGCACACCTTGGCATGGACGTAGACCGGGGTTCCGTGCGGGTTCTCCACGCCGTAGACGGCGACGCGTCCCGGGCCTGCGGCGTTCAGCTCCTTGACCAGCCGCGCCCGGCTGACGAGGTTGGGCGGCCGGCTCACGGGCCCGTCCTGGTCCGGCTGGTGCGGCAGCACGGCGACGACTCGCAGCTCCGGCGAACGCCGCAGCGCGCCGCACAGCAGTGAGCACACCTCGGCCGACCAGAGGTACTGGTCCTCGATGTAGACGAGGCGCCGGGCCCGTGCCAGCGCCTTGGCGTAGCCCCGCGCCACGCTTCGTTCACCCCGCGGAGCGAAGGGATAGCCGCCGAGGCGGCGGCCGTAGGTGCGCAGCAGCTGGACCGGATGAGGACCACACGGCTGGGGGTCCGGCAGCTGCAGCGGGAGCGGGCGACGGTGAGGGCGGTCGTGTCGCAGCGTGTCGCCGGCCCAGCGCGCGGGTGAGCGGCTGAGTGCCTGCGGATCCTCCCACCGCTCCCGGAACACCGTCTCGACGTCTCCCACCGCCGGGCCCCGGATCGCGAGCTGGATGTCGTGCCAGGGCGGTCGCGGCCCGTAGACCGCGGCCATGCTCTGGCGCTGGGGGTCGCCCGCGTGGCCCGCGTCGTCGCGCCGGCTGTGGCACAGGTCGATGCCGCCGACGAAGGCGACGTCGAGATGAGGCCGGTCCGGATGACGCAGCACGACGAACTTCTGGTGGTGCGAGCCGCCGGTCCGCACCCGCATGTCGAGCACGCACTCACCGCCGGCCGCGTTGACGTCCTCCTCGAGGTGGCGGTTCTCGCCGGCGGAGAAGGACAGCCGGTCCCAGTGGGACCGCCAGACCAGGCCACGCACGTCGACGCCCCGTCGGGCCGCGTCGGCGAGGAGCGTGCCGACCTCGCTGCCGCCGGTGCCGGTGAGGCGCTCGTCCGGGTCACCGCGCCAGTCGACGAAGAGCAGCAGGTCCCCCGGCCCCATGCGCGAGACCGCCTCGAGGAGGGCGCCGAAGTAGGCCGCGCCGTGGACGAGGGGCGTCACCAGATTGCCCTCGGTCCACGCACGTCCGGCGACATGGCGCCGGTCGAGGCGCGTCGAGGGGTTGCCGCGCTCGCCGGGCGAGAGAAACCAGTCCACAGGGTCCACGCCCCGAGGCTAGATCCCGGAGCCGGTTCGCAGGGACGGTCGGGTCGGGCGGTGTCCGCGGAGGCCCGTGCGGCTCGCCTACGATCGTGGGGTGCAGGTCCTGGACGAGGCGGAGTGGCGGCGGCGGACGGCCATGCACGAGGCACGGGTCGACTCGGCCACGACCGCACACCTCGCCCGCCGGCGCGACCACCGGAAGCACCCGGTCGAGGACTTCCTCTTCACGTACTACTCCTTCAAGCCGGCACAGCTGCGCCGGTGGCATCCCGGCGCCGGGGTCGGGCTTTCCGGCGGTGCCGGCTCACCCCACGGAGAATGGCGCTTCTACGCGGTCGAGGACGACGTCGTCGGCGTCGACGGGGAGGCCTTCACCGCAGCGCGCGGCGACACGTTGCGCTTCGTGCGCGACCTGCTCGTGCGCACGGCTGGGCGGCCGGCCCGCTTCGGCTGCTTCGGGCTGCACGAGTGGGCCATGGTCTACCGCCTCGACCCCTCCGACGTGCGCCACGCGGGCTGGCCGCTGCGTCTCGGCGCGTCAGGCACCGACGCCGTCGTCGAGAGCCATCAGGTCGCGTGCTCCCACTTCGACGCGTACCGCTTCTTCACCCCCGAGGCGGCGCCGCTCAACGCCCTGACACCGACGCGCGAGAGCCAGCCGGCCCTCGAGCAGCCGGGGTGCCTGCACGCCGGCATGGATCTCTACAAGTGGGCGCACAAGCTCGTGCCCGCGGTGTCGAGCGAGCTCGTCATGGACTGCTTCGAGCTCGCCCGCGACATCCGCGCCCTCGACATGAGGGCCGCGCCCTACGACCTGCGGGAGCTCGGCTACGAGCCCGTGCGCATCGAGACGCCCGAGGGCAAGGCGGAGTATGCCGCCGCGCAGCGCAGCTTCTCCGTCCGTGGCCAGGCGCTGCGCACCCGCCTCGTCGACGCGATCGACGCCGTGCTCCCCCACGCCGTCACGAGCTGGGCAGACGGCTCGTCGCCCGGTCGAGGGCTCGGCTCGCGACGGGGTCAGTCCGCGTCGACGTAGAGGCAGAAGGGATGGCCGACCGGGTCGAGCAGGACTCGGACGTCCTCCTGCGGCTGGACGTCCGCGAGCTCGGCCCCGACCCCGACGGCATGCGCGACGGCGTCGTCCAGGTCGTCCACCTCGAAATCGAGGTGCAGCATCATGATGGGCTTCCCGGGCTCGCTGGGCCAGACCGGCCGCACGTAGTTCGGCTCCGTCTGGAACGACAGGTTGTAGCCCGCGGTCTCCGACGGCGCGATCGTCGCCCAGCCGGGGGTGTCCTTGTAGACCGTCCAGCCGAGGAGGCGCTCGTAGAAGTGCGCCAGAGCGGACGCGTCGGGAGCGTCGAGCACGACTCCCAGCCAGTGTTTCGTCGAGCGGAGCGGCATGGGCCCAGTGTGTCGGAAGCACGCCACCTGAAGAGGTCGACGAAAACCTGCGTTTCGGGTGTATCAACCCGCGAGGACCGTCACTCTGAAAGGAGTCGGCGAAGGTCCAGGTACGCGCGCCGGCGACCTCCACCCTCCAGGGGTGGTGCTGGGCGGGTCCTGGACCGCCCAGCACTTACACGTCCACGCACCCTCAGCGAGAGGGCGCGAGGCCTCGGACGATGACCGAGAGGCCGACCTCGAATGCCTTGGCCTCTGTCGTGGCGTCGGGCGCGGGCAGGTCGGCGTCGACCGAAGCCGCCAGAGCCCGGTCCTGCTGTCCTGCGACGGAGCCCAGGATGTGGTGCACGACGAGGGCCGCCACCTCGTCCCGCTCTGCCGCGGGTGCGCCGGCGTCGTGGACGAGGCGGGCCAGGTCACGGAGCGGGCGTGCGGCACCTGGCTCGACGGCATACGCGAGTCCGACCACGTCGGCAGCGTCCGGGACCTTGACGAGAGCCTCGCGCACGGCCACGGCGAGGCCGACGAGCGCGTCGGCAGCCGGCTGGTCGGCCGGCGGGGAGACGATCTCGGCCAGCAGCACGTCGGCCACCTCGACGAGCAGCTCCTGCTTGTTGGCGACGTGCCAGTAGAGCGCGCCGGGCGCCACGCCGAGCTCGCGCGCGAGGCGCCGCATCGACAGGTCCCCGAGGCCGTAGCGGCGCAGCAGGTCGACGGCCGTCGAGACGACCTGGTCCCGGCTGAGTGCCACGCGCTCCCCCACCTCCACGGACGAGCCCCGATGGACCCGCGTTGACAGCCGAGCCTAGCGACTCGGCATACTGAACACCGTTCAAGTTGAACACCGTTCAACGCCGCGCACAAGGAGCCAGCATGACCCGCCGATTCGACGACCTCGCCGACGCCGTGCTCGCCGGCACCCCGGCCACCAGCGACGACGCGCTCGATGTCCTGCGCGCGACCGACGAGGAGCTCCTGTCCGTCATCGGTGCCGCGGCGCGCCTGCGCCGCAAGCACTTCGGCAACACCGTGAAGGTCAACTACCTCGTCAACCTCAAGTCGGGCCTGTGCCCCGAGGACTGCCACTACTGCTCGCAGCGGCTCGGCTCGCAGGCAGACATCCTCAAGTACACGTGGCTCAAGCCGGACGAGGCGATCGAGCAGGCGGCGGCGGGACTGCGCGGCGGCGCCAGCCGGATCTGCATGGTCTCCAGCGGTCGCGGCCCCACGGACCGCGACGTCGACCGCGTCGCCGGCATGGTCGGCGCCCTCAAGCAGGAGCACCCCGACGTCGAGGTGTGCGCCTGCCTCGGCCTGCTCAAGGAGGGTCAGGCCGAGCGGCTGCGTGCCGCCGGGGTCGACGCCTACAACCACAACCTCAACACCGCCGAGTCCCACCACGACGACATCGTCACGAGCCACACCTACGCCGACCGGGTCGACACCGTCACCAAGGCCAAGGAGGCCGGCCTGTCGCCGTGCTCCGGCCTCATCGCCGGCCTCGGTGAGAGCGACGAGCAGCTCGTCGAGGCGCTCCTCGCCCTGCGTGACCTCGGCTCGGACTCCATCCCCGTCAACTTCCTCATGCCCTTCGACGGCACACCGCTCGAGGGCACCTGGGACCTCACTCCGGGGCGGTGCCTGCGCATCCTCGCCATGGCGCGGATCGTGTGCCCCGACAAGGAGATCCGCATCGCCGGGGGTCGCGAGATGCATCTGCGCTCACTCCAGGGCCTCGCGCTGCACGTCGCGAACTCGATCTTCCTCGGCGACTACCTCACCTCCGAGGGCCAGGCCGCCGAGGCCGACCTCGAGCTGATCCGCGACAACGGTTTCGTCGTCCTCGGCGCCGACCCCCGGGCAACCGCTCCCGCCCACGGTGGAGGCACCACCCACGACCCTGCGAAGCGCCGGCGCGGCGCCGGCACGAGCCTGCCCGCCAATGCCTGACCCCTTCGGCTCCCCCGTCGCCGCGCGTGACCGCGGGCTCGTCTGGCACCCCTACGCCCCGCTCGACGGCCCGGAGCCGTATGCCGTCGAGAGCGCCACGGGGGTCCGCCTCACCCTCACGGCCCCCGACGGCGGACGCCATGAGGTCGTCGACGCGATGGCCTCCTGGTGGTGCGCCGTGCACGGTTATCGCAACCCCGTCCTCGACGCGGCCGCCCACGAACAGCTCGACCGCTTCAGCCACGTCATGTTCGGCGGCCTGACCCACGAGCCCGCCGTCCGGCTCGCCGAGCGTCTCACCGCGATGGCCCCGGGACCGATGGCCCACGTCTTCTTCGCCGACTCGGGCTCGGTGTCGGTCGAGGTCGCCCTCAAGCTCTCGCTGCAGTACCAGGCGGCACGTGGACGCCCGAAGCGGCAGCGGTTCCTCACCGTGCGGGGCGGCTACCACGGTGACACCTTCGCCGCGATGAGCGTGTGCGACCCCGTCGACGGGATGCACTCCGCCTTTCCGGGGGCCCTCGCGCGGCAGGTCTTCGCTCCGCGCCCTCCCGCGGCACGCCTCGTCGTGACGGCCACCGGCGACGAGCGCTGGGAGACAGACAGGTTGGCGCTGCAGGAGTGGACCACCGAGGTCCGCGCCCTCGCCGCGACGCACAGCGACGAGCTCGCCGCCGTCGTCGTCGAGCCGGTCCTGCAGGGCGCCGGCGGCATGCACGTCTACCACCCCGAGAGCCTCCGGGTGCTCCGTGAGGTGGCGGACGACCACGGACTGCTCCTCGTCCTCGACGAGATCGCCACGGGTTTCGGCCGCACGGGGCGTCCCTTCGCCTCGGAGTGGGCCGACGTCACCCCTGACGTCATGTGTGTCGGCAAGGCCCTCACGGGCGGATACCTCTCTCTCGCAGCCGTGGTCATGACCCGTGACGTGGGTGAGGCGATCACGCGCTCGGCGTTCCGGGCGCTGCTCCACGGACCCACCTTCATGGCCAACCCACTCGCCTGCGCGGTCGCCGACGCCTCTGTTGAGCTCGTCGAGAGCACGTGGAAGGACCACGTCCCCCGGGTCGGGCGCCTCCTGAGCGAGCACCTCGAGCCGGCTGCAGCGCTCCCCCACGTCGCCGACGTGCGCACCCTCGGCGCGGTCGGTGTCGTGCAGCTGACGTCCCCGGTCGACGTCCCCCGCATCACCCGCGCAGCGCTGGAGAGGGGCGTCTGGGTGCGCCCCTTCCGTGACCTCGTCTACACGATGCCGCCCTACGTCTGCACCGATGACGACGTGCGGCTCATCGCCGAGGGCATCGTCGGTGCCGTGGCCGAGGCCCACGGATGAGCGCGTGGGACGCCTGGCTGGCGGAGCGGTCGCACCTGCGCGCCGAACGGGGCACGGAGCGCTTCGACGCCGTGCTGCGCGTGAGCGGGCCCGGCCGCGCATCGCGCGACCCGCTCGACCTCGCCTCGAACGACTACCTCGGGCTGTCCCGCGACGAGCGCGTCGTCTCCGCTGGGAAGGCGGCGCTCGACCGCTACGGCGCCTCGGCGACCGCCAGCCGACTCGTCACGGGGACCCTGCCCGTGCACCGCGACCTCGAGGCGGCGCTCTGCCGGCTCACCGGCCAGCCGAGCGCGCTCGCCTTCTCCACCGGGTATGCCGCCAACCTCGGCGTGCTGACCGCGCTCAGCGGGTGGGGGGCGGAGATCCTCCTCGACGCCCACGCCCATGCGTCCCTGCACGACGCCGCGCGAATGTCGCGCGTGCCCCACGCGACGTTCGCCCACAACGACCCCGCGGCCCTGGACGCGGAGCTCGCGGCCCGGCCGAACCGGAGGGTCGTCGTCGCCGTCGAGTCGATCTACTCCGTCCTCGGTGACCCCGCCCCCCTGCGCGCCCTCGTCGACGTGTGCCACCGGCACGGCGCGCTCCTCGTCGTCGACGAGGCCCACGGCATCGGCGTCGCGGGGCACGGGCGAGGCCTGGTCCACGAGCTCGACCTCGTCGGGTCGCGCGACCTCGTCGTGACGCTGACCCTGTCGAAAGCCCTCGGATCGCAGGGTGGAGCCGTGCTCGGGTCGACGGCGGTCCGCAACCACCTCGTCAACACGGCGCGCAGCTTCATCTTCGACACCGGGCTCGCGCCGGCCTCGGCTGCGGCCGCGTGTGCCGCCGCGGACATCGTGGCGAGCGACGCGACCCTCGCGGCCGCCGTGCGCGCCAACGCCCGCACCATCGCGGACATCTGCGGCATCGAGCCGGCAGCCGGGGCGGTGCAGTCACTTCCCATGTCGTCGCCCGAGAGCGCGGTCGCCGCGGCACTGGACCTGCGCGCGCAGGGCGTCCTCGTCGGCTGCTTCCGACCACCGAGCGTGCCCGACGGCGTGTCCCGCCTCCGGGTCACCGCCCGCGCCGACCTCGCGGGCGAGGATCTCTACCAGGCCGCCCGGCTCGTCGCGCACGCCGCGGCGGCACACGGCGCCGTGTCCGGTGCCGATACCGTCGAGGGGCCACGGGCAGGGGACGCTCCCTCCCCCGCCCGTGGTCTCCCGTCGGTCGCGGCCGTCGAGGGAGTCCAGGGGCCGGTGCCGACCTCGCCGCTCGGCGCGGTCCCACCCCATGGCGACGATGACTGACTCGCACCTGCCCCCGGTGGTCCTGGTCACCGGCACCGACACCGACGTGGGCAAGACCGTCGTCACGGCGGCGGTCGTCGCGACTGCGCTGGCAGCGGGACGGCGCGTGACGGCATACAAACCCACCCAGACGGGCGTGACCCCCGGTGAGCACGGGGACATGGCCGAGGTCGAACGGCTCACCGGCGCGACGACGGTCGAGGGCGTGCGTCTGCGGGCACCGATGGCACCGCGCCCTGCCGCCCGCCTCGAGGGCGCCACCCTGCCCGCGCTGGCCGAGCACGTGGCCCGGGTGGAGTCACTGCGCGTATGCCATGACCTCGTCGTCGTCGAAGGCGCGGGCGGACTGCTCGTCGAGCTCACCGACGCCGGCGAGACGCTGGCCGACCTCGCGCTCGCCCTTCCGGACTGTGGCGTGATCATCGTCGCACGCAGCGCGCTCGGCACTCTCAACCACACGATGCTCACGCGAGAAGCGTTGTCGCGTCGAGAGATTCGCCAGCTCGGAGTCGTCTTCGGCGCCTGGCCGGCGCACGCCGACATCATCGAGACGACGAACCGCGAGCACCTGCGGGCGTTGCCGGAGGGGCTGCTCGGCGCTGTTCCGGTGGGCGCTCCTCGACTCGAGCCGGCCACCTTCCGCGATGCCTCCCCCGGCTGGCTCCCGGGTCTGGCTCAGCGCCTCGGCACGCCCTGACGCAGCAGGCCGTGGACGATGCCGTCGGTGAGGGCCCGCCACGACGCGGCCAGGATCGAGCCGGCGACGCCGATCGTGTCCCACGACGTCTCTCCGTCGGAGGTCTCGATGAGCACGCGCGTCACGGCGTCGGTGCCGTGCGAGGCGTCGAGGATGCGGACCTTGAAGTCGATGAGCTCGATCTTCTCGATCTCGGGGTAGGCCCGGGCCAGGGCCTCACGCAGGGCGTGGTCGAGGGCGTTGACGGGTCCGTTGCCCTCCCCGGTGGCGATGAGGCGGGCGCCGTCGGCGCGCAGCTTGACCGTCGCCTCGGACGTGGCGTCGCCCTCACCCGTGGAGTCGGTGATGACGCGCCAGGACTCGACCTCGAAGTAGTCGGTGCAGCCCGGCTCGAGCGCCTCGCGGAGCATCAGCTCCACGGTGGCGTCGGCCGCGTCGAACGTCCACCCGCGCAGCTCGAGGTCCTTGACCTCGGCGAGCACCGCAGCGACGACGTCGGGACGGTCGGAAAGGTCGAGACCTGCCTCACGGGCCTTGAGCTCGATGCTCGCCCGTCCAGCCATGTCGGAGACCAGCGTGCGCATGCCGTTGCCGACGAGTGACGGGTCCATGTGCTGGTACAGGTCGGGGTCGACCTTGAGCGCGCTCGCGTGCAGGCCTGCCTTGTGCGCGAAGGCGCTCGCGCCGACGTAGGGCTGGCGACTGTAGGCGGGCACGTTGGTGACCTCGCTGATCGCGTGCGCGATGTGCATGGCCCGACGGAACGCCTCGGGCTCCATCGCGTGCAGGCCCAGCTTGAACTGGAGGTTGGCCGCGACGGTGACGAGGTCGGCGTTGCCGGTGCGCTCGCCGTAGCCGTTCACGGTGCCCTGCACGTGCGTCGCGCCTGCGCGGACGGCGGCGACGGAGTTGGCGGCCGCGCACCCGGTGTCGTTGTGGCAGTGGGCGCCGACCCGGGCGCCGGTCGAGGCGATGACGTCGGCAACGACCTCCTCGACCTGGTGAGGGAGCATTCCGCCGTTGGTGTCGCAGAGCACGACGACCTCGGCGCCGGCCTCGTGCGCGGTGCGCACGACGGACAGGGCGTAGTCGCGGTCGAGGTGCCAGCCGTCGAAGAAGTGCTCACAGTCGAGGAAGACACGGCGTCCCCGGCCGACGAGGTGGCCGACCGTGTCGCGCACCATCTCGAGGTTCTCCTCGAGCGTGGTGCGCAGCGCCCGCTCGACGTGGCCGGTGTGCGACTTGGCCACGAGGCACACGACGGACGCCTCGGAGTCGAGGAGCGCTCGCACGAGGGGGTCCTCCGCCGCGACCCCGCCGGCACGACGGGTGGCCCCGAAGGCGGCGAGGGTCGCGTGGCGCAGGTCGAGCTCGGTGCGCGCCCGCTCGAAGAACTCCGTGTCCTTCGGGTTGGCGCCGGGCCAGCCGCCCTCGATGAAGTCGACCCCGAGATCGTCGAGCAGCCCGGCGATGGCGAGCTTGTCCGACACCGAGAGGTTGAGCCCCTCCTGCTGGGCGCCGTCGCGCAGGGTGGTGTCGTAGACGTGCAGCGCTTCCATGGCCTTCATTGTCCTCGATCTCGGGGGTTCGGCCGACCGCCAGTCCAGGGCGGGCGACGCTGGTGTGGGAGCGTCCCGGTCTCTTCTCGTGGTCGCGGTGGCCCGGGGTGGTGGCCTTCGCGGTGTCTCCGTCGGGGTGGTTCGGGAAACAAAAAGACCCCCCAGGGTTGGGAGGTCTGCGCGACGAGGTGTGCTCGTCGCGCTATTCGATAATGAGGGTGCCGGTGGGCACGGGTCGCTTCATCACACGCTCACCGTAGGGCTCGCGAAACATCCGCGAAACACCTCGTCCGGATCGTGGACCCGGAGTCCCGTCATGAGGACGCGGACGACCGCCGACGACGCGTGATGTCCGCCGCCTCGACGAAGGCCCGGAAGAGCCGCGGGTCGGTGCCGACCTCGGGGTGCCACTGGACCGCGAGGCGGAAGAAGGCGTCGGGATCCTCCATCGCCTCGAGCGTCCCGTCGTCGGCCCACGCCGACGCCACGTACCCGGGGTGCCTGAGGACCGACTGGTGGTGGTAGCTCGGCACGTCCACCTCCACGCCGAGGATGCCCGACAGCCGTGTCCCCGCCACGGTCCGGATCGGGTGGTTGCCGTAGGTCGCCGGGGCCGGCGAGTGGTCGTGGTGGCCGACCCGGTCGGGCACGTGCTGCTCGAGCAGGCCACCTGCCGCGACCGCCATGACCTGCATCCCGCGACAGATCCCGAGCAGCGGCAGGTCGACCTCGGCGGTGGCCCGGGCGATCGCGAGCTCGGACGAGTCCCGGTCGGGCCTCGAGGCCTGCACCGACGCGTGGCGCTCGTCGGCGTAGAGCTCGGGCGCCACGTCGACTCCCCCGGCGAGGATGACGCCGTCGAGCCGCTCGACGACCTCGAGGGCCGTCCCGTCGTCGGCATCAGGACGCGGCGGGATGACCACTGCGATGGCGCCGGCGTCCTCCACGTGGCGGACGTAGCGGTGCGGCACGAGCGCCCCGGGCACGTCGACCCAGCGGCCCCACGACGCTCGCTCGACGTAGGCGGTGATCCCGATGACCGGGCGACCCATGCGCACCTCCTGCCCTGCCCCCACCAGTCTCCTACCCCCGTCTCAGAGGGGCGTGACGTACGCGCCCGAGATGCCGCCGTCGACGAGGAACGTCGAGGCCGTGATGAAGCTCGACTCGTCCGAGGCGAGGAAGAGCACGGCGTTGGCCATCTCCTCCGGCTCGCCGAAACGCCCCAGCGGCACGTGGACGAGCCGTCGCGCGGCACGCTCCTCGTCCGTGGCGAAGAGCTCCCGCAGCAGGGGGGTGTTGACAGGTCCCGGGCACAGCGCGTTGACGCGGACACCCTGGCGGGCGAACTGGACGCCGAGCTCGCGCGACATCGACAGCACGCCACCCTTGCTGGCGCTGTAGGAGATCTGCGACGTGGCCGCCCCCATGACGGCGACGAACGAGGCCGTGTTGATGATCGAGCCCTTGCCCTGCTCGAGCATGTAGGGCAGCGCGGCCTTGCAGCAGAGGTAGACCGACGTGAGGTTGACCTCCTGCACCCTGCGCCAGGCGTCGAGCTCGGTGTCGAGGATGGAGTCGTCCTCGGGCGGGCTGATGCCGGCGTTGTTGAAGGCGATGTCGACCGAGCCGTAGGTGTCCTTCGCCGTGCGGAACAGGGCGTCGACGTCCTCCTTGCTCACGACGTCGACGCGGACGAAGGTGCCACCGACCTCGTCGGCGATGCGCGGACCGTTGACCTCGTCGAGGTCGCCGATGACGACCTTGGCGCCCTCCTCGGCGAACCGCCGCACCGTCGCCAGACCGATGCCCGAGCACCCGCCGGTGATGACCGCGACCTTGCCGTCGAGCCTGCCTGCCATGTGAACTTCCTTCCAGCCCAGTGGGTCTGCGTGATGAGTGGGTGGTGACCGTCAGTCGGTCGAGATGAAGACGTTCTTGACCTCGGTGAAGGCTTCGAGGGCGTCAGGACCGAGCTCGCGCCCGATCCCGCTCTGCTTGAAACCGCCGAACGGCGTCGAGTAGCGGACGCTGCTGTGCGAGTTGACCGACAGGTTGCCGGCCTCGACCCCGCGCGCGACACGCAGGCCGCGGCCGAGGTCGCGCGTCCAGATCGACCCCGAGAGGCCGTATGCCGTGTCGTTGGCCTTGGCGATCGCGTCCGCCTCGTCGTCGAACGGCATGACCGCCACGACGGGCCCGAAGACCTCCTCCTGCCACACCCGGTCGGACGTGGAGCGCGGCAGGACCACCGTCGCCGGGTACCAGTAGCCGCTGCCGTCGGGGGCGTCCCCGCGGAAGGCGACGTCGACGTCCTCGGTGGCGTCCTCGACGAAGGAGCGCACGGTGTCGCGCTGGCCCGCACTGATGAGCGGGCCCATCTCGGCGGCCTCGTCGCGCGGGTCGGTGACGACCACGCCGCGCACCGCCGTCTCGAAGTGCTCCATGAAGGTGTCGAAGACGCTGCGCTCGACGAGGATCCGGCTGCGCGCACAGCAGTCCTGACCGGCGTTGTCGAAGACGCCGTAGGGTGCGCGGGCCGCTGCGAGCTCGAGGTCCGAGTCGGCGAAGACGATGTTGGCGCTCTTGCCTCCGAGCTCGAGCGTGATGCGCTTGACCTGGTCGGCGGCGCCTCTCATGATCCGCTGCCCGACGGCGGTGGACCCGGTGAAACAGACCTTGCGCACGTCGGGGTGAGTGACGAACCGCTCCCCCACGACGGTGCCCTTGCCGGGCACGACGGTGAACACGCCCTCCGGGACACCGGCCTCGAGGGCCAGCTCGCCGAGACGGATGGCCGTGAGCGGCGTCAGCTCGGCGGGCTTGAGCACGACCGCGTTGCCGGCAGCCAGCGCAGGGGCGAAGCCCCAGCCGGCGATCGGCATGGGAAAGTTCCACGGAACGATGATGCCGACGACGCCGAGCGGCTCGCGGAAGGTCACGTCGATGCCCCCCGCGACCGGGATCTGGCGACCGAAGTTCCGCTCGGGCGCCCCGGAGTAGTAGGCGAGGACGTCTCGGACGTTGCCGGCCTCCCACCGGGCGTTGCCGATCGTGTGCCCGGCGTTCTCGACCTCGAGCAGGGCGAGCTCCTCCTGGTGCTCGCCGACGAGGTCGGAGAACCGGCGCAGCAGCAGCGACCGGTCGGCGGGGCTCACGGCGCGCCACGCGGGTCCCGCGGCGCAGGCCCGGGCGATCGCGGCGTCGGTCTGCTCGAGGGAGGCGAGGTCGACGGTGCGGACCACCTCCTCGGTGGCCGGGTTGATGACCTCGTGCGTCTGGCTGGTGGTGGTCACAGTCGCTCGAATCCTCTCCTGCGCTCCCAGTCGGTGACGGCGGCGTTGAAGGCCGTGATCTCGACGTCGGCGGCGTTGACGTAGTGGTCGACGACCTCGTCCCCGAAGGCCGCTCGCGCCACGGCGGAGCCGGCGAGGAGGTCCCTGGCCTCCTGCAGCGTCGAGGGCACGTGGGGCTTGTCGGAGGTGTAGGCATTGCCGTCGAGGGCCGGCTCGAGCGGGAGCTCGTGCTCGATGCCGTGCAGGCCGCCGGCGAGCATGGCGGCCACTGCGAGGTAGGGGTTGAGGTCGCCGCCGCCGATGCGGTTCTCGACGCGGAGTCCGGCCCCGTGACCGACGACGCGGAGGGCGCAGGTGCGGTTGTCACGACCCCACGCGACCGTGGTCGGCGCAAAGCTCCCCGAGGCGAATCGCTTGTAGGAGTTGATGTTCGGCGCGTAGAAGTAGGTCAGCTCGCGCTGCGTCGTCAGGATGCCGGCGAGGAAGTGCTCGAACATCGCGCTGTGCCCGTGCTCCCGCTCGTCGTCGACGAAGACCGTCTCACCGTCCACGCCGCGCAACGACAGGTGGATGTGGCAGGAGCTGCCCTCCCGCTGGTCGAACTTGGCCATGAAGGTCAGCGACTGGCCGTGGTGGGCCGCGATCTCCTTGGCGGCGTTGCGGTAGACCACGTGGTTGTCGCACGTGCGCACGGCCTCGTCGAAGAGGAAGCCGATCTCGTGCTGGCCGTTGTTGCACTCGCCCTTGGCGCTCTCGACGACGGCCCCCGCGGCATACATCTCGTTGCGGATCTCGCGGAGCAGGGGCTCCACGCGGTCGCCGCCGAGGATCGAGTAGTCGACGTTGTAGCGGTTGGCCGGCGTGAGGCCGGTGTAGCCGGAGTCCCAGGCCTGCTCGTAGGACTCCTGGAAGACGATGAACTCGAGCTCGGTGCCGCACTGCGCGGTCATCCCGAGACCGGCAGCGCGGTCCACCTGTGCCTTGAGCACCGAGCGCGGCGACTGGGAGACGGCGCCGCTCCCGTCGAGCCAGGTGAGGTCGCACTGCACGGTGGCCGAGTGTCGGCTGCCCGGGGTGCGGCGCAAGGTGTCCAGGTCGAGGTCGAAGAACATGTCGCCGTAGCCTCGCTCCCACGAGGAGATGGCGTAGCCGTCGACGGTGTTCATGTCGACGTCGACGGCGAGCAGGTAGTTGCAGCCCTCCGTGCCGTCCTCGAGGACGTGGTCGAGGAAGTAGTGCCCGTGCAGGCGCTTGCCCTGCAGCCGTCCCTGCATGTCGGTGAACGCGACGACGACGGTGTCGATGTCACCCGCCTCGATCTCGGCGCGGAGCTGGTCGACGGTCAGTGCCGGTGGTTTCGCCATGTCCTCTTCCTATCCGATGAGGCCCCGGAGCAGGGCGGAGGTGGCATCGCAGTGCTCCTCCATCACCACCCGGGCTCGCTCGGGATCGCCGCCGAGGATGGCCTCGACGATCTGGGTGTGCTGGGCGTCGGAGTGCTCGATGTTGCGGCGCAGGACCGGGATCGCCATGAGCATGTCGTGCAGCGCCGCCTGGGCGCGGGTCACCGCATCGACGAGCATGGGCGACCCCGAGAGCGTGGCGATCGCGAGGTGCAGCCGCGAGTCGGCGACGCGGTGGGCGGCCGCGTCGGGCGCCTCCTCGACCTCGCGCAGGCTCTCGGTCAGCCAGGCCCGCTGGTCGGCGGCCAGTGGCTGGGTCGCGGCCAGCCCTGCGGCGCCGGGCTCGACCACCCGACGGAACGTCAGGGCGTCGAGCATCGCGGCGCCACTGCGGACGAAGGTCCCGGGGACGCCACCGGACGAGGTGGGGGTCGCGGCGGAGTACGTCACCGTCGTGCCACCGCCCCGGCCGCGCTTCGTCGTGACGAGCCCCGAGTCACGGAGCGCGGCGATGGCCTCGCGCAACGTGTTGCGGCTGACGCCGAGGCGCTCGGCCAGGTCTCTCTCCGGTGGCAGCTGCTCACCGTCGGCGAGCACGCCGAGGCGGATCGCCCGGGCGAGCTGCTCGACGGTGTTCTCGAACGCGTTGCCGGACGTGGGCCGCAGCACCGCGTCCGGCAGTGCCGTGAGTGCGAGGTGGCGCTCTCCCCTGACCGTCGACATGTCAGCTCAGGAGCTCCGCGGCGGGCTTGGTGTCGTGCCCCTCGGGGACGTCGCGCATGAAGTGCTTGCGACCGCCGGCGATCCACGACCCCAGCGCGAAGAGCGCGACGACCACGACCGTCACCGGGGCGAAGTTGAACGTCGGGTCACCGAAGGTGCCGGGCGAGTACTGCGGCAGCAGGAAGAGGATGACGATGAAGCCCACCCAGACGATGGCGATCCAGCCGATCGGGGCACTCCACCGGCCGAGGCTCCACCGGCCCTGGCGGAAGCCGGGGTTGAGCCGTCGCAGCAGGATCGGCGTCGCGTAGGCGATGTAGAGGCCGATGACGGCCACCGAGGTGACCGCGAAGAAGGCGGTCGTGTTCCAGATCGCCGGGACGGTGAGGACGAAGGACAGCGCGGCGCACAGCCAGATGGAGTTCGTCGGAGTGCCGGTGCGCGGGTTGATCCGGGCCCACAGCCGCGAGCCTGGCAGGGCGTTGTCGCGCGAGAAGGCGTACGACATGCGCGAGTTCGCCGTCACGGACGCCATGCCGCAGAAGAACTGCGCGACCCCGCAGATGACGACCATCGTGACCCCGAGCCGCTCACCGAGCGCGTCGAGGAAGATCTGGGCGGGCGGCAGTCCGTTGGCGTCGGCCGCCTTGCGCGCGGTGTCGTAGTTCTGGATCGCGGCGGTCACGGAGACGAGCAGGATCGAGCCGGCCACGATCGAGACCCACACGCTGCGCACGATGCCCTTCGGAGCCTCGACGGAGGCGTTGCGCGTCTCCTCGGCGACGTGGGCCGACGCGTCGTAGCCCGTGAGGGTGTACTGCGCCATGAGCAGACCGACGAGGAAGGCGTAGATCGGCAGTCCGAACACGCCGCCCGTGCCCTCGAAGCCGGTGTTGTTGACGTAGTGCGTGAAGGTCCACGACAGCGACTGGTGCGGGACCGGCGCGACCCAGAGGGCCACGACGATGATCGCGACACCGACGACGTGCCACCACGCACTGACCGACGAGAGGATCTTGACGAGGTCGACCCCGAAGGTGTTGAGCAGGGCGTGCAGCAGCAGGAGCACGGCGAAGATGACGAAGACCTGGGGCAGGCCGAGCGCGTTCCCCGTGACCATGGTGTAGACGGCCGACCACGTCAGGGCGGCGCCGTAGTCGATGGATGCCGTCACCGCGACCTCGCCGAGGAAGTTGAACCAGCCGACGAACCACGCCCACTCGCGCTTGCGGCTGCGCGCCAGCCGGCCCGCCCACCAGTAGAGCCCACCGGCCGTCGGGTAGACGGAGCAGATCTCGGCCATGGCGAGCGCGACGCAGAGCACGAACGCGCCGCAGATGAGCCAGCCGGTGTTGATCGCCAGCGGACCGCCGGCGTCCATGGTCAGGTAGTACGTCGTGATGCAGCCGGCCAGGATCGAGATGATCGAGAAGGACACGGCGAAGTTGGAGAAGCCGCTCATGCCCCGGTGGAGCTCCTGCTTGTACCCGAGCTCGGCGAGCATCGACTCGTCGTCGGCGGCCTGGGTGCTGACCGCGCGGTCTCGCACGCTCTCGGATGTGGACGGAGGAACGCTCATGCACTACCTCGCAAACATCGCGCAGCAAACCTCTGTTCGCCGCTGCCAGTGGTGCTCGGCATCCTCCACCGGCGTAGACGCCGGCGTCAATGGTTCTGGATCAAACCTTTACGGTTGCCCGTCGAGGAGCGCCTCGAGCACCTGGGCGACACCGTCGTCGTCGTTGGGCGGACACTCGCGATCCGCCGCCAGGCGCACCTCGCGGTGACCGTTCGCGACGGCCCACCCCACCCCGGCCCACGCCAGCATCGGCAGGTCGTTGGGCATGTCGCCGAAGGCCCACACCTGGGACGCCTCGATGCCGAGTCGTGCGGCCCACCGCTCGAGGCCTGCAGCCTTGGTCACTCCCGGGGCGTTGATCTCCGCCAGCCCGTGCGCCCCTGAGAAGTGCAGGTGGCCGCGGTCGCCGAGCACGTCCTCGACCGTCGCCAGGAAGTCCTCGAGGGGCACTCCCGGCGCGAGTGCGAGCAGCTTGCCGACCGGCTCCTCACCGATCGTGCGCCAGGACCCGTGCACGGCCCGCTGGGCGCCCCGGTCGCGGTGCGGGTCCGGGTAGTCGTCGGCCACGAAGGGCCCGCTGGCCCGCTCCGCCGCGAAGGTGACCGAGGGTACGGCTCGCCGCAGGTCGGCCACGAGCTCGTCGATGACCCCACGCTCGAAGCAGTGCGTCTCGAGGACCCGCCGCGACGCGACCTCGTAGACGAATGCGCCGTTGCCGCAGATCGCGGTGCCGCGCGGCCCGACGACCCCTTCGAGTCCGTGCAGCCAGCGCGGCGGTCGAGCCGTGACGAGGACCGTCTCGATGCCTGCGGCCGCGGCAGCGGACCAGGCCGTGGCCGTCCGCCCGGACAGCGAGCCGTCCGTGCGCAGCAGGGTGCCGTCGAGGTCGGAGGCGACGAGCCGGGGTGAGGCGAGGTCGCCCACCGTCGGACCGTGCGACGCCCCGCCCGTCCCGGGACCCATCGGCGACGCCCCGTCAGACGAGACGGGTCAGCCAGCCGTGCGAGTCCTCGGCGCGGCCGTACTGGATGTCGAGGAGCTTGTTGCGGATGGCCTCGGCGTAGCGGTCCTCGTGGCCCTCGCGGCGGTGGTCGACGGATCCGCCGGCCCAGCGCAGCTCACCGACCGGCGTGACGACCGCAGCCGTGCCGCACGCGAAGACCTCGACGATCTCGCCGCTGGCCGCGCCGTCCTTCCACTCCTCGATGGGGATGCGGCGCTCCTCGGGCTCGAGGTCGAGCTCCTTGGCGATCTCGAGGATGGAGCTGCGCGTGACCCCCTCGAGGATGGAGCCGGTGAGCTCGGGCGTGATGATCCGCCCGTCCTTGGTGACGATGAAGAGGTTCATCCCACCGAGCTCCTCGATGTACGTGTGCGTCGAGGAGTCGAGGAAGACGGCCTGGTCGCACCCGTGCTCGATGCCCTCGAGCTGACCGGCGAGCGAGCTGGCGTAGTTGCCGCCGCACTTGGCGGCGCCCGTGCCACCCTCGCCGGCGCGGGCGTAGTCGGTGGAGATCCAGAGCGTCACCGGCTTGAGCCCACCGGAGAAGTAGGCGCCGGCTGGGGACGCGATGACGGAGTAGGTGACCTGCTGGGCCGGTCGGACACCGAGGAACGCCTCGGAGGCGAACATGAACGGGCGCAGGTAGAGGCTCTTCTCCCCCGCGTCCGCGCCCGGCACCCAGGCCTGGTCTACGGACACGAGCTGCCGCAGCGACTCGATGAAGTCGACCTCCGGCAGCACGGGCAGCGCGAGGCGGCGGGCCGAGCGGGCGAACCGGGCCGCGTTGGCCTCGGGGCGGAAGGTCCAGATGGAGCCGTCGGCATGACGGTAGGCCTTCATGCCCTCGAAGATCTCCTGGGCGTAGTGGAGCACCGCCGCCGCCGGGTCGAGCTGGAAGGGGCCGTAGGGCCGGACCTGTGCGTCACCCCAGCCGCCGTCGGCGGTCCACGTCGCGACGACCATGTGGTCGGTGAAGGTCTTGCCGAAACCGGGGTTCTCGAGGACCTCGGCGATGCGCTCGGGCGACGTGGCGTCGGCGCGGCGCGTGACCTCGAAGGACAGCTGGGTCATGACAAACCTCCAGGGGCAAAATCAGCGGTGATCCGGTTGTCAGGCTATCGCCCACATCGTGAGACGGAGAACCCGGGGACCCGCGATCGCGGACGCGGGCGTATGCCGTGGCCCAGCCACCCGGCATACGCACCCCGGGTGCCCGGCGGGGTGACCTGCGTGCCGGTCCCTCAGAGCCGGGAGGCCACCGCGTCGCCGACGGCGGTGGTGCTGCGCACGGCGTCACCACGATCGGCGAGGTCGGCCGCGACGGCCGCGTCCACGCGGGCCGCCTCGGCGTCGAGGCCGAGGTGGGCGAGCAGCATGCCGACCGAGAGGATCGCCGCGGTCGGGTCGGCCTTGGACTGACCGGCGATGTCGGGCGCCGACCCGTGGACCGGCTCGAACATGCTGGGCGTCGTGCGCGCCGGGTTGATGTTGCCCGAGGCGGCGAGCCCGATGCCGCCGGCGATGGCCGCGGCGATGTCGGTGAGGATGTCGCCGAAGAGGTTGTCGGTGACGATGACGTCGAAGCGGCCGGGGTCGGTCACCATGAAGATCGTCGCCGCGTCGACGTGCTGGTAGGCGGTCTCGACGTCGGGGAACTCGGCCCCGACCTCCTCGACGGTGCGGCGCCAGAGGTGACCGGCATACGTCAGGACGTTGTGCTTGTGCACGAGCGTCAGGTGCTTGCGGGGCCGGGACTGGGCGCGGGCGAAGGCGTCGCGGACGACGCGCTCGACGCCGTAGCGGGTGTTGACGCTGACCTCGGTCGCGATCTCGGCCGGGGTGCCGACGCGCAGGGCGCCGCCGTTGCCGGTGTAGGGACCCTCGGTCCCCTCGCGGACCACGACGAAGTCGATGCCGTTCGGCGCCACCCGCGCGACGTCGAGCGGGCTCGAGACGCCGGGGAAGAGCTTGGCCGGGCGCAGGTTGACGTAGTGGTCGAGGGCGAAGCGCAGGGGCAGCAGGACGCCCCGCTCGAGCACACCGCTCGGGACGCTCGGGTCGCCGATGGCGCCGAGGAGGATCGCGTCGTGACCGCGCAGCTCGTCGAGGACCGAGTCCGGCAGCGTCTCTCCGGTGGCGTGCCAGCGGCGCGCACCGAGGTCGTAGTCCGTCGTGGCGAACTTCGGGCCGGTGTCCCCGGTCACGGCGTCGAGGACCTTCAGGCCCTCCGCGACCACCTCGGGGCCGATGCCGTCACCGCCGATGACGGCGATCGAGTACGCGTCCTTGACCTGCGTCTGTGCCATGTCGCCAGCCTAGAACTCGTCTTGTGATGTGGACTCCGTGTCTCATTTAATGAACGCATGACGAAGGCCCCCGCCCGGCTGGGTGGGGGCCTTCGTCGACGGTCGCTCGGCGACTCAGTCCTCGGTGTGACCCTGGTCGCGCAGGTCCATCGACTCCTGCAGTGCCTGACGGGCTGCCTTGGCGTCTTCGCTCATGGTGATCACGTCTCTCGATTCGATGCGGTTGGTGGTCTCAGGTGGCTCGAGCCCTGGTGGGCGAGCCGGTCAGCAGGAGGGTGCGCGGGATCTCCGCGGCGAGGTTGCTGACTACCTGGACTCGCCGCGGCGGAGAATGAGTACGACCTGCCGCGTCATGCGTTTCACGGTACGCCGGGCTACCCACGGGTACAGGGGGTTTCCAGCAGATGAGACGCCATGTCCGCCATTCGTCCGGAGATCGTGCGGCACGTCACGCCACGACACAGGTCCCCCGTTCGGCGGAACGGTGGCCGTAGGCTCGCCGCGTGAGCGCCGACCACCACCCGGACCACCAGAGCCATGCCTCCCACCAGCGGCACCGGAGCCACGCCGTGCCCGGAGTGCCCTTCGACGAAGGGGCCCGCTGGATCGCGGTGACCCCGGGCAACGCTCGGCGCGTCACGTTCACGGTGATGGTCGCCATCGTGCTGCTGTGGATCGCGACGTGGGCGTTCTCGGCGATGGGCAGCTTCCTCTTCCTGCTCCTGCTCGCCTGGCTCGTCTCGATCGCCATGGAGCCGGTGGTCCTGTGGCTGAGCGGGCGAGGCATGAAGCGCGGCCTCGCCACCGGCCTGACCATGCTCGGGATGCTGCTGCTCTTCGCCGGCCTCGCCGAGCTCTTCGGCCAGGTCTTCGTGTCGCAGCTCTCACAGCTCGGGTCGCAGCTGCCGAGCGCCGTGACCTCGGCGCTCAACTGGGTGAACTCCTCGTTCGGCACGAGCTTCGACCTCGAACAGATCCAGTCAGCGCTCAGCCTGACACCCGACAAGCTGGGTGAGCTCGCGGGAAAGTACGGCGGCGGCATCGTCGGCATCTTCGGGTCGCTCGTCACCTTCCTCTTCGACAGCCTGACGATCCTGGTCTTCGCCTACTACCTCTCGGCGGACAGCCCGCGGCTGCGGCAGACCATCGGCTCCTGGCTGCCGCAGCGCTACCAGCGCGTGTTCATGACGGTGTGGACCATCTCGGTCGAGAAGACCGGTGGCTACGTCGTGTCCAAGCTCGTGCTCGCCGCCCTGTCCGCGGTCTTCCACGTCACCTTCTTCTGGTTCATCGACGTGCCGTTCTGGCTGCCGCTCGGTGTCTTCGCCGGCATCGTCGGCCAGTTCATCCCGACGATCGGCACCTACATCGGTGTCGCGCTGCCGGCCCTGTTCGCCCTGCTCGACAAGCCGGTCAACGCCCTGTGGATCGCGGTGTTCGCCACCGTCTACCAGCAGCTCGAGAACTACGTCTTCACCCCGCGCATCAGCCGCCGCACCATGGACGTGCACCCGGCGGTCGCGCTCGGGTCGGTCATCGCCGGCGCCGCGCTCTTCGGCCCCATCGGAGCCCTCATCGGCATCCCCATCGCCGCCGTCGCGCTCGCCATCATCGACACCTTCAGCAAGCGCCACGAGCTCGTCCCCGAGCTCGCCAGCCTCGAGACGGACGAGAACGGCAACGGCAACGGTGACGATGACGACGATGACGACAACGGCGCCGACGGCGATCACCAGGACGCCGCCTCCGAGGACGACGCCGACGTCACGAGGTGATGTCGCGCCGGTCGAAACCGGCGACCGCCACGAGCACCAGCGCGACGACAGTTGCGACGGCGACGCCGACCGCCGACCAGGAGACGCCGTTGCGCAGCGGGTCGTGGGCCGCGTACTGGTAGAAGGGTGAGAGCTTCTGCATCGGCGTGAGCCAGTCGACGAGCCCGCCGAGACCGTTGACGACGTAGGCCAGCACGGCCACGAAGACCGGGATGGCGCGGCTCAGCCCGAGGCGGCCGGTCCCGGCGCCGATGGCGAGCGACAGCGCGCCGAACACCAGGCCCAGCAGGGCCAGGTGCAGCATGGCCGCCGCGACGTTGCCGGCGGGCAGGTCCATGCCGACCAGCGCGCCTTCCGCCACGAGGGCCAGGCCGAGCAGCGTGGCGAGCCCCAGGGTCCCGGCGACCATGGCGAGCGCCTTGTCGACGACGACACGAGACCGGGTGACCGGTGTGGTGAGCAGCAGGTCGAGCGTGCGCCGGTCCTCCTCCCCCGCCACCGACGAGGAGCCGGCCCCCACGGCATACAGCAGGACGAGAAGGGGGCCCATGAACGACAGCAGCTCGATCTGGATGTAGCCGACGGGCGTGGACATGTCGGCGCCGGCCATGGCGAAGAGGTTGCGGAACGCCTCGGGCATCTGCGCCAGGAAGTCCCGCATCGAGGGTTGCCCCTTGATGCTGGGCCACAGGGCGACGTACATCGCGACGAGCAGCAGGACCCCGAGACACCAGGCGGGGTAGGACCGCCGCTGGTCGTAGAGCGTCTTGCGCAGGACGTCACGCAGCACCGGGACCTCCCGGTGTCGAGTAGTAGGCGAGGAAGGTCTCCTCGAGCTCGGCCTCGGTGCAGTTGAGGTCGACGACCGGGTGTCGCGCAATCAGCTTGAGCAGGGGGTCGAGCGAGGTCTGCGGGGCGTCGCAGCGGAGCACGCCGTCCTCCATGCGCACGTCACGGACACCCGGCACCGACGCGAAGGGCGCGGCTTGCACGGCGCCGTCGAACTGAGCCTCGACGTGGTGCAACGACTTGGCGCGCAAGGCATCCAGCTGCTCGACCGCGACCACCCGGCCGGCGCTCAGCACCCCGATCCGCGTCGCGACCCGTTGCACCTCGCTGAGGACGTGCGAGCTGAGCAGGACCGTTCCGCCTCGCGTCACGTGCTCGGCGAGGAGGACGTGGAACTCTCGCTGCACCAGCGGGTCGAGCCCGCTCGACGGCTCGTCGAGCACGAGCAGCTCGGGTCGGGTCATGAGCGCGAGCAGGAGGGCCAGCTTCTGGCGGTTGCCACGCGAGAGCTGGCGGGCCTGCTTGTCGAGGTCGAGGTCCAGTCGTTCAGCGAGTGCGGCGGCCTCGGGTGGCCGTCCGACTCCGTGCAGGTGACCGACGTAGTCGATGTGGTCCCGGCCGCTGAGACGGGGGTAGAGCGCCACATCGCCCGAGACGTAGCCGACGCGCCGGTGCAGCTCGTCGCGGTGCGCCCAGGCGTCGAGACCGAAGAGCTCGGCGCGCCCGTCGCCGGCCCGCGTGAGCCCCATGATGATTCGCAGGGTCGTCGTCTTGCCGGCACCGTTGGGCCCGAGGTAGCCGAAGACCTCTCCCTCGTCGACGACCAGGTCGACGCCACGCAGTGCCTCGGTCGCGCCGAACCGCTTGGTGACGCCGTCGCAGCGGATGACAGGGGTGCCCACAGCCCCACGGTGACAGTGGCGTGGGTGGCACGACAGGGTCCAAGGGCCCGAAAGGACCGCGTGTGCCGGCGCCCCGGCGCCGGCGGTTCAGTCGTGCAGGTCGACGACCGAGAAGGTCTTGGCCTCGACGACCTCGGAGAGCTCGGCCGCCATGGCGGCCGGGACCGCGCTGTCGACGTTGAGCACGCCGATGGCCCGGTCCTCCTGGCGCGAGACCTGCATGCCGCCGATGTTGATGCCGGCGTCGCCGAGGATGCGACCGACGGCGCCGATGACGCCGGGGCGGTCGGAGTACTCGAACACCAGCATGTGGTCCGACAGCGGGACCTCGAGGTCGTAGCCGTTGACGCCGACGAGCTTCTCGACCATCTTCGGACCGGTCAGCGTGCCGGAGACGGACACGACGGAGCCGTCGGCCAGCGTGCCGCGCAGCGTGGTGACGTTGCGGAAGTCACCCGAGTCGGGGTCGGTGACGAGGCGCACGACGCAGCCACGCTGCTCCGCGAGGACCGGCGCGTTGACGTAGGTGACAGCGTCCTCGACGACGTCGGTGAACAGGCCCTTGAGGGCGACGAGCTTCCAGACGCTGACGTCGTGGGCCGTGATCTCACCGCGGGCCTCGACGTCGAGCTGGGCCGGGACGCTTCCGGCCACCGCGGTGAAGATGCGGCCGAGCTTCTCGACGAGCGCGATGCCGGGTCGGACCTCCTCGGCGATGAAGCCGGTGGAGACGTTGACCGCGTCGGGGACGAGCTCACCGCCGAGGGCGAGGCGCACGGACCTCGCGACCGCGATGCCGGCCTTCTCCTGGGCCTCCTCGGTCGAGGCGCCGAGGTGGGGCGTGACGACGACGGACTCGTGCTCGAAGAGCGGGGACTCGGTCGTCGGCTCGGTGGCGAAGACGTCGATGCCGGCACCGGCCACCCGACCCTCGGCGATGGCGCGCGCGAGGGCCGCCTCGTCGACGATGCCGCCCCGGGCTGCGTTGATGATGCGCACCGAGGGCTTCACCTTGGCGAGGGCCTCCTCGCCGATGAGGCCGACGGTCTCGGGCGTCCGGGGCAGGTGGATGGTGATGAAGTCCGACTGGGCGAGCAGCTCGTCGAGGCCGACGAGCTGGGCGCCGAGCTGACCGGCCTTGGCCGCGGAGGAGTAGGGGTCGTACGCGAGGATCTTCATGCCGAAGCCCTTGAGACGCTCGGCGACGAGCGTGCCGATGCGGCCGAGACCCAGGACACCCACCGTCTTGTCGAGCAGCTCCACGCCGGAGTACTGGCTGCGCTTCCAGGCGCCGGCCTTGAGCGCCTGGTTGGCCGGCGCGATGTTGCGGGCCGTCGCGAGGAGCAGGCCGATGGCGAGCTCGGCGGCAGAGGTGATGTTGGAGGTCGGGGCGTTGACGACCATGATTCCGGCTTGGGTGGCGGACTCGACGTCGACGTTGTCGAGACCCACACCGGCGCGGGCGATGACCTTGAGCCGCTTGGCGGCTGCGATCGCCTCGGCGTCCATCCTCGTGGCCGACCGGATGAGGACGGCATCGACGTCCGCCAGGGCCGGGAGGAGCTCGTCGCGGTCGGCCCCGTCGGCCCGGCGGACCTCGAAGTCGGGTCCCAGGGCCTCGATCGTTGCCGGTGACAGCTCTTCGGCGATGAGGACGACAGGCTTGCTCACGTGGAGGGTCCCTTCCGGAGGGGGCGCGGCCGCGCGTCGGGACGCAGGCCGTCGGGCACCGCGGTGTGCCGTCGGCGAGTCTAGGGGCTGCGACCTGTCCCGCCCCTGACCCGACCGCGGCCCGACCTGCTGTGTCGGCGGAACCGGCCGGGCGTTGCACTGCGGCCGCAGCGCGGGAGACTCTGGAGCATGCGCATCGTCGTGGTCGGAGGGGCAGGAGATCTCGGGTCGCGGGTCGTCCGGGACGTCACCACTCGCGGCCACGACGCGGTGTCGGCGAGCCGGCGAACCGGCGTGGACATCGCCACGGGGCAGGGCCTCAAGGCGGCCCTGGTCGACGCCGATGCGGTCGTCAACTGCGCTGACGACACGTCCCGGGGTGACACGGTGACGGTCTATGCCGCGCGGCGCCTCGCCGACACGGCGGCCGACCTCGGTGTGCACCTGGCGCACATCTCGATCGTCGGCATCGACGACCACCCGATGACCTACTACCGACGCAAGCTGCGCGCCGAGCAGGGCATCGCGGCCGCCGGTGGGCCGGCCACGATCCTTCGAGCGACCCAGTTCCATTCCCTCGCAGCCTTTTTCGCTCGCACGCTGACCCTCGGACCCCTCACCGCGACGATCGGCGACATGGCGCTCCAGCCGGTCGACACCGACTTCGTGGCGCAGCGTCTCGTCGACCTCGCGCTCGCTCCCCCGCCGACCGGCTGCACCCGGGCCACGGACGTGGCCGGCCCCGACGTGCTGACGATCGGCGAGCTGGCGACCCTCGTGCGTGCCCACCGCGGCGCCTCCGCACCTCACGTCGTCCGGATCCCGCCGGTCGGCGGGCTCATGCGCGCCGTCTCGGAGAGCCGCACCGTGCCGGTCGCCGGCACGGCAGACCTCGGTGGACGCACCTTCGAGGAATGGCTCGCCGCCCAGCCACCCCGCCTGACCGGTCGCTGAGCCGCCACCGGAGCCGGAGGAGGACGGACGGGCGATCGGGACCTTCGGCCGTTGCCGCACGGGCGCCACGCGAGCGACCGTGAGTGGATGAGGCCCATCCTCCGGCTGCGCCGCGTGACCTGGCTCGTCCCGACCGCCTACCTGCTCGTCTACCGGCCGTGGCAACGAAGCTGGGGTGCCACCGGGACCGAGGTCACCGACACCCTCCCCGGCGACGAGATCGTCCCCCGACCGCAGTGGGAGGCGACGCGGGCGGTCGTCGTCGACGCCCGCCCCGACGACGTGTGGCCGTGGCTCGTGCAGATGGGCGCCCACCCCAGGGCGGGTTGGTACAGCTACGACTGGGTCGACAACGCAGGGATCCGCAGCGCCGACGAGATCCGGGCCGACCTGCAGGGCCTTCGGGTCGGCGACCGGCTCCCGATGACGGCCGACGCGTCTGCTGCGTTCGTCGTCGAGTCCATCGACCCGACGCGGTCCCTCGTGATGAGCAACCACGCGGTCGGGGGCGCCGTGTCCGCTGCCTTCGTGCTACGCCCCCATGGGCCCCGGGGGTGCCGGCTCATCCACCGCATTCGTTTCCGCGTGCCTGCGAGCGGTCTGCCCTGGGCCGTGGCGATGGACGCCGGTGACTTCGTCATGACCCGGCGGATGCTGCTCGGCATACGACAGCGCGCCGAGCGCCTGGGCCGCCGCCGACGGGGTGGGACCGAGCCGACCGACGACGACCCCGGGACTCCGCTGTCCTACGACCTGTCCGTCCCCATCGACCTGCCCCCGGGGAGGGTCCACGCGCTCCTCGCCGACGTCCAGGACCTGGAACCGTTCCCCCGGGCCGCAGGTGTGACGATGACGAAGTGGCCGGCCGGACCCACCGGCGTCGGCACCCGGTGGCACGAGCGCGTGCGTCTCGCGCCCGGCATCTGGATGCGTGTCGAGAGCACCGTCACCGCGGTCAGCCCTCCCGTGTCGCTCGACATGGACTTCTGGGCCGGCTGGTGCGAGGGCCATCTCACCTACACGATCGAGCCGACACCGTCGGGCTGCCGACTCCACCAGCGGGAGACCCTGGCGCTGCGCCGCCGGCTGCCGATCCCGGCCTCGTGGGTCGACGCCGGCCTGCGCCCCAGGCTGCTCGACCGGCTCGCCGACCTCCGCGACGATGCGCAGAGCCGGCCCGTCTGACGCCGAGGCCGGCCACCCCACGAACGGGTGGCCGGCCTCTGCTGGGTCGGGAGCGACGACGGGGGTCAGCGCGCCGCGCTGCCCTCGACGTAGTCCGAGTCGGTCTGCTTGACCCACGCCATGAGCTTCCGCAGCTCCCGCCCGGTGGCCTCGATCGGGTGCTGGGCGCCCTTCTCGCGGAGCTGCTTGAACTCGGGCGCGCCGGCGTCCTGGTCGTCGATGAAGCGCTTGGCGAACGTGCCGTTCTGGATGTCGCCCAGCACGGCCTTCATGTTCTCCTTGACGTGCGGGTCGATGACGCGCGGGCCGGAGACGTAGTCGCCGTACTCCGCGGTGTCGGAGACGGACCAGCGCTGCTTGGCGATGCCGCCCTCGATCATGAGGTCGACGATGAGCTTCAGCTCGTGGAGGCACTCGAAGTAGGCGACCTCGGGCTGGTACCCGGCCTCGACGAGGGTCTCGAAGCCGTACATGACGAGCTGGCTCGCGCCACCGCAGAGGACGGCCTGCTCGCCGAACAGGTCGGTCTCGGTCTCCTCGGTGAAGGTCGTCCTGATGCCGCCGGCCCGCAGGCCGCCGATGGCCTTGCCGTAGGCCTTGGCGAGGTCCCAGGCCGTGCCGGACGCGTCCTGCTCGACGGCGAGGAGCACGGGCACCCCACGGCCGTCGACGAACTCGCGGCGCACGATGTGGCCCGGACCCTTGGGGGCGACCATGAGCACGTCGGCGTCGGCCTCCGGCTTGATGTAGCCGAAGCGGATGTTGAAGCCGTGCCCGAAGAGCAGGGCCGCGCCGTCCTTGAGGTTCGGCTGGATGTCGTTCGCGTAGACCGTCCGCTGCACCTGGTCGGGCGTCAGGATGACGACGAGGTCGGCCTCCTTGACGGCGTCGGCGACCGACGTCACGGACAGGCCCTCGGCCTCGGCCTTGGCCTTGCTCTTGCTGCCCTCGGCGAGGCCGACGCGGACGTCGACGCCGGAGTCGCGCAGGTTGAGCGCGTGGGCGTGGCCCTGGCTGCCGTAGCCGATGACGGCGACCTTCTTGCCCTGGATGATCGACAGGTCGGCGTCGTCGTCGTAGAACATCTCGGCCATGGTGGCCTCTCCTTCGGTTGCGGTGTGCGGTGGTCTGTGCGGGTGGGGCACCCGGGGGCGTATGCCGTGTGGCCGGGCCGGACGGCATACGCCCTCTGGTGGACTCTGGTGGACGCTGGGTGGGTCAGGCGCTGCGGAGGCTGCGGTCGGTGATGGAGCGCGACCCACGCCCGACGGCGACCATCCCGGACTGGACGAGCTCCTTGATGCCGAACGGCTCGAGCACGTCGAGAAGGGCACGGAGCTTGTCCGACGTCCCGGTCGCCTCGATGACGATCGCGTCGGTCGTCACGTCGACGACCTTGGCCTTGAAGAGCTGGATGGTGTCGATGACCTGGCTGCGGGTCGCCGCGTCGGCGCGGACCTTGACGAGCAGGATCTCTCGCTGCACCGACGCGTGCGCGTCGAGCTCGACGACCTTGAGCACCTCGATGAGCTTGTTGAGCTGCTTGGTCACCTGCTCGAGCGCGGCACCCTCGACCTCGACGACGACCGTGATGCGCGAGATGTCGGGCAGCTCGGTCGGTCCGACGGCGAGGGAGTTGATGTTGAACCCTCGGCGGGAGAAGAGCGCTGCGACGCGCGTCAGGACGCCGGGCTTGTCCTCCACGAGGACCGACAGGGTGTGCTTGCTCATGCTCAGTCCTCCCGCTCCCAGACCGGCGCCTCGTGGCGTGCGGCCTGGATCATGTCGTTGCTGACGCCCGCCGGCACCATCGGCCAGACCATGGCGTCCCGGTGCACGATGAAGTCGATGACGACCGGACGGTCGTTGGTCTCGAGTGCCTGCTTGATGACGGCGTCGACCTCCTCGGGCGTCTCTGCGCGCAGGCCGAGGCAGCCGTAGGCGTCCGCGAGCTTGACGAAGTCGGGCACCCGCTGCTCGGTCGGCTGCAGGTTCGTGTTGGAGTAGCGCTCGTTGTAGAAGAGCGTCTGCCACTGTCGCACCATGCCGAGCGAGCTGTTGTTGATGATCGCGACCTTGATCGGGATGTTGTTGATGACGCAGGTCGCGAGCTCCTGGTTCGTCATCTGGAAGCAGCCGTCGCCGTCGATGGCCCAGACGGTGCGCTCGGGCTCGGCGACCTTGGCGCCCATGGCTGCCGGGACCGAGAAGCCCATCGTGCCAAGGCCCCCGGAGTTGATCCACGCGTTGGGGCGTTCGTACTGGACGAACTGGGCGGCCCACATCTGGTGCTGGCCGACGCCGGCGACGTAGGTGGCCTCGGGTCCCGTCAGCGCGCCGATGCGCTCGATGACGTACTGCGGTGAGAGGGTGCCGTCCTCGCTGTCGGTCCAGCCGAGCGGGAAGGTCTGCTTCCAGTCCGCGACCCGCTCGCGCCAGGCGGCGTAGTCCCAGCCGTCGGCATCGACGTCCGCGTCGGCGGTCGCCCGGTCGAGCGTCACCTGCTCGATGAGGTCCTTGATGACCTCGCCCACGTCACCGACGATCGGCACGTCGGCGATGCGGTTCTTGGAGATCTCGGCCGGGTCGATGTCGGCGTGGATCACCTTGGCGTGCGGGGCGAACGTCGACAGCTGGCCCGTCACGCGGTCGTCGAAGCGCGCACCGAGGGCGATGATCAGGTCCGACTTCTGCAGCCCGGTGACTGCGGCGACGGTGCCGTGCATGCCGGGCATGCCCAGGTTGAGCGGCTCGCTGTCCGGCACCGTGCCGCGCGCCATGAGGGTCGTGACGACGGGGATGCCGGTCAGCGCGACGAGGCGGCGCAGGGCTTCGCTGGCGCGGGCCCGGACGACACCGCCGCCGACGTAGAAGATCGGCTGCTTGGCCGCGGCCATGAGGCGGGACGCCTCGCGGATCTGCTTGCCGTGTGGACGCAGGACCGGACGGTAGCCCGGCAGGTCGATCTGAGGCGGCCAGCTGAACGTCGTGGTCGCCTGCAGGGCGTCCTTGCTGATGTCGACGAGGACGGGGCCGGGGCGCCCGGTGCTCGCGACGTGGAAGGCCTCGGCGATGGCCTGCGGGATCTTCGCCGGGTCCGTCACGAGGTAGTTGTGCTTGGTGATCGGCATCGTGATCCCCCGGATGTCCGCCTCCTGGAAGGCGTCCGTGCCGATGGCGGCGCTCGCGACCTGGCCGGTGATGGCGACGACGGGGACGGAGTCCATGTGCGCGTCGGCGAGCGGAGTCACGAGGTTCGTCGCACCCGGGCCGGAGGTGGCCATGCAGACGCCGACCCTGCCGGTCGCGGAGGCATAGCCCTCGGCCGCGTGCCCGGCGCCCTGCTCGTGGCGCACGAGAATGTGGCGCACCTTCTTCGAGTCGAGCATCGGGTCGTAGGCCGGGAGGATCGCACCCCCGGGGATGCCGAAGACGGTGTCGCAGCCGATGGCCTCGAGGGAGAGTACGAGCGCCTGCGCCCCGGTGACCTCGCGGGCCGGGGTGACGACGCCGCCGGCCGGGACGGCCTTCGCCTCCGCCGCTGGTCGGGGACGGGCCATGGAGGCCACGTCGGCGGGCGAGGGCGCCTGCTTCGTCGTGTCGCTCACGATCTCTTCCTTGTCTCGAGCACTGCGTTGTCCTGCCGGTTCGGGCTGACTCCAGCCACAAAAAAACCCTTCGGTCCCGCGGGGGGACGGAAGGGAGCGCGCTGACCGTTCGGGCTGGTCGGCGCGCTAGGGAAGTACGAGGAGTCGGGCCACGTGACAACCGTCCTACCAAGCCCCCGAGGTGTCAATCGACCCTCTGGGGCGTCTCAGCATGTGGCCTCGTGATCTCACCCACTGTCGCTGTCCCACGCTCCCACGTCCTGCGCGGAGGGGCCGACGAAAGTCGGTTGTCGAGCGCCCGACCGGGTCGGGACACTGGCCGACATGACGAGCACCGTGGCCGACCTCATGCCCGCCCTCGGCCTCCGGGTCACCGCGGGACCGGTCGAGCTGCGCGGCCTCGGCGACGACGACCTCGCCCGGCTGGCGGACCTCGCGGCCGAGGGCATCCACCCCGCCGACCGGATGCCCTTCTACCACCCGTGGACCGACGTCGAGCCGGAGCTGCTCCGCCGACAGTTCGTGCAGTACCACTGGCGCTGCCGCGCGGACTTCTCGCCCACGTCCTGGGAGCTCAACCTCGGCGTCTGGCACGAGGGGACGCTCGTCGGGTCGCAGGGGTTCTCGACACGCGACTACCTCGTGACGCGCACCGGCGAGACCGGCTCGTGGCTCGGCGCGGCCCACCAGGGCCAGGGCATCGGCACGATGATGCGGCGCGCGATGTGCGCCTTCGTCTTCGACCACCTGGACGCCGAGGAGGTCACGTCCGGGGCGTTCACCGACAACCCCGCGTCGCTCGCCGTGAGCCGCAAGGTCGGCTACCGCCCCGACGGGCAGAAGCGGCTTCGGCGTCGCGAGGGCGAGCTCGCCGTCAACCAGCGGCTCGTCCTGCGCCCGGAGGCCCTCGTCCGCGGCGACTCCCCCGTGACCGTCGAGGGCGCGGCGCCCTTCCGCCGCTCCATCGGTCTCGACTCCCCCGGCCTGCCGGCCACCGCTTCCGAGGAGACCCCGTGACGACCACCACCGCAGTGCCGCTCCGGCTGCCCGCGAACGCGGCCGGACTGACGACCCGCCCACTGACCCGCGACGACGCGGGCGCGGTGACGACGCTCATGGGGGCGTGCGAGCAGCAGGACGTCGGTGAGGTGCTCATCGAGGAGGCCGACATCGTGGGCGACTGGCAACGCCCCGCCTTCGACCTCGCGTCGCAGTCGGTCGCCGTCCTCGACGGCGAGCGCCTCGTCGCGTACGCCGAGGTCTACAAGGGACGCTGGGCCGACGCCGCCGTCGACCCGGCCTACCGTGGACGCGGCATCGGGACGGCCCTGTCGCAGTGGACCCGTGCCCTCGCCGCCCGCGACGGCGGCACGCTCGTGGGCCAGCCCGTCCCGGGCGAGTCACCCGGCGAGCGCCTGCTGGAGTCCCTGGGCTACCGGGCGTTGTGGACCTCGTGGGTCCTCGGGATGCCGGCCGGCCGCGCGATCGACCCCCAGCCCGTCCCGGCCGGCTATGCCATCCGCGAACCGCGCGACGAGGCCGACCTGCGAGCGACGTGGACCGTGAACGAGGACGCCTTCCTCGAGTGGTCGGACCGCGAGCGCTCGACCTTCGAGGAGTGGACGGCGACCGTATCGCGGCGCCCCGGCTACGAGCCGTGGCAGCTGCGGCTCATGGTCGACCCGACCGACGACGTCGTCGGCATGGCGTTCGTCGTCGTGTCGAGCGGGTGCGCCTACGTCGACAAGCTCGCGGTGCGCCGCGACGAGCGCGGCAGGGGCCTGGCCCGAGCACTCCTCGTCGACGCCTTCGAGGTGGCCCGCGACCATGGCGGTGAGCGGTCCGAGCTGTCCACCGACTCCCGCACCGGCGCGCTCGGTCTCTACCAGAAGGTCGGCATGCAGGTCACGTCGGTGTGGCGCCACTGGGCCGCCGACGTGACGCCGGACCACGTGGTCGCACCGGACTGAGGAGGGGCCGTGGAGCAGCACACGAGCATCGACGTCGACGCCCCGGTCGAGCGCGTCTGGGCGGTCCTGCGCGACGTCGAACGCTGGCCCGAGTGGACCGCGTCGGTGCGTTCGGTCAGGCTCCTCGACGGCGGGCTCCGGGTCGGGGCCCGGGCTCGGATCGACCAGCCGCGCATCCCGACGACGGTCTGGACCGTCACCGCCCTCGCCGAGGGACGCGAGTTCACCTGGGAGGCAAGCGGACCCGGCACACGGACGACGGGTCGTCACGGCATCGAGCCCGTCGGGCCCGGCAGCTGTCGGGTCACCCTGTCGATCACGCAGTCCGGCTGGCTCGGCGCGGTCGTGGGGCGCGGCTACCGGTCTCTCACCGACCGCTACCTGGCGATGGAGGCTGCCGGCCTCAAGGCGCTCGTCGAGTCCGGCGCCCCGGACGCCTCGGACGCCTCGGACTAGACGCCACCCCCGGACGGTCCCCCGAGTGCCGGGTTGGCCGCTGACACTGCCAGCGCCCCCGGCGCGAGCCCGGGCAGCCACGACGCAAGATCGTTGGCCTGTGCGGGATTCGCGGGATCCAGGACCGTCAGCCCGTCGGCGAACCAGATCACCGTCATGACCTCGCGCATCTGCGTCGAGGAGTTGCCGAGCGCCCTGTGCACCGTCCAGCCGGAGTGGAACGAGGCGTCGCCGGCGCGCATCGCCACCGGCCCGTCGACGACGAGACCGCGCTCGGCGACCAGACGGTCGAAGCGCTCCTCCGACGCGTCCGAGATGCCGATGTCGCTCAACGGCCCGTCGACGTGGCTGCCGGTCGCGAAGGCGAGGCCGCCGTGGGCCGGCGTGATGTCCACGAGCGGCATCCACATCGTCAGGCAGCGCGACCCGTCGAGGGGCCAGTACATCGCGTCCTGGTGCCACGGCGTGTAGCCACCGCCGGGCTCCTTGAAGAGCGCCTGGTCGTGGTAGAGCCGCACGCGCGGCACCCCGAGCAGCCGGGCTGCGACGCCGGCGAAGCGCGTGGCCAGGACGAACCGGGCGACCGACTCGTCGTGGCGCCAGAGGTTCATGACCTGGAGGAACGCCATGCCGTAGCTGTCGCGCTCGGCGAGCGGGCGCGTCTCGGTGCTGAGCCGCTCCACCGTCGACGCAACGGGCCGGCGGTACGCCGTGGCCTCCTCCTGCGTCGCGACCTGGGTCAGGCGCACATGGCCGTTCGAGCGGTACGCCGCTACCTGCGCGTCGGTGACGGGGTATGCCGTGGTGAGGTCGGGAAGCGTGTCAGTGGGCATCGATTGGGTCCGTCCTGAGCGGATCGTGAACGACCGGATGGTCATCGGGGGCTTGAAGCCCACCGCAATCTGCGGCCCATCACCCCGGATCCGGTGGTTGCAGGGGTACGTTCTGGTTTGCTGGACCACGTGACAGCTGCAGCATCGGGTCCGGCGTCCCGACCGACAGGCGGCGCAGGCCTCGGTCGGGTCCTCGTCGCGGCCCGGATCACCGCCGGGAGCGGCCTGCCGCCGGGAACGACGCGGCGTCACCCCACGTGGGGCCTCACCTTCCTCACGGCCGGCAGCGGTCGCTACCGCGACGCACACCTCGACGAGCCGATCACCGCCGGCACGCTCGTCGTCGTCCACCCGGGACACCCACACTGGTACGGCGCCGATCCCGGGGGGTGGGACGAATACTTCGTCGTGTTCGACGGCCCGGTCTTCGACCTGGCCGGCCGCAGCGGCGCCCTCTCCCCCGACCGACCCCTGGTGCACGGGCTGCCGGTGCGCCGGTGGGCGGCCCGCTTCGCCGCGTTCGACAGGCCGAGGCCACGTGGCACGGGCGCGCGAGACGCCGAGGCGGTCGACCTGCTCGCAGCCCTGCTCGAGGCGTGTGAGCTGCGTGAGCACCCGCGCCGTCCCGGTCGCAGCACCGCCTGGCTCGCGCGGTCGGTCGAGCTCCTCGAGGGCGACCTCACCGAGCCCCTCCCCCTCCCGGCCGTGGCGGCCGAGGTGGGGCTCCCCTACGAGACGTGGCGGCGCCGCTTCCGGGCCGCGACCGGCACGAGCCCGTATGCGCACCGTGCGTCCCGCAGGCTGGACGCGGCCACCGGGATGCTGGTGCACACCGGCCTCAGCGTGCGCGACATCGCCGCCGCCACCGGCTTCACCGACGAACGGCACCTCATCCGGCGCTTCCGCGAGCGCACCGGCCTCACGCCACGCGCCTTCCGTGACGGCGGCCAGTGAGGCGGCCACCCGGCATACGGCAGCTCCTGCGAGGGAGGGGTCAGCCGCAGACGGCGCCCCGGCTCGCGCTGCCGACGAGCTTGCGGTACTTGGCCAGGACGCCGCGGGTGTACTTCGGCTCTGGGTGCGTGACGCCCTCGGAGCGGCGGCGCTCCATCTCGTCCTCGTCGACGAGCACGTCGAGCGTGCCGCTCGCCACGTCGAGGCGGATCGTGTCGCCGTCGTGGACGAAGGCGATGGGCCCCTCGTCGACGGCCTCCGGGGCGACGTGGCCGACGCAGAGGCCGGTCGTGCCGCCGGAGAAGCGACCGTCGGTGAGCAGCAGGACGTCCTTGCCGAGCCCGGCGCCCTTGATGGCTCCCGTCACGGCGAGCATCTCGCGCATGCCGGGACCGCCCTTGGGACCCTCGTAGCGGATGACCACGACGTCGTTCTTCCGGAGCGAGCCGGCCTCGACGGCGTCCATGGCGGCGCGCTCGCCGTCGAAGACGCGGGCCGTGCCCTCGAAGACCGACTCGTCGAAGCCGGCCGACTTCACGACGGCGCCCTCGGGTGCGAGCGAGCCGGTGAGGATCGTGAGCCCACCCGTCTTGTGGATCGGTGTCGCCATCTCGCGGATGACTCGGCCGTCGATGTGGGGCGGGTTGATCTCCTCGAGGTTCTCGGCCATCGTCTTGCCCGTCACCGTGAGGCAGTCGCCGTCGAGCAGACCCGCCTCGAGCAGCGTCTTCATGACGACGGGGATGCCGCCGATGTGGTCGATGTCCTTCATGACGAAGCTGCCGAACGGCTTGACGTCGGCCAGGTGCGGGACCTTCGCGCCGATGCGGCGGAAGTCCTCGATCGTCAGGTCGACCTCGGCCTCGTGGGCGATGGCGAGCAGGTGGAGCACGGCGTTGGTCGACCCGCCGAAGGCCATGACGACGGCGATGGCGTTCTCGAAGGCCGGCTTGGTCATGATGTCGCGCGCGGTGATGCCGCGACGGAGCAGCTCGACGACGGCCTCACCGGACTTGCGGGCATACATGTCACGTCGGCGGTCCGTCGCGGGCGGCGCGGCCGAGCCGGGGATCGACATGCCGATCGCCTCGGCGACAGCGGCCATCGTGTTGGCGGTGTAGAAACCGCCGCAGGCGCCCTCGCCCGGGCAGATCGCCCGCTCGATGGCGTCGACGTCCTCGCGGGACATGAGTCCGGCGTTGCACGCCCCGACGGCCTCGAAGGCATCGATGATCGTGACCTCCTTCTCCGTGCCGTCGGAGAGCTTGGCGACACCCGGGAGGATCGTGCCGGCGTACAGGAAGACCGAGGCGAGGTCGAGGCGCGCGGCGGCCATCAGCATGCCCGGAAGCGACTTGTCGCAACCCGCGAGCAGCACTGACCCGTCGAGGCGCTCGGCGTTCATGACCGTCTCGACCGAGTCGGCGATGATCTCGCGGGACACCAGGCTGAAGTGCATGCCCTCGTGGCCCATCGAGATGCCGTCCGACACGGAGATCGTGCCGAACTCGAGCGGGTAGCCCCCTCCCGCGTGGACACCGTCCTTGACGGCCTTGGCGAGCCGGTCGAGGGAGAGGTTGCACGGCGTGATCTCGTTCCACGAGCTCGCGACACCGATCTGCGGCTTGACCCAGTCGTCGTCGCCGAGGCCCACGGCCCGGAGCATCCCCCGCGCGGCGGTCTTCTCGAGACCGTCGGTGACGTCGCGGCTGCGGGGCTTGATGTCAGGCGTCTGCGTCATGCCTGCAGCATAGGACCGTGTCCGCTGGGTGGACACCGCATCTCACAGCCTGAACCCGGCCTTCCGACCGCACGTGTCGTCGTCGGTGACCGGTCAGTCGCGGTCACCACGACTGACGTGGAAGCGGGTCAGCTCGCACGTGCTGAGGTCGAGGTCTGCCCACTCCCCCGCGTACCGCAGGACCGCGAGGCCACTGGTGACGAAGCCTTGGCCGAGGGCCTCGTGGGCCTCACGCGAGCCCTCCCCGTCGGTGAGCTCGCTCGTCAGCTGCGCCATGGTCGGGTTGTGGCCGACGACGAGCACCGTCGAGGTCTCACCGGCATCCTCACGCACCGTCTCCAGCGTCTGCTCGGAGCCGCCGAGATAGACGCTGCGCCGGAACTCGACGAACTCGGTCTGTGCGCCGCCGCGGCACGCCTCCTCCCAGGTCTGGCGCGTGCGCTGCGCGGTCGAGCAGATGACGAGGTCCGGGACGAGCCCTTGGGCATGGAGCCAGGCCCCCGCAGCCTTGGCGTCCCGGCGACCGCGGGGCGCCAGCTCGCGGTCGTGGTCGGGCTTGCCGTGCCCCTCCTCGGCCTTGGCATGACGCATCAGGATCAGGGTCTTCTCTCTCGAGGCGCTGCTCATGGTTCCGAGCATGCTCCGGCCGGGCCCGCTTGTCAGCCCGGGTCGCCTGGGGTCAGAGCTCGAGGGCCGGCTTGATCCGCTTCGGCGTCCACATCCTCGACCTGCGGGCCGCCACCGTCGACACGGCGAGCGCGGCGAACAGGTAGGCGGCGAGCACTCCCACCGAGCCGACGACCGGCCCCAGGTCGGCGCCGTAGAGCAGCCGGCGCAGGCCGTCGACGGCGTGGCTCATCGGGACGACGTGGTGGACGGCCTGCAGCGGCGCGGGCAGCGTCTGCCACGGGAACGTGCCGCCGGCGCTGACGAGCTGGACGACCATGAAGACGAGTCCGAGGAACTTGCCGACGGCGCCGAGGCGCGCGGCGAGGGCGTGCAGGATGGCCACGAACGTCATCGAGGTGAAGCACAGGAAGAGGAACGCGAGCACCGGGTGGGCGATCCGGATGTCGACACCGCGCCCGACGACCAGCACGAGCGACGCCACCTGCACGAGCCCCACGAGGGCCGGCGCGAGCCACCCGCCGAGAGCCGTGCGGATCGAGCGCTGGCTCGTCGCGAGGGCGCGGGGCGAGAGCGGCCGGACGAAGAGGAACAGCACGTAGGCACCGATCCAGAGGGCCAGGCTCATGAAGAGAGGTGCGAGACCCGCACCGTACGATCCCGCCGAGGACAGGGACCCGGTGGACACCCCGACGGGGTTGCCGATGGTCTGCGCCATGGCCTTGCGCTCGGCGTCACTCGGGTCGGGCACGGAGTCCCGCCCCTTGACGAGACCGGCGTGCAGGTCGGTGGCACCCGTGGCCAGGGAGCCGAGACCCGAGGACAGCGACGTTGCCCCGGATGCCAGCCTGTCGCCGCCGGCGGCCGCCTTGGCCGCACCGCTGGACAGCTGGGCCGCCCCCGACTCGAGGGTGTCGAGGCCGCCGGCGAGCGTGTGGGCACCGTCGCGCACCCGCACCGCCCCCGAGTGGGCCTGCTCGATGCCGTCCGTCAGCTTCGGGGTGGCGTTCGCGAGCGAACGGGCACCGGTGGCCACCTGGTCGGCGCCCTTCGACAGCCGGGTCAGGTCGCCCGAGGCCGACTGGATCGTCGCGTCCGCCTGGTCGACGTAGCCGCCGATGGTGTCCAGGCGCGACTCCACGACCGAGATCTGTGCGTCGGTGAGTCCTTGGGCGCGCAGGGTGGAAAGGAGGGTGGATCGTTCGGCTGTGACGCGCTTCTGGAGGCCGCTGGAGGCCGCTGCGGCCTTGGTGCCGTAGCCGGCGACGGTGCGGTTGCCCGCCGCGACCTGCTCGGCACCGTCGGCCAGCTTGTCGGTCTGCGACGGCAGACCCGCGGTACGCGACTGCAGCGTGCCCAGCCCGGAGGCAAGCTGCGAGGCTCCGGCCTCGAGGTCGTCGGCGCCCGAGGCCGCCCGGCCGAGGCCGGTGTCGAGTCGCTCGGCGCCGGACGACAGGTCGTGCAGGCCGCCGGCGAGGCTCCTCGCCCCGGTCGCGAGCTGGTCGGCGCCGGACTCGGCCTTCACTGCCCCCGCCCGCAGCTTCTCGGAGCCGTCGACCGCCTTGACGAGCTGGTCGTGCACCTGGCTGAACCCCAGCAGCAGCTTGCTCGCCGCCGTCTGGCTGACCTCGCTGGCGACGGATGCGGTCACCTGCTTGATGACCTGGTTGCCGATCATCGAGGTCATGTAGTTGTTGGCGTCGTTGGTCTCGAGCACGACGGTGGCCTGGCGCGGCTCGAACTCTGCGGTCGACGCGAGATCGGCCGAGAAGGTCCGCGGAAGGATGACGGCGAACGCGTACGTGCCGTCCTCGACGCCGCTCATCGCCGCCGCGTTCGAGACCCGGTGCCAGTCGAACGACTTGGACTCGACGAGGTGGTCGGCCACCTTGTCACCGACCTGCAGCTTCTCCCCGGTGCTCAGGCTCGTGCCGGTGTCGTCGCTGACGACCGCGGCAGGCACCTGCGGGAAGGCGCCGTAGGGGTCGTGGTTGGCGTAGAGGTAGAGGCCGCCGTAGAGCGTGGGGATGAGGACGAGGGCAGCCAGGGCGAGCCGGGCCAGCCGCGACGAGGTGAGCCGTCGCAGCTCGGCAACGGCGAGTCGGACGGGGTTCACGCGGCGTGCTCCTTCGAGGTGGTGAGGGCGGCCGCCGAGGCGGCGGTGGTGAGGACGATGACGGTCAGTCCGGTCTCGGCGAGGCGCTGACACGTGTCGAGCCACCTGACGTGGTCACCGCCGTGCCGCTCCGGGCCCGCGAGGACGAGGACGCGCACCTGCGGGTGCATGGCGCCGAGCTCGAGCAGCAGGCTCGTGCGGGTCCCGGCCGGCAGCTGCTCCCACGGCCTGGCGGCGCGGTCGGACAGGTCGTGGGCCCGGAGGAAGGCGGCGACGGCCTTGCGCGAGGCCGGCCGCTCGGCGAGGGCGAGCTCCTCCTGGACGACGGCCTGCAGGGCGATGGAGTCCTCGGGCGCCGTGACGTCCGCGACGTCGACGAGCCGGGTGCGCAGCTGGAGGTCGGCCAGGTCGGCAGCGCCCCCGATGCTGACCCGCCCACGGAGCAGCTCGACCCGGCCGCCGATCGCCAGCGCCAACGCGACCTGGGGGATGCCGGGGTCGGTCGCCACGACCGTCACCTCGCCGGGCGGAGCCGTGAAGGCGACGTGCTCGACGAACGGCTCGTGGGTGCCGGCGACGCTGACGTCGTCGACGACGACGGTCCGCAGGTCGGGTCCACGGCTGGTGTCCTTCTCGGAAGTACTCACGATACGAGTATGCATCCGATGCACTTGTGTATTCAATTCGAGGACGTATCCTGTGAGCATGACCACGACGGCCGAGCCCCGGATCAGCGCCCGACGACGAGCCACGCGCGAGCGCGTTCTCGAGGCGGCCAGCGAGGTCTTCGCGGAGAGGGGGTTCCACGGCGCGACGGTCGAGGACATCTGTGAGCGCGCCGGCTTCACCCGCGGCGCCTTCTACTCGAACTTCTCGTCCAAGGACGACCTCGTCCTCGAGCTGTCCCGACGGCACGCCGAGGACCTCGTCGAGCGCATCCGCCGCGCCAGCAAGCGCGAGCACGCCAGCGCCGAGGACGTCCTGCGCGACGTGCTGACCGCGATGGCCGACGACACCCGGAGCAAGGAACGCTGGCTCGTGCTGACGACGGAGTTCACCCTGCACGCCATCCGGGACGCCACTGCCCGCCGCGCCTGGGCAGCCCAGCAGCGGCGGGTCCGCGACGAGCTCGTGGCGGTCGTCGACGAGGCCGTCTCACGCCAGGGGCTGACCCTGCCACTCCCGACCGAGCTCTTCGTGCTCGCCGCCATCGCCCTCGCGCAGGGCACCCTGACCCAGCGCCTCGTCGAGCCACGGTCGTTGTCGGTCGGTCAGCTCGAGCGCACCGTCCTGCCGATCCTGCTCGGCGTCGACACCTGACGGCGCGTCCCGCCGAGGGCGTTGCCAGTCAGCCGCCGGACACCGCGTTGATGATGTGGACCCGCGCACCGGCCGGCACGGACGCCGCCACGCCCTCGCCGCGCGTGGCGTCCTCCCCGTTGACGAACACCTTGACGTGACGGCGGATCTGTCCTCGCTCGTCCCGCACCTTGCCGTCGAGCACGCGATGCCCGGAGAAGGCCCGGTCGAGCAGCTCGGCCACGGTCTGTGAGTCGCTCGGCGACTCGACCTCGATCTCAGCCACCCCGCCGACGAGGTCGCGGAGCATGCCCGGCAGGATGACGCGGACGGGAGCAGACGGCATACGGAATCCCCTGTGTCTCAAGCGAGCTGGGCGGCGCGCACGACCAGGACGTCGGGCAGCTGGGTGGCGATGCGCTGGAACGACTCCCCCTCGTCGGCGGAGGCGAAGACATCACCGTTGCGGGTGCCGAGATAGACGCCGACGGGGTCGGACTCGTCGAGCGACGCCGCGTCGCGCAGGACGCACGTGTAGCTCTCACCGGGCAGCCCGTCGGCCTGCATGCGCCAGTGGGCACCGCCGTCGTCCGAGCGCTGCACCTGCAGCTGCGCGCCCGGCGGGATGCGCTCGCCGTCGTCCTGCACGGGGATGTTCCACACGACGCCGGCGCGGCGGGGGTGGGCGAGGATGGTGAAGCCGAAGTCGGTGGGCAGCCCGTCCGCGATGGAGCTCCACGTGCGCCCGTTGTCGTCGGAACGGTAGACGCCCTTGTGGTTCTGGGCGTACAAGGCACCGTCGGTCTCGGCGCGGGCGACCTTGTGCACGCACTGGCCGTGGTCGGGGTACTCGTTGTCGGGCATGAAGTAGGCGCGGATACCGGGGTTGCTCGCGGCCCACGTCTGCCCGCCGTCCTCCGACCGGTAGACACCACCCGCACTCATGGCCACGAGGAGGTTCTCGGGGTGCCCGGGCTCGGGGACGATGGTGTGGACGGCTCCCCCGCCGAAGCCCGGCTCCCAGCTCGGACGGTGCGGGTGGTCCCACAGCCCACGCACGAGCTCGAAGCGCTCGCCCCGGTCGTCGCTGCGGAAGAGGGCGTGCGGCTCGACCCCGGCCCACACGACGTCGGCGTCGTTGGGGTCTGGCGTCAGCTGCCACACGCGCTCGAGCGCGGTGTCCGTGTCGCTCGGGAAGGACAGGGCGCGTTCGGCACTCTCGGTCCACGTGCGGCCCCCGTCGGACGACACCTGCACCGTCGGCCCCCAGTGCCAGGACTTGACCCCTGCCAGGACGGTCGAGCGGCCTTCACGGGTGTCGACCGCGACGGACGCCACCTCGCTCATGAGGAAGTGCGGGCCCTCGAGCGCCCAGTCGCGGCGGTCGGTGCTGCGCGCGATCCAGAGCCCCTTGCGCGTGCCGATGGCAACGATGGTCTCGGTCATGTTGACAGTGTCCACTATGTCGATGGAGCAGACAAGGGTCCGGCGACGGCGTTGACGACCGGACTCCCGGACACCATGCTCTCCACCTGGCGGCGCACGAGCGCGATGGCCCGTGGCCGCATCGCCTCGGTCGCGCCCCCGACGTGCGGTGTGACGAGCACGCCTCGCGTCGTCCACAGCGGATGGTCCTGCGGCAGCGGCTCCGGCTCGGTCACGTCCACCGCTGCCCGGATCCGGCCGGTGGAGCACTCGGCGACGAGCGCGTCCGTGTCGACCACCGCGCCTCGGGCGACGTTGACGAGCAGGGCACCGTCCGGCATACGACCCAACATCGGTCCGTCGAAGAGCCCGCGGGTCGCGTCGGTGAGCGGCACGATGACGACGACGACGTCGTGCTCCGGCAGGAGATCGGGCAGCTCGTCGATGGCGTGCACGTGCGGCACCAGGTCGTCGCCCTCCCGGGCCCGCGAAGCGACCGCCGTCAGGGTGACCTCGAAAGGCGCGAAGCGGCGGGCGATCGCCCGGCCGATCTGGCCGTAGCCCACGACCAGCACGCGTCGGTCAGCGAGTGCTGAGCGCAGTCGCAGCGGTTCCCAACGCGAATGCGCCTGCGAGGCAACGAACTCCGGGATGTCCCGGATCGAAGCGAGCGTCAGCGTGAGCGCCAGCTCGGCCGTCGACGCGTCGTGCACCCCGGCCGCGTTGCACAGCGTCACCCTGGCAGGCAGGTCGTCCACGAAGTGCTCGTAGCCGGCGCTCTGCAGCTGGACGACCTCGAGGGAGTCGAGCCCGGGCGTCACGTCCGTCAGACGCAGGCGGGTCATGTAGGGCAGCACCGCGAGGCGGATCTCGGCCCCGCGTGCGTGCGGCGCCTCCATGTCCCAGACGATCGCCTCGACGCCGTCGACGTCGGCGAGGGCCTCGGCGTACTCCGGTTCGGGGACGGACACGACAAGGGGTTCGGCAGCCATGTCGACACGCTAACGAAACCGGCGTGACGGTCGGGGGTCGGTCCGGCGCGACGCGGCTAGGCTCGCCCGGGTGACCAACCCGCCCCGCATCCTGGCGCTCGGCTCCGGCCGGCGCACCGTCCCGCCGGGGGGCGGCCGGCCGACCGCCATCGACAAGCGGACCGTCGACGCGTTCGAGGTGCGGGACCCGGGTCCCAAGCACGGTGGGCTCGGCAGCGGTGTGGTCGGCGACGAGATCGGCAACCCCCAGCACCACGGGGGCGAGCTGCAGGCGGTGTACGCCTACCCCAGGGAGGACCTCGACTTCTGGGAGCAGCAGATCGCACGCCCCCTGCGCCCCGGCTCGTTCGGCGAGAACCTGACGACGGTCGGCCTCGACACGACGCACGCCCTCGTCGGTGAGCTGTGGCGGGTCGACGACGTCGTGCTGCGGGTCGAGGTCCCTCGCATCCCCTGCAGCACCTTCGCGCGGCACATGGACGAGCCTCGCTGGGTGCGCCGGTTCACCGAGGAGGGCAGGACCGGGGCCTACCTGTCGGTCGTCACCCCGGGGGTCGTGCGCACGGGGGCGCACATCCGGGTCGAGCGCCCAGACCACGGGATCGACCTGCTCCTGCTCTTCCGCGCCTTCACGGGCGACCTTGCGGCGGCTCGGCAGGTCGTCGACGCCGAGGTCGTCCACCCCGACATGCACGACGGGCTCGTCGACACGCTCTCGCGACGCGGCGGCTGAGCCATCGCGGTCCCGCGCTTCGCGTGGGACACAATGAGGTATGCCGCACTCCCCCCGATCGATCGGTCGTGCCCTCGCCGGCTGCGTCGCCATCGCTCTCGTCGCTGGGGCGTGCTCGACGGCCGAACCGACCGCGCCCGTGACCACGACCGGCGTCGGTGCCGGTTCCAGCACCGGCAGCGGGGTCGGCCCGGGCACGGACGCCGGCACCCAGCCGGCCCGGACCACGACTGCGCCGCCGAGCAGCGGCACGTCGACGCCCTCGACGAGCCGTCGCACACCGACCGCACCGGCCAGGACGCCCACCACGGCGGCGACCGGGCCGGTGACGTTGCTGTCGGGACTCGACATCGCGTGGTCGGTCGCCGTGCTGCCCGACGGGAGCGCCCTGGTCAGCGAGCGCAACACCGGGCGCATCCACCACGTGCCCAAGCCGGGCTCCGGTGGCAAGCCGTCCGTCGTCGGACGGCTCCCCATCACCCGCACCGAGGGCGAGGGTGGACTGCTCGGTCTCGCGGTGCCCGAGGACTTCGACGCGGATCCCGTCTTCTACGCCTACTACTCGACCGACAGCGACAACCGCATCGCGGCCGTGCCGTGGCGCGACGGGACGATCGGCGAGCCGGTGGTCATCTTCTCCGGCATCCCCCGCGGCCAGTACCACAACGGCGGACGCATCGCCTTCGGCCCTGACGGCTTCCTCTACGTCGGCACGGGCGAGGCCGGCGACACGTCCCTGTCGCAGAACCTCGGGTCGCTCGGTGGCAAGATCCTGCGCATCACTCCCGACGGCGACCCCGCACCCGGCAACCCCTTCGGCGGGTCTCCGATCTGGTCCTACGGTCACCGCAACGTGCAGGGTCTCGCCTGGGACAGCCGAAAGCGACTGTGGGCCAGTGAGTTCGGACAGAACACGTTCGACGAGCTCAACCTCATCGAGGCGGGGAAGAACTACGGCTGGCCGGAGGTCGAGGGTCGGGCCGGCAACCCCGACTTCGTCGATCCCGTGGCGCAGTGGCCCACGTCGGAGATGTCGCCGAGCGGCATCGCCGTGGGCCCTGACGGAGCCGTCTACATGGCGGCCCTGCGTGGGCAGTCGGTGTGGCGCGTCCCCGTCAAGGCCGACGGAACCGCAGGCACCCCGACCCGTCACCTGCAGGGCACCTACGGCCGCGTCCGCGACATCCACTTCGTGGGCGACCGGGTCTGGATCACGACGAGCAACAACGACGGCGCCGACCGGCTCATCTCCCTGCCCCTCTCGGCAGTGGGGGTCGGCTGACCGACGAACCTGCCGTCGGCGTCCCGTCGTGACTAGCCTGACGAGCAGGGTCGGCGCCCAGGCCGTCCACGAGCAGGAGGGCACCCGATGGGTTCGTACGACGAGATCCTCGACCAGGTACCGGTCGACGAGCTGGCACAGCGGCTCGGAGTCGGCAGTGACGAGGTCCGACAGGCGTCGGAGCAGGCGCTGCCTGCCCTCCTGGGAGGGCTGCAGGCCAACGCCTCGGACTCGTCCGGCGCCGACTCCCTGCTCGCCGCCCTGTCAGACCACCAGGCCCCGGTCAACAGCCTGGGCGACGTGGACGAGCAGGATGGTCGCGCCATCGTCGGCAACATCTTCGGTGGCGGCACCGACCAGGTGGTCAGCCAGCTCGGCGGGCTCGGCGGCACGTCAGGGGGTCTCGTGCAGAAGCTCCTGCCCCTGCTCGCGCCGATCGTCATGTCCTGGCTCGCGAACAAGATGGGTCAGGGCGGCCTCGGCGGCATGCTCGGGGGTGGTGCTGGTTCGGCTTCCTCCGATGCTGCGGGCGCAGGCGCGGGCGCCGGGTCGACCGACGGCCCCCTCTTCCCGGGCGGCGCGGGAGCCACGAGCGGGCCGGTGCAGGCACCAGGCAGCGCGACCTCGACAGGGGCGGCCGCAGGCGGGTCCAACCCGCTCCAGGACATCCTCGGTCAGGTGCTCGGGGGTGGCGCGGGCTCGTCGGGCGGCAGCGGCGGGGCGGGCGACGTCCTGGGCGGTCTGCTCGGCGGACTGCTCGGCGGCGGCAAGCGCTGAAACCTCTCGACCGTCGAGAGGCCACGTTCGGCCCCTCGGACCACGTCGAGAGGCCACGTTCGGCCCCTCGGCTGTGGGCCAAACGTGGCCTCTCGACGGTTGGAGCGCGGTTACTGGAGCTTGGCGAGGATGAGCTCACGGGCCTTGCCGGCGTCGGCCTGGCCCTTCATCTCCTTCATGACCTGGCCGATGAGCGCGCCGGCGGCCGCAGGCGGGTCCAACCCGCTCCAGGACATCCTCGGTCAGGTGCTCGGGGGCGGCGCGGGCTCGTCGGGCGGCAGCGGCGGGGCGGGCGACGTCCTGGGCGGTCTGCTCGGCGGACTGCTCGGCGGCGGCAAGCGCTGAAACGTCTCGACCGTCGAGAGGCCACGTTCGGCCCCTCAGACCACGTCGAGAGGCCACGTTCGGCCCTCGGCCGTGGGCCGAACGTGGCCTCTCGACGGTTGGAGCGCGGTTACTGGAGCTTGGCGAGGATGAGCTCGCGGGCCTTGCCGGCGTCGGCCTGGCCCTTCATCTCCTTCATGACCTGGCCGATGAGCGCGCCGGCGGCCGCCACCTTGCCGTCACGGATCTTGTCCGCGACATCCGGGTTGGCCGAGATGACCTTGTCGACGGCGGCCTCGAGGGCGCCGTCGTCCTGCACGAGCTCGAGCCCGCGCGCATCTGCCACGGCCGTCGGGGTGCCCTCGCCTGCGAGGACGCCGTCGAGCACCTGGCGGGCCATCGAGTCGTTGAGCCGGCCGGCAACGACGAGGCCGTCCAGCTCGGCGATGTGCGCGGGCGTCAGGCCCAGCCCGGCGGCATACGTGACGATGTCCTGACCCTCGGCGTTGGCGCGACGCGACGGCTCACCGAGCCACCACTTCTTCGCCGCCGCGGCACTGGCGCCGGCAGCCACGGTCTCCTCGATGAGCTCGACCGCACCTGCGTTGACGACATCGCGCATCTCGAGATCGCTGTAGCCCCAGTCGGACTGGAGCCGCCTGCGGCGCAGCCCGGGAGGCTCCGGCAGCGTGCCGCGCAGCGCCTCGACGGTCTCGCGGGTCGGCGCGACCGGCACGAGGTCGGGCTCCGGGAAGTAGCGGTAGTCCTCGGCGTCGGACTTGACCCGACCCGCGGTCGTGATGCCGGTGTCCTCGTGCCAGTGGCGGGTCTCCTGCAGGATCGAGCCACCGCCGTCGAGGATCGCCGCGTGGCGCGAGATCTCGTAGCGCACGGCCCGCTCGACCGAGCGCAGCGAGTTGACGTTCTTCGTCTCGGTGCGGGTGCCGAGTCGCACGGCGAGCTGCTCCTCGCTCAGCGGGTCACCGACACGCGGGCGCAGCGACACGTTGGCGTCGCAGCGCATCGAGCCCTGCTCCATCTTGACGTCGCTGACGTCGAGGGCACGCAGCAGGTCGCGCAGCGCCGAGACGTACGCCTTGGCCACCTCGGGTGCCCGCTCCCCCGCCCCGACCATCGGCTTGGTGACGATCTCGATGAGCGGGATGCCGGCGCGGTTGTAGTCGACGAGCGAGTGGTCGGCGCCGTGGATGCGCCCGGTCGCGCCGCCGATGTGCAGCGACTTGCCGGTGTCCTCCTCCATGTGGGCGCGCTCGATCTCGACGCGGTAGGTGCTGCCGTCCTCGAGCTCGACGTCGAGGTAGCCCTCGAAGGCGATCGGCTCGTCGTACTGCGAGGTCTGGAAGTTTTTCGGCATGTCCGGGTAGAAGTAGTTCTTCCGGGCGAAGCGACACCACTCGGCGATCTCGCAGTTGAGCGCGAGGCCGATCCGGATCGCGGACTCGACGGCCTTCTCGTTGACGACGGGCAGAGCGCCGGGCAGGCCCAGGCACACCGGGCAGACCTGCGAGTTGGGCTCGGCGCCGAACTCCGTCGGGCAGCCGCAGAACATCTTCGTCGCGGTGTGCAGCTCGACGTGGACCTCGAGGCCCATGACCGGGTCGAACTTCGTCATGGCCTCGTCGTAGTCCATGACGGCGTCGGCAGTGGCCGTGCTCATGTCAGGCTCCCTTCGCAGCTGCGGCGACGCCCAGCTCGGGCGCGCGGTCGAGGATCGGGCCGCCCCAGCGGTCGACGAGGGCCTTCTCGAGGGCGGCTCCCACGGAGTAGAGGCGCTCGTCCTTCGTCGCGGGGGCGAGGATCTGGATGCCGGCCGGCAGGCCGTCCTCGTCGGCGAGACCCGACGGGATCGACATGCCCGGGACGCCGGCGAGGTTCGCCGGGATCGTCGCGATGTCGTTGAGGTACATCGCCATCGGGTCCTCGAGCTTGTCGCCGAGCTTGAACGCCGTGGTCGGCGCCGTCGGGCTGACCAGCACGTCGACGCGTCCGAAGGCCGCGTCGAAGTCCTGGGCGATGAGCGCGCGGACCTTCTGCGCCGAGCCGTAGTACGCGTCGTAGTAGCCGGAGCTCAGCGCATACGTCCCGAGGATGATGCGGCGCTTGACCTCGTCGCCGAAGCCGGCGTCGCGCGTCGCCGCCATGACCTGCTCCGCGCTCGGCGCGTCGACGCCCTCGGGCAGCACCCGGAGGCCGTAGCGCATGGCGTCGAACTTGGCGAGGTTGCTCGAGGCCTCGCTGGGCAGGATGAGGTAGTAGGCCGCGAGTGCGTAGCCGAAGTTGGGGCAGCTCACCTCGACGACCTCGGCCCCGAGCTCCTCGAGCAGGGCGACCGACTCGTCGAAGCGGGCCCGCACACCGGGCTGGTAGCCCTCGCCGCCGAGCTCCTTGACGACACCGATCCTCATGCCGCGCACGTCGGCGGCGCGGGCCGCCTCGACGACCGGCGGCACCGGCGCGTCGATCGACGTCGAGTCCATCGGGTCGTGACCGCCCATGACCGCGTGCAGCAGCGCAGTGTCGAGCACCGTGCGGCCACAGGGGCCGGCCTGGTCGAGGGAGCTGGCCAGGGCCACGAGGCCGTAGCGCGAGACGCCGCCGTAGGTCGGCTTCGTGCCGACCGTCGCGGTGACGGCCGCCGGCTGGCGGATCGAGCCGCCGGTGTCGGTGCCGGTGGCGAGCGGCGCCTGGAACGAGGCGAGCACCGAGCTCGAGCCACCGCCCGAGCCGCCCGGGATCCGGTCCAGGTCCCACGGGTTGTGCGACGGGCCGTAGGCGGAGTGCTCGGTGGAGGAGCCCATCGCGAACTCGTCCATGTTCGTCTTGCCGAGGATCGGCAGGCCTGCCTCGCGCAGCTTCGTGACGACGGTCGCGTCGTACGGCGGGATCCAGCCCTCGAGGATGCGGCTGCCGCACGTCGTCGGCACGCCCTTGGTCGTCATGACGTCCTTGACGGCGATCGGCACACCGGCGAGCGCACCGAGGCTCTCACCGGCCTGACGACGCTCGTCGACGGCGCGGGCCTGCGCGAGCGCGCCGTCCGTGTCGACGTGGAGGTAGGAGTGCACCTGCCCGTCGACGGCCGCGATCCGGTCGAGGTGCGCCTGGGTCACCTCGACGGAGCTGATGGTCTTGCTCGCGAGGGCGTCGGCCAGGTCGGCGGCGGTGGCCCTCGTCAGGTCGGTTGGCAGGTCGGTCACGTCGGTGCCTTCGGTTCGTAGCTGCGACAAGCGGTTTCGTGGGTGCCCGTCACGGGCGGGCGTATGCCGGGTGCTCGGCGACACGGCATACGCGGGCTGGTCGGGGGGCTCAGTCCTCGTCGAGGATGCGCGGCACCGAGAAGCGCTGCTGCTCGGCCTCGGGCGCTCCGGCCAGCACGGCCTCGGCGCCGAGGCTCGGGCGCACCACGTCGGGCCGGGTCACGTTGGTCAGCGGCATCGGGTGCGACATCGGGGCGACACCCTCGGTCGGGGCCTGCTGGACCTTGGCCACGGACTCGAGGATGACGCCGAGCTCACCCACCATGCGGTCGAGCTCGGCGTTCGAGAGCTCGATGCGGGCGAGGCCGGCCAGGTGGGCTACGTCGTCGCGGGACAGGGATGACATGGGCGCCAGTCTATGGGGCGGCCCCGGGCACCCGGACCACGCATCCGGCGTGCGCGACGGCGGGCTCGCGTCGGGGCAGGCGTGTCCTTCGGCCCCGGTCGCTCGTTGACCACGCCGGATCCACGAAACGCGCAAGGAGAACCCTCGATGACGAGCCCGGCCAGCCCGACCACCACCCCGACGCCTCAGCCCATCCCGGCCACGACGCCCGCCACGCCGCGGGAGACCGCGTCGACCCCGCCACCGGCACCCGCTCCCGCAACAGCACCTGCGCCCGAGCCGGCGGACCGGGCGTCCGCCAAGGCCGAGTCGGGCGTGGCGGCGCGCCGCTCCCCCGACGTCCGCGCCGGTGCCCGGCGGGCCGTGAGCCTGACCGGGGCCGGGATCAGACGGTTGCGGACGCTGCTCGGCGAGATCGTCTGGTTCGGCTGCCTCGCGGCCGCGTCGGCCCTGCTGCTCGGCGCCGTGCTCGTCGTGCTCGACGCCAACACCCGCAACGCGCTCGTCGAGGCCGTCCTCAAGGCCGCCGACTGGGCCGACCTGGGCGTCTTCAGCCGGACGGCGGGCGTCAAGCAGTTCACCGGAGACGGCGCCGCCGTCAAGAACGCGATCACGAACTGGGGCCTTGGCGCGGTGGCCTGGCTCGTCGTGGGCCGGGTCGCGCGCCGCGTCCTCACCCCCTGAGAGGACCGGTTGGAGGTATTCGCGTCGGCAGGAACACCGCCCGAATACCTCCAACCGCCCCGAGGCGTCAGTCGCGCGCCCGCTGGCGTCGCTCGAGGACGTAACGGCGCAGCACGTTGCGCCCCGTGCCCCAGATCCCGTGGCGGAAGAGCAGCACGATCACGACGAAGATCGTGCCGGTGATCAGGCCGATGCCCTCGAAGCCGGAGCTGGCGAGGAAGTCCTCGAGCGTCACGACGACGCCCGCGCCGACGAGCCCGCCCCACAGGGTGCCGATGCCGCCGAGCACCGTGACGAGCACGACCTTGCCCGACGTCGTCCACATCAGCTCCTGGAGCGAGGCGAACTGGTGGCTGACGGCGAAGACGCCGCCGGCGAGTCCCGCGAGCCCCGCGGAGATGACGAAGACCGTGATCTTGTAGCGCTCGACGTCGTAGCCGAGCGCCCGGGCGCGAGCCGGGTTGTCGCGCACGGCGGTCAGCACCCGACCGAAGGGCGAGTTGACGACGCGCCAGGCGAGCAGGATGCCGAGCAGGATGAGCACGGCGCCGACGTAGTAGAAGTAGAACGGGTCGGTCTCGACCGCCTCGATGCCGAAGAAGTTGCGCGGGATGCCCTGCAGCCCGTTCTCGCCACCGGTCAGGTCGCGCGCCTGGTTGGCGATGAAGTAGAGCATCTGGGCGAAGGCGAGGGTGACCATCGCGAAGTAGATGCCGGTGCGCCGCACGGACAGGTAGCCGATCGGCCACGCGATGAGCATCGAGAAGACGGAGCCGCCCAGGACAGCGACCGGGAACGGCACCCCCCAGTGGGTCGCGATGAGCCCGGTGCAGTAGGCCGAGCCGCCCCAGAACGCGGCGTGCCCGAAGCTGAGCAGCCCGGTGAACCCGAGCAGCAGGTCGACGCTGATCGCGAAGAGGCCCCAGCAGAGGATGTCCATCGCGACCGGCGGGTAGATCCAGTACGGCAGCATCACGAGGACCGCGAGGCCCCCGAGCAGCATCACGTAGCGCAGCGGGTTGCGCCGCGAGAGGATCGAGGGCTGGGCCAGGTCGACGTCGACCTTGGCGGTCATCTGCTCGCTCATGCGACCTCCTCCCGTCCGAAGAGCCCCGAGGGCCGGACGAGAACGACGAGCGCCATCAGCACGAAGATGACGATCTGGGCGTACGTGGGGGCGTAGGCGATGCCGTAGGCCTCGACGAGTCCGACGAGGAAGCCCGCGACCACCGCCCCGAGGATGGATCCGAGGCCGCCGATGACGACGACAGCGAAGAGGATGATGATGAAGTTGCTGCCCATCTCGGCCGTGATGGCCCGCGTGGGCGCGGCGAGGACGCCTGCGAGACCGGCGAGGGCGATGCCGAAGCCGAAGACGGGCGTGACCCACCGGCCGACGTTGATGCCGAGCGCGCGGGTGCGCTCGGGCGCCTCGGTCGAGGCGCGCACGATCATGCCGATCCGCGTCTTCGTCAGCAGCAGGCCGACCGCGACGCACACGACGACGGAGAAGAGGCACGCGAAGATCGCGTACGTCGAGAGGTTGGCGCTGCCGATGCTCACCTGCCCACCCAGCCCCGCCGGCACCTCGTAGGGCAGGCCGGACACGCCGTAGCGCTGCTTGACGGCCTCGACCATGACCAGCGTCAGACCGAAGGTGAGCAGGAAGTTGTAGAGCGGGTCGAGCGCGAGGAGCCAGCGCACGAGGAGCCGCTCCATGAGCACGCCGAATCCGAACATGAGGATCGGCACGACGACCAGGGCGACCCAGAAGCCGACGTTCAGCTCAGCGAGCAGCACCGCGGAGATGACGGCTCCGAACATGTAGCACGCGCCGTGGGAGAAGTTGACGACCCCGAGGACGCCGAAGATGACGGCGAGGCCGAGCGCGGAGAGCGCGTAGAAGCCGCCGGCGGCGAGCCCCTGGAGGGTGTACTGGATGAATTCGCTCATGTCTCTCGCTCGTTCGCGGTCGATCGGCTGGTGCGGCGCCTGACCTGCAGGCACCCTGTGCCGTATGCCGTCCGGCGCGGCCGCGTGGGACGCGACCGGACGGCATTCCGGCGCAGAGCGCCGGCTCCAGGCCTCGGAGGTCAGCCCATCTTGCAGGCGGGGTTGGCCTCGCCGTACGCCTCGGCGGCCGGGATCGTCTTCTCGATGTCCTCGTAGTCCCACTCCTCCGGAGCAGACTTCTTGACCTTGGCGAGGTAGACGTCGTGGGTCACGGCGTGGTCGGCCTTGCGGACCTCGCCGTTGCGCAGGAAGACGTCGTTGATCTTCTTGCCCTCGAGCTTGCCGACGATGGCGTCAGCGTTGTCCGTTCCGGCCTCCTGGACGGCCTCGAGGTAGTTCATCGCGGCCGAGTAGTTCGCGGCGTGGGCGAAGGACGGACGGGTGTTCGTCTTCTCCTTGAAGCGGTCGGCCCACTTCTTGTTCTGCGCGTCGAAGTTCCAGTACCACGCGTCGGTGAACTGCGTCCCGGCGAACTGGTCGACGCCGAGAGAGTGGATGTCGGTGATGAACATCAGGCCGACCGCGAGCTGGACCTTGCCCTTGAGCGAGCTCTGGTTGAACTGCTTGACGAAGTTGATGAGGTCGCCACCGGCGTGCATCGAGCCGATGACCTTGGGGCTGCCCTCGCCGGCCTTGGTGATGAAGGTGGCGAAGTTGTCGCTCGGGAACGGCGAGGCGATCGACTGGCCGACGGTGCCGCCGTTCTTCGTGACCTCGGCGCTGAACGACTTGTTCATGTCCTGGCCGAACGCGTAGTCGGGGTAGACGATGTTCCAGCTCGTCCCGCCCTCCTTGGTGATCGTGCCGGCAGTGCCGCGCGCGAGCACGGCGGTGTTGTAGGCCCAGTGGAAGGTGTACTTGTTGCAGCTCGCACCCGTCAGGGCCGTCGTGCCCGCGCCGATGTTGATGTAGAGCTTCTTCTTGTTCTTGGCCTGCGTGGCGACGGCGAGCGCGGCGGCCGAGTTCGGCACGTCGAGGATGACGTCGGCCTTCTGGCGGTCGTACATCTCCTGGGCCTTGGAGTTGGCGATGTCGGCCTTGTTCTGGTGGTCGGCCGTGACGATCTCGATGTCCTTGGCGACGGCCTTGTCGCCGTACTTGGCCTTGTAGTCCTCGATCGCCATCTCGATGGCGACCTTGCTGTTCGGACCGGACAGGTCCTTGTAGACGCCCGACTGGTCGTTGAGCAGGCCGATGACGACCTTGTCGTCGGTGAGCTTGCTCGAGCCGCCGGACTGTGGGCCGCCGGCCCCTCCGCACGCGGCGAGCGCGAGCGACGCGGTCGCCGCGATGGCGACGGTGCCCTGGACTGTCCTGCTACGCATGTCTGCTCCTGGGGTTGTGACGAGATGTGACGGGATGACGGGATGACGGGGTGACACGGTGACGCTGCTGGTTCGGGTGCGGTGCGGATGCGGTCGTATGCCGTGCCGTGGTGGGCGTGGCGGCGTGGCGGGGTGGCGCGATCGGGTGCCCGCGCTACATGCCGAGATAGGTGAGCAGCTCGCCCTCGCGAGCCCTGAAGTCCTCGTTGCCGAGGTGCTCGACGACCCTGCCCTGGGCGAGCAGGTAGTGCCGGTCGGCGACGGTGGAGGCGAACTTGACGTTCTGCTCGACGAGCAGGACGGCAACGCCCTGGGCCTTGATCTCGCGGATGATCTCGCCGATGCGCTGGACGATGACGGGGGCCAGTCCCTCGCTGGGCTCGTCGAGCAGCAGCAGGCGCGAGCCCATCCGCAGGACCCGGGCCATGGCGAGCATCTGCTGCTCGCCGCCCGACAGCTTGGTGCCGGGGAACTCGCGCCGCTCGTGCAGCACCGGGAAGAACTCGTAGACCTTCTCGAGCGGCCATGCGTCGGGGTGCACGACCGGCGGCAGCAGGAGGTTCTCGGCGACGCTGAGGCTCGCGTAGATGCCTCGGTCGTCGGGGACCCAGCCGATGCCGGCCCGGGCGCGGGCGTCGGCCGAACGCTTCGTGACGTCGGACCCGGCGAAGGTGACGGTGCCCTCGGTCTGCCGGTGCAGGCCCATGACCGAGCGCAGGAGGGTGGTCTTGCCGGCGCCGTTGCGTCCGACGAGCGTGACCACCTCGCCGGGAGCGACGTCGATGCTGACGTCGGTGAGGGCACGCGCCTCGCCGTACCAGGCCGATAGCCCGGAGACCTCCAGCGCGCGTGAGCTGCTCTGTGTCGCAACGGAACCGGGTTCGGCGGTCGTCGTGCGGATGTCGTCACTCATGGGCTGCTCCGAGGTATGCCGTGATGACCCGCTCGTCGGCGCGGACCTGGTCGTAGGGCCCCTCCGCCAGCACCTGCCCCGACTGGAGCACGGTGACCGTGTCGGCGAGCGAGCCGACGACGTGCATGTTGTGGTCGACGAAGACGACGGTGCGGCCCGTCGCGAGCTGCTTGACGAGCGCGATGGTCCGGTCGACGTCCTCGATGCCCATCCCGGCGGTGGGCTCGTCGAGGAGCAGCAGCTTGGGGTCGAGTGCCATCGCGATGGCGAGCTCGAGCGCCCGCTTCTGCCCGTAGGCCAGCGACGACGCGGGCGCGCCTGCGCGGTCGGCGAGCCCGACCTCCTCGAGCAGCTCCATGGCGCGGTCCTTGAACCTCGCCATGCGACCCACCGACCGCCACCACTGCTTGCCCATGCCCGTCGGGCTGGCGAGGGCGAGCTCGAGGTGCTCGCGCAGGGTCATCGCCTCGAAGAGGCTGGTGATCTGGAAGGAGCGGGCGATGCCGAGCGGCGCGATCTGCTCGGGCGCCCTACCGGTGATGTCCTGACCGTCGAAGACGACGGTGCCAGACGTCGGCGACAGGAAGCCGGTGAGCAGGTTGAAGAGCGTCGTCTTGCCCGCTCCATTGGGTCCGACGAGGGCATGGACCGTGCCGCGGGCCACCGTCAGGTCGACCTCCGAGACGGCGCGAAAACCGCGGAACTCCTTGGTCAGGGCCCTGGTCTCGAGCAACGGGGTACCCGTCAAGACCTGCACCTCCTCGTGCGTCGCGCTCGGTGAGCGGGGGGTCGGGCCGTGCCACTCGGATCACCGAGGACATCAGCTCCGGGTCATGGCTGGAACTGCGGGAAACTTCGGCAAAGCCTAGGAGGGCGGCAGGGCGAAAGGACGGTGGGGACGCACACACCTGAGTCCCTTCTGTGGGTCCTGCACACATGAGAGCGTGCTCCCACAGGCCGGGCGGCTCAGTCCCCGGACGCGGTCGTCCCGGCAGTCGCCCGGCGACCGTGGCCCTTCCGCGCGACGACCCTCCGTGTCCCCTCGACGGGAACGGTCACTCGGGCGACCCCGTCTCGAGCAGGCGTCGGAAGCCCGCCTCGTCGAGGATCGTCAGTCCCAGCTCCTCGGCCTTGGCCGCCTTGGACCCGGCGTTGGCGCCGATGACGACGTAGTCGGTCTTCTTCGAGACCGAACCCGAGGCCTTGCCGCCGCGGCTGATGATGGCCTCCTTCGTCTCGTCGCGCGAGAAGCCCTCGAGCGACCCGGTCACGACGACCGTCTTGCCCTCGAGCGTGCGGTCGACGGACTCGTCGACCTCGTCGGCCATCCGGACTCCGGCGTCGGCCCACTTGCGGACGATCTCCTGGTGCCAGTCGACCGCGAACCAGGCGGTGACCGCCTCGGCGATGACGCCCCCGACCCCCTCGGCCTGGGCGAGCTCCTCGGTGGAGGCGGCCCGGATGGCGTCCATCGAGCCGAAGTGCGTCGCGAGCGCCCGCGCGGCGGTGGGTCCGACGTGCCGGATCGACAGCGCCACGACGACTCGCCACAGGGGCTGGCTCTTGGCCTTCTCGAGCTCGGCGAGCAGCGTGTTGCCACCGGCCGACAGGACCCGGCCGTCGACGACGCGGTCCGCGGGGTCGGTCTTCCTGGCGGCCCGCGTGTAGAGCGGGACCCGCGTCAGCTTCTCCCGGGTGATGCCGTACTCGCCCGCGTGCGGGCTGTCCTCCGGCGGCGCGAAGAGGTCACCCTCGTCCGTGATGATGCCGGACTCGAGCAGGGCGATGGAGCCCTCCCAGCCGAGGGCCTCGATGTCGAGGCCGCCACGCGCGGCGAGGGCGAAGACCCGCTCGCGCAGCTGGCTCGGGCACGAACGGCTGTTGGGGCACCGGATGTCCTTGTCGCCCTCCTTCTCGGGGGCGAGCGGTGTGCCGCAGGCGGGGCACTCGGTCGGCATGACGAACGCGCGCTCGGTGCCGTCGCGCAGGTCGACGACGGGCCCGACGATCTCGGGGATGACGTCGCCCGCCTTGCGCAGCACGACGGTGTCGCCGATGAGCACGCCCTTGCGCTCCACCTCGTAGGCGTTGTGCAGGGTCGCCTGCTCGACGGTCGACCCCGCCACGACGACCGGCTTCATGACGCCGTAGGGCGTGACCCGCCCGGTGCGCCCGACGTTGACGCGGATGTCGAGCAGCCTGGTGTTGACCTCCTCGGGCGGGTACTTGAAGGCGATGGCCCAGCGCGGGGCCCGCGACGTCGCCCCGAGCTGGCGTTGCAGGGACACCTCGTCGACCTTGACGACGATGCCGTCGATCTCGTGCGACCGGTCGTGACGGTGCTCGCCGTGGTAGGTCACGAACTCCTGGACGGCTGCGATGTCGTCGAGCACCCGCACCTCGTCGGAGGTCGGCAGCCCCCAGGCGCGCAGGACGGCATACGCCTCGCTCTGGCGCTCGACGTCGAAGCCGCGGCGCGCCCCGATGCCGTGCACGAGCATGCGCAGCGGGCGGGAGGCCGTGACCTTCGGGTCCTTCTGGCGCAACGACCCCGCGGCCGCGTTGCGCGGGTTGGCGAACGGCGCCTTGCCAGCCTCGACGAGGCTCGCGTTGAGGTCGGCGAAGGCAGCGGTCGGGAAGAAGACCTCGCCGCGGACCTCCACGAGGGCGGGGGCGTCATTGCCCGCGAGCCGCTCGGGGATGCCCTCGATGGTGCGGACGTTGTTGGTGACGTCCTCACCGGTGCGCCCGTCGCCCCGGGTCAGCGCGCGCACGAGGCGGCCGTCCTCGTAGAGGAGGTTGATGGCGAGCCCGTCGATCTTGAGCTCGGTGAGGTAGTGGGCTCCCGCACCGACCTCGCGCTCGACGCGCTCGGCCCAGGTCTGCAGCTCCTCGAACGAGAACGCGTTGTCGAGGCTCAGCATGCGCTCGACGTGGTCGACGGTCTCGAAGCCGGTCGCGAACGAGGCGCCGCCGACGTTCTGGGTCGGGCTCTCGGGCGTGCGGAGCGACGGGAAGTCCGCCTCGAGGGCGTTGAGGCGCCGGATCAGCTCGTCGTACTCGCCGTCGCTGATCGTCGGTGCGTCCTTGACGTGGTAGGCGAACTGGGCCGCCGCGGCCTGCTCGGCGACCTCGGCCCACTCCTGGTGGACCTCGGTCGGGACGTCGTCGGTGACAGGCGTGGGGCCGGTGCTCTCGCTCACGCGCACATCCTGCCAGCCGACCCCGACGGTCCACGGTGGATGACACGTCGGCCCCACGTCGGGAACACCTCGGAAACACGGCGATGACACACGTCACGTGGGACCGGCGGCACCGGGTCTGTTCACCGGGCGACCCAGCGGTAACAATGGGCGCGAGCCCGAGCGTCGCCCCCTGCGAAGGAGCAGAGATGACCAACCTTGCCGCCAACCTCGCCGCCACCGCGGCCCGCGTCCCCGACAAGGTCGGCATCAAGCTCGACCAGGCCGAGGTGTCGTGGTCGGCCCTGCACCGGGCGGCGGCAGCGGTGGCCGGACAGCTGCGGGCGGCGGGCCTCGAGCCCGGTGACCGCGTCTCGCTCATCCTCCCCAACGTGCCGGCCTACCCCGTCGCCTTCTACGGCACGCTGCTCGCGGGCGGCATCGTCGTGCCGATGAACCCGCTCCTCAAGTCGGGCGAGATCCAGTACTTCTACGAGGACAGTGGCGCCCGGTTCAGCTTCGTGTGGCCCGACTTCGCCGACGAGGCGGCCAAGGCGGCCGCCGAGACCGGCACGCGACTCGTCGTGTGCGGCCCCATGGGCCCGGCCGACGGGCAGTTCGACGTGTCCGAGTCGGCGGCCGCCCCCGTCCTCGAGCCGGTCGAGCGTGCCGACGACGACACGGCCGTGATCCTCTACACGAGTGGCACCACCGGCAAGCCCAAGGGCGCCGAGCTGACGCACTTCAACCTGCACCGCAACGCCGAGCGCTCGGCCGCGGACATCATGGAGATCACCGAGGACGACGTCATCATGGGGTGCCTGCCCCTCTTCCACGTCTTCGGCCTCACGTGCGGGCTCAACACCTCGGTCCAGCGCGGGTGCACGCTGACCCTCATCCCCCGCTTCGACCCGGCCAAGGCCATCGAGGTGCTCGGGCGTGACCACGTCACGATCTTCCAGGGCGTCCCGACCATGTATGCCGCCATCCTCAACCACCCGAACGCCGACCGGGCCGACACGAGCAGCCTGCGCACCTGCGCGTCCGGCGGCTCTGCGATGCCGGCCCAGGTGATGAAGGCCTTCGAGGCGAAGTTCGGCTGCCAGATCCTCGAGGGCTACGGGCTGTCCGAGACCTCGCCCGTCGCGTCGTTCAACATGCCCGACAAGCCGACCAAGCCGGGCACCATCGGTCGAGCCATCCCCGGCTGCGAGATGAAGCTCGTCGACATCGACGGCAAGGACACCCCTGCGGGCGAGATCGGCGAGATCGCCATCCGCGGCGAGAACATCATGAAGGGCTACTGGAACCGGCCCGAGGCCACCAAGGAGGCCATCCCCGACGGGTGGTTCCGCTCGGGCGACCTCGCGACCGTCGACGACGAGGGCTACTTCACGATCGTCGACCGCAAGAAGGACATGATCATCCGGGGCGGCATGAACGTCTACCCGCGCGAGGTCGAGGAGGTGCTCTACACCCACCCCGACGTGCTCGAGGCCGCGGTGGTGGGGGTGCCCGACGAGCTCATGGGAGAGGAGGTCGGCGCCGCGGTCGTGCTCCGCCCCGGTTCGGCGGCGACGCTCGAGGACGTCCAGACGTACGTGAAGGAACGCCTCGCCGCCTACAAGTACCCCCGCCGCATCTGGCGGCTCGACGAGCTGCCCAAGGGCCCGACGGGCAAGATCCTGCGCCGCGAGGTGCGCCCGCAGGGCGCCTCCTGAGGTGCTCGTCAGGCCTCCCCGGGCACGTCCGCGAACGGCGCGACACGCACGACGTTTGGACTCGCCGTACGTTTTGGAGTATTGGCACGAATCGGTGACACTGGTGCTGGGTCACTATCGACGTGCCGCACCCCACCCCGCCCTGGGGCGCCCGGCGTCACGTCTGCGAAGGGTATTCACGCGTGAAGTCGAGCATCCGTTCCGCCGCAGTCTCGGGGTTGGCCGTCCTGGCCATGCTGGGTGTCACGGCCTGCAACGCGACCGCCACGGCAGACAACGGCAAGCCGGCGAGCTCGTCGGCCGCCGCGTCGGGTGACTCGTCGGAGTCGCCCTCACCCACGCCAACCACCGACCCGGTCGTCTTCACGACCACGCCCGCCGCCAACGCCGAGGACGTCGCTGTCGACACGCGCGTCACGGCCTCGGCGCAGAAGGGCACCCTGACCAAGGCCTCGCTCTCCTACAAGAGCAAGAAGGGCAACCGCATCCCCGTCGACGGCACGCTCCAGGGCGGCACGTGGACGGCCGGTGACCTTCTCGAGCCGGGCGTCAAGTACACCCTGGCCATGGAGGCCAAGGACGCCGACGGCAAGCTCACCGAGAGCACCAAGACGTTCCGCACGGCGAACCTCACGCTCGACGACCAGGTGGACGTCGCCATCTCGCCGCGTGACGGCGGCACGGTCGGCATCGGTCTGCCGGTCGTCGTGCGCTTCGACCTGCCCGTCGTCGACAGGGCGAGCTTCGAGAAGCACATGACGGTGACGGCGACGCCCGCCCAGGCCGGGTCCTGGTACTGGCTCAGCTCCCGCGAGGCGCACTGGCGGCCCAAGACGTACTGGCAGGCCGGCTCCAAGGTGCACGTCGAGGCCAACCTCAACGGCGTACCCGCCGGCGGCGGGCGGTACGGCCAGAAGACCCAGGTCTCGGACTTCACCATCGGCCGCTCGGTCATCGCCAAGGTCAACCTCAAGACCGACCAGATGGACGTCATCATCAACGGCAAGTTCGTCAAGCGCATCCCGGTCACCGGCGGTCGGGACGGGTTCATCACCCGCTCGGGCGTCAAGGTCATCATGGACAAGCAGACCAACATCACCATGCGCGCCGAGACGATCGGCCTCAAGAAGGGCGACACGGGCTACTACTCGGACACCCCGGTCAAGTACGCCATGCGGGTCACCAACTCCGGTGAGTTCCTCCACACCGCGCCGTGGTCCGTCGCCGACCAGGGGCACCGCAACGTCAGCCACGGCTGCACCGGCATGAGCGACGCCAACGGCAAGTGGCTCTACGGCCAGATGCAGATCGGCGACGTCGTGGAGACCACCGGGACCAACCGGCCCATGACCATGGGCAACGGCTACGCCGACTGGAACCTCAGCTGGGCCAAGTGGACGGCAGGCTCCGCCCTCTGAACCGCCACTGACTCCACGTGAGAGGCCGGCCACCCCTTGGGGTGGCCGGCCTCTCACACGTCCGGGTCCAGTCAGCCGGCGCTGCGCTCCTCGAGCTCCCGAGCGGTCTCGACCGCGGCCCGCTGCACGGCGCGAGCCACGTCGGGCGAGGCCGCGGCCAGTCCGCACGCCGGGGTGACGACGACCTCGGCGAGCGACCGCAGCGGCAGGCCGGTCCGGGTCCAGGCCTCGACCAGCGACGCGGAGAGGTCCTGAGGCCGCGTCCGCCCACCGTCCGTGGGCACCATCCCGGCGTGCAGGCGTATGCCGTCCTCGACCGCGACGGCGATGCCCTCCCACTCGCGGGGCCGCAGCAGCGAGGTGTCGAGCGAGAGCGCGGTGGGCCCCGTCGCCCGGAGCAGCGCCAGCGGTGGGCCTGCCGCGCAGCAGTGGATGACCGTGTCGCCGTCGTGCGCGGCGAGCACGGTCATGAGGCCGGCCGCAGCCACCTGCGGGTCGAGGCTCGGCAGCCGCCCGAATCCCGAGGACGTGGGCAGCCGGCCGGCTAGGACGGTGGGCAGGCTGGGTTCGTCCACCTGCAGCACGACCTGAGCACCGGGGACGAGGCTGCGCACGGCTGCGACGTGGAGCCGGACGCCCTCGGCGAGGGACTCCACGAGGTCGCGGCAGGCGCCCTCGTCGACGACGACGCGCTCGCCGCGCGAGAGCCACACGTTGGCAGCCAACGTCCACGGCCCGACGACCTGGAGCTTGAGCGGCCCGGTGTGCCCGTCGAAGGCCTCCGCGAGCTCGTCGAGGTCCTCACGCAGCAGTGCGGCGGTGCGGGAGGCGTCGCGCCCGGGCCGGTCGACGAGCCGCCAACCGATCGGCTGGAGGTCCACCGGGAGCTCGACGAGCAGGCCTGCCGTGCGGCCGACCATGTCGGCGCCCGGCCCGCGTGCCGGCAGCTCGGGCAGATACGGCAGCTGCCCGTCGAGGAGCTCGCGCACCTGTGCCAGGGCGTCGCGCACGGAGGTGCCGGGCCAGGAGCCGATGCCGGTAGCGAGAGTCACCGCGCCAGCCTAGGCCGCGCTGCACCGTGCCCCGGCACCGAGCCTCTCGCCCAGCTCGGCATCCGCCGGCCACCGGCTCGACGTCCGCGCCCATCCGGCGGGCAGTAGCGTGGCGACGGTGCGAGCCCATGACCTGCGACGCCGTGCCTTCCGTGGTCCCGACGACCTCCGTGCCATGCAGGACCTCGCCTCGCGCCTGTGGTCGCCGACCAGCCGCTTCCATCCGGGACAGCTGGCCTGGAGCCGCTACTACCGCCCCGTCGACCCTGCTGCACTGGACGACGGTGAGGCGATCGCCGTGTGGAGCGAGGGAGGCGTGACGCTGGGCTTCGGGTGGGCCGAGGCTCCCGACTGGCTCGAGCTGCAGGTCGACCCGTCTCGGCCCGACGTCGCCGAGGCCGTCATCGACTGGTTCGAGGAGGTGAGCGACGCCGAGACGCAGTCCGCCTTGGTCATGGAGGGTGACGTCACCGAACAGGCTCTGGCCGCAGCGGGATTCGAGCCGCAGCCCGACGAGCCCTTCTTCACGCACCACACCCTCGACCTCGCCGCCCTCCCTGCGGTTCCGAGCATCCCGGGCTACCGCCTGCGACCCGTGGGGCCGCACGAGGCCCGCGAGCGTGCCGCGGTGCACGCGGCTTCCTGGTCCGACGTCGGGCCGTCGAAGGTCGACGAGCAGGCCTACGCACAGCTCATGCGGACGTGGCCCTACCGCCCGGACCTCGACTGGGTCGCGGTCGATGCGGACGGCGAGATGGTGGCCTCCGCCCTCGTCTGGCTCGACGAGGTGAACGGGGCGGGGCTGGTCGAGCCGGTCGGCTGCGTCCCGGGGCACCGCGGACGCGGGCTCGGCGGCGCAGTCACTCTGGCTGCCCTGCACCGGCTGGCGCAGGTGGGCGGCACGGTGGCACAGGTCAGCCCGCGTGGAGACGACGGCTACCCGGGCCCCCAGCGGCTCTACCGCTCGATGGGCTTTCGGCCACGCGCCCGCACGGTCACGTGGAGCCGGTCCCTCACCTGACGGAGGTGGCTGCGCCGTGCCCGGTGCGCTCGAGCCTGGATGTGGCGATGGTCGCCGACCCCACGACGCGGGTGCCGTCGTAGAGCACGACGGACTGCCCCGGGGCCACGCCTCGGACGCGGCTCTCCAGCCGCACCTCGACGCGGTCGCCCTCGGCCCAGGCGCTCGCGGCATACTCCTCGCCGTGCGCCCGCACCTGCGCACCCACCCGGACCACGCCTTCCGGCGCCGGACCGCACCACCGAGCGTGGTGGCCGGTGATGGCGTTGACGCCGAGCAGGTCGGCAGCGCCGACGACGACCTGGTTGGTCTCCGGGCGCACCTCGAGGACGTATCGCGGTTCGCCGTCCGCGGCGGGCCGTGAGAGACCGAGTCCGCGGCGCTGGCCGACGGTGTAGGCGAAGGCGCCCTCGTGGTGCCCGACCACGTCGCCGCTGGTGTCGACGATGTCGCCGGGCGCTGCGCCGAGCTCGCGCGTCAGCCAGCCGCGCGTGTCACCGTCCGGGATGAAGCAGACGTCATGGCTGTCGGGCTTGCGCGCGATGTAGAAGCCGCGCTCGGCCGCCTCCTCACGGATCTGCGGCTTCGTCGTGTCACCGAGCGGGAAGAAGGACCGGGCCAGCTGGTCGGCGTCGAGCACCCCGAGGACGTAGCTCTGGTCCTTGGCCGAGTCGACCGCGCGGTGCAGCTCGCGCCGGGCTCCCCCGTGCCCGTCGTCGACCTCGACCACCTGGGCGTAGTGCCCCGTGGCGACCGCGTCGAAGCCGAGCGCGAGCGCCTTGTCGAGCAGGGCGGCGAACTTGATCTTCTCGTTGCAGCGCAGGCACGGGTTGGGTGTGCGGCCCGCGGCGTACTCGGCGCGGAAGTCGTCGACGACGTCCCGCTTGAAGCGAGCGGCCATGTCCCAGACGTAGAAGGGGATCCCCAGCACGTCGGCCACGCGCCGCGCGTCACCCGCGTCCTCGATGGTGCAGCAGCCGCGGGCCGACTCGCGCAGCGTCGCGGCACTCTGGCTCAGGGCCAGGTGGACGCCCACGACGTCGTGCCCGGCGTCGAGCATGCGCGCCGCGGCGACCGCCGAGTCGACGCCTCCGCTCATCGCAGCCACGACCTTCACGACGCGGTCGCCTCCCGGGCACGGCGGGCCCGCTCGATGGCGGCGGGCAGCGCCTCGATGAACGCGTCCACGTCGGCGGGGGTCGAGGTGTGCCCCAGGGTCACGCGCAGCGCCCCTCGCGCGTCGCTCTCGGCCACCCCCATGGCGAGCAGCACGTGGCTCGGCTGCGGCACGCCCGCCTGGCACGCCGAGCCGGTCGAGCACGAGACGCCGGCGGCGTCGAGGAGGTAGAGCAGGGAGTCACCATCGCAGCCGGGCACGAGCAGGTGCACGTTGCCCGGGAGCCGGCTCGCCCCGTCGCCGCGCCGCCACACGCCGGACGGCCGGATGTCGGGCGAGATCGCCATGGCACGGTCGATGAGGTCGTCACGCAGGGCCACGAGCCGCGCGGCCTCGGCGTCCATCGACTCCGTCGCCTCGACGAGAGCGGCGGCGAAACCGACGATGGCCGGCGTGTCGAGCGTGCCGGAGCGCACCTGGCGCTCCTGTCCACCGCCGTGCGTGAGCGGGACGAGATCCGCTCCACGGCGGACGACGAGGGCGCCGACGCCGATGGGTCCGCCGAGCTTGTGCGCCGTCACGGACATGAGGTCGGCGCCGCACGCGGCGAAGTCGACGGGCAGGTGCCCGGCCGCCTGTACGGCGTCGGTGTGCAGCGGCACCCCGAACTCATGGGCCACGTCGGCGAGCGCCCGGACGTCCTGCACCGCGCCGACCTCGTTGTTGGCCCACATCACCGACACGAGCGCGACGGACTCGGGGTCGGACTCGATGGCGGCGCGCACCGTCGCGGGCTCGACGAGCCCTTCGGGCGTGCACTCGAGCCAGGTCACCTTGGCGCCCTCGTGGGCCACGAGGAAGTCGACGCAGTCCAGGACGGCGTGGTGCTCCGTCGCGCCCACGAGCAGGCGCACCCGCCCCGGGTCGCGGTCACGGCGGGCCCAGTAGGTCCCCTTGACCGCGAGGTTGTCGGACTCCGTACCGCCCGAGGTGAAGACCACCTCGGAGGGACGAGCGCCGAGGCAGCGCGCGATCTTCTCGCGTGACTCCTCGACGGCGCGCCGAGCCGCTCGGCCGGTCCGGTGCAGGGAGGAGGCGTTGCCCACGACCGCGAGCTGCTCCGTCATCGCCGCGAGGGCGGCGGGGAGCATCGGCGTGGTCGCCGCATGGTCGAGATAGGCAGTCACCCCACCGATTCTAGGCCGCCGGGAGTGCCCGCCCCGACCGTGACGGGACGTGACGGTCGCAGCCCTCCCATCGGCGCACCCACCTGTTTATGATCGGCCCCATGGGTGGCAGCCATGAGGGCACCGGCGGTAGCCGGCTGCGCGCGCCCGCCGCACACCGCGCCGTCGCCGGGCTCACGTGCCCGCTCGTCGGCTACTTCGTGGCGCGCCTCCTCGTGCGCCTCGTGCCGTCGCTCCCGGCGGCGATCACGTATGCCGTGTGCCTGGCCGTCGCTCTTGCCCTCGGGTGGCGCGCCTGGTCGGCCCGGATCGAGCTGGGGGCCAGGAGCCTGCGGGTGCACAACACCCTGGCCACGACCACGGTCGACCGGCGGGACGTGCGGCGGGTGTCGTCGAGCGGCCGGCTCGAGTGGCGACGCAGCACCAGCGGCCGTCCGGTGCGGCTGCCCTCGGAGGCGCTGCGCGGGGCGTGGTGGACCCTGGGAACCGGGCGGTCGGCCTACGCCCTCAACCGTGAGCGCCTCGAGAGCTGGGCCCGCCAGACGGCCCGCCTCGACCTCGACACCGAGGCCGCCTGACCCTGGGCAGCACCCGCCGGAGCCACACACGTCGAGAGGCCACGAACCGGGTCCCGGTTCGTGGCCTCTCGGCGGTGTGGACGAACGTCCGGTCAGTCCTTGGCGGCCTTGATCGCGTCGGTGGCCTGCGGGAGGACGGTGAAGAGGTCTCCCACGACGCCGAAGTCGACGAGCTCGAAGATCGGGGCCTCGTTGTCCTTGTTGACGGCCACGATGGTCTTGCTCGTCTGCATGCCGGCGCGGTGCTGGATCGCACCGGAGATGCCGCACGCGACGTAGAGCTGCGGGCTCACCTGCTTGCCGGTCTGGCCGACCTGCGAGGTGTGGGGGTACCACCCGGCGTCGACCGCGGCACGGCTCGCACCGACGGCGGCGCCGAGGGAGTCGGCGAAGTCCTCGACCTTGGAGAAGTCGCCCGCGGTGCCGCGGCCGCCGGAGACCACGATGGCGGCCTCGGTCAGCTCGGGGCGCCCGGTGGCCTGCTTCGGCTTGGACTCGGTGACCTTGGCGCCCTTGGCGGCCTCGGACGGTGCGAAGTCAAGCACCTCGTCGGCGGCGGCGCCGGCGGCCTCCTCGGGGGTGGCCGAGTTGGGCTTGACGGCGACGATGGGCGTGCCCTTGGTGACCGTGGCGGACACCGTGTAGGAGCCGGCGAAGACCGACTGCGTGGTGGTGACGCCACCGTCGGCGGCCTGGACGTCGACGGCGTCGGTGATCAGGCCCGACTCGGTCTTGATGGCGAGGCGGGCAGCGATCTCCTTGCCCTCCGGGGAGGACGGCACGAGGACGGCAGCGGGCGCCTTGTCCGCGACGAGCTGGGCGAGCAGCTCGGCCTGGGGCACGACGAGGTGCTCGAGCACCTCGGGCGACTCGACGCGGTAGATCTTCTCGGCGCCGAAGCGGGCGAGGGTCTCCTTCGCGGCGTCGAAGCCGCTGCCGACGAAGACGGCGGACGGCTCGCCGAGGCGGCGCGCGATCGTCAGCAGCTCCGACGTGGTCTTGCGAACCTTGCCGTCGACGTGGTCGACGAGCACGAGTACTTCAGCCATGGTGCGGATCTCCTTTGCTGGCTGGGAAGTTCAAGAGGAAGGTCAGACGAACTTGCGCTCGGTGAGGAACGCGGCGAGCTTGCTGCCGCCGTCGCCCTCGTCGGCGACGATCTCGCCCTGCGTGCGCGGCGGGCGGGCGGCGAAGGACTCGACCTTCGTCCACGCGGCGTCGAGGCCGACCTGCGAGGCGTCCACGCCGAGGTCGGCGAGGCTCCACTGCTCGACGGGCTTCTTCTTGGCCGCCATGATCCCCTTGAACGAGGGGTAGCGCGGCTCGTTGATCTGGTCGGTAACCGACACGAGGGCCGGGAGCGTCGCCGTGATCGTCTGGGTGGAGGCGTCGCCGTCGCGGCGGATCGTCGCCGTGGTGCCCTCGACGGCCAGCTCGGACGCGAACGTCACGGCCGGCAGCCCGAGGCGCTCGGCGAGCATCGCCGGGACGACGCCCATGGTGCCGTCGGTCGAGGCCATGCCGGTGACGACGAGGTCGACGTCCCCGATCTTCTTGATGGCCTCGGCGAGCACGAGCGAGGTCGCGATGGCGTCCGAGCCGTGGATGGCGTCGTCGCTGACGTGCACACCCTTGTGGGCGCCCATCTGCAGCGCCTTCTTGATGGCGTCGGCAGCGGCGTCGGGGCCGACCGTCAGCACGGTCACCTCACCCTCGCCGGCCTCGACGATCTTCAGGGCCTCCTCGACGGCGTACTCGTCGAGCTCCGACAGCAGGCCGTCGACGTTCTCGCGGTCGGTCGTGTTGTCAGTTGCGTTGAACGTGCGCTCGGCCTGGGCGTCCGGCACGTACTTGACACAGACGACGATGTTCATGGGTGAACGTCCTCTTCCGTTGCTGGTGGTGGTGCTCATGGAGCTGCCGGAGGTCGCTCCGGCACTGCCCGCCATCCTCTCACTGAGCGCCCGCTCAGTCCGCACGCGTCTGGCGTGACGCTCACCACCAGCCACCGTGGCGTATGCCGTGTGCGGCCTCTCGCACCCCGGGTCGCCTCCGGAGGTGGCAGCCGATCGCGGCATAACCGTTTGTCCGCAGGCGCATCCGCTGCGGAGGATGGGGCCTATGTCGCACGTCTCCCCCGGCTCCCCCGCAGCTGCCCGCGTCGCCCTCGTCACCGGCGTCGGGCGCCGGCGCTCGATCGGGGCCGAGCTCGCCCTCGGGCTCGCTGCCGACGGCTGGGACCTCGCCCTCGGCCACTGGCAGCCCTACGACGACCGCCTCGGCTACGAGCGCGGCGCCGACGACCCTGCCGCGGTCGCCGAGGAGTGCCGTGCCCTCGGCCGCCGCGTCGAGCTGCTGCCGGGCGACCTCGCCGACCCGTCGACGCCGGACGCGCTCGTCGGGGCCGCCACCGAGCGGCTCGGTACCGTCACGGGGCTCGTGATCTCGCACTGCGAGTCCGTCGACAGCGGCATCCTCTCCACGTCGCTCGAGAGCTGGGACCGGCACTACGCCGTCAACGCCCGCGCGACGTGGCTGCTCGTCCGGGCCGTCGCGGAACGGCTCCCCGAGCGGCCTGCGGGCGACCCGGCCGCCCGCATCGTGGCCCTGACCAGCGACCACACGGCGCACAACCTGCCCTACGGCTCGAGCAAGGGGGCACTCGACCGGATCGTCATCGCGGCGGCGGTGGAGCTCGCCGACCGCGGCGTCCGGGCCAACGTCATCAACCCGGGACCCATCGACACTGGCTGGATGGACGAGGAGAGTCGCGCCCTCGGGGTGGCCGGCACCCCGGCCGGCCGCCTTGGAACCGCGCGCGACACGGCAGATCTGGTCCGGTTCCTCTTCTCCGACGCCGGGAGCTGGATCAACGGTCAGCTGCTCCACAGCAACGGCGGCTTCAAGACCTCCTGAGCGCCACGAAACCGCACAGGACCCGCCGGGGTCGGTCAGCCGGCGTCGGGGTCGGCGGACTCGAGGATGTGGAAGGCCGGCTCCTCGTAGGGGTGGGCAGCCCGGAGGGCCGCCACGACGTCGGTCCGCCGCGCACGGTCGAGGACGAGCTCGACGCGGTCCTCTGCGACCTTCTCGAGGTCACCGACGACACCGATCGTGGGGTTGGCGTCGCCGACCGGCCGGAACCGGCCCGTGCCGCGCGTGACGAAGGCACACTCGCGGTAGTCACCGATCGCTCCCGCGCCCGCGGCGAACACCGCCGCGAGGACGTCCTCGGTCGACTCGACGGGCGAGTAGAACACGAGGACGTCCAGCGGTGGGGTCATCGACCCTCGAACTGCGCCTTGCCGGGACCGTGCTCGACGAACGAGGTCATGCCGATCTCTCGGTCCCTCGTCGCGAAGAGGGACGCGAAGAGCATCCGCTCGATCTCGAGACCCGTCTCGAGATCGACCTCGAGACCACGGTCGATGGCCTCCTTGGCGGCGCGGACGGCATACGACGCGGCACCGACGAAGGTGGACGCCCACTCCCGGGACGCGGTGTAGACGTCGGCGGCCGGCACGACCTTGTCGGCGAGACCGATGGCGAGGGCCTCCGAGGCGTCGACGAAGCGTCCGCTGAAGATGATCTCCTTGGCGCGCGAGGCACCGACGAGACGCGAGAGGCGCTGTGTGCCACCGGCGCCGGGGATGACTCCGAGGAGGATCTCCGGCTGGCCGAGCTTCGCGTCGTCGGCGACGACGCGGAAGTCGCACGCGAGGGCGAGCTCGCAGCCGCCTCCGAGCGCATAGCCCGTGATCGCGGCGATCACCGGCTTGGGGATCCGCGCGACCGCACTGATCGAGCTCATGAGCGGGCCGGAGCGCTCGACCATGTCGGTGTACGACATCGCCTGCATCTCCTTGATGTCCGCCCCGGCCGCGAAGACCCGCTCGCCGCCGTAGACGATGACCGCCTTGACGTCGGTGCGCGCGGTGGCCTCGGTCGCCGCCTCGCGGATCTCCTCCTGGACCTGGATGTTGAGGGCGTTCATCTTGGGCCGGTCGAGGCGGATCGTGGCGATGCCGTCCTCGACCTCGAGCCGGACGAACTCGCCCATCAGGCGTCGCCGAGGGTGCCGGCAGGCGCGTCGTCGATCGGGAGCCAGGACTGGAAGAAGAAGCCGACGCTCTGGAGGATGTGGTTGACCGAGAGCGGCACGAGGATGTCGAGGTCGGCGTTCGGGGTGATGACGTGCTCGGCGGAGACGACGAGGCTCTCCTGGACGAGCGAGAGCTTGACGATGTTGAGCTGCATCGTCAGGTCGTTGCAGCGGGCGAGGCGCTCGTTGCGGTCGGGCGACACGGGGTCGGCGAGCTGCCACTGGCCGAAGAAGCGCACCAGCGCCAGGTCGCCCTCGGCGACCCGGGCGAAGAGGGTGGTGCTCGTGCCCTGGTCGTCGACGATGGCGAACTCGAGGTCGCCGTCGCCGTCGATGCTCGCCTCGATACCGAGGCCCTTCAGGACCTCGAGGATGCGGTCGCGCACCGGGGCGTCGCCCGCAGGGGCGCCGTTGGGGCTCGGGGTGGGGCCGGCATCAGGCGTGCTCGGCATGAAGTTGGGCAGCGAAGTCGGATCGGTCATGCGTCAACCGTAACGAGCCTGCGCGGTGAGGTCGATCCGACCCGGGCGTGTGGTGGGCCACCCCCTACGCTCTGACACATGTGTCCGCCGCCGCACGCGATGCCCGACCTGCCCCCGGAGCTCGGGGTGCGACTGACCACCGACGGCGCCCAGTTCTGCGTCTACGCCGGCCACGCGCGCTCGGTCGAGGTCTGCCTGTTCGACGAGGCCGACGACGGCACGACGACGGAGCGGCGCGTGACGCTGCGCCACCGCGCCCACGGGACCTGGTTCGACACCGTGCCGGGCGTCCGGACCGGCCAGCGCTACGCCTTCCGCGTCGACGGCGACTGGGACCCCGACCGGTCGCTGCTGCACAACCCGGCGAAGCTGCTGCTCGACCCCTACGCGCGCGCCGTCGAGGGCGGCGTGCACCTCGATCCCGCCCTCTACGCCCACCGCGTCGGCTCCGACCTCCGGGGCGACCTCTGGGTCCGCGACGACCGCGACTCGGCACCGCACATGCCACGCTGCGTCATCGTCGACGACGAGTTCGACTGGGGGGCAGACGATTTCCCGAGACGGTCGCTCACCGAGTCGCTGATCTACGAGGTCCACGTCAAGAACGCCACGATGCTGCACCCCGACGTCCCCGACGAGCTCCGTGGGACGTATGCCGGCCTCGCCCACCCCGCCTTCGTCGACCACCTGAAGCGCCTTGGGGTCACGGCACTCGAGCTGCTCCCGGTCCACACCTTCACGCACGAGCCCGACCTCGTGCTGCGCGGGCTGACCAACCACTGGGGCTACAACACGCTCGGCTTCTTCGCGCCGCACGCGGCGTACGCGTCGACCGACGACCCGCAGGGCGCCCTGGACGAGTTCAAGTCGATGGTCAAGCAGCTGCACGCCGCGGGCATCGAGGTGCTCCTCGACGTCGTCTACAACCACACGGCCGAGAACTCCCGGGAGGGCATGACGCTCTCGTGGCGCGGCCTCGACCAGCGCGCCTACTACCGCGTCGACGGGCGAGGTCGCGACATCGACGTCACCGGCTGCGGCAACACGCTCGACCTGACGCACCCCGTCGTCGCGCGCATGGTCCTCGACTCGCTGCGCTACTGGGTGCAGGAGTGTCACGTCGACGGCTTCCGCTTCGACCTCGCCGTCGCGCTCGCCCGCGGCAAGGACGACGGCTACGACCGCGACCACCCCTTCCTCGTGGCGCTGCGCACCGACCCGGTGCTCTCACGCACGAAGCTCATCGCCGAACCGTGGGACCTCGGCCTCCACGGCTGGCGCACCGGCCAGTTCCCCCCGCCGTTCTCGGAGTGGAACGACCGCTACCGTGACGCGACCCGCACGTTCTGGCTGCGCGACCTCGCCGCCTCCGCCTCGGGCGGCATCGGCCACGGCGTGCGCGAGCTGGCGACACGGCTCGCCGGGTCCCAGGACCTCTTCGACCGGCACGACCGGGGCACGATCGCGTCCGTCAACTTCGTCACCGCCCACGACGGGTTCAGCCTCGCAGACCTCACCGTCTACGACACCAAGCACAACGGCGCCAACGGACACAGCGGGACCGACGGCTCCAACGACAACCGGTCCTGGAACCACGGTGTCGAGGGCCGAACGGACGACCCCGACATCTCGGCGGCTCGGCGGCGGTCCATGCGCAACCTGCTCGGGACGCTCCTGCTCTCCACCGGAGTGCCGATGCTCAACGCGGGTGACGAGCTGGGACGCAGCCAGCGCGGCAACAACAACCCGTACTCCCAGGACAACGAGATCAGCTGGATGGCGTGGGACCTGGAGCTGTGGCAGGAGGACCTCCTCGAGACCACCCGTCACCTTGTGCGGCTGCGGCACGAGCACCCTGTCCTTCGACAGCGGACCTTCTTCTCCGGCAGGCGGGTCCACGCCGACGGCTCGACCGACCTCGCATGGTTCGGAGCCGACGGTGAGCCGATGGGCGAGCGCTGGGACGGTCCCGCTGTCTCCGTGCTCCAGGGCCTCTACAACGGGGCAGCGACCTCGGAGCGGTCGGTCCTCATCGTCGTCAACGGGTCGGCAGGTGCGGTCGACGTGACGCTCCCGGCGGCGCCCGGCGCGACGGCATACGAGCTCCTCTGGGACAGCACCGACGAGCGGCCCACTCCCCCCGGCGATCCCGTCCCCGCGGGCCACTTCGTCCAGATGGGCGCGGCGTCGATGCGCGTCTGGCGCCCGGTCGAAGCGGCCTGACCGCCAGGCGCGGCCGGCGGCGCCGCTGACGGCACACGCCCGCCGGACACGGGAGAGCCCGGACCCCGTCGGGGTCCGGGCTCTCCGTCGGTTGCGAGCGTCAGGCGTTGCGCGCGAGACCGAGCTCGGCCGGTCCGGCGAGGCCGGCGTGCTTCGGCACGACCCGGACGCTGTAGCCGAACGAGCCGGTGCGCCGCAGCGGCTGCGAGCCGGCGAACTGGTGGCGACCGTCCTCGTAGGACTCCACGAGGGCCAGCGGCGCGACCTCCATGCCCCACAGCTCGTCGACGTCGTTGACGTGCCCGTGGACGAGCTGCACCTCGACGTCGTCGGGCGTCAGGCCGTCGAGCGTGACGTAGGCGCGCAGGTCGAGGACGTCGCCGATCTGCGGCGAGTCCGACAGGCCCGAGGGCTCGACGTGCTCGACCCGGACCTTCGGCCACGCGGCGCGGATCTTCGTCTTGTAGGCCGCCAGGTCCTTGGCGCCGGCGAAGTCCGACCCCCCGACCGAGCGACCGGCACCCGCAGCGGGGCTGTAGAGCCGCTCGGTGTAGTCCTGAACCATGCGGCTCGCCAGCACCTTGGGGCCGAGCGTCTTCAGGGTGTGGGTCATCATGTCGATCCACCCCTGCGGCAGTCCGGCGGCGTCGCGGTCGTAGAACTTCGCCGCGACGTCGTTCTCGATGAGGTCGTAGAGCGCCGAGGCCTCGATGTCGTCACGCCGGTCGGCGTCCTCGACACCGTCCGCGGTCGGGATGGCCCAGCCGTTGCGGCCGTCGAACCACTCGTCCCACCACCCGTCGAGGATCGAGAGGTTGAGGCCGCCGTTGAGAGCCGCCTTCATGCCCGACGTGCCGCACGCCTCGAAGGGACGCAGCGGGTTGTTGAGCCAGACGTCGCAGCCGGGGTAGAGGTGCTGGGCCATGGCGATGTCGTAGTTCGGCAGGAAGACGATCCGGTGGCGCACCTCGGGGTCGTCGGCGAAGCGGACCATCTCCTGGATGAGGCGCTTGCCGGTCTCGTCGGCGGGGTGCGACTTGCCGGCGATGACGAGCTGCACCGGGCGCTCGGGGTGGAGCAGGAGCCGCTTGAGCCGCTCCGGGTCGCGGAGCATCAGGGTGAGGCGCTTGTAGGTCGGCACGCGTCGGGCGAACCCGATCGTCAGGACGTCCGGGTCGAGAACGTCGTCGACCCAGCCGAGCTCGGCGTCGCTCGCGCCGCGCTTCTGCCAAGAGGACCGCACGCGACGACGCACGTCGGCGACGAGCTTCTCGCGCATGACGCGCTTGGTCGACCAGACTGCGTCGGCCGGCACCTCGTCGATGCGGCCCCAGGCGTCCTCGCCGGCGATGTCGGCGGTGCCGAGATAGGTGCGAGCGACGTCGTAGACCGCTCGGTCGACCCACGTCGGAGCGTGGACACCGTTGGTGATGCTGGAGATCGGGACCTCGACGTCGTCGAAGCCCGGCCACAGGCCGTCGAACATCTCGCGGCTGACGACACCGTGCAGCTGGGAGACGCCGTTGGCCCGCTGGGCGAGGCGCAAGCCCATGACGGCCATGTTGAAGATGCCGGGCTGACCACCCTCGTAGTCCTCGGCGCCGAGGGCCAGCAGCCGCTCGACCGGGACGCCGGGGATGGCGTTGGCTCCCCCGAAGAAGAGGTTGATCTTGGCGGCGTCGAAGCGGTCGATGCCGGCGGGCACGGGCGTGTGCGTCGTGAAGACGGTCGCCGCGCGGACGGCCTCGAGGGCGTCGTCGAACGTGAGGCCGTGGTCGCGGACGAGCTCCGTGATGCGCTCGACCCCGAGGAAGCCGGCGTGGCCCTCGTTGGTGTGGTAGACCTCCGGCGTCGGGTCGCCGGACAGCCGGGACCACAGGCGCAGGGCGCGCACGCCGCCGATGCCGAGGAGCAGCTCCTGCTCGAGGCGGGTGTCGCCGCTTCCGCCGTAGAGCGACTCGGTGACCTTGCGGGTCTGCTCGTCGTTGCCGGCGACGTCGGAGTCGAGGAGGAGCAAGGGAACCCGGCCCACCTGCGCCTTCCAGACGTGGGCGTGCAGCTCGCGGCCGGCGGGCAGGCTGACGGTGACGACGGCGGGGGTGCCGTCCTCCTCGCGCAGCAGCGCCAGCGGCAGGCCGTCGGGGTCGAGCACCGGGTAGGTCTCGACCTGCCAGCCGTCGCGGTTGAGGGACTGCTTGAAGTAGCCGGTCTTGTAGAAGAGACCGACGCCGACGATCGGCACGCCGAGGTCAGAGGCCGACTTCAGGTGGTCACCGGCGAGGATGCCGAGGCCGCCGGAGTACTGCGGCAGCACCGCCGTGATGCCGAACTCGGGGCTGAAGTAGGCGACCGCGGCGGGGGCTGCCTTGCCGGCGGCCTCCTGCTCACGGCTCCACGACTGGTACCAGCGCTCGTCGGTGAGGTAGTGGTGCAGGTCCTCGTTGGCGGCCGCGACGCGGCCGACGAAGTCGTCGTCGGCAGCCAGGGCGGCGAGCTCGTCGGCGGACAGACGCGAGAGGAGCTTGACGGGGTCCTCCCCCGCCTGGGCCCACTTGCGCGGACTGATGCTCTCGAAGAGGTCTCGGGTCGGCGGGTGCCAGGACCAGCGGAGGTTGCTCGCGAGGACGCCGAGACCCTCGATGCGGCTCGGCAGGACGGTGCGGACGCTGAAGCGACGGATGGCCTTCACAAGGGGACAGCATAGGGGTCGCCATGACGGGTTCTTGCAACCCTTGCAGCGGGGTTTCACCCAGCGGACGGACCCGCGCCGCCTCATGGGCCAAACGCTGCAACTTCGATACGGTCGAACACGTGACTGGCTCAGCGAAGAAGCATCGTTCCAGCAAGCCGAACCGCGTGCGCACCGCCGCCCCACCCCCAGCCCGACGCGACGATGCCACCCCGACCGCAGACACCGCCTTCGTCGACGACACCGCGGCAGGAGCCGTCCACCTCGCCCCCGACCACCCCGTGAGCACCCCGCCGACCGTGGAGCGTATGCCGGGTGGCGCGCTCCCCATGGGACGGATCCCCGTGAGCGACGTCCGTCCTCTCGTCGACGGCGGCACCCGCCCCACGAAGTCGGTCGTCGGCGAAGAGTTCACCGTCCGGGCCAAGGTCTTCCGCGAGGGCCACGACGCCGTCAACGCGACGGCCGTGCTGACCGACCCCGACGGTTCGGACCACTACTTCGCGATGCACAGCGACAACCCCGGACTCTCCGAGTGGTCCGCCTCCGTCGTGGCCGACCGCGAGGGCTGGTGGACCTACCGCGTCGAGGGGTGGTCCGACCCCTATGCGACCTGGGTGCACGACGCCGGCATCAAGATCGCCGCCGGCGTCGACGAGGACCTCATGTGTGCCGAGGGCGTCCGCGTGCTCCAGCGCTTCGCCGACTCCGTGCGCGGTCTGGGGGTCGACGCGTCCGAGATCGACAAGGGCGTCGTCGCGCTCGGTGACACCCGGTCCCCCGCCGCCCACCGCTTCGGTGCGGCAACCTCTCCCGAGATCACGGGGCTCGCATCGCTCGTGCCGTTGCGCGAGTTCGTGTCGACCTCACCGGCCTACTCCCTGCTCGTCGAGCGCGAGCGCGCTCTCTACGGCGCCTGGTACGAGATCTTCCCGCGCTCCGAGGGAGCGCACCGGGACGAGACGACAGGTGTCTGGGTCTCGGGCACCTTCCGGTCCGCGGCCAAGCGGCTCCCGGCCATCGCCGAGATGGGTTTCGACGTCGTCTACCTGACCCCGATCCACCCGATCGGCACGACGGCCCGCAAGGGCCGCAACAACTCCCTCAGTGCCGAGCCCGGTGATCCCGGATCTCCTTACGCCATAGGCTCGCCCGACGGTGGGCACGACGCGATCCACCCCGACCTCGGCACGTTCGAGGACTTCGACCACTTCGTCGCCGAGGCGGGGCGCGCCGGGATGGAGGTCGCGCTCGACATCGCCCTGCAGGCCTCACCGGATCACCCGTGGGTGCAGACGCACCCCTCGCTCTTCACGACCCGCGCCGACGGCACCATCGCCTACGCCGAGAACCCGCCGAAGAAGTACCAGGACATCTTCCCGCTGAACTTCGACAACGACCCCGCCGCGGCGTACGCCGAGGTCCGCAGGGTCATCCAGGTGTGGCTCGACCACGGCGTGCGCATCTTCCGCGTGGACAACCCGCACACGAAGCCGGTTGCCTTCTGGCAGTGGCTGATCGCCGACGTAGCCCTCACCCACCCCGAGACGATCTGGCTCTCGGAGGCGTTCACCAAGCCGGCCATGATGCACGAGCTGGCCAAGGCCGGCTTCCAGCAGAGCTACACCTACTACGCGTGGCGCAATGCCAAGTGGGAGCTCGAGGAGTACGGCCGCGAGCTCGCGGGCGAGACCTCCGGGTCGGCCTACATGCGCCCCTCGTTCTGGCCGACGACGCACGACATCCTCACGCCCTACATGCAGTACGGCGGCCCGACCGCGTGGAAGCTGCGCGCGGCCGTCGCGGCGACGATGTCGCCGACCTACGGCATCTACGCCGGCTACGAGCTGATGGAGCACGTGGCCCGTCCGGGGGCCGAGGAGCAGATCGACAACGAGAAGTACGAGTACAAGGACCGTCAGTGGTACCTCTACGAGCCGGGCGGTCCCCTCGAGAGCCGGTCCCTCGCCTGGTACCTCAAGCGCCTCAACGACATCCGCGGCTGGCACCCGGCCCTGCGCTGGCTGCGCAACCTGCGCTTCCACGCTGCCGACGACGAGAACGTCCTCGTCTTCAGCAAGTCCCGGATCGTCGACCGGGAGACGGGTGAGCGCGACACGGTGCTCGTCATCGCCAACCTCGACCCGCACGCGACCCGTGAGACGTGGGTGCATCTCGACATGGAGGCTCTGGGTATGGCCACGTGGTCGACCTTCGAGGCACACGACCACATCACGAACCAGACGTGGGAATGGCGCCAGGACAACTTCGTCCGACTGGGGCCCGACTCCGAGCCCGTCCACATCATCCACGTGAGGAGCCACTGACGCATGCAGGGCCTCAACCTGTCCCAGCCCGGCCTGAAGCACGACCCCCAGTGGTTCAAGAAGGCAGTCTTCTACGAGGTGCTCGTTCGCGCCTTCGCCGACTCCAAGGGCTCCGGCGCCGGTGACTTCACCGGACTGATCAACCGGCTCGACTACCTCCAGTGGCTCGGGGTCGACTGCCTGTGGCTGCCGCCCTTCTACGCCTCTCCCCTGCGCGACGGTGGCTACGACATCGCGGACTACAAGGCGGTGCTGCCCGAGTTCGGGACGCTGCCGGAGTTCACCGAGCTCGTCTCGCAGGCACACGCCCGCGGCATCCGGATCGTCACCGACTTCGTCATGAACCACACGAGCGACCAGCACCCGTGGTTCCAGGCGAGCCGTGCCGAGCCGGACGGCCCCTACGGTGACTTCTACGTCTGGTCCGACACCGACGACGGCTACGACGACGCGCGCATCATCTTCGTCGACACCGAGGTGTCCAACTGGACCTTCGACCCGGTGCGCCGGCAGTTCTTCTGGCACCGCTTCTTCAGCCACCAGCCCGACCTCAACTTCGAGAACGAGGCCGTGCAGGAGGCGATGTTCGACATCGTGCGGTTCTGGATGGACCTCGGCATCGACGGCTTCCGCCTCGACGCGGTCCCCTACCTCTTCGAGGAGGAGGGCACCAACTGCGAGAACCTCCCCAAGACGCACGAGTTCCTCGCCAAGCTGCGCGCCATGGTCGACGCCGAGTACCCCGGTCGCATCCTGCTCGCGGAGGCCAACCAGCCGCCGGCCGAGGTCGTCGACTACTTCGGCACCGAGGAGGCGCCGGAGTGCCAGATGTGCTTCCACTTCCCCGTCATGCCCCGGCTCTACTACTCGCTGCGCGAGGAGACGGCCGCGCCGATCATCGACGTGCTCGCGGACACCCCCGCCATCCCGAACGGCACCCAGTGGGGCACCTTCCTGCGCAACCACGACGAGCTGACGCTCGAGATGGTCACGCCCGAGGAGCGGGCCGCGATGTACGGCTGGTACGCGCCGGACCCCCGGATGCGCGCCAACGTCGGCATCCGTCGCCGGCTCGCGCCGCTGCTCGACAACTCACGGCCCGAGATCGAGCTGATCCACGCCCTCATCCTGTCGCTCCCGGGGTCACCGTGCCTCTACTACGGCGACGAGATCGGCATGGGTGACAACATCTGGCTCACCGACCGCGACGCCGTCCGCACACCGATGCAGTGGACCCCCGACCGCAATGCGGGCTTCTCCAGCGTCGACCCGGGCAAGCTCTACCTCCCCGTCATCAGCAGCCTCGTCTACCACTACAACAACATCAACGTCGAGGCGCAGATGGCGTCCTCGGCCTCGCTGCTCCACTGGGTCCGCGGGATGCTCCAGATCCGCGGACGCCACCCCGTCTTCGGGCTCGGTGACTTCACGGTGGTCGAGGCCGACAACGACGCGATCCTCGCGTTCACGCGCACCATGGAGCCCGACGGGAACGAGCCCGGCGAGGCCGTGCTCTGCGTCAACAACCTCTCGAGCCGCCCACAGGCCGCGACGATCCAGCTGCCCGAGCACCTCGCGGGCCGGGAGCTCATCGACCTCTTCGGGGGCAGTGGGTTCCCGTGGGTCGCGAGCGACGGGCGGGTCACCCTGACCCTCGGCTCGCGTGACTTCTTCTGGCTCCGCGTGCGGGGCGGGGAGGACAACCGCTGATGGCCATCGTGCACAAGGGCGCGTCGATCGTGCCGACCAAGACCGAGATGGTCACCGAGTGGATGCCGCGCCAGCGGTGGTACCACGGCAAGGGCCACGTGCCGCAGCTGCGCCGCGTGGGCGGGTTCCGCTTCGAGGACCCCGAGGGAGAGGTCGGCTGCGAGACCCTGCTGCTCGCCGACGAGACCGTGACCCCCGCGGTCGTCTACCAAGTCCCGCTGACCTACCGGCCGTCGCCGCTCGAGGGCGGTGAGCACGCCCTGCTCGGCACCATGGAGCACAGCGTCCTCGGCACCCGGTGGGTCTACGACGCCCCGCACGACCCCGTCTACGTCGGCCAGCTGATGGCGACCATCCTCGGGTCGGGAGTCTCCGACGAGGCGCAGGCGTCGTCGGGCAGCAACGCCCTCGCGACGGGCTCGTCGACCGGTCACGCCCACGGGTCCGTGTCCTCGGCCACGGTGCTGAGCGGCGAGCAGTCCAACACCTCGATCATCTGCCGCATGACGGCGCCCGGGGGCGGCCCCGCCGAACCGGTCATCGTCAAGGTCTTCCGCACCCTGCAGGACGGCGAGAACCCCGACGTCGTCGTGCAGTCGGCTCTCACCGCCGAGGGTTCCGACCGGGTGCCGATGGCGATCGGGCACCTCTCCGGCGCCTGGGACTCCCCGGTCGGCGGGTCCCCGATGCACGGACACCTCGCCTTCGCCCAGGAGTTCATCCCGGGTGTCGAGGACGCCTGGCGCGTGGCCCTCGTGGCCGCGGCCTCCGGCGCCGACTTCACCGAGCGGGCCCGCGACCTCGGTGTCGTCACCGCCGAGATCCACGGCGCGCTCGCGCACTCGCTCGGCACCCACGAGGTGACGCCCGAGGCGCGTGAGGCCGTCGTCGCCTCGATGCGACAGAGGTATGCCGCCGCTGTCGCCCTCGTGCCCGAGCTCGACTCCTGCTCCGCCGCCGTCGAACGCGTCGTCGCCTCCGTGCGCGACGTGCACTGGCCGCCGCTGCAGCGGATCCACGGTGACTACCACCTCGGTCAGGTGCTCGACGTGCCCGAGCGCGGCTGGGTGGCCCTCGACTTCGAGGGCGAGCCCCTGCGCCCGCTCACCGAACGCGTACGACCCGACCTCACGGCGCGAGACGTCGCCGGGATGCTGCGGTCGTTCGACTACGCCGCTGGCTCTGTCGCCCTGGCCGAGGCCCCCGTCGACGCGACCGCCTGGGCTGCCGCCTGCCGCGCAGTGTTCCTCGACGGCTACGCCTCCGTCGCGGGCGCACCCGACGCCGACGCCCAGGCGCTGATCCGGGCGCTCGAGCTCGACAAGGCGTTGTACGAGGTCGTCTACGAGGCGCGCAACCGGCCCACGTGGCTGCCGATCCCGCTCGGCGCCGTCGAGCGGCTCACCACTGAGGAAGGCACGCCATGACCACCGACACCACCCGGGGCCCCTCCCTGGACGACGCAGCCATCACCGCCTTCCTCCAGGGTCGCAACGGACAGCCCCACGACCTGCTCGGCCACCACGTCGGCCCCGGCGGCCTCACCATCACCGCCTACCGCCCGTACGCCACCCGGGTCGGTGCCCGGCTCGACTCGGGTGAACGGGTCGACCTGCAGCACGTCCGGGACGGGATCTGGTCGATGACCTCGCCCGACTTCGGCACGACGCACGACTACCGGCTGCTCGTCGAGTACGGCGACGGCGTCGAGCACGAGCAGGACGACCCGTACCGCTTCGCGCCGACGCTCGGTGAGATCGACCGGCACCTCATCAACGAGGGCCGCCACGAGCAGCTGTGGACCGTCCTCGGGGCACACGTGCGCCACTACCCCGGGCCCCTCGGCGACGTCTGGGGCGTGTCCTTCGCCGTCTGGGCGCCGCGCGCCAAGGCCGTCCACGTCATCGGCGACTTCAACGACTGGGACCGTCGCTCCCACCCGATGCGCGCCCTCGGCGAGAGCGGCATCTGGGAGCTGTTCCTGCCCGGGGCCCAGGAGGGGATGAACTACCAGTTCGCCGTGCGCGGGCCCGACGAGCTCGTCCGGCTCAAGAGCGACCCGATGGCGCGCATGACGGAGGTGGCCCCCAAGCAGGCGGCCATCGTCACCGAGACCCACTACGAGTGGCGTGACGACGACTGGATGGAGCACCGCCGCACGAGCAACGCCCACCAGGGGCCGATGAGCATCTACGAGGTCCACCTCGGATCGTGGCGCCAGGAGCTGGGCTACCGCGGGCTCGCCGAGCACCTCGTCAACTACGTGCGCGACCTCGGTTTCACCCACGTCGAGTTCCTCCCCGTCATGGAGCACCCCTACGTGCCGTCGTGGGGCTACCACGTGACCGGCTACTACGCTCCGAGCTCACGCTGGGGCCGTCCGGACGACTTCCGCTTCCTCGTCGACGAGCTGCACCGGGCCGGCATCGGGGTCCTGCTCGACTGGGTGCCCGGGCACTTCGCCACGGACGAGTGGGCCCTCGCGCGCTTCGACGGCCTGCCGCTCTACGAGCACCCGGACCCCCGCAAGGGCTGGCACCCCGAGTGGGGCTCGAACATCTTCGACTACGGCCGGCCCGAGGTGCGCAACTTCCTCGTCGCCAACGCGATCTACTGGCTCGAGGAGTTCCACCTCGACGGCCTGCGCGTCGACGGGGTCGCCTCGATGCTCTACCTCGACTACGCCCGCGAGCCGGGCGCCTGGGTCCCCAACAAGGACGGCGGCCGCGAGAACCTCGAGGCCGTCGAGCTGCTCAAGGAGACCAACGGCACCGCCTACAAGCGCGTCGGCGGCATCGTCACGATCGCCGAGGAGTCGACGACGTGGCCCGGCGTCACCAAGCCGACCGACCAGGGCGGTCTCGGCTTCGGCTTCAAGTGGAACATGGGCTGGATGAACGACTCGCTGAAGTACCTCGGCGAGGAGCCCATCTACCGCAGCTACCACCACGGCAAGCTGACGTTCTCGCTCATGTACGCGTTCGACGAGAACTTCGTGCTGCCGATCAGCCACGACGAGGTCGTCCACGGCAAGGGCTCGCTGCTGCGCAAGTCGCGTGGCTCGCGGGTGGAGCAGGTGGCGACGCTGCGCGCGTTCCTCGCCTACCTCTGGTGCCACCCCGGCAAGCAGCTGCTCTTCATGGGCTGCGAGTTCGGCCAGGAGTCCGAGTGGTCCGAGGGCCGCAGCCTCGACTGGTGGCTGCTCGAGCAGCCGCTGCACTACCGCGTGCACAACCTCGTCAAGGACCTCAACGGCATCTACCGCAGCCACCGCGCCCTGTGGGAGCTCGACGCCGACCGTTCGGGCTTCGAGTGGCTCGAGGCCGACGACGCCGCCCACAACACCTTCTCGTGGTTGCGTTTCGGCAAGGGCGACCGGTCGACCGACGCCCCCGTCGTCGCCTGCGTCATGAACTTCAGCGGCGAGACGCAGGAGTCCTACCGGATCGGCCTGCCACGCGGCGGGCGGTGGACCGTCGTGCTCGACACCGCCGGCTACCACCCCGACGCCCCCAGCAGCGCCGGTCTCGTCGTCGAGGCCAGGGCGGAGGCCTGGCACGACCAGCCGTATGCCGTGGACCTCACGGTGCCGCGGCTGTCGACCGTCTGGCTCGTCCCCGTCGACGAGCCCGAGGTGCCGTCGCTCGCCTCGACGTCCGTCGGCACGGCGGGTCGGGCAACGCCCGGCGACGCCGGCTCCGCACCCGCCGTCACGACCACGAACGGAGACCCCTCATGACCCACCCGAGAGCCGGTCAGCCGGCCCTGCCCGAGGACCTCGTCGACGTCGACGCCCTCGTCGGCGCCTACTACGACCGGCACCCCGACGTCGACGACCCCGACCAGCAGGTCGCCTTCGGCACGTCGGGGCACCGCGGCTCGAGCCTGCGCACCGCCTTCAACGAGGACCACATCCTCGCCACGACGCAGGCCATCGTCGACTACCGCACCTCGCAGGGGTTCGACGGACCGCTCTTCATCGGGCGCGACACGCACGCGCTGTCCGAGCCTGCATGGCGGTCGGCCCTCGAGGTGCTCGTCGCCAACGGTGTCCAGGTGCTCGTCGACGACCGCGACGGCTTCACACCGACTCCGGCCGTCTCGCACGCGATCCTGCGCGCCAACCGCGGGAAGCCATCTGGTTCCAGCGGGCTCGCCGACGGCATCGTCGTGACCCCGTCGCACAACCCCCCGGCGGACGGTGGTTTCAAGTACAACCCGCCGCACGGTGGTCCGGCTGACACCGACGCGACCTCGGTGATCGCCAAGCGCGCCAACGACCTCATCCGGGACGGGCTCAAGGACGTCAGGCGCGTCCCCTTCGCGCAGGCCCGCAGTGATGCCGGCAGCTACGACTTCATGGGCACCTACGTCGACGACCTCCCCAACGTCGTCGACCTGGCCAGGATCCGCGACGCCGGGGTGCGCATCGGCGCCGACCCGCTCGGCGGCGCGTCGGTCGCCTACTGGGGCGAGATCGGCGAGCGTCACGGGCTGGACCTCACGGTGGTCAACCCGCGCGTCGACCCGCAGTGGGCCTTCATGACGCTCGACTGGGACGGCAAGATCCGGATGGACTGCAGCTCCCCGTCGGCCATGGCCTCCCTGATCCACGCCAAGGACGCCTACGACATCTCGACGGGCAACGACGCCGATGCCGACCGGCACGGGATCGTCACCCCGGACGCCGGGCTGATGAACCCCAACCACTACCTCGCCGTCGCGATCCAGTACCTCTACGGCGGCGGGCGCCCCGGCTGGCCCGGGACGACGGCCATCGGCAAGACTCTCGTGTCGTCGTCGATGATCGACCGCGTCGCGAGCGACCTCGGACGCACCCTCCTCGAGGTCCCGGTGGGCTTCAAGTGGTTCGTGCCGGGCCTGCTGGACGGCTCCGTGGGCTTCGGTGGCGAGGAGTCCGCCGGGGCCAGCTTCCTGCGCCAGGACGGCACCGTCTGGTCGACCGACAAGGACGGGATCCTGCTGGCGCTGCTGGCCTCCGAGATCCTCGCGGCGACCGGCAAGACCCCCAGCCAGCACTATGCCGAGCTGACCGCCAGGCACGGCAACCCGGCATACGCCAGGATCGACGCGGCTGCGTCACGCGAGGAGAAGGCCAAGCTGGGCGCCCTCTCCCCCGAGGACGTCACCGCGGAAACCCTTGCAGGAGAGCCGATCACGGGCAAGCTCACCGAGGCGCCGGGCAACGGCGCCAAGATCGGCGGCCTCAAGGTGACGACGGAGAGCGCGTGGTTCGCGGCGCGCCCGTCCGGCACCGAGGACGTCTACAAGATCTACGCCGAGTCCTTCCAGGGGGCCGACCACCTCGCCCGGGTGCAGGCCGAGGCCAAGGACGTCGTGTCGGCGGCCCTCGGCGGATGACCGAGGTCGACGAGTCCGGCCCGCGCGGCCGGCTCCTGCTCGTGACCGCGGCTCGGGCGCCTGCCCGGGCCGCGCTCGCCTCAGCCGTGACGACTCGCCTCGAGCGGGCGGTCCTCGTCGACGGTGCCGCGCTCGAGCACGCCCTCACGGCGGGAGCGCCGGGGGGCTGGGGCGAGCCGCCGACGTCCGAGCAGCTGAGGCTGCGACTGCTGCGATGGTCCGCCGCCCTCGCCGTGGCCGAGACCTACCAGCTCGAGGGCTTCGACGCCGTCGTCGCCGAGGACGCCCTCGGTGACCGGCTCGAGGACTTCCTCGACCTGGTCGAGCCCGAACCCGTCCACGTCGTGGTGGTGCGCGAGGACGCCGATCCGTCGACCCCGCACTGGGGACTGTGGGTGGACCTCGCCGACTCGACGGGCTCCACGGAGCGGGCCGCCGACGACGTGGTCGCCCGGCTGGACGACGCCCTCGTCCTCACGGCCGAGACCGACTGACCCCTGGACCCGACAGAGCAGCTCGTCGCCCGGTGCGACGAGCTGCTCTTCGGTCGAACGTGAGTGCCTGGCCTAGAAGAGGGCGCTCATGAGCGACTTGCGCGCCTTGACGACGCGCTCGTCCGTGACCCCCACGACCTCGAAGAGCTCGACGAGGTGCTCGCGCGCCCGGTTGCGGTCGGCGTCAGCCGTGACGCGCACGGTGTCGATGAGGCGCATGAAGGCGTCCTCGACGTGACCACCGAGCAGGTCGAGGTCGGCGACGAGGATCTGGGCGTCGACGTCGGTCGGGGCAGCTGCCGCAGCGGCGCGGGCGGCCTGCAGGTCCGCGCCCTGGGTGCGCTGCATCAGCCCCACCTGGGCGAGGCCGAGCTTGGCGTCCGTGTCGGCAGGACTCTGGGCCAGAGCCTCGCGGTAGGCGGCTGCGGCACCATCGAGGTCACCCGCCTCGATGGCGTCGAAGGCCTTCTGGTGCAGGGGCGGCAGGGGCTGCTCCTGCTCCGGCTCGTCCGTGGCGGAAGCGGCGCCGTCACCGGACGGGACGGTGCCCGTGACCCCGTGCTGGGCAGCCAGCTGCAGCACCTGGTCGATGACCGCGGTGATCTGGTCCTCGGGCTGCACCCCCTCGAAGAGCGGCACGGGCTGGCTCTGGACGAAGGCGAAGCTGACCGGGACGGCCTGCACCTGGAAGGCCTGCAGGATCGTGGGGTTGGCGTCGACGTCGACGGTGACGAGCTGGAAGCGTCCGCCGTAGCGACGCGCGACCGACCCGAAGGTCGTGACGAAGTCGGCGGACTCCTGCAGCCGCGGCGTCCACAGCACCATGACGACAGGGTGCGAGGCGGAGGCCGCGATGACGTCGCGGATCGAGGCGTCAGTGCCCTCGATGACGAGGCCAGCACCGTCCGCGGAGGTGGAGCCCGCGCCGGAGGCGGGGCCAGCCGGCTGGGCCGGACGCTTGAGCGATGACAGGTCGACGGCACCGCGAAGTGCTGCTGCGGTGAATGGCTGGTGACTCATAGATCAATCCTCCCTCACCGACCCGAGCCGGCGACGAGCTGGTCCGAAGCGGCGACGATGCGCGCCTGTCCAGACGCGGGGATGACGATGGCGACGATCTCGTTGGAGGTCAGGTTGGCCTCCGTGGTGATCTGCTTGATGCCGGTCAGGAGGGTGAGGTCCTTGGCCGGGGTGAGCTTGACGGGGGTTCGCATGGCGATGGCGTCGTTGCGCACGAGGTGGGCGAACACGATGGCACCCTTGCCGTCCTTGAGGCGCAACCCACCGACGACGCCCTTGGGCTCGTGCTCCTGCGTGAACGCGCCCTGGTTGTTCAGGGCCTGCGACTGCGCGACGGCCGACTGGCGCAGCTGCTCCGACAGCGGGTCGGCGGCGAGCAGCTTGGTCGCGGTCGGCTTGGGGTACTTCACCGATGCGGCGAAGGCTGCCATGACGTCGTCGGGCTTGGCGGCGAGGCCTGAGCCGTCGCCGACGGCGGCCGAGCCGTCGGTCGTGGGGTCGAGGGCGTCGAGCTTGGCGTCGGGAAGCATGGGCGTGACCGCGGCCGCCTTGAACGGGGCGCCGTTCTGGCCGCCGACGAGCAGCACGAGGACGGCCGCTCCGGTCTTCTTCAACGTCGTCTGGGCGAGCACCTGCTGGGGCGCGTCACCGCCGCGCGAGATCGCGAGCACCTTGACGCCGGTCGTCGCCAGCTGTGTGTCGGCCTTCTCCGCCGCCGTGCGACCGGGCAGGGTCTTGGCATACGCGTTCGCCGACTGGAGAGCCGCTCCGACGAAGGCCTTGTCGCGGGCGGCCGCGCCGGCCGCCGTGGCATCGAGGGACGACGTGGCAGCTGCGGTCACGGCCGACGTGGCCGTGGTCTGGGCGGCCTCCGGTGCAACCGCAGGGGTCCCCGCGCCGGCGGTGCCGCTGCTGCCGTCGTCGGAGTTGCCGGTGCAGGCGGAGAGCATGGCAGCACAGGCGAGCGCGGCGGCAAGAGCACGTCGACGGGTCGCGGTGCGGGGCATGGAAAAGCCTTTCGGTGACGCAGGGGGACAGGCCGAACTGGCTCGACCGCGACCCACGATACGCACGGACCGTGCTGGTTCCCCAATCCGGGGAAGAGGCTCGCCGAGGACATTTCCGGACGGTCTGGACGCGGATCGTGCGGGGGGATGCGATCGGTGTCAGGCCGGTCACGCTGGGCGCTCGAGCGTCCTGACCGGTATGCGCAGTTCGTCCCGTCCGTTTCAGGCGCGCCGGATCATCCGGATCTCGGATGTCCCGGTTGCCGGGTGCTCGCCGCGCCCACCCTCGTCGACGAAACCACGCCGCGTGTAGAACGCTCGGGCGCGCTCGTTGCCCTCCACCACCCAGAGGGTCGCCGAGCGTGGACCCACGAGCTCGTCGACGAGGCGGTCGGCGACGCCGGTGCCGCGGGCCGAAGCCGCCAGGTTGACGGCATACAGCTCCCACTCGGTGGGGGCGTCCTCGTCACGGCTCGGGCCGGCGCTCCCGAAACCCGCGAGGCCACCGTCGGGGCCGACGACGACGAGCGTGCGCGGGGCGACGCCCCCGGCGACGTCCTCGGCGACGTCCCCGGCGCGCGCCGCGACCAGCCGCCAGTTGTCCGCGCACCGTTCGTCGCTCAGCCCGGCGAGGTAGTCGGCGGGCATCAGCCCGGCATACGCGTCGCGCCAGACGGCCATGTGCACGCGGCCCAGCTCATCGCAGTCCTCGAGCGCGAGCGGCCTCAGGTGCCAGGCAGACTCAGTCATCCTGCTGACGGCCGAGTGCGTCCTCGAGGCGTTCGAGCTTGCCGTCGAGCTCACCTGTCCAGCCGGGACGGATGTCCGCCTTGAGCACGAGACCGACACGGGGTGAGGTCTCTGCCAGCACGTCGCAGCACTGCTTGACGACAGCCATGCACTCCTCCCACTCCCCCTCGATCGTCGTGAACATCGCGTCGGTGCGGTGCGGCAGACCGGAGTCGCGCACCACGCGGATGGCTCGGGCAACCGCGTCGGACACCGATCCGGTGTCGTCAGCCGCGACGGTGGGGGCGACGGAGAAGGCGATCAACATGACCTCACCGTATGCCGCCGCAGAGGGGGTCGCGCCCCCACCCCTGCACGCGCATCGGCCTCACAACGCCTTCTTCATCGTCAGCACGTCCTCGATGATCTCGAAGCCCAGGTCCTGGTTGATCCGGACCATCCACGGGTTCTGCTCGTCGTTCATCGTCTGCACCGAACGCCGTCCCGGCGCGAAGGAGGCCAGCTGGTCCAGGTTGGCGACCTTGACCGCCATGCCGAGCCGGTGACCACGGTGCTCGGGGAGCACCAGGGTGCCCCACTGGAACACGACGTTCGGGTCCCCGGACGGGATGGAGAGGTCGGTGTACGCGGCGACGACCCCGGTGTCGCGGTGCACGGCCACCGCCGTGAGGAACGTGCTGCCCTTGTCTCGGAGGTGGTCGAGCAACGTCTGGTAGTCCTCGACCGTCATCGACTCCGGTTCGAACTCGACGTCTCCGGTCGGGGCATCGAGCATGAGCCGGTTCGACGCGTCACAGACTCCCTGCCGCAGGTGCTCCGGCACGCCGTCGACGTGGACGCTCAGCTCGTACGCGTCGCCCATCGCCTCGGCCGCGTCGTCCCGGTACCGGGTCAGGAGGTCGGTCCCCACGGGCAGCGGCAGCGAGCGCACGATCTCGACGCTCGACACCGTGTAGCCACGCCGGAGCGCGAAGTCGCTATCAGCGTGGGACGCACGGGCACCCACCGGCACGAAGACCTGCGTGAGGAGCAGGTCGCGGCCGGCGTCCTTCGCCTGCTGCTCCGTCCACTCGACGAGGGCGGCACCGACCCCCTGACGGCGGTGCTGCGGGTCGACCTCGAGCTGAAACCAGCACTTGTCGAGGTTCTCGCGCTCGAAGATGGAGACGCGGGCCCACCCGACGGGCGCCCCGTCGTCGACGGCGACCGCGATCTGCTCGCGCTCCCCGGGGAACGAGAAACGCACCATCTTGAGGAACTCCTCCTCGGTGCGCTGGATCGGCTGGACGCGCGAGACGGCCTCGCTCCGCCGAGCCACGCCATGGAGCGCCTTGAGCATGACGTCGTCGTCATGGTCGAGCGGGATGATGTCCATCCCTCGACGGTGTCACCCCACGCCGTCGTGGCGCCAACGATTTAGGGCCACGCGCACCGCTCGCCACCCGCTCCCCACGCGCGTTCGTATGCCGTCCGTCCCCACCCGCGCTGGGCCCGTCCGGACGTGGTCCCTCGAGACACCCGAAGTCCCGGTCCGGCGGCCCCAGCCCGCACGGGAGCGGGCGGCGGCCCACCCTTGGCATGTCGCCGTGGCCTGTGGACGGCGCGCTCCGGCCCCCACGCCGCCGGGACACCCTGTCCCGTATGGAGGCTGACGCAGCGCTCAGGCGGCTCGGCGGCACGGCGACCCGCGCAGAGCTGCGTCCCCTCGTGGCGAAGCGTCGTCTCCGACGCGCCGTCGAGCTGGGGCTGGTGCTGCGGCCGCGACCCGGGAGGTACCTGCTGCCCGAGGTCGACACGGCTCGCGCCCTGGCCCACGAGCTGACCGCGGTGGTCTCGCTGCGCTCGGCGGCCCTGGCTCACGGGTGGAAGGTCAAGACCGTCCCGCCACGGCCGGAGGTCACGGTCCCGCCGGGGCGCAAGATCGCGCTCGGGACCCGACGGAGGGCGGCGGTGCTCACCTCGCGGCTCGAGGGCGCCGACGTCGCGGCCGGGACCACGACGCCGCTGCGCACCGTCATCGACTGCGCCCGGCACCTACCGTTCGACGAGGCGCTCGCCGTCGCAGACTCCGCTCTCCGCTCTCGCAGCGTGCGTCCCGCGGACCTCGCGATGGCGGCCCGTGAGGTCCGCGGCCCGGGGCGTCCGGGCGTCGTACGCGTGCTCACCTCGGCATCGGGCAGGGCCGCCAACCCCTTCGAGTCCGTGCTGCGCGCCATCGCTCTCGACGTCCCGGGGCTCGACCTCCGCCCGCAGGTGGGCATCGCGGTCGCGGGCGGCACACGCGTGGTGCCCGACCTCGTCGACGTCGCGCTGGGGATCGTCGCCGAGGCCGACAGCCACGAGTTCCACACGGGCAGAATGCAGCTGACACGTGACTGCTGGCGCTACGACGAGCTGGTGCTCGATGGCTGGGACGTCTACCGCTTCACGTACGAGCAGGTCATGTTCCAGGCGGCCTGGGTCCGGTCCGTGCTCGTGCGCGCGGAACGCCGGGCTCGCGCGACACAGGAACTCCGCGCTAGCGCAGGTTCGTACGCCTGAGCCGGCTCCCCGGCGCACACCTCACATGTCCGCGGGGAACGCCGCTCGCGGATCCGGCGCGCAGACGGGGACGACCGCGATCGGGAGGGGGCGCCGTCCCGCCAGTCCGACCGGTCAGGTGCCGAGCTGCTCGACGAGGCGGTCGGCGGCGGCATACGGGTCGGTGCGCCCGGCCATGACGTCCCGGGCCAGAGCGAGCACGCCCTCTCGCCCACCGAGGTGCCCGAGGCGGGCCCGCAGGGTCGCGAGCGCGATCGTCTCGATCTCGTCGGCGACGCGGCGCTCACGACGGCGCGCGAGCTCGCCGTTCTCCTCGAGGTGGGCGCGATGCTTGTCGAGCGCCTCCATGACCTCGTCGATGCCGATCTTCTGTGCCGCAACGGTTTTCACGACCGGAGGTCTCCACAGACCGGGCTCCGTGCGGTCACCGAGGGAGATCATGTGCCGCAGGTCGCGGACCGTCGCGTCGGCGCCGTCCCGGTCGGCCTTGTTGACGACGAAGACGTCACCGATCTCGAGGATGCCGGCCTTGGCGGCCTGGATGCCGTCGCCCATCCCCGGCGCGAGCAGCACGACCGAGGTGTCGGCCAGACCCGCGATCTCGACCTCCGACTGTCCGACCCCGACCGTCTCGACGAGCACGACGTCGCACCCGGCGGCGTCGAGCACGCGGATCGCCTGCGGCGTCGTGAACGACAGCCCGCCGAGGTGGCCGCGCGAGGCCATCGACCGGATGTAGACCTCGGGGTCCAGGGCGTGGTCCTGCATGCGGATCCGGTCACCGAGGAGCGCACCGCCCGAGAAGGGCGAGCTCGGGTCGACCGCGAGCACACCGACCCGCAGACCCCGCTCGCGGAAGGCGCCCACCAGCGCGGTGGTCGTCGTCGACTTGCCGACACCGGGCGACCCGGTGATGCCGATGACCCACGCGTTGCCCGCGTGGGGGGCCAGCATCGCCATCACCTCGCGGAGCGACCCGTGGCCGTCCTCGACGAGCGAGATGAGGCGCGCGACGGCACGCGGGGACCCCGCCCTGGCCGACTCGACCAGGGCGGGGACGTCGACGGATCGGCGCGCCACGGAGCGGTGGTGGTGGCGGGTCAGGCGGACGCGGGCACGCGGACGATGAGGGCGTCGCCCTGGCCGCCGCCGCCGCAGAGCGCGGCCGCGCCGACGCCGCCGCCGCGGCGCTTCAGCTCGAGCGCGAGGTGCAGGGCGATGCGGGCACCGGACATCCCGATCGGGTGGCCGAGCGCGATCGCACCGCCGTTGACGTTGACCTTGTCGACGTCGATGCCGAGCTCCTTGGCGGACGCCAGACCCACGGCGGCGAAGGCCTCGTTGATCTCGACGAGGTCGAGGTCGGCGGGCGTGATCCCCTCCTTCTCGCAGGCCCGGGCGATGGCGCGGGCCGGCTGCTGCTGCAGCGTCGAGTCGGGGCCGGCGACCATGCCGTGCGCGCCGATCTCGGCGAGCCACGTGAGGCCCAGCTCCTCGGCCCTGGCCTTGCTCATGACGACGACCGCGGCGGCACCGTCGGAGATCTGCGAGGCCGACCCGGCGGTGATCGTGCCGTCCTTGCTGAAGGCAGGCCGCAGTCCGCCGAGCGAGGCGGTCGTCGTGTCGGCGCGGATGCCCTCGTCGTTCTTGAAGACGACGGGCTCACCCTTGCGCTGCGGGATCGACACGGGGACGACCTCGTCGTCGAAGAGTCCGTCCTTCCAGGCCTTGGCGGCGAGCTGGTGGGAGCGCGCGGAGAACGCGTCCTGCTCCTCGCGCGTGAACGCCTGCTCACCCGTGTTGGCCTGCTCGGTCAGCAGCCCCATCGCCTGGTCGGTGAACGCGTCCCACAGCCCGTCGAAGGCCATGTGGTCGCGCATCGTCACGTCGCCGTACTTGTAGCCCTCGCGCGACTTCGTCATGAGGTGGGGCGCGTTGGTCATCGACTCCTGGCCGCCGGCGACGACGACGTCGACCTCACCGGCGCGGATGAGCTGGTCGGCCATGGCGATGGCGTTGATGCCGGAGAGGCAGACCTTGTTGATCGTCAGCGCCGGGACCGTCATCGGGATGCCCGCGGCGTGCGCCGCCTGGCGGGCCGGGATCTGGCCGGCGCCGGCCTGCAGCACCTGGCCCATGATGACGTACTCGACCTGCTCCGGGGCGACGCCCGCCTTCTCGAGAGCGCCCTTGATGGCGACGCCACCGAGGTCCGATCCGGAGAAGTCCTTGAGCGAGCCGAGCAGCCGACCCATGGGGGTCCGGGCACCGGCGACGATCACGGAGGTGGGACGGTCAGCAGTCATGGGTGCAGCCTCTTCCGACGTCATTGGGGGTGTCCCGACAACTGTAGACGGGGCCTCCCGCGGCCCGCTCGGAGCATGACCAAGCGCACACGGCATACGCAGGTCGTATGCCGTCACGCCGCCCTACGTTGGGACCATGAGTGCCACTCCCGACCCCCTCTTCACCCACATCGACCACGTCGGCATCGCCGTGCCCGACCTCGACGCGGCCATCGCGTTCTACGAGGAGAAGTACGGCATGACGATGCTCCACGAGGAGACGAACGCCGAGCAGGGCGTCCGTGAGGCGATGATGGGCGTCGGCGAGTCGGGGTCGTGCATCCAGCTGCTCGCGCCGCTCTCCCCCGAGTCGACGATCGCGAAGTTCCTCGACCGCAGCGGCCCCGGCATCCAGCAGCTCGCCTACCGCGTCGCCGACATCGACGCCGTGTGCGCGACCCTCCGCGAGCGCGGTCTGCGACTGCTCTACGACACCCCGAAGCGCGGCACGAGCGACAGTCGCGTCAACTTCATCCACCCGAAGGACGCCGGCGGTGTCCTCGTGGAGCTCGTGGAGCCCTCAGCCGCCGCTCACTGACGCGTCGACGCCAGAACGCTGCGCGGCGAGCTCGCTCTCGGTGAGCACGACGAGAGCCGCCGTCCAGGCGAGCGGTGCCGGTCCGGCGGGGCGCCCGTCCGGGAGGACCTTCTCGGGGAGGCTGCCCCACGTCGTGCAGTGCCGGTCGAGCCACGTCATCCAGTGCTCGGCCTCGAGCGGGTGCCCGGACGCCGCGGCGGTGTAGGCGACCATCGCCGTCTCGGGGGTCCACGAGACGCCGTCGCTCTTCCACTCGACCCCGGGAGCCAGCCCACCCGCGCTCCGCAGGGCCAGGACCGGGTAGCGAGCCCAGGCTCGCTCGGCGGCGTCGTCGTCGAGTGCGGCGAAGGGTGGCATGAGCATCGCGACCCCCGCGTCCAAACCTCCGGAGTGTCCGTGCCGCTCGTAGTCGGGCCCGAACTCCGAGCGGATCAGCCGGCGCAGCCCACTCGCTGCCCGCGCCGCCTGCTGAGCCCGTGTTGCATCGCCCTCGTCGGCGTACATCCGGGACGCGCCCTCGAGACCCGCCGCGAGGGGCGCCGCCGTGCCCAGCGTCACCCGCCGCTCGGAGACCTCCCAGTAGTCGGGCGATACCTCCGGAAGGCGCTTCCCTGCGTCCGTCTGCGCGAGGGCGAAGGCGAACGCGCGGTCCCGCAGACCTCGAAGCCCTGACGGCAGCACCCGGTCCGCGCTCGCGCTCCGGACCCGCTCGAGCGCCCACAGGACCCAGCCCGCACCGTCGCTCTGACGGGGCCGGCCGTCGGGCGGGCCCGAACCGTCCAGGCGGTAGCGAGCCTCGAACCCGCCATCGGGCAGCTGGACCCGGGCGAGGAAGCCCAGCACGCGGCGCGCGTCCGCCGCGTGCCCCGTCTCGGCGAACGCCACCGCGACGAAGGCGGAGTCCCTCGGCCACGCATACGCCCAGGGACCGTCGGGACCCGCCGCGACGGCCCCGTTCGGACGGGTCAGGGCATGGAGGTCTCGAAGCGCCTGGGCCGCGACGCGCGTGCGAGCGCCCGCCGACGGCACGCGCCCGTCGACGAGCCAGACTCCCTCTGCGACCGGGTCGATCAGCCGGTCGCCGAGCGTCGCCGGAGCCAGCACGGACCTCACCCTCCAGCCGGCGTCGTTGCGCAGCACCGGCAGGGGGTCGTCGTCCACGAGCTGCGGGACGAGACCGCACCCGGCGGCGACGACGGCAGCCAGGGCGCCCACCACGGCACGACGCACGCGCACCTCCCTCGATCTCGCGGCGACCTCCCCGTCGACCGGGCGCCAGTGTGGCACGCACCGCGGCCGCTCGCGCGAGGTTCGGGACGGCCGACCCGTAGCATCGGCTGCCATGGAGGTGACACGCCGTCAGGCCCTGACCGCGGCGGCCGGCGCGGTCGTCGGTGCAGCCGGGACGGTCGGTGCCGTGCGCCTCGAGGAGCACCTCGACGAGTCCACGCCTCTGCCCTTCTACGGAAGCCCCGTCAGCGCCATCCGCCCCGACCGGTCGCCGCCGTCCGCGGCGGGTGGGTCTGTCGTCTGGAGCGGCCCGGGCGACCAGCGGCGGGTCGCACTGACCTTCGACGACGGCCCCCACCCCGAGTGGACGCCCCGCGTGCTGGCGGCCCTCGCCGCCGAGGACGTGCCGGCCACCTTCTTCTGCCTCGGCCGCAACGTGCGCGACCACGGGGACCTGCACCGCGACAGCCTGGGACGCCACGAGCTGGCCAACCACACCTTCGACCACCCGGACCTCGGCCGGCACGACTGGTCGCGCTGCCGGGACGAGATCGAGCGGACGAGCCGGCTCATGAAGGAGACCTACGGGGTGGCTCCCCGGCTGTTCCGTCCGCCCTACGGCCACCTCGGCGGGGCGACCGTGCTCGCGGCCGCCGAGGCGGGACTCACCACCGTCCTGTGGTCCGCGCAGGCGCGCGAGGACCTCGTGGCCGACCGCCCGGACGGCATCGTCGACGACGTCGCGTCGCAGGTGCGCCCCGGCTCCATCGTGCTCGCGCACGACACGGGGTCGCAGGACCGGCTCGTCACCATCGACCGGCTGCCCGCGATCATCCGCCGCCTGCGTGACGACGGCTACCGCTTCGTCACGGTCTCGGACCTCGTGGCGGCCGGCAGTGCCAGCGCGACGACGGCGAGCCACGGGTAGGCGGGCCAGAGGGCGAGGCGTTCGAGGCCGCCCACCCACGTCGGGCCGCCCAGGTGCAGTCCGAAGCCGGCGGCCGCGGCGAGGGTGACGGCACCGACGACCAGGCCCGACCGGGCAACGGTCCGCGAGACGGCTCCCGAGCGCCTGAGGGCCTCCCCCGTGGCCAGGACGGCGAGAGGCTGGAGCACGAAGACGGGCAGCGCTGCGACGACGTGCCACCCCGGCTGCTGGTCCACCGGCACCAGGCCGACCGCGGCAGCCGCGAGCGCCGAGGCGACCCACAGCGAGACGGCGACGCCCGCCCACGTCCCTGCCCCGAGCACGGGCCGGAGCAGCACGGCACCCGCCGCACGCAGCAGCCCGAAGACGACGAAGGCCGTGTTCATCCCGACGTGCCAGGGCGAGCAGACGTCGACGAGCGACCCCGCGTGCCCGGGGGCGCACGTCAGCATCCCGAGCGCGCTGATCGTGTCGTCGCGCAGGGAGTATGCCGCCGACGCACCGGCCGCGGCGAGCAGCTCGGCGACCAGGTAGGCCGGCTGCACGAGCCAGCACCACCGCCCCAGCGTCATCCGTCGCACGCGCCGACCGTACCCGGGCGCCCCTCGGCCCTCGTGACCCAGGTCACCTGTGGTGGCCGTCTCAGAACGGGCTACCCGCGGGTCACGTCTCGCTACGTTCGGAGCACACCGCACTGGTTCGACACTGTCTCGACCCACCAATGACGCTGCGACGTAAGGACCTTCAATGCAGGCCATCCGCGACGCCATCCTCTCCGGCGACCGCACCCAGGAGACCTACGCCAACATCGAGATCCCCGCGACATATCGCGGGGCGACCGTCCACAAGGACGAGGTCGGCATGTTCGAGGGGCTCGCCACGCGCGACAAGGACCCGCGCAAGTCGCTGCACATCGACGAGGTGCCGGTGCCCGAGCTCGCCCCCGGTGAGGCGCTCGTCGCGGTGATGGCGAGCGCCATCAACTACAACACCGTGTGGACCTCGATCTTCGAGCCGGTCTCGACCTTTGGCTTCCTCGAGCGCTACGGCCGGATGTCGGAGTTCTCCAAGCGCCACGACCTGCCGTACCACGTCGTCGGGTCCGACCTCGCGGGCGTCATCCTGCGCACTGGGCCCGGCGTCACGAAGTGGAAGCCGGGCACCGAGGTCGTCGCGCACTGTCTCTCCGTCGAGCTCGAGGACGCCGAGGGGCACAACGACACGATGCTCGACCCCCAGCAGCGCATCTGGGGCTTCGAGACGAACTTCGGCGGTCTCGCCGAGCTCGCGATCGTCAAGGCCAACCAGCTGATGCCCAAGCCCGGCCACCTGACCTGGGAGGAGGCCGCCTCGCCCGGCCTCGTCAACAGCACGGCCTACCGCCAGCTCATCTCCAAGAACGGCGCCGCGATGAAACTCGGCGACCGCGTCCTCATCTGGGGCGCGTCCGGTGGCCTCGGCTCCTACGCCACCCAGATGGCCCTCGCCGGCGGCGCGACCCCGATCTGCGTCGTCTCCTCGCCCGAGAAGGCCGAGATCTGCCGCGCCATGGGCGCCGAGCTCATCATCGACCGCAACGCCGAGGGCTACCGCTTCTGGAACGACGAGGGGACCGCCCAGGACCCGGGCGAGTGGAAGCGCCTCGGCAAGAAGATTCGTGAGCTCACCGGCGGCCACGACGTCGACATCGTCTTCGAGCACCCGGGCCGCGAGACCTTCGGGGCGAGCGTCTACGTGGCGCGCAAGGGCGGCACCATCGTGACGTGCGCGTCGACGTCGGGCTACATGCACGAGTACGACAACCGCTACCTCTGGATGAACCTGAAGCGGATCATCAGCTCGCACTTCGCGAACTACCGCGAGGCGTGGGAGGCCAACGAGCTGGTCAACCGTGGCCTGATCCACCCGACGCTCAGCAAGACCTACACCTTGGACGAGGTGGGCCAGGCGGCGCTCGACGTCCACCAGAACGCCCACCAAGGCAAGGTCGGCGTGCTGACGCTCTCGCCCGAGCCCGGTCTCGGAGTCAGCGACCCCGAGAAGCGCGCCGGCTTCGAGAAGGCGATCAACCGCTTCGCCGACCAGTAGCCACCCGCACCACCCACGACAAGGGCCGGCACACCATCGCGGTGGACCGGCCCTCGTCGTGTCGCCGTTCCTCGTGTCGCCGTTCCTCGTGACGCGGGCTCGCGCCTCGCTGTGCCGTCAGCGGGCGTCGAGCACGCGCGTCAGCTGCTCCTCGGTGTCGTTCGCGAGCTTCTCGAAGACCAGCTTCATGGCGGGAGCCGCGAGGTTGGCGAGCCCGTGCATGTCGAGGTCCGCGTGGTAGGTGATCTGGCTGCCCTGACCGGACGGCCGGACCGTGATCGTGTCGGTTGAGGTCGCGCTGTCGTTGCGCCCGACGAGCACGACGCTCGAGTTGGTGAGCTCGGTCAGCTCGTAGTCGAGCTCGGTCGTCACGCCGGCGATCCTGGACACGTTGCGCCACCGGGCGCCGACCGCGACCGGGCCGTCCCCGACGCGGGTGCACGACTCGGTGCCCGGGTCCCACTCCTCTGCGTTCGCGAAGTCCTTGAGGTAGTCGATGACATCCGCCGGGGCGGGTCGGACGGTGAAGCTGCGGGTGACGCTGGGCATGGGTGCTCCTCGTGCCTGTCGGGTGGGTGGGACGGCGCCGCGACGACGGCGCCGCCATGTCCTCGTTCACCCACTCCGTACCCGTATGCCCTCCGTCTCGGGTCCGAGGACTGACACGCGACCGGCACCCCGAGCCCGCAGGCGGCACCTGACGTAGGCTCGCGACCGTGAAGATCTGGGGACGGTGGACGCAGTACCGCCGCGCCCAGCGCGCTCGGATGGACGAGTTCAGGGCCCGCGACCTCGGCTTCGACGAGCGGGCCTCCGAGGCGGCCTACGGCTGGCACGGTGCCTCGCGCGACGGGCAGAACGGGCAGGCCGAGCAGACCGGGCGGGCTGCGCAGAACGGGCAGGCCGGGCAGCCGGAGCCCGGTCTCCTCGCCGGCGCCCTGCCCCTCGACACCACGGGCGCGGACGCGGGACGCGGCGACGAGCCGCCGTCGCCGGCCGGCCCCGACATCCCGGCTGCCACCGGCAGCGGCAAGCGGGGCAAGGGTCCCCGGAAGGACTTCGGCCCGAGCGGCACGCCCTTCAACCGCCAGTCGCCCTTCTACATCGGCTTCGTCGGTGCCATCGGCGTGCTCACGGCATACGCCGTCGTGCAGGCGGTCGGCCGTCTCGGCACCGTCATCACGCTGCTCGTCATCTCGCTCTTCCTGACGCTGGCGCTCAACCCTCTGGTCGAGGCGCTGACCCGGCGCAACGTGCGGCGGGGGTGGGCCGTGACGATCGTCTTCCTCGGCGTGCTCGCCGTCTTCACCCTCGTCGGCTGGGTCGTCATCCCGCCCGTGGCCCAGCAGGGCAGCGAGCTCGCGACGAACGTGCCGCGGATGTTCGACAACCTCCTGGCCAACCCGTGGGTGCAGGACGTCGACCACCGCTACCAGCTCGTCCAGCGCATCCAGGAGGAGGTCAACAAGCGGGTCGCGGACGGCAACCTGTGGGCAGGCGTCTTCGGTGGCGTCCTCGACGCCGGCAAGATCATCGCGACCGGCGTCTTCAGCGGCCTGACGGTGCTCGTGCTCACGCTCTACTTCCTCGCCTCCCTGCCCGCGGTCAAGCAGGCGGCCTACGCCCTCGTGCCGGCCAGTCGTCGTCCGCGCACCGCCTCCCTCGCGGAGGAGGTCATGCGACGGGTGGGGTCGTATGCCATCGGCCAGGTGGCCGTCGCCGCGATCAACGCGTTCTTCGCCTGGATCATGATGAGCCTCATCGGGCTGCAGTTCGCGGCCGTGCTGGCCGTCGCGGTCGGCTTCCTCGGCCTGATCCCGATGATCGGTGCGACCCTCGGCGCGTCCGTCGTCGCGATCGTGGCCTTCTTCGACGAGCCCAAGAAGGCGCTCATCGTCATCATCTACTTCATCGTCTACCAGCAGATCGAGAACTACGCCGTCATGCCGCGCATCATGCAGCGGACCGTGGCCGTGCCCGGTGCCGTGACGGTCGTCGCCGCGCTCGCCGGCGGCGCCCTGCTCGGCATCCTCGGGGCCCTGCTGGCGATCCCCTTCGCCGCGGGCGCGCTGCTGCTCTACGAGGAGGTCCTCGTCCCCAGGCAACGTCGGCACTAGGCCCCTGTGCCGGTGCGCCCGGCGCGCGCGCACCGGGCGCTCTCGTGGCAGGCTCTCCCCATGTCGTTCCCCCCGACGTTCGCCGAGGACGTCATCGACCAGCCCGCCCGCGTCCAGTTCGAGGTCTTCCTCGACGAGCACCGCGCAGCCCTCAGGGCCTCCCTCGACGACCTCAGCGAGGCCGAGGCCCGGCGCTCCCTCGTGCCGTCGGCCACAACCCTGCTCGGCCTGGTCAAGCACGCGACCTTTGTCGAGAAGGTCTGGTTCGACGAGGCCGTGACCTGTCGCTCCCGGACCGAGATCGGCATCCCCGCGACGCCGGACGAGTCGTTCGTCCTCGACGAGGCCGACACCATCGCCTCGGTGCAGCGAGCGCACCGGGAGGCGTGCGAGGCCTCCCGAGCGGTGACGGCCCACCTCGGACTCGACGACGTCGTGCGGGGCAACCGCCGCGGCCCGCTGCCCCTGCGCTGGGTCCACCTCCACGTGCTGCGTGAGCTCGCCCAGCACTGCGGCCACGCCGACATCCTCCGCGAGCAGGTGCTCGCGTCCCGGCCGAAGGGGTAGGGCGCCCAGCGGTCAAGGGCTGCCGGCCGGGACCTGCCGTGCCGCGGTGATCCCGTCGCGGTTCTCGAGGGCGGTCACGACGGCAGCCATGTCGAGCAGCGCAGCCCCCGAGTCCTCCGTCTCCCGGAAGAGCTCACGCGTCACGTCCAGCAGGGGGCTTGCCGCGCCGACCGACCGGGCCGCGTCGGCGACGAGGCGCGTGTTCGTGTGGACGTCGCGGATCGCGGCCTGCGCCTCGAAGTCCCGCTCGACGAGCTTGGCGAGCTTCAGGGTCGAGACGGCGCTCGCCATCGGCCCGGCATCCAGCGCCTGCTGGAAGGCGGTCAGGTCGAGGCCCAGTGCGGTTGCGAGGTGGTAGGCCTCCGCCAGCCCGGCCACCATGGTGCAGAGGTAGAGGTTGACGGCGAGCTTGGTGCCGAGGCCCGCGGGCACGGGTCCGCAGGGCAGCACCGTGCGACACATCGACCGTAGGAGCGGCGTGACCTCCTCGACCGCGTCCTCGTCGCCGGCGACGAGGCCCACCAGCTCGCCCCGCTCCGCAGGCACCCGCGAGCCCGACACCGGCGCCTCGACGTAGCGCCCACCTGCTGCCACGACGTCCCGCTCGAGCCCCGCGGAGAACGTCGGGGACGTCGTGCCGAGCGCCACGACCGTGCGGCCGGCGACCATGGTGTCGAACTCGGCAGTCCCCCGACGCAGCACCGCGTCCACCGCTGTCTCGTGCGCGAGCATCAGCAGCACGACCTCACACTCGGCGAAGACGTCGGTCGGAGAGGCCATGACGCGTGCACCCTGCAGTCCCAACCGTGCCGGCGCGTCAGGTGAGCGGTTCCAGACGGCGAGGGGAAACCCTGACCGGAGAAGGTTGGTCGCCATGGGCGTGCCCATGATGCCGAGCCCGATGAATCCCACACGTTCCACACCGACCTCCTCGGACCACGACTTATGACGACCGTCATAGTGGCTTTAAGATCATGACACATGTCATAGTTCTGCGAAAGCAGTCATGTGGCACGCAGGAGGCCGAGGATGCCAAATGGACCCGTCGGACACCGTGATCGGATCGTCTACGAGACGGCCCAGCAGCTGCGGCGCGCCGGCGTCACCGCGACGGGACTGCGCCAGGTCGTCGCCGAGGCGGGAGCGCCCCGCGGCTCCCTCCAGCACTACTTTCCCGGCGGCAAGGACCAGCTCGTCACCGAGGCGCTCCAGTGGTCCGGCTCGTGGGCAGCGGACCGGATCGGCCGACACCTCGCGGGCATGCGCCGCCCCTCCCCCAGCCGGCTCTTCACGGCCATGGTCGACGACTGGGACGCCGACCTGCGGGGGCGCGACTTCGAGCGCGGCTGCCCCGTCGCGGGCGCCGTCGTCGACTGTGCCGACACCAACGCGGCCGTCCGACAGGCGGCCTCGGCCGCTCTCGAGACGTGGCGCCGACCCATCACCGACGCCCTGGTGACGATGGGCAGGACCCGCAGGCGTGCCGAGACGCTCTCGACCCTCATGCTGTGCGCCCTGGAGGGGGCAATCCTGCTGGCCCGGGCCCAGCGCGACACCGCCCCCCTGCGCCTCGTCGCCCGGGAGCTCGCACCGGTCCTCGACGCGTGAGCCCTCGACTCCCCCGCAGCCCGACAGGTCCGTCCGGGGGCGTCAGCGGTAGGAGTTGCCGGGTGGACGCGCGTCGCGGCGCTGCCAGCAGCCCGTGTGCCAGTGACGCCGGTCACCGAGACCGCCCACCCCCTCGGCGGGCCACACGACGACGTGCGGCACCCCGGGCGGGATGTCCTGCTGGCAGCCCGGGCACAGGTAGTCCCGCGTGGCGGACGCGCCACTCACGGAGCGCACCGTCCAGCGCGTGCCGGCATACGGCTCCTCACGCGTCGAGCCGCCCTGGATCCGTGTCACGTCGAGCGGCACGTGCTCGCGCGCGTGCTTGCTGGGACGACGACGCGAGGGCATGGCCCCAGCGTAGGTCTCAGGCGTAGGTGCGGAAGCCGCGCCCCGTCTTGCGACCGAGGTAGCCGGCGGTGACGAGGTGCTCGAGAAGCGGCGCAGGAGCGTAGCCACGCTCGCGGAACTCGAGGTACAGCTCGCGCTCGATGGCGAGCGACACGTCGAGACCCACGACGTCGAGCAGCTCGAACGGTCCCATCGGCAGTCCACAGCCCGTCTTCATCGCGGTGTCGATGTCGTCGGCCGTCGAGTAGTTGGCCTCGAGCATCTTCACGGCGTCGTTGAGGTAGGGGAAGAGCAGCGCGTTGACGATGAAGCCGGCCCGGTCGCCGCACGTGACGGCGTGCTTGCCGACGGTCGCGCAGAGGGCCTGCACGGTGGCCACGACGTCGTCGGCCGTCGAGACGGTGTGCACGACCTCGACGAGCTTCATGACCTGCGCCGGGTTGAAGAAGTGCATGCCGACGACGTCCTGCGGGCGCTTCGTCGCGGCCGCGCACTCGACGACGGGCAGCGAGCTCGTCGTCGTCGCCAAGATCGCGTCGGGGCGGCAGATCTCGTCGAGGTTCTCGAAGAGGGCACGCTTGACGGAGAGGTCCTCGACGACCGCCTCGACGACGAGGTCGACCTGGGCGAGGTCCTCGAGGCGCGTCGTGCCGCGCACGTGCCCGAGGGCCGCGTCGCGCTCCTCCTCGGTGGCCTTGCCGCGCTGGACCGCCTTCTCGAGGCTCTTGGCAAGGGCTGCCCGCACGGCCTCGACCTTCGCCTCGCTGCGGGCGACGAACGTCACGTCGAGTCCCGCCTTGGCGAAGACCTCGACCATGCCGGTCGCCATCGTGCCGGAGCCCACGACGCCGACGGTCCGCACCGGACGCGTGCCCGCCGTCGAGCCCGCCGCCGCCGTGGGCGTCAGCGCGTCGTCGACGACCGCCGAGCTGCCGGGGGCGGCATACGTGTAGAAGCCGCGGCCACTCTTGCGACCCTTGAGCCCGGCGCTGACCATCTGCTTGATGATGGGGCTCGGGGCGTGCAGGCGGTCGCGGCCCTGCTTGTACATCGTGTCGAGGATCTCGTAGGCCGTGTCGAGCCCGATGAGGTCCATCAGGGCGAGCGGACCCATCGGGTACCCGCAGCCGAGCTTCATCGCGGCGTCGATGTCCTCGCGTGTCGCGTACTTGCTCTCGAACATCGCGACGGCGTGGTTGAGGTAGCCGAAGAGCAGGGCGTTGGCGATGAAGCCCGCCTTGTCGCCGACGATGACGGGCTTCTTGCCGAGCCGCTCGGCGAGCGCCTTGACGTCCTCGAAGATCTCGTCGCTCGTGATGACGGTCTTGATGACCTCGACGAACTGGAGCACGGGAGCCGGGTTGAAGAAGTGCATGCCCACGACGCGCTTGGGGTTGATCGTGGCCACGGCGATCTCGGTCACCGGCAGCGAGCTCGTGTTGGTCGCTAGGATCGCGTCGTCGGACACGATGGCGTCGAGCTTGGCGAAGATGTCCTTCTTCAGGTCGAGGTGCTCGGGCACGGCCTCGACGACGAGCTGGCACTCCTTGAGGTCGGCCATGTCGCTGGTGAACTGCACCCGGGCGTGGAGCGCGGTCTGGTCCTCGGGGGTCAGCTTGCCGCGCGTGACCGCGCGGTCGGTCGAGTGCTGCAGGACGCCCCTGCCCCTCTCGACCGCCTCGTCGGTGACCTCGACCGCGACGACGTCGATGCCGTTGCGGGCGAAGACCTCCACGATGCCGGCACCCATGGTGCCGAGTCCGATGACGCCGACCTTGGTGAACTCACGAGCCATGGGTGGAGTCTCGCAGAGGGGCTGCACGCGCCACACCCGCCCGGGGCGTGACGCTCCCCACGCGACCTCCTCTAGGGTGGTGCGGTGCGTCTCGTCATAGCCCGGTGCAGCGTCGACTACGACGGTCGCCTCACCGCCCACCTCCCCCTCGCGACCCGTCTGCTCGTCGTCAAGGCCGACGGCTCGGTGCTCGTCCACAGCGACGGCGGTTCGTACAAGCCGCTCAACTGGATGTCGCCGCCGTGCACCATGGCCGAGGTCGACCCGGACGAGGCGCAGTCGGGTGAGGGGGTCGTCGCCGTCTGGCGCGTGCAGCACGCCAAGAGCGAGGACCGCCTGACCGTCCTGCTCCACGAGGTCCTGCACGACTCGGACCACGAGCTCGGGGTCGACCCCGGTCTCGTCAAGGACGGCGTCGAGGCCCACCTGCAGCGGCTCCTCGCCGAGCACATCCACACGCTCGGCCACGGCTGGTCGCTCGTGCGCCGCGAGTACATGACCGCCATCGGCCCCGTCGACATCCTCGCCAAGGACTCGTCGGGCACGAGCGTCGCGGTCGAGATCAAGCGCCGCGGCGAGATCGACGGCGTGGAGCAGCTCACCCGCTACCTCGAGCTGATGAACCGCGACCCTCACCTCGCGCCCGTGACCGGGGTCTTCGCCGCGCAGCAGATCAAGCCGCAGGCACGCACACTCGCCGAGGACCGCGGCATCCGCTGCGTCGTGCTCGACTACGACGCCCTCAAGGGCATCGACGACGCCGAGTCCCGCCTCTTCTGACGGCTCCGCGGCGTCGATGGCGTATGCCGTGTGGCGCGGTCGCGTCGGCCCGCTGACCTAGCGCCCGACCTGGCGCCCGACCCAGCGCGTACGCACCTCGGACGGCAGCTTCTCGACGGCCAGCCGCACGGCCGGCCTCGGCATGTCGGCGACGTGCTGCTCGAGAAAGGCCACGAGCCGGTCCGGGTCCCGTTCGCCGGCGTGCTTGAGGAAGATGCCGACCGGCTGGTGCACGAGGGGATCCCGGTCCGGAGCCAGCTCCCCCGCCAGCTCCCAGCCGACCTCCACGTCGGGAGTGTCGAGCAGTCCGAGCGGGGCCGTCATCGCGGTGCGCCGCCGCAGCGGCTCCGGCGCGGCTGCGAGGTCGCGCAGGACCTGCTTGTCACGTCCGACGAGCCAGAGCCCGATGACCCGCGGCGCGGCGCGGTCGACCATGTCCCACGTGGTGATCCGGTCGTGGTGACCGAGGTAGGTCCGGGCGAGGGTGCCGCGGCCGTGGCCGTCGATGCGCTTGCGCCGGGCCTTGAAGTCGAGGATGCAGACCGCCGCGAGCCGGGGCTCGTAGGCCGGCTGGGCGAGAAGTCGGACGACCTCGGCGAGGGGCAGACCGGTGTGTCGCTTGGCGATGGAGAAGAGCGTGCCCATCCGCACCCCGAACGCCTCCTCGGTCGGCGCGAGCCGCCGGCGCGCCGAGGCGTGCGCCTCGTCGCTGCGCTCCGCCTCCAGCTCGGCCACGACGGCGTCTGCGGATGCCGCGGACGGCATCAGGCGAGGCCCTCGATCGGCTGGCGGGTGATGCCGTCCGCGTCGACGAGCAGCATCACGGGGTCGGGGTCGTCGCCTCCGCGGACGACGACGACCGTCTCGCCGCGGTGCCGGTCGACGAGCTCCTCGAGCCCGGACGAGCCGTCGTGGAGGGCACCGTGACCGAGGTGCGACGGAACCCCGAGGTCGTCGGCCAGGGACTCGACGGGGCCGGTGTCGGGGACGTCGTCGGCGGCATACACCGCCTGCACCTTCTCGAGGTGGACCGCTGACGCGAGCCACGGCACGTCCGCGAGCCCGGGCGGGTTGACGACGATGATGCGCGCGGCGCACTGCAGGTCGCTCATGCTGCGACGCTACGCCTGCTCAGGCCGGCGCGGACTCGAGCGGCGCCAGTCCACGTGCGGCGCGGATCACACCGACCATCTCGCCCATGATGTCGTTGAGGCCGAAGTCCTTCGGCGTGAAGACCATGGCGACGCCCGCGGCCCGCAGTGCGGCGGCGTCGGACTCGGGGATGATGCCGCCGACGACTACCGGCACGTCACCGGCCCCGGCCTCGCGCAGGCCGCGCAGCACCTCGGGCACGAGCTCCATGTGCGACCCGCTGAGGATCGAGATCCCGACCAGGTGGACGTCCTCGGCCACCGCGGCCGCGACGATCTGCTCCGGCGTGAGCCGGATGCCCTGGTAGACGACCTCGAAGCCGGCGTCGCGGGCCCGGACGGCCACCTGCTCGGCGCCGTTGCTGTGACCGTCGAGGCCGGGCTTGCCGACGAGGATGCGCAGCTTCTCGCCCAGCTCCTCACCCGTGCGGGCCACGAGCTCACGGACGTGCGACAAGGCATCGCCCGGCTCGCTCGAGCCGACACCGACGGAGCCGGAAACCCCTGTGGGAGCGCGGTACTCGCCGAACTGCTCGCGCAGGACCGCTGCCCACTCCCCCGTCGTGACCTCGGCGCGGGCGCACTCGAGGGAGGCCGACATGAGGTTGGTGCCCGACGCCGCGTCAGCGCGCAGGCGCTCCATCGCCGCTGCCGCCCGAGCGCGCCGCTCGGGGTCGGCGTCACGGGTCCCGCGCCACGCGCGTACGGCCTCGGAGGCGTGCCGCTCCACGTCGGCGTCCACGGTCTGGATCGCGGTGTCGAGGTCGGCGGTCAACGGGTTGGGCTCGGTCGTCTCGAAGCGGTTGAGCCCGACGACGACGGCCTCGCCCGCCTCGATGCGGCGGCGGCGCTCGGCGTGGGAGGCGACGAGGGCGGACTTCATGTAGCCGGACTCGACGGCAGCGACCGCGCCGCCCATCCCCTCGACGCGCGCCATCTCGGCCTTGGCGCCGGCGACGAGCTCGGCCACCTTGGCCTCGACGACCACCGACCCGGTGAAGAGGTCGTCGTACTCGAGCAGGTCGGACTCGTACGCGAGCACCTGCTGCATGCGCAGGCTCCACTGCTGGTCCCACGGCCGGGGCAGGCCGAGCGCCTCGTTCCAGGCCGGCAGCTGGATCGCGCGCGCCCTGGCGTCCTTCGAGAGCGTCACCCCGAGCATCTCGAGGACGATGCGCTGGACGTTGTTCTCGGGCTGGGCCTCGGTCAGGCCGAGGCTGTTGACCTGGACGCCGTAGCGGAACCGGCGCGCCTTGGGGTCGGTGACGCCGTAGCGCTCGCGGGTCAGCTCGTCCCACAGCTCGACGAAGGCGCGCATCTTGCACATCTCCTCGACGAAGCGGACACCGGCGTTGACGAAGAAGGAGATCCGGGCCACGACGCTCGGGAGCTCCTCGGCCGGCACCTGCCCGGAGTCGCGGACGGCGTCGAGGACGGCGACCGCGGTCGACATGGCATACGCGATCTCCTGCACCGGCGTGGCCCCGGCCTCCTGCAGGTGGTAGCTGCAGATGTTGATCGGGTTCCACTGGGGGATCTCGCGGACCGTGTAGGTGATGAGGTCGGTGATGAGGCGCAGCGACGGACCGGGCGGGAAGGCGTAGGTCCCGCGTGAGAGGTACTCCTTGATGATGTCGTTCTGCGTCGTCCCGGCCAGGGAGCGCACCCACTCGGCGGGGTCCTCCCCCGCGGCCTCGGCCTGCTGCTCCGCAGCGACCTGGTAGAGCGCGAGCAGCCACATGGCCGTCGCGTTGATCGTCATCGACGTGTTCATCTCGCGCAGCGGGATGTCGGCGAACAAGGCCGCCATGTCGCCGATGTGGCTGATCGGCACGCCGACCTTGCCGACCTCGCCGCGCGCCAGCACGTGGTCGGGGTCGTAGCCCGTCTGGGTCGGCAGGTCGAAGGCGACGGACAGGCCCGTCTGACCCTTCGCGAGGTTCCGGCGGTAGAGCGCGTTGCTCGCAGCGGCACTCGAGTGACCGGCATACGTGCGCATGACCCACGGACGGTCGGGCGTCGCCCGGGCAGGCGGGGGCGGTGTGCTCTCCGTCGAAGACATGGCTCGACGGTAGCGGCGGCACCTCGCCGTGGGCAGGCGCTCAGGCGGTGAGAGGCGCCACAGTCACCCTGGACCCGGTCTCGTCCGAGCCGTGGCGCGGCGCGAGGATGCGCTCGAGACGACACCCGCGCAGCAGGCGCGTCGTGCGGTCGCTCGCGTCGACGAGCAGCATGCGCCGCTCGGCCCGGGTGGCGCGCCGATGGAGGTGGACGATGACCCCGAGACCGGTCGCGTCACCGATCTCGGCGCTGCCGAGATGCAGACGCAGCTCGCCCGGCCCCTGGTTGATGACTGCGTGAATCGCGTCGCGTATGTCCGGAACCGTGTGGACGTCGAGCCGACCCTCGATGATGACATCGTGGCCGTCGGGTGCGTCGAGCACTCGGACCGGTCCCCTGCGGTGGGTGTTCAGCGTCATGCAGACCCCTCTCAACGCTGTGCCGTCACCATGATGACGCCTCAGCCAACCGAAACGTTGCCCCTCGGAGTCAAGAAGTGGTCAAGAAATACGACCTCGGGACGAACAACGTGATGGGGCACCATGGTCCGATTCGACTACTCCCGGGCAAAGGGGACGATCCACCCCTGGGGCGCTGGAGACCTGCTACTCGAAGGGGGGCTCGTCGTCGGGCTCGCGCGTGACCTCGGCACCCATGGCCCGCAGCGCTTCCTCGAAGCGCGGGTAGCCGCGGTCGATGTGATGGACACCGCTGACGAGGGTCTCGCCCTCGGCCACGAGACCCGCGATCACCAGGGCCGCACCCGAGCGGATGTCGCTGCTCTCGACGGGGGCACCCGACAGGATCGGGACCCCGTGGGTCATGACGTGGTGGCCGTCGACCTGGGTGTCGGCCCCGAGGCGGGCGAGCTCCTGGACGGTGCGGAAGCGCGCCTCGAACAGGTTCTCCGTGATCATGGCCGACCCGTCCGCCACCGCGTTGTAGGACAGGGCGAAGGGCTGCAGGTCGGTCGGGAAGCCGGGGAAGGGCAGGGTCGCGACGTCGAAGGCGCGCGGCCTCCGCTCGAGCGCCGAGACCCGGAAGCCGCGGTCGGTGACCTCGACGCGGCAGCCGGCCGCCTCGAGCGCCCCCAACGGCGCGCGCAGGTGGTCAGCGACGCCGCCTACGACCTCGATGTCTCCCCGGGTCGTCGCGGCGGCGAAGGCCCAGGTCCCGGCGGCGATGCGATCGGAGACGACGGCATGCTCGGTCGGGGCGAGTGAGTCCACCCCGTGGACGGTGATGCGGGACGTGCCGGCACCCTCGACGCGGGCCCCCATGGAGACGAGCATCTGCGCGATGTCGATGATCTCGGGCTCCTTGGCCACGTTGTCGATCGTCGTCGTGCCGCTCGCCAGGACCGCCGCGGTGAGGATGTTCTCGGTGGCCCCGACGCTGGGGAAGTCCAGGCGGATGTCCGCGCCGCGCAGGCCACGGGGAGCGGTGGCGATGAGGTAGCCGTGGGTCACGTGGACCTCGGCCCCGAGCGCCTCCAGACCCGCTGCGTGGAGGTCGAGCCCACGGGAACCGATCGCGTCCCCACCGGGGACGGCGACGTCGGCCTCCCCCACCCGGGCCACGAGAGGGCCGAGCACCGAGATGGAGGCGCGCAGGGCACGGACGAGCTCGTAGTCGGCGCGATGACCGATGCGTTCGGGCACCTCGAGCACCACGACACCTGCGGCGGCGTCGTAGTCGACCCCCACCCCGAGACGCCGCAGCAGCTCGGCCATGATCGTCACGTCGGCGATGGCCGGGACGTTCGTCAAGGTGGTGCGACCGACCGCCAACAGGGCCACGGCCATCAGCTTGAGGGCGCTGTTCTTGGCGCCAACGACGGACACCTCGCCCATCAGGTGGGCACCACCGACGACGCGGAATCGCTCTCTCACCCACCGAACCCTAGCGGGGACGTGGGCGAGCGTCGGACCGGCCGGGGCGGGTGAGAGAGTGGCCCCATGGTCAACCTGACGCGGATCTACACGCGCACCGGCGACGACGGCACGACGAGCCTCGGGGACTTCTCCCGGGTCAGCAAGAACGACGCCCGGCTCCACGCCTACGCCGACTCCAACGAGGCCAACGCGGCCATCGGCATCGCCGTGGCCTGCGGCGACCTGACCGAGGAGGTGAAGGCCACCCTGCAGCGCGTGCAGAACGAGCTCTTCGACGTCGGCGCCGACCTCTCGACGCCGCTGCGCCAGCGTTACGACTACCCCCCGCTGCGTGTCGAGCAGCCATGGGTCGACGACCTCGAGAAGGACTGCGACCACTACCTCGAGCAGGTCGAGAAGCTGCGCTCGTTCATCCTGCCCGGCGGCACTCCCGGCTCGGCCCACCTGCACCTCGCCACGACCATCGTGCGGCGTGCGGAGCGGTCCGCCTGGGCGGCCGTCGACCAGCACGGCACCGAGCCGGCAGCCGAGGACACGGATGCGCGCGGCGTGGGCGGGGTCAACGTGCTGACCGCGAAGTACCTCAACCGCCTCTCCGACCTGCTCTTCATCCTGGCCCGCGTCGCGAACAAGCCGATCGGCGGCGACATCCTGTGGCAGCCCGGTGGCGGCCGCGTCGAGAAGCCGGAACGGGCCAGGAAGCACTGACCCAACCACACGGCATACGCCCTCGCGCGCGACCTCTGGTCTCGCGTCGGGCAGCGCACGAGATCGCGCGGGTGATGTCGTCAAGGCGCAGCGCCGGCGCGATCTGGCGCACGACCACAGGTCCGACCACGCGTGGTGTCCACATCCCCTGCCGCGCGACCCACCCCGTCCACAGCGGACACCATCGGGAGCTTCGACAGCTGGGTCGCGGAGCACTCTCGGGTGGTGGACCGCACCCTCTCCCCGTCGTTGCACGAGCTCGCGACGCACCAGCATGGTCTGCTCACCCGCCGCCAGCTCCTGGACGGCGGTGTGACGCCGGCGGCGGGGCGGCGGCGTCAGGCGACGTTGACGTTGTAGCCGGGGGGCGCGGCTTCCTGCCACGACCGCAGCGCGGTGTAGGCAGGTCCCTGCAGGGCCAGCTCGAAGTCGCTGTCACCGTCGCTGCACGGAACCCGGCTCGCCCCCGGAAGCAGCGGGAGGGAGTCGCCGCCCCGGAGCAGCTCCGGGACGTCGAGCAGCAGGCGCTGGCGCAGCCAGCGGTGTCTCGGACGCACGGAGACGCCCCCGAGGGTGTACCACTCGAGGGCGTTGTCGCCGAACCTGATGAGTCCCAGGCGCCAGCGGTCCGACGGCGACCGGCGCATGCCGCAGAGCGTCAGGGGCAGACCCTTGGCGATGTAGCGGCGGCGCAGGAAGGTGGTCGCGAGAACGACCACCGCGATCACCAGCAGCGTGCCGATCACGATCTCGGTGGAGACGAGAACGGACGGCACGCGGGGACTCAGTTCGTCTGCAGCGACGAGGCGTCGACGTGCTCGGCGACGATCGTCACCACGTCGGAGTCGACCGAGAGGAAGCCACCGTCGACCGTCACGGTGCGACGGTCGCCCTCGAGGGACTCGATGGCCACCTCACCCTCGACGAGGACGCCGAGCAACGGAGCGTGGCCCGGCAGGATGCCCAGCTCGCCCGAGATGGACCGAGCGCGTACGAACTTGGCCTCGCCCTCCCAGACCTTCCGGTCGGCGGCAACCATCTCTACCTTGAGCGAACTCACGTTTCCTCCGGATCGTGGGGGTGTGCTCTGCAGTTTAGTGCCTCTGCGAGGATGCTCCGTACGCGAGGTGGCGCAGGCCGCCCGCTCCGATCCCCAACCCTCCACAGGAGTCCAGTCCATGAGCACAGCCGTGTCCGACGCCCTTCTCGAGACGGCCCGCCGACCCGTTGCCGTCGCCACTCTCACCGACGTCATCGACGCCGAGGTGGCCGACAAGTCCGGCTTCGGCGGCGCCGCCGTCAAGGCCGGCTACGCCGCCGCCAAGAAGCTCGGCGGCAACTTCGTCACGAGCGCCACCGACCGGCTGCTCCCCCAGTTCGCGACCGCGCTCGACCCGTTCTGGGCCACCAAGGGCGAGCAGGCCTTCGGCGCCCACCTCGCGGCCCAGCCCGACGCGGCCGCCGACGCGCTGCTCGCGGTGACCGACGCCAAGGCCGCCAGCACCTCGCACGGGTCCGCGGCGAAGGTCTACGGCTCGCTGCGCGGCAAGGCCAAGGAGCACGTCGTTGCCGCGCTCCCGCGCCTCGGCGCGGCCGTGGAGCGACTCGTCCCCTGATCCGACGCCCGAGCGCGGGCACCCAGCAGGTATGCCGCCGGGCCGGCTCCCACGAGGAGCCGGCCCGGTCGCGTCTGCGGTGACGGTCAGTCGACCCTGGAGGCATCCGCCGCGGGCTCGGCGACGGCCGAACCGTCCTGCGGGCTCTCCGGCGGGGTCTCGCGCGCACTCTCCAGCGGGCTCTCGTGGGGCCGGTCCTTGGTCAGGCGCGGCAGCTCGGGGCTGAAGTCGGACCCGAGGTCGGCGATGGCCTGTCTGGCGAAGACCTGCTGCTCCGTCACGACCCGCTCGGACCGCCCGCGACCGATGAAGGTGACGACCCAGTGCAGCAGCGTCGTGATGCGGTGCTTGAAGCCGATGATGTAGACGAGGTGGACGGCCAACCAGAGGATCCAGGCGAAGAACCCGCTGAACTGCGCCTTGCCCACCGACGCGACGGCCGAGAACCGTGAGATCGTCGCCATCGATCCCTTGTCGAAGTACTCGAACGGCCCCTTGGGCTCCTGTCCCCCGAGCCGGCGCGTGATCTGCTCCGCCGCGTAGCGCCCGCCCTGGATCGCGACCTGGGCCACGCCGGGGAGTCCCTTGAGGGCCATCATGTCGCCGACGACGAAGACCTCGGGGTGGCCGGGCAGGGTGAGGTCGTCCAGGACCTCGATGCGTCCGGCGCGGTCGAGCGAGGCGCCCGTCTGGTCCGCGAGCTGGCGGCCGAGCGGTGAGGCGCTGACGCCGGCGGCCCAGACCTTGCAGACCGACTCGATGCGCTCGCGGCTGCCGTCGCCGCGCTCGACCTCGATGCCGGTCGAGTCGACGTCGACGACCTTGGCCCCGAGCCGGACCTCGACGCCCATCTCGGTCAGGCGCTCGACGGCGCGGTCGCCGAGCTTGTCGCCGAACGAGCCGAGCACCGCCGGAGCTGCGTCGAGCAGGATGACCCGAGCCTTGGTCGGGTCGATGCGGCGGAAGTCGCGCTTGAGGGTGCGCCGCGCCAGCTCGGAGATCTGGCCGGCCATCTCGACGCCCGTCGGGCCCGCGCCGACGACGACGAACGTCATCAGCCGGTCGATCTCCGCCTGGGTGGTGGCGAGCTCCGCGAGCTCGAAGGAGCCGAAGATCCGCCCGCGCAGCTCGAGCGCGTCGTCGATCGACTTCATCCCGGGGGCGTGCCGTGCGAACTGGTCGTTGCCGAACCAGGACTGGCCGGCGCCGGCGGCGACGATGAGGGAGTCGTACGGCGTGACCGTCTCGCGACCGACGGCGGAGTGCGTCACCGTGCGAGCGGCGAGGTCGATCTTCGTCACGTCGCCGAGCAGCACCTTGGCGTTGCGCTGTCGGTGCAGCACCTCTCGCGTCGACGGGGCGATCTCGCCCTCGGAGAGGATGCCGGTCGCCACCTGGTAGAGCAACGGCTGGAACAGGTGGTGGGTCGTGCGTGCGATGAGGGTGACCTCGACGTCGGCCCCCTTGAGCTTCTGGGTGCTGAACAGGCCGCCGAAGCCGGATCCGATGACCACGACACGGTGGCGCGTGGAGTGCTGGGTGGAGCTGCTCACGATTCTCCTCGTCCTGCGGTGGGTGCTGGCTCGTCGGCGCTGACGTCTCTCAGTGGATGCAACACCGGGCGTCGACGGCACATGCCCGCCGTCCCCGGCTCACGACGTGTGCTCCCGCACACCGTGCCCAGTCTGGCAGGGCTCCCGTCATCCGGAGTTCTTGCCCAGCACCACGAGCTGGGTCGTGGAGGTGGTCTCGTGGTAGCGGTCCCCCACCCAGTCACGCAGGGGATCCACGACGGAGCCGCCCGGGCGCTGCGGCGCCCACCAGCGGGCCGGGTGCACCACGCAGTCCGGCACGACGGCCCGCGCGTCGAGCCAGCGCACGACGTGCGACGTGCTGGCCCCGAAGTCGCCGAGCCACGTCACCGGACTCCCGAACTCGACGTCACCCATGAGGTATGCCGCCGGGTAGCCGATCGCGAGGACGGTCGATCCCGGTCGGGCGCAGGTTCGCAGGGCCGCCTGGGCGCCGGCGACCTCGTCGGCCCGGCGCTGGCTCGTCAGCAGGCCGGCATACGCCCCGGACGGCGCCGCCGCGTCGAGACGGTCGAGGGGCGCATCACGGAAGCTGGTCGCCGTGTGCGCTGCGACGAGGGAGCCGAGCACGAGCAGGCCGACCCCCGCCGCGACGAGGGTCCGCGCCGTGCCAGCGGGCTCCTCTCGCTGCTGGACGCCGGGTCCACCCATTCGCACGAGGCCCGTCAGGGCGCACGCCGACACCGCGAGGACTGCCGGCGCCAGGCACGCCCCCACCGCGCCCCACCTCGGGGACGACGCAGTGAAGGCCGCCACGACCGGAGCGCCCACGAGCCCGGGCGTCACCCCGATCACGAGCAGCCGCGCCGGCATCCCGCGCAGGCAGGCGGCCGCGACCAGGGCGGAGGGCAGCAGCACGAGCGACAGGACCAGCGCCATGACGGGGCTCAGCCACGAGCCGATGGTGTAGGTCGCGGCGCTCGCTCCGCGAGTCAGCCCGTGGGCCGTCGTGATCGCCACCGCGGCCACGAGGACGGGGCCGCCGAGGCGGCTGCCGCGCCAGAGCGCGACGGCCGCAGTCACCCCGAGGGCCAGGGCGACGAGCACCGCAGGCCGGCCCAGCTCTCCGCCGAGGTAGGACAGCCAGGTACCGAGACGCCCGAGGCGGTCCACCCCTTCCCGCTGGTAGCCCGTGGTGAAGGCCAGGGTCTCCCGGACGTGGTCGATGCCCCACACCGCCACCGCGAGCCCCACGACGACCGCGGTCGCCGCCACGGCACCGGCAAGCAGGCCGGCCCTCACCCGTCCGCGCGCGAGGACCAGGGAGACGACCAGCAGGGCGACGGCCGCCGGTGTCGTGACCGGATGGCTCATCGCCCCCAGGACGGCAGCAGCACCTCCGAGCACGCCCCAGCCGAGCGACCCCCTCGCGATCGCGCCGGCAGCGCTGCTCCCGCCCACCAGGTAGAGCAGGGCCGGAGTCGTGTTGTAGCCGACGAGCTGCAGGTTGTAGGCCGTCGGCACGACAGCCGTGAGGGCGGCCAGGCCCGCGACCCAGCGGCCCAGGAACCCGCGCACGGCCGACCAGGCCAGCCCGGCGACGGCCACGGCGAGCACGACGAAGTACACCCGGGAGGCGAGGACGATGCCCTCGAGCCCCACCGCATGCATCCACACCCAGACGAACGGCACCGCCGGCCAGGCCCCCAGGACCTGCAGGTTCATCTCGTCACGGAACGGCAGGTCCCCGCGCGCGAGCCGCATCGCGAGCTCGACCGCGTGCGTGCCGTCGCCGAGGTCGAGCCCGAAGCGGGCTCGGACGGCCAGCGTGACAGCCACGAGCAGCATGAGCACGGGTACCACGACACGACGAACGGGGAGGGCCACCTGGGCACCTCCCCGTCGTCGGGTGAGACCGGTCATCCCGGCGCTCGTGTGTGGGTCAGAGGTTCTTCTGGATGTCCGCCCACTGACGCTCGACGTCGTCGAGGCCACCACACATGAAGAACGCCTGCTCGGCGACGTGGTCGTACTCGCCGTCGGCGATCTTCGTGAACGCCTCGATCGTGTCGGACAGCGGCACGGTCGAGCCCTCGATGCCGGTGAACTGCTTGGCGACGTAGGTGTTCTGCGACAGGAAGCGCTGGATGCGACGGGCCCGGTTGACGAGGATCTTGTCCTCCTCGGAGAGCTCGTCGATACCGAGGATCGCGATGATGTCCTGCAGCTCCTTGTTGCGCTGGAGGATCGACCTGATGCGCACGGCCGTGCTGTAGTGGTCGGCTGCCACGTAGCGCGGGTCGAGGATGCGCGAGGTCGAGGACAGCGGGTCGACGGCCGGGTAGATACCCATCGACGCGATGTCACGCGAGAGCTCGGTCGTCGCGTCGAGGTGCGCGAACGTCGTGGCCGGAGCCGGGTCCGTGTAGTCGTCAGCCGGCACGTAGATCGCCTGCATCGAGGTGATCGAGTGACCGCGCGTGGACGTGATGCGCTCTTGGAGGGTGCCCATCTCGTCGGCCAGGGTGGGCTGGTAACCCACGGCGGACGGCATACGGCCGAGGAGGGTCGAGACCTCCGAGCCGGCCTGCGTGAAGCGGAAGATGTTGTCGATGAACAGGAGCACGTCCTGCTTCTGGACGTCGCGGAAGTACTCCGCCATCGTCAGGGCCGACAGGGCGACGCGAAGACGCGTGCCCGGCGGCTCGTCCATCTGGCCGAACACGAGGGCGGTCTGGCCGAGGACGCCGGCCTCCTCCATCTCGACCATGAGGTCGTTGCCCTCACGGGTGCGCTCGCCGACGCCGGCGAACACCGAGACACCGCCGTGGTCACGGGCGACACGCGCGATCATCTCCTGGATGAGCACGGTCTTGCCGACTCCGGCACCGCCGAAGAGGCCGATCTTGCCACCCTGGACGTACGGGGTCATCAGGTCGATGACCTTGATGCCCGTCTCGAACATGGTCGTCTTGGACTCGAGCTGGTCGAAGGCGGGGGCCTTGCGGTGGATCCCCCAGCGCTCCTTGACCTCGAGCCGCTCGCCCTCGGCGAGGTTCATGCACTCACCGGTCGTGTTGAACACGTGGCCGAGCGTCACGTCGCCGACGGGGACGGTGATGGGGCCGCCGGTGTCCTGGACGGCCGAGCCGCGCACGAGACCGTCGGTCGGCTGGAGCGAGATCGCACGGACCATGTTGTCGCCGATGTGCTGGGCGACCTCGAGGTTGATGTTCTTGGTCTCACCGGCGAGGGTGACCTCGGTCGTGAGCAGGTTGTACTGCTCCGGCATGTTGTCGACGGGGAACTCCACGTCGACGACCGGGCCGATGATGCGGGAGATGCGTCCGACGCCGCCCGCGGGCGGGGCCGTCCACGTGGTGTCGCTGACAGTTGCAGTCATGGTGGTCTGCTTCCTTACCTGTGGGCGTTACTTCTTGGCGTCGGCGAGGGCGTTGGCGCCGCCCACGATTTCGCTGATCTCTTGGGTGATGCCGGCCTGTCGGGCCTGGTTCGCGAGGCGCTGGTAGGTCTTGATCAGCTCCGTCGCGTTGTCGGTGGCCGACTTCATGGCTCGCTGGCGCGCCGCGAGCTCGGAGGCCGCCGAGCTGAGGAGCGCGGTGAAGATGCGGTTGCGGACGTACTTCGGCAGGAGCAGGTCGAGCACCTCGGAGGCGTTCGGCTCGAAGGAGTACTCCGGCGGGATCTGGCCCTCTTCGTAGTGGTGCACGCTGAGGTCCAGGCTCTCGTCGTCGCCGGCCTCGTCGGCCTCGACGACCTCGAGGGGCAGCAGGCGCAGCACGTGCGGGTCCTGGCGGACCATCGACCGGAAGCGCGTGAAGACGACGTGGATCTCGTCGTTGCCGCCCTCTTCGGTGTCCTTGAGGAAGTCGGCCGTGATGCGGTCGGCGATCTCCTTGGCGTTCTCGAAGGTCGGGGCGTCGGAGAACCCGGTCCACTCGGCGGCGTAGTCGCGCTTGCGGAACTTGTAGTAGCTCACGGCCTTGCGGCCGACGAGGTAGGGGACGACCTCCTTGCCCTCGGCGGTCAGCCTGGAGATGAGCTCCGCGCTCTCCTTGATCGCCGCGACGGAGTAGGCACCGGCAAGTCCGCGGTCCGCCGTGATGATGACGACGCCGGCCCGCTTGGCGGTCTCCTTCGCCGTCGTCAACGGGTGGTCCTCGTTCGTGTTGGTCGCCACCGCAGACACGGCGCGCGTGAGCGCGGTCGTGTACGGCATCGCCTCGGTGGCCCGCTGGCGGGCCTTGACGACGCGTGCGGCAGCGATCAGCTCCATCGCGTTGGTGATCTTCTTGATGGAGTTGACGGACTTGATGCGCTGGCGGTAGATCCGCATCTGCGCTCCCATGTGCTCCGCCTCTCTTGGTCTCGTGTGTCTGTGGTGACGTTGTCCTGCAGGGCACGGCGTCGCGTATGCCGTGTGGGGCGGCCACGCCCCCGGGCATCCTCCCAGCCACGCGGGCTGTCGGGACGCACGGGGACGGAGCCCCGTGGTGCCTACTTCTGCTTGACGATCTTCGCCTGGGTGATCTGGTCGTCGGCGATCTCGTCGAACTCCTCGTTGCCGGCCTCGAGGCCGTCCCTGCCGGTGCCCCGGAAGGTGAACTTGACCTCGTCGACGACCTTGGACAGGGCCGTCTCGGTGTCCTCGTCGAGCTTGAGGGTCTCGCGGATCGTCTGGAGGATCTTGCCGTCCCGACGCAGCGTATCGAGCAGCTCGGCCTCGAAATTCCGGACGTCCTCGACCGCGACGTCGTCCAGCTTGCCGGTCGTACCGGTCCAGATCGAGACGACCTGCTCCTCGACGGGGTACGGCGAGCTCTGCGGCTGCTTGAGCAGCTCGACGAGGCGCGCACCACGGGCGAGCTGGGCTCGCGAGGCGGGGTCGAGGTCGGAGGCGAACATGGCGAACGCCTCCATGGCGCGGAACTGCGCGAGGTCGAGCTTGAGTCGACCGGCGACCGACTTCATCGCCTTGATCTGCGCGGCGCCGCCGACTCGGGAGACCGAGACACCCACGTCGATGGCCGGACGCACGTTGGCGTTGAACAGGTCGGCCTGCAGGTAGATCTGGCCGTCCGTGATCGAGATGACGTTGGTCGGGATGTACGCCGAGACGTCACCGGCCTTGGTCTCGATGATCGGCAGGCCGGTCATCGAGCCGTGGCCGAGGTCGTCCGAGAGCTTCGCGCAACGCTCGAGGAGCCGCGAGTGCAGGTAGAAGACGTCGCCGGGGTAGGCCTCACGGCCCGGCGGGCGGCGCAGCAGCAGCGACACGGCGCGGTAGGCCTCGGCCTGCTTGCTCAGGTCGTCGAAGACGATGAGGACGTGCTTGCCCTGGTACATCCAGTGCTGGCCGATGGCCGAACCGGTGTAGGGGGCGAGGTACTTGAAGCCCGCCGAGTCCGACGCGGGGGCCGCGACGATCGTGGTGTACTCGAGGGCGCCGGCCTCCTCGAGGGTGCCGCGGACCGACGCGATGGTCGAGCCCTTCTGGCCGATGGCGACGTAGATGCAGCGGACCTGGGCGTCGGGGTCGCCGGACTCCCAGTTGCGCTTCTGGTTGATGATCGTGTCGATCGCGACCGTCGTCTTGCCGGTCTGGCGGTCGCCGATGATCAGCTGGCGCTGGCCGCGGCCGATCGGCGTCATGGCGTCGATCGACTTGATGCCGGTCTGCAGCGGCTCGTGCACGGACTTGCGCTGGACGACGTTGGGCGCCTGCAGCTCGAGGGCGCGACGCTCCTCGGTCTTGATCTCGCCGAGACCGTCGATCGGGTTGCCGAGCGGGTCGACGACGCGACCGAGGAAGTCGTCACCGACCGGGACCGAGAGGACCTCGCCCGTGCGCTTGACGGTCTGGCCCTCCTCGATGCCGGCGAAGTCACCGAGGATGACGACGCCGATCTCGTGGACGTCGAGGTTCAGCGCGAGGCCGAGCGTGCCGTCCTCGAACTGGAGCAGCTCGTTGGTCATGGCCGAGGGAAGACCCTCGACGTGAGCGATGCCGTCACCGGCGTCGGTGACGCGGCCGACCTCTTCGCGGGAGGCCGTGCCGGGCTCGTAGGACTGGACGAACGAGTCCAGAGCGTCCCGGATCTCCTCCGGACGGATCGAAAGCTCCGTCATGTCAGATCTTCTCCTCGGTCTCGACCCGCAGAACGGGCCAATGGTTGATCACAGCTGGTGGTGGGTGCCTCAGGCACCCATGGCCCGGCGGGCCGCGTCGAGCTTGCGGATGACGGTGCCGTCGATGAGCTCGTCACCGATCTCGACCCTGATCCCGCCCATGACCCGCGGGTCGACGACGGTGTTGACGTGGACCTTGCCGCCGTAGATGGCGGCCAGGCCCGCCGCGAGGCGGGTGCGGTCCTCGTCGGTGAGCGGGACGGCCGAGGTGATGGTGGCCGTCTGCTGCTCGCGGCGGCTCGACGCCGTCTCGAGGTAGCGCTCGAGGACCCGGTCGAACCGGCGGCCGCGCGGGGCGACGACGGCCTGACGGGCCAGCACGAGGGTCTCCGGGGTGACCTTGTCGCTCAGCAGCGACGACACGAGGTCGGCGCGCTTGTCGGAGGGTGCCTGCGTGTCGACCAGCGCCGCACGCAGCTCCGCGTCGGCGGCGACGATCCGCTCGAAGCGGAACAGCTCGTCCTCGACGCGGTCGGCTCGGTCGGCCGACTCGGCCTCGGCGATGACGGCCTCGACGGCATACCTCTCGAGCGCGTCGGTCAGGTCACGCTCGGAGCTCCAGCGCTGCCCGAAGGCGCCCTTGAGCACGACGAGCGTCTCAGCGCTGATCTTGCCCGCGAAGAGACGCTCGGCGAGCTGTGCCTTGTCAGCGCCCTCGCGCGAGGGGTCGGCCACGGCTCGGCGCAGGGTCGCGCTGCCGTCGATGACGCCGACGACCGCGAAGAGCTCCTCGGCCAACCGCGAGCGGTCGGCACCGGCAGCGAGGACGCCGGTGAAAGCCTCGCGGCTCGCCACCGCTGCTGCGCGTGAGGGTCCCTGCATCAGGCGTCTCCGCCCTGGCTGCCGGCGGCGCCGCCGACCTTCTCGCGCACGACGTCGCCCGACTCGAGCTCGGCGAGGAAGCGCTCGACGATGCCCTTCTGGCGGGTCTCCTCGTGGAGGGACTCGCCGACGATGCGGCTCGCGAGGTCGGTCGAGATGCGTCCGACGTCGTTGCGGAGCGAGACGACCGCCTGCTGGCGCTCGGCCTCGATCTGCTTGTGCGCCGTCTCGGTGATCCGGGACGCCTCGGACGCCGCGTGCTCGCGCATCTCGGCGATGATCTGCGCGCCCTGGGCCTTCGCGTCCTCACGGATGCGGGCAGCCTCGGAGCGAGCCTCGACGAGCTGCGCCTGGTACTGCTCGAGCGCGGCCTGGGCCTGGGCCTGGGCCTCCTCCGCCTTGTTCATGCCGCCTTCGATGGCAGCCGTGCGCTCGGCGTAGATCTGCTCCAGCCGTGGCACGACCTTCTTGGCCACCACGACGTAGAGGATCGCGAAGCACGCCAGGCCGAAGAAGAACTCCAGCGGGTGCGGGATGATCGGTGCCGCGGTGGCCCAGAAGCCCTCGCCGCCTTCGGCGGTCACGGTCACTGCTTGCATGAGCTTCTCCTAGAGAGAAAAGACGGTCGGTGCTTCGAGCTGCCCCCGGTAAGGGGCGTCAGCCCTTGAAGACGAACGCGAGCGCGATACCGAAGATGGCGAGCGCCTCGGTGATGGCCATGCCGAGGAAGGCGATCGGCTGGAGCATGCCGCGGGCCTCGGGCTGACGGGCGACGCCGTTGATGTAGGCGGCGAAGATCAGACCGACACCGATACCGGGGCCGATGGCGGAGAGGCCGTAACCGAGGATGGCGATGTTGCCAGTCATGTGTGTTCCATTCCTTCTTGTCTTGTCCGGCTGGCGGTTACCAGACGGGCTGGGGCGAAGCTGGTTTGTGGTGCTCGTGCGGTGGTGCAGTTCGTGGGGCGCCGAACGCGCAGGGAGACGCCGGCCTCAGTGCTCGTCGGCGACCGCGCCGCCGATGTAGAGGGCGGCCAGCAGGGTGAAGACGTAGGCCTGGAGGAACTCGACCAGCAGCTCGAAGAGCGTCATGACGAAGGCGAAGATCCACGTGACGCCACCGGCGACGACGAGGACGCCGCCGGAGTTGAGCATGTACCAGCCACCGGTGATGAACAGGACGATGAGGATGTGGCCCGCGAACATGTTGCCGAAGAGTCGCAGGGCGAGGGTGACCGGTCGCGTGAAGAGGTCGGTGATCAGCTCGAGGAAGAAGATCGCGGGGATCATCGCCTTCGGCAGGCCCGCGGGCACGAGCGACTTCCAGTACCCGATGAAGCCGTGCTTGCGCATGCCCACGACGTGGAAGACGACCCAGACGATGAGCGATAAGGCGATCGGGAAGCCGATGCGGCTGAAAGTCGGGTAGCTGAACGGCGGGATCACGCCGAAGAAGTTGTTGACGAGGATCGTCGTGAAGAGCGCGAAGAGCAGCGGCACGAACCGCATGAAGTCCTTGCTGCCGATGAGGTCCTTGGCGATGCTGTTGCGGACCAGGCCGTAGACGGCCTCGGTGCCCATCTGGCCACGGCCCGGCACGAGCGCCTTCTTCTTCGTCGTGGCGAGCAGCCACCAGACGACGAGGCCGGTCGCGACGACCATGAGGAGGATGGGCCGCGTGACCGCCCAGGGGCCGTCGGTCCCGAAGAGGGGCTGCCAGAACTCCTCGACGCCGGGGGCGGTGTAGTCCGTCGGGGCGGCGGCCACGATGCTCACGGGTTACTCCTTTGTAGGTTCTGGGCACTTCGGCTGACGACCTGCGTCAGGGGTGGAGAGTCGGTGCTCGGGAGCGGGCTCCCGGTGAGGCTCCAGGTCGGCGGGCCTGCGGGCGACGCGCTGACGTGCGGCACGGAGGCCGTCGGGCTCAATGGGTACCGTATCGGAACCAGATCAGGTAGAGCGACAGGGCCATTCCACCCACGATCCCGACCCCGACGAGCCAGGTCGTGCCCAGCCAATGGTCGGCCAGGGCACCCAGACCGCCGTAGATGAGCGGACCCGTGAGCATGTACGCGACGGCACGCCAAGCGGAGTCCTGCTCGCGGGTGTTGAACCGGCGCAGCTCCTCGGCCTTGTCCTCCGCCGAGGGCTCGCTGGGCTCGCTGGGCACCGTGGGCTCGCTCGGGTCGCCGGGCTCCGGCGTCGGTGATGTGGTCATGTCGACCTCCGGTGTCACGGCTCATCACGCGGCTCCCGGTGGGGTGCCGCGTCGGGCGACGCGTCGAGCGAGGCCGCGCCGTCAGGGTCGTAGGCGAAGATCCGCAGCCGCTTGTAGGCGCGCATCTCGAAGAAGAGCCAGACGACGGCACAGACGGTGACGGACAGGCCGATGGCGTAGCCGGAGGCCCAGGTCACGTCGCGCAGGCTGAACATGACGATGCCGAGCACCAGCACCTTGAAGGTGTAGGTGGCCATGACGATCATCATGGTCGTGGTGGGCGCCAGGTCGGCCGTGCGCTTCATGACGAGGAGCGTCAGGCTGAAGAAGAAGATGACGATCGCCGCGCCGAGCGCAGCCGACCAGGCGGCCTTGGGGCTGGAGAAGAGCCCCACGACGACGCAGACGAGGCCGGCGACGGACGTCGGCAGCAGCGAGCCCCGGAGGAGCTGCGCGAAGGCATCTGACTGTGATGCGTCGCGTGCCGGTGTGGCGCTCAAGGAAAACCTGCCTGGTGCGTCGAGAGGCGTAGTGCGGGCGGGGCTCGGGCTGATCCCGATCGAGCTCGGATCGGTAGTGCTGACAAGAGATTCGGGCACCCGCGGCGGCCTTCTCAGGCTGCCCTCAGGTGCTTGTGAATGCTATCACAAGCGTTCGGACGGCCTCCACCGCGGAAGCCAGACGGTGAGCACGACGCCCATGGCGGCAGCTGCCCCCACGACCGCGAGCGGACGGGGTCCGTCCCAGATGACGAAGGAGACAGAGCCCAGGGCCACGATGGCGGCCCATAGGTAGAGGATCAGCACGGCCCGGCGGTGGCCGTGACCGATGCGCAGCATCCGGTGGTGCAGGTGCATCGCGTCGGGCTGCCACGGCCGCTTTCCGGCCCGGGTACGACGGACGACGGCGAGGACCATGTCGAGGAACGGCAGGAGCAGGACCGACAGCGGCACGAGGACCGGCAGGAACGCCGCCGACACCTCGTTGGCACTGACCTGCCCGGGGTCGACGTTGCCGGTGAGCGTGATCGTCGCCGCCGACAGCAGCAGGCCCAGGGTCAGCGCCCCGGAGTCACCCATGAAGAGCCGGGCCGGATGGAAGTTGTGGGGCAGGAAGCCGGCGCAGCACCCCACGAGGGCCGCACTGATGAAGGTGGCGGTCGAGAACACGTTGGCCGGCACGAAGGAGCGCGAGACGAGGTAGCTGTAGATGAAGAAGGCGAACGCCGCGATGCCCACGACGCCGGCGGCGAGGCCGTCGAGACCGTCGATGAAGTTGACGGCGTTCGTCGACGCGATGACGACGAGCATCGTGAAGAGCACGAGGACCGGTGTCGGCAGGATCGTCGTGCCGAAGATGGGGAGCGAGAGCAGCTGCACTCCCGTGTAGGCCATCAGGCCCGCGGCGAGCATCTGCCCCGCCAGCTTGGTCAGCCAGTCGAGCTCGCGGATGTCGTCGAACGCCCCGAGCAGGCAGACGATGCCGCCGGCGACGATGACCCCGAAGATGCGCCGGTCGGAGAAGAGGGTGCCCAGGTAGGGCAGTGCCCTGGCCACGAGCGCAGCGGCCACGAAGCCGATGTAGATCCCCACTCCCCCGAGCCGCGGGATCGGCGTCTTGTGGACGTCGCGCTCACGGACGGCCGTGAAGGCGCCCGTGGCGACGGCGACGCTCCGGACGAAGGGTGTGGCGAGGTACGTGACCGCAGCGGCCACGATGAGGACGAGGACGTACTCGTGCACCTACCGACCTTCGCTCGGGCGCCGACGCTGTGGAGTGAGCCGACTCAGCGAGGGTATGCCGGGAAGCGGGTCACGAGGTCGGTGACCCCCGCGCGCACCTGCTTGCTCATCGCGTGGTCGGGATCCGCGTCGCCCTGCGTGACGGCCGTGTGGATGAGCGAGGCGATCTGCTTCATCTCCTCCAGGCCCATGCCCTGCGTCGTGACCGACGGCGTGCCCACACGGATCCCGGAGGCGATGTTGGGCTTCTGCGGGTCGAACGGGATGGCGTTCTTGTTGAGCACGATCCCGGCTGCGTCGGCCCGCTCCTCGGCTTCCTTGCCGGTGACGCCGACGCCCTGCAGGTCGAGGAGCGAGAGGTGGGTGTCGGTGCCGCCGGTCGTCGGGCGGATGCCGAGCTCGAGCAGGCTGGCCGCGAGCTGCTGGCTGTTGGCGATGACGTCCTTGGCGTACTGGGCGTACTCGGGGGTCGCGGCCTCCTTGAAGTTGACCGCCTTGGCCGCGATGGTGTGCATCTGCGGGCCACCCTGCATCATCGGGAAGATCGCCTTGTCCATGGCCGCGGCATGCTCGGCCTTGCACACGAGGGCGCCCGAGCGCGGGCCGCGCAGCACCTTGTGCGTCGTGAAGGTCACGACGTCGGCATACGGGACCGGGGAGGGGATGGCCTTGCCCGCCACGAGACCGATGAAGTGGGCGGCGTCGACCCAGAGGATCGCGCCGACCTCGTCGGCGATGGCGCGGAAGCGCTCGAAGTCGATGAGGCGCGGGATGGCGGAGCCACCGGCGCAGATGACCTTGGGCCGGTGCTCGCGCGCGAGCGCTTCGACCTGGTCGTAGTCGATGTCCTCGGACTCCTTGTCGACGCCGTAGTGCACGGCGTTGAACCACTTGCCGGAGAAGGAGACCTTCGTGCCGTGGGTCAGGTGGCCGCCCATCGGCAGCGCCATGGCGAGGATGGTGTCGCCGGGCGCCATGAAGGCGCCGTAGACGGCCTGGTTGGCGCTCGCGCCGGAGTGGGCCTGGACGTTCGCGTGGTCGGCGCCGAAGAGCGCCTTGGCCCGTTCGATGGCGATGGTCTCCGCCTTGTCGACCTCGGAGCAGCCGCCGTAGTAGCGACGCCCCGGGTAGCCCTCGGCGTACTTGTTGGACAACGTCGACCCGAGGGCGGTCAGCACGGCGGGCGAGCTGATGTTCTCGCTGGCGATGAGCTGCAGGCCGCCGCGGATGCGGTCGAGCTCCGACAGCAGCACCCCGGCGATGTCGGGGTCGAAGGACTGCAGGGCGCCGAAGTCGGAGCCGTAGAACGTGTCGTCAGCCATGGGAGTTCTCCGGGTGGGTCGGGAGTGGGGCGCGAGCGCGAGCCAACTCTATGGGGTCGTGCTGGGACCGTCGGACGGCTGCTCGGGCGACGACACGTCGCGCCACTCCCCCACGGTGTCGGGGCTGTCGGCCGCCGGGTCGGGCGCGGGTGCCTCGAGCTCGGGCTCGGGCACGAGAGCAGCGTCGATGTCGTCCTGCGAGAGCGCGCCGATGCGCAGCGTCACCGGCGTCTCGCCCGTGCAGTCGATGATCGTCGAGGGCTGGCCCTCGCCGGCGGGGCCGCCGTCGAGGTAGACCCCGACGGACTCACCGAGCATCCCCACCGCCTCGTCGACGGTGCGTGCGGCGGGGTCGCCGGTGGTGTTGGCGCTCGTGACGGCCATCGGCCCGATGTCGCCGAGCAGCTCGAGGGTGAGCTCGTGGGCGGGCACGCGGAGGGCGACCGTGCCGTTCGTGTCGCCGAGGTCCCAGTGGAGCGAGGTCTGCGCCTTGAGCACGAGCGTCAGCGGGCCGGGCCAGAACTTCTCCATGAGCCGCTGGGCGTAGTCGGGCACCTGCGTCGCGAGGCCCTGAGCCGTGCGGGCCGTGGGGATCAGGACCGGGGGCGGCATGTCGCGCCCCCGCCCCTTGGCGGCGAGGACCGAGGCGACGGCCGTCGCGTCGAAGGCGTCGCAGCCGATGCCGTAGACCGTGTCGGTCGGCAGGACGACGATCTCGCCGCGTCGGATGGCCGACGCCGCGGCCGGGATCCCCTCGGCACGGCCCTCGGGGTCGGTGCAGTCGTAGCGCTCGCTCACGGAGCAGAGCCTACTTGCGCCGGTGGGGCAGCCTGACGTCAGGAGGGCTCGATGCCGACGAGCTCGGCCGAGGCCCGCCACAGCCGCGCCGCCACCTCGGTGTCGTAGGAGGCCCGCGACGAGCGCTTCGCCCTGCCGTCCGCGAAGTAGCAGCCCGAGACGTCCTCCAGGTCCGGTGACGAGGCGAGCAGGACCGACGTGTCAGCCCCGCGCTCAGGGCTCTTCATGAAGGGCCGGACCACGGGGAGCATGAGCCGCATCCATGTGCCGGAGTCCTCCTGCCCGAAGGCGGTTCGGACGATGCCGGGGTGGAGGACGTTCGCCGTCACCCCGGATCCCCGGAGTCGTTGCGCGAGCTCGTAGGTGAACATGACGTTGGCGAGCTTGGACTGGTTGTAGGCCCGCTGCCCGCTGTAGTCGCGCGCTCCCTGGAGGTCCTCGAGGTTGATCCTGCCCATGGCCTGGGCGCCCGACGAGACGGTGACGATGCGGGCCGGCGCGCTGGCGCGCAGCCGGTCGAGCAGCAGGTGGGTCAACAGGAACGGTGCGAGGTGGTTGACGGCGAAGGTGCGCTCCAGGCCGTCCTGGGTCACGTGGCGGGTGGCCCAGTAGCCGCCGACGTTGTTGACGAGCACGTCGAGGCGTGGGTATGCCGCAAGGACCGCCTCGGCCAGCGAGCGCACGTCGCGCTGGACCGAGAGGTCCGCCACGAAGACGTCGACCTCCGCGCCGTCAGCGCGGATCGCCTGGGCGGCCGCCTCGGCGCGGGAGGCGTCCCTGCCGACGATCCCGACGCGGGCCCCGAGCCCTGCGAGGCGCGTGGCGGTGGCCAGCCCGATCCCGCCGGTCCCACCGGTGACCAGCACCGTCCTTCCGGTCATCGACCCGGCCGCGCCGGTCACGGGGCCCGCCATGTCAGCGGACGATCCTGAAGTTGAACGCTGCCGTACCGAGGGCGCCCATGAGACGCAGCCACACCGGGAGCAGCATCTCGGTGCCACGCGCGGTGCTGATGTCGCCGAGGTCGATGACGTCGGTGTGGCCGAACGAGGTGAGCAGCTCGGTCACGGTGGCCTTCGCGGTCTCGTCGTTGCCGGACACGAACACGGACGAGGGCTCGCCGAGGCTCGCCGGGTCCACCATGAGGTCGGCGTTGAGGGTGTTGAGGGTCTTGACGACCAGGGCGTCGGGGAACGCGCGCTGCACCTGCTCACCGAGCGAGTCGGTGTCCTTGACGAAGAGGGTGGGAGGGAAGCCGCCCGAGAAGTCGAGAGGGTTCGAGATGTCGAGGAGCACCTTGCCCGCGAGGTTGTCGGCGCCGGCTGCTTCCAGGGCCGGGAGCGCACCGTGCCCGCTCGTGGCGTTGACGACGAGCTCGGCGCCGGCCGCTGCGTCGGCGAAGGTGGCGAGGCGTACCTCCGGGTGCGCTGCCGCCCAGACCGGATAGGCCGGGTTGCCCATGCCGTCGGGCTCGGTGCGGGCAAGAGTGCCCTGCGGGTCGCGCGTGCCGACGGTGACCTCGTGGCCGAGGCCGGCCAGTCGGGCTGCGATGGTCTGGCCGACCATGCCGGTGCCGAGGACTGCGATCTTCATGGGGGTTCTCCTGAAAAAAGGGCGAAGGGGGTTCAGTGCTGGGCAGACAAGTCTGTCTACCTCAGGGGGCGAACGTAACAGACAGGTCTGTCTACTGGCAAGGTATGCTCAGGACGAAGCCGCTGCACCACCCGAGGAGCCCGATGTCCACTGCCACGCCGACCCGCCCGAGCGCCGCGCGCGAACGCGTTCTCGAGACGGCCTTCTCGCTCTTCTACGCCCGGGGCATCCGCGCCGTGGGGGTCGACCTCATCGTCGCCGAGTCGGGTGTGGCGAAGGCGACGTTCTACAAGCACTTCCCCGCCAAGGACGACCTCGTCGTCGCCTACCTCGACAAGGTCGACGGCATCTGGACGGGACAGCTCAGGCAGGCAGCGCAGGCTGCCGGAGACGCCCCCGCTGCTCAGCTGGTCGGGCTCTTCGACGCCCTCGGCACGGCCTGCCGGCGCGAGGGCTACCGGGGGTGTGCCTTCATCAATGCGGCGGCCGAGTCGCAGCCGGGCACCCCGGTTCACGACCGCACCGTGGCGCACAAGGCCGCCGTGCTGACGTGGGTGCGCGACCTCGCCGAGCAGGCCGGTGCCCAGGACCCGCAGTCCCTCGCCCGGTCGCTGACGCTGCTGCTCGACGGCGGCCTCGCGAGCGGTGCGCTGGACGCGAGCCCTGAGGCCCCGGAGGCGGCCCGGGCGTGCGCCCGGGCACTCGTGGCTGCGGCAACCGGCGCAACCGCCCCCGTCGACTGAGGGCCCGCGGGCGTCCCGGCCGTCGGGCAGGTCAGCCGGCGCGACGCGCGGTGGTGACGCGGGGGCGACCACCGAGGTCGGGATGGTCGGTCACGTCGACCCACTCGCCGGTGGCCGAGAGACGGCGCGGCAGGCTCTCGCCCTGCGAGTCCGCGTGCTCCACGAGGACGAGGCCGCCCGGCCGGAGCAGACCTGCTGCGACCCGGGCGACGGCGAGCGGGATCGCCAGGCCGTCCTCGCTGCCGCCGTAGAGCGCGACGTCAGGGTCGTGGTCGCGCACCTCGGGGTCGACGGGCACCGCTCCGACAGGGATGTAGGGCGGGTTGATCGTCACCACGTCGACGGCGCCCGCCCAGTCCTCGAAGCAGGCCAGGGTCGCGTCGCCCTGCACGAGGTCGACGTCGAGGCCGAGCCGGTCGCGGTTGGCGACCGCCCAGGCGTGGGCGTCGGGCGAGAGCTCCAGAGCGCGGACCTCGACGCCTGGCCGCTCGTCCTTGGTCGACAGCGCGATCGCGCCGGACCCCGAGCACAGGTCCACGAGGCGGACGGGCCGGGGCGCGTCGCGCGCCTCGACGCGGTCGACCTCGGCGAGAGCCAGCTCGACCAGCACCTCGGTCTCCGGGCGGGGCACGAAGACCCCCGGACCGACCGCGAGGGTCAGCCGCCGGAAGTGGGCCCGCCCCGTGAGGTGCTGGAGCGGGACGCGACTGGCCCGCTCGTCGACGAGGACGGCATACGTCCCCGGGAGCGTGCGCCCGCCCAGCACCATGAGGCGGCGCACCTCCGAGGCCTCGATGCCGAGCACGTGGGCGGCGAGCTCGACCGCATCGACGTCGGCCGAGGTGACCCCGGCGTCCCGCAACCGGACGGCCGCGGCCCGGACGCCGTCACGCAGGTCGGTCATGGCGTCCGTCACCCCTTGGAGCCGTCGTCGGCGAGCGCCGCGAGCTTGGCTGCCTCGTCCGCGTCGAGCGCTGACTGCACGACGGGGTCGAGGTCGCCGTCGAGCACCGCGTCGAGGTTGTAGGACTTGTAGCCGGTGCGATGGTCGGAGATGCGGTTCTCCGGGAAGTTGTAGGTGCGGATGCGCTCCGAGCGGTCGACGGTGCGCACCTGCGACCGGCGGGCGGCGCTGGCCTCCGCGTCGGCCTCGTCCTTCGCCAGCTGGTGCAGACGGGCCCGGAGGACGCGCAGCGCGGCCTCCTTGTTCTGCAGCTGAGACTTCTCGTTCTGGCACGACACGACCAGTCCCGTCGGCAGGTGCGTGATGCGCACGGCCGAGTCGGTGGTGTTGACGCTCTGGCCGCCGGGGCCGCTGCTGCGGTAGACGTCGATGCGCAGGTCGTTGGGGTCGATGGTCACCTCGACCTCCTCAGCCTCGGGCATGACGAGCACGCCCGCGGCCGAGGTGTGGATGCGGCCCTGGCTCTCGGTGACGGGCACGCGCTGGACACGGTGCACCCCACCTTCGTACTTGAGGCGCGCCCACGGTCCCTCGCCCAGGCCCGGAGTGCCCTTGGCGCGCACCGAGACCCGCACGTCCTTGTAGCCGCCGAGGTCGCTCTCGGTCGCGTCCTCGATGGCGGTGCGCCAGCCGCGCTGCTCGGCGTAGCGCAGGTACATCCTCAGCAGGTCGCCCGCGAAGAGGGCGGACTCGTCACCGCCCTCCCCCGCCTTGACCTCGAGGATCACGTCGCGGTCGTCGTCGGGGTCACGGGGCACGAGCATCCGGCGCAGGTGCTCCTCCGCGGTTGCGAGACGGGCCTCGAGCGAGGGCACCTCCTCGGCGAACGACTCGTCGTCGGCGGCCAGCTCGCGGGCGGCCGAGAGGTCGTCACCGGCGGCCGTCCACTCACGGGCGGCGGCCACGGTCGGCGCCAGCGCGGCATACCGCTTGTTGAGGGTCCGCACGAGGTCCTGGTCGCCGTGCACGGCAGGGTCGGCAAGCTGCTGCTCGAGCTCGGCGTACTCGTCGAGGATCGACTGGACGGATTCGAGCACGGCAGGCCCTTCGGCTCGGGGGACGGACGGATACGACGAACGCCGGCCCCCGACGACCGAAGTCGTGGGAGCCGGCGTGCGGGAGACCTACTTGGCGGCCTTCTTGCCGTATCGGGCCTCGAACCGGGCCACGCGGCCACCGGTGTCGAGGATCTTCTGCTTGCCCGTGTAGAACGGGTGGCACTGCGAGCAGACGTCGGCAGAGATCTTGCCGGACGTCTCGGTGCTGCGGGTGGTGAACGTGTTGCCACAGGTGCAGGTCACCGTGGTGTCGACGTAGTCGGGGTGAAGGTCCTTCTTCAACGTGGTCTCCTCGAGAATGATCGGCCGGGTCGGGGTCGGCGCCGCTCCGCTGGTGGAGCTGCTCTCCCGTGAACCGGTCCAAAGGAAGAGTGTGCCAGAAAGGCGCACCTCCTCCCAAACGCGAGAGGGGCTCCTCGCATTCCCCCGCCCGGCGGTCGAGGGGCGGGTCCTGACGCCCCGGCGTCCGTCAGGCGCGCACGGGGGCAGGTTGGGCGACGGGCAGCACGACCTGCATCGTCGTGCCCTCCCCCTCGACGGAGGCGATGACGAGCTCGCCGCCGTGGCCCTCGACGATGGCACGCACGATGGCAAGGCCCAGCCCCGTGCCCGGGATCGCGGCCGCGGTGGCGTTGCCGGCACGGAAGAAGCGCTCCGACAGTCGCGCGAGGTCGGTGGCCGGGATGCCGATCCCGGTGTCGTGCACGGAGATGACCGTCGACTCCCCCGAACGCTCGGCCGACAGCAGGACCTGCCCGCCCTCCGGGGTGAACTTCACGGCGTTGGAACCGAGGTTGATCAGGGCCCGCTCGACCTGGCCCCGGTCGACCCGGACCACGAGGTCGTCGGGCACGTCGGTGCAGATGAGCTGGACGCCCCCACCCGCCGCGACGGGCTCCATCGTCTCGGTGACGGTGCGCAGCAGGTCGCGCACGGCGACCTCCTCGGACACCGACTGCAGTCCGCTGATCTCGATCTTGTTGAGCACGAGGAGGTCCTCGATGAGCCCCCGCAGGCGAGTGGCGTTGCGGCCGATGATGTCGAGGGCCACGTGCTGCCCGTCGCTGACGTCGCCGAAGTCACCGTCGACGAGCAGCTCGAGGTAGCCGCTGATCGAGGTGAGGGGGGTCCGCAGCTCATGGCTGACGGTCGCCATGAAGTCGGTCTTCTGGCGGTCGAGCTCGGTCAGGCGCTTCACCTGCTCGTCCTGCATCTGCGAGAGCCGCAGCGCGACGATGGACTGGGCTGCGATGGCCGAGCACTGCTGGGCCGCCTGGATCTCGTGGCGGTGCCAGCGGCGGGGAGCGCTGACCATCATCACCGAGAGGATCCCGAGTCCCCGACCACCGGTGCCCACGGGCAGCATGAGCAGCGACCGGGCCCCGGTGGCCCGGTGGAAGGCGCGCGCCCGTTCGTCGTCGTAGGCCTGGTGGGCGAGCAGGTCGCCGAGGTCGAAGAAGCCGACGTCGCGGCGCAGCTCGTCGTTGACGACCCCCACCTGCTGCGCGAGCGACCGCGGCAGCGGAGGGAGGTCGGGCAGGTCGTCGGTGTGCCACTGCAGGCGGTCCTCGATCGTCTGCCCGTCGTCGCCGAGGGTGTAGAGCAGCACGCGGTCCGCGCCGAGGCCGGCACCGAGCTTGGTCGTGACGCGCTGGAGCGCCTCGTGGACGTCGACCGCCGAGCGCACGGTGCGGCCCACGTCGAGGACGAGCTCCTGCATCTCGAGGACGGCGGCCTGCTGGTCGACCAGCCGTGCATTGGCCCGGGTGAGGTCGTTGAAGTCGCGCGCCAGCATGCGGACCTCGAGGGCGCCCTCCTCCTGGTTGGCCATCGCGATGACGTCCTCCTCTGCCTGTCGCCGCACCACCTCGCGCAGCCGGGCGAGCGGGCGGCCGACCGCACGGTCCATCCCGAAGCCCGCGGCGACGAGCACGAGGAGCACCGCGCCGGCGACGACGATGATGACGCCGGACGTGACGGCCGTGGCCTCTCGCGAGTCGACGCGAGCCGCGTCGCGCTGCGTCTGGATGCTCGACCCCAGCGAGTCGTTGGTCGAGCGGAAGCGCGCGTATGCCGCGACGGTTCGAGCGCGGTCGGGCGCGGTCGCCGACGTGCCCGGGACCAGGCCCTGCAGGGACTCTCGTGCGGCGAGGAACCAGGCGTCGACCGCGGCGCGCTCCTCGGCGACGAGGGCGAGGTAGCGGGCGCGGTCGGCGCTCGAGAGCTCCTCGCTGCGCGTCGCCGTCGTCAGGCGGTCGAGCTCGGCCTCGACTTTCGGCTGGAGGCTCAACGGGTCGAGCCCGGACGGGATGCCGCCGGCCACCTGCCGCCAGGCGCCCTCGGCGCGCGTCATGTCGAGGAGCACGTCGCCGTTGGCCTCGCGCGCCGGACCGAGCGCGAGGGTCAGGGCCCTCACGGCTGCTCCCTGCGAGTGGATCGTGGCGACCGAGACGATCGCACCGACGGGTACGAGGATGACGAGGATCGTGATGAGCAGCCGGATCTGGCTGCCGACGGAGCGCCTGGAGACGACCGGCAGAACGTTCGTCACGCGGGGTCCTCGTCGAAGCCGGTGCGGGTCATGACACCCCAGACATGCTTCTTCCCGCGCAGGCTCGACCACCACCCCTCGAGGCGCCACCACACGGTGGCCTGGCGGTAGCCGATGTTCTCGAGGACGGACGCGGCGATCGTCTGCCAGATGGCGCGCCACCGGTCGTGCTTGTGGAAGGCCCACTCGTCGACGACCATCGCCGACAGGGTCACGAGCACGGCATACCCGTAGGCGAGCACGAGGAAGAGGATCGCGAAGGGCACGTTGACGACGCCGAGGAGCAGGGCGAGCGGGACGATGAGGATGCCGAAGAGCTCGAGGAGCGGAGCGATGAGCTCGAAGAGCCAGTAGTACGGCAGCGCCAGGAAGCCGATCCGGCCGTACTTCGGCCGGAAGAGCATCGAGCGGTAGGCCCACAGGGTCTCCCAGAGGCCACGGTGCCAGCGGCGTCGCTGGTTGCGCAGGACCGTGGCCGTGACGGGCACCTCGGTCCACGAGACCGGCTCGGGCACGAACTCGACCTTGTAGTCACGCCCCTCGTCACGCATGCGCTTGTGGATGCGCATGACGAGCTCGAAGTCCTCGCCGATGCTGTCGGGGTCGAGACCGCCGACCTCGACCACGACGTCGCGCCGGAACAGCCCGAACGCGCCGCTGATGAGGATGAGGCCGCCGAGGCGCGACCAGCCGGTGCGGCCGAGCAGGAAGGCCCGGAGGTACTCGACGAGCTGGATCCGCGGGATCCAGGTCTGGGGCATCTCGACGCGCACGATGCGGCCCGAGACGACACGGCTGCCGTTGACGGGGCGGATGGCGCCGCCGGTCGCGACCATGCGGGTCGGGTCGTCGGCGAAGGGACGCGTGACGTGGAGCAGGCCGTCGGGCTCGAGGATCGAGTCGCCGTCGATCATCGCGACGAGCGGCTCGCTCGCGGCGTTGATGGCGACGTTGATGGCCTCGGAGCGACCGGAGTTCTCCTTGCGCACGACGACGAGGCGGGTGCGGCCGTCGCGAGGCACCCAGATCCCGAGGATCCTGGCTCGGACGGGGACCTCGTGCGGCAGCTCGCGCGGCACCTGGACGAGGTCGAAGGCCTCCTCCAGCCGGGCGAAGGTCTGGTCGCTGCTGCCGTCGTCGACGACGACGACCTCGTGCCGCGGGTAGCGCAGGGTGAGGAAGGACTTGACGGCGGTGACGATGCCGGCCTCCTCGTTGTACGCCGGCACGAGCAGTGACACCCCGGGCGCGAGGCCGGCGCCCTGCCACGTCAGGGCTGTGGCCCGGCGCCGCTGCTGCGCCCGGAACTCGAGGTAGGCGAGGCCGATGAGCACGAGCAACGAGGTGTTGATGAGCACGAAGTAGATGATGATCGGCACGCTCGAGACGTCCATCACCCAGACGACGAAGGAGCGCAGCCCCTCGACGAGACCGTCCCAGCTCATGCGCTCGCCCTCTGCAGGCTCGCCATGAGTCGCGCCGAGCGCACCGCGGCATCGTCCTCGTGGCCGAGGAGCGCACTGCTGCCGTCGGGGCCCATCGTGAGCAGCGCGGTCGCGGCCAGCTCGGCGAGGCGCGGGTCGGCGTCGGCCAGGAGGGCGCTCAGGGCCGGGACCGCCGCCGGGTCGCCGAGCTCGTCCAGCGCGACGACGCAGGCACGCCGCAGCGCGAGCGGCTCCGAGTCGACGGTGTGGCGCACGAGGATGTCGACGTCCTCGCCGCGGCCGAGCCGGCCGATCGCCGTCGCACTCGTCTCGCGGACCGTGACGTCGGGGTCGGCGTCGAGGAGGCTGCGCAGCTCGGGCAGGCCCTGGGTGAAGCTGCGCTCGCCGCTCAGGTGCGCGGCGACCATGCGGGTGCGGGCGTCGCGGTCGGCCATGCCCTCGCGCAGCACCTCCGAGATGCCGACACCCATCGACTGCAACGCCTCGGCCGCCGTGGCCGCAGGCAGTCCCCGCTCCGGGGCGCCGATCGCCGCCAGCACCGGGCCGGCGGCCGCCGGGTCGCCGATGAGGCCCAGCGCGTAGGCGGCGCTGTTGCGCACCTCCATGGCCTCGTCACCGAGCGCGACCACGAGCTGCGGCACGGTGGCCTCGGCACGGGCCAGGCCGAGCAGCTGGGCGGCGCGGGCCCGCTTCACGCTGGACCGGCTCGTCAGCTCCTCGACCGCGGCGTCGACGGCGCCGTGCACCTCGAGCACGTGGACGAGCTGCTCGGCCGGCACGCCACGGATCTTGGTGAGCATCTCGACGATGTTGCGGTCGAGCACGGTGCGCGACACGCCGGTCGCCCAGGTCAGCTCCTCGGCAGCCGAGCCGTCGTCGTCCTCGCCCGAGGCCACCGTGATCAACGGCGGGCGCAGCGGGGAGAGCAGCATCTCGTCGCGCTGGGTGCGACTGTGTCGCCTCGCGCGGACGGCGACGACGAGGACGATGAGGAGCACGCACGCGCCGAGGACGACGAGGGTGACTCCGAGCAGGAGCGCCGCTCCGATGATCACGCGGACCCGGCGCTCATCGGGCCCTGGCGAGCATGCCGTTGACGCGGTGCAGCAGCTCCCGCGGGCTGAACGGCTTGATGACGTAGTCGTCGGCGCCCACGGCAAAGCCCGTGTCGACGTCGGAGTCGCGTGACTTGGCGCTGAGGAGCAGCACCGGCACCGTGGGGAACTCGCTCTCCCGGATCTTGCGCAGGACGTCGATGCCCGAGAGCCCGGGCATCATGACGTCGAGGACGGCCAGCTGCGGCGGGTTGGCCTCGAAGGCCTCCCAGGCGCTGATGCCGTCCGGGACGGCCTCGACGGCATACCCCGCCTGGGTCAGCTTGAACTCCACGAGGTCGCGGATGTCGGCGTCGTCGTCCGCGACGAGAACGCGGACAGGGCTGGCATCGGGGTCGCCGGCAGGCGCAGACATGGCACTCCATGATGGGGATCGGGTGGTCTCCCCATTTTATGGACATTTCGCACCATTGCCCCGTGAAACGCCGAAAGGGGACGGCGCCGGATGGCGTCGTCCCCTCTCGGTCGAGGGTCCGCGGTCGGGTCCTGGTGCCTCAGGACCTCGAGGAGCGGGTCAGGACTCGTCGCCGAGCCGCGAACCGCTCGTGGCCTGGACCTGGGTGAGGAACTCGTAGTTGGTGCGCGTCTTCTTGAGCCGGTCGATGAGCAGCTCGATCGCCTGCTGCGAGTCGAGACCACCGAGGACCCTGCGCAGCTTCCACATGATCTTCAGCTCCTCGCTCGCGAGCAGGATCTCCTCGCGGCGCGTGCCGGAGCTGTTGATGTCGACGGCCGGGAAGATCCGGCGGTTGGCCAGGTCCCGGCTGAGGCGCAGCTCCATGTTGCCCGTGCCCTTGAACTCCTCGAAGATCACCTCGTCCATCTTCGAGCCGGTCTCGACGAGGGCCGTCGCGAGGATGGTGAGCGAGCCACCGTTCTCGATGTTGCGCGCCGCGCCGAAGAACTTCTTCGGCGGGTAGAGCGCAGCCGAGTCGACACCGCCGGACAGGATGCGACCGCTCGCCGGTGCCGCCAGGTTGTACGCACGACCCAGCTTGGTGATCGAGTCGAGCAGCACGACGACGTCGTGACCGAGCTCGACGAGGCGCTTGGCACGCTCGATGGCGAGCTCGGCGACCGTCGTGTGGTCCTCGGCCGGCCGGTCGAAGGTCGAGGAGATGACCTCGCCCTTGACGGCGCGCTGCATGTCGGTGACCTCCTCGGGGCGCTCGTCGACGAGGACGACCATGAGGTGGCACTCCGGGTTGTTCGTCGTGATCGCGTTGGCGAGGGTCTGCATGATCATCGTCTTGCCGGCCTTGGCCGGCGCCACGATGAGGCCGCGCTGACCCTTGCCGATCGGGGCGACGAGGTCGATGATGCGCGTCGTCAGCACGTTGGGCTCGGTCTCGAGCCGCAGTCGCTGCTGCGGGTAGAGCGGCGTCAGCTTGCCGAACTCGACCCGCTTGGCAGCCTCCTCCGGCGTCTGGCCGTTGACGGTGTCGAGGCGCACCAGCGCGTTGAACTTCTGGCGTCCGACGCTGCCCGAGGGCTGCTCGCCGTCGCGCAGCGCCTTGACGGCCCCGGTCACGGCGTCGCCCTTGCGCAGGCCGTTCTTCTTGACGATCCCGAGCGGCACGTAGACGTCGTTCGGGCCGGCGAGGTAGCCGGAGGTCCGGACGAACGCGTAGTTGTCGAGGACGTCGAGGATGCCCCCGACGGGGACGAGGACGTCGTCGTCACCGACCTGCAGCTCGGCGTCGTTCCAGTCCTGGCCACCCTCACGGCCGCGGCCGCGCTTGCGGTCCCGGCTGCGCTGGCGGTTACGGCTGCGGCGGCTGCCACCGTCGTCGTCGTAGCCGGCCTGCTGGCCGCGGTTCTGGTCGTTGGCCTCGCCCTGCTGGCGGTCCTGCTGCCGATCCTGCTGGCGGTCCTGCTGACGGTCCTGCTGACGGTCCTGCTGACGGTCCTGCTGACGGTCCTGCTGACGGTCGAGCTGACGCGTCTGCTGACGGTCGTTCTGACGGTCAGCACGGTTGCCTTGCTGTCGGTCCTGCTGACGGTCCTGCTGCTCGCGATCGCCGTGCCGCTCGGCCTGCTGCCCCCGGTCGTTCTGGCGCTCTGCCCGGTTGCCCTGGCGGTCGCCCTGCTGACGCTCGCCCTGCTGACGGTCGCCCTGCTGACGGTCGCCCTGCTGACGGTCGCCCTGCTGGCGACCACCCTGCTGGCCCCGGTCACGCTGCCGGCTCGCGTCCTCGTGGCCCTCGGATGCCGGCTTCTCGCCGCCCTCGGCGCCCTGGTCCGCGGCTGCTTCCTGCTCGTCGGAGCGAGCAGCCCGCGACTCACGCGAGGCTCGCGTCGTGCGCTCGGCACGGGGAGCGCGCTCGGCCGGGGCCTCGTCGCGCTCCGGGGCGGCGGCGGTCGCTGGGACCTGGGCCTCGGGGGCCTGGGTCTCGGAGGCCCGGGTCTCGGGTGCCTGGGTCTCGGGTGCCTGGGTCTCGGCGGGCGCCTCGGCCGTCGTGGCCGAGCCTGCCGGACGGCTGACGCGGCGCGATGCGCGGGCCGGGGCGGCCTGGGCGGGCGCGGCGTCGCCGGAGCCCGTCGAACCCGACGTGGCGGGCGCAGCTGCAGGAGCCGACGAGCCGCCGGCCTGACGAGCCTTGATCGCCTCGACGAGGTCGCTCTTGCGCATCTTCGTCGTCCCGGTGATACCCATCGACGACGCGACGCCCTTGAGCTCGTCCAGCTTCATGGCCGACAGGCCGGAGAGCGGACGGGTGGTTGTTTCTGACACGAAGGATCCTTCCCCCTCGTTTGCGGCCCGGGACATTCCAGCGGGCCGGACTTGGACCAGGTGACCTGGCCGTCTGAGATCCACTTCGGCGCAGAACGCGCCCAGAGACACAAGAATTCGCCTCAGTGTGGGGGTGATGCACCGGCCTGCGATGTCGCGGCGTGTGGTGCGAGGTCAGAATAGCACCCGGCGGCCTCGGACCGGGTGATGGCGCCACTGGTGTCGCAGGTCAGCGCGCGTGCACCTGCACTCCCTGGGTCGGCACGGAGGGCGTGAGCCGTTCCCAGTGAGAGGCGAGGTGGCCGGCCTGAACGTCGGCTGCGGCGTCCCGCGTCGTGAGGACGAGGACGCTCGGACCGGCCCCCGACACGACCGCTGCGCGACCCTGGGCGCGCAACAGGTCGACGAGCTCCATCGTGGCCGGGTAGGAGGCTCGGCGGGCCTCCTGGTGCAGCCAGTCGCGGGTGGCAGCGTGCAGGTGAGAGGGGTCTGCGGTCATGGCGTGGACGAGCAGAGCCGCTCGACCGGCGCCGGCGGCTGCGGCCACGAGCGGCACCGTCTCGGGCAGCACGGCGCGGGCCGTGCGCGTCGCCAGCCGGGTGTCCGGGACGAAGACGACGACTTCGACGTCAGGGTGCAGGTCGATGCGGGCCGTCACGGTGCGCTCTCCACGGTCGAGACCCGTGCCGTCGGGCATCCAGCTGACGGTGAGACCACCCAGGACGCTCGCCGAGGCGTTGTCAGGATGCCCTTCGAACTCGCTCGCCAGGTGCGTCGACAGCCCGAGGTCGACGGGAACGGGGTCACCGGGAGCCGGCCACGCGGCATACACACTCTCGTGAACGCCGCACGAAAGCGCTTGTGCGGCAACGACGCCCGCCACGATGGCGGTGGCGGACGAGCCCAGGCCACGGCTGTGCGGGACCCCGTTGACGGCCTCGAGACGCAGGCCAGCGGGCGCCGCGACGCCCAGGGCGCGCCAGGTGTGCTGCATCGTGACGTGCACGAGGTGCCGCTCGTCCGTGGGCACGTCGTCGGCGCCCTCACCCGTGACCTCGATGACCAGCCCGGCACTGTCGGACGTCGTCACGACGTAGTCGTCCCAGAGCCCCAGCGCCAGGCCGACGGAGTCGAAGCCGGGACCGAGGTTGGCGCTGCTCGCCGGCACACGCACGCTGACGGAGCGGCCCGCGGGCACCCGGTTCACGCGGTCAGCCCTCGAGCCCCAGCGCCTGGGCCGCCGAGAACGCGTCGACCGAGACCCTGGTCGGCACGACCTCTCCCCCGTCGGCCGTGCGCAGCGCCCACTGGGGGTCCTTGAGACCGTGACCGGTGACCGTGCACACGATCCGCGCACCCGGCGGCACGAGACCCGCCGCGTGGCTCGCAAGCAGCCCGGCGACGGAGGCGGCCGAACCGGGCTCGACGAAGACACCCTCCTGCGCCGACAGGTAGCGGTGCGCCTCGAGGATCTGCTCGTCGGTGACCGCGTCGATGCGGCCTCCGGACTCGTCCCTCGCGGCGATGGCCTGCTCCCACGACGCGGGGTTTCCGATGCGGATGGCGGTCGCGATGGTCTCGGGATGGTCGACGGGGTGGCCGAGGACGATCGGAGCCGCCCCGGCGGCCTGGAAGCCCCACATCTGCGGGAGCCGTGTGGCCGGGCCCGGCTTGTCGCTGACCGACGGGTCCGACGAGTACTCGCGGTAGCCCCGCCAGTACGCCGTGATGTTGCCGGCGTTGCCGACGGGCAGGCAGTGGATGTCAGGGGCGTCGCCGAGCGCGTCCACCACCTCGAAGCTCGCCGTCTTCTGGCCCTCGATGCGGGCCGGGTTGACCGAGTTGACGAGCTCGACGGGGTAGGCCTCGGCGAGCTTGCGCGCGAGCGTGAGGCAGTCGTCGAAGTTGCCGTCGACCTGCAGCAGCGTCGCGCCGTGCGCGATCGCCTGGCTCAGCTTGCCCATCGCGATCTTGCCCTCGGGCACGAGGACACCGCACGTCATGCCGGCCTTGGTGGCGTATGCCGCCGCCGACGCGCTGGTGTTGCCGGTGCTCGCGCAGATGACGGCCTTGGCGCCCTTGCGGGCGGCGACGCTGATCGCGGTCGTCATGCCACGGTCCTTGAACGAGCCGGTGGGGTTGAGACCTTCGTACTTGAGGTGGACCTCGGCACCGACCAGCGCAGAGAGCTTCTCGGCGTGGATGAGTGGGGTACCGCCCTCGTGGAGCGTGACGACCGGCGCACCCTCGAGCATGGGAAGGCGGTCGGCGTACTCGCGGATCACTCCGCGCCACTGGTGAGCCATCACGAGCCTTCCACGCGCATCACGGAGTTGACTCCACGGACGACGTCGAGCGTGCGCAGTCGCTCGACCGTGGACGACAGGGCCGCATCGCTCGCGGAGTGCGTGACGATGATGAGGTTGGCGCGGGCGCCCTGGCCGTCACCGGCGGGAACGAGCTGCTGGCGCACCGTCTCGATCGAGACGTCGTGGTCGGCGAAGGCTGCCGCGACCTGGGCGAGCACCCCTGAGCGGTCCTCGACGTCCAGGCTGATGTGGTACCTCGTCTGGGCGTCGCCCATCGTCAGCACCGGCAGGTCGGCATAGCTCGACTCCCCCGGGCCCAGGCCGCCACCCACCCGGTGGCGCGCCACGGCCACGAGGTCACCGAGGACCGCGGAGGCGGTGGGGTCGCCCCCGGCGCCCTTGCCGTAGAACATCAGCTCGCCGGCGGCGTCGGCTTCGACGAAGACGGCGTTGAAGGCCTCGCGGACCCCGGCCAGCGGGTGCGAGCGCGGGATCATCGCCGGGTGCACGCGCACGCTGACGCCCTTGTCGCTGCGCTCGCAGATCGCCAGGAGCTTGACGACGGCGTCCATCTCGCGCGCGGCCGCGACGTCTGCGGCCGTCACCTCGGTGATGCCCTCGCGGTAGACGTCGGCGCCCGAGACGCGGGTGTGGAAGGCGAGCGAGGCGAGGATGGCCGCCTTCGCAGCGGCGTCGAACCCCTCGACGTCGGCGGTCGGGTCGGCCTCCGCGTAGCCGAGCGCCTGGGCCTGCTCCACGGCGTCGTCGAAGCCCGCCCCTGTCGTGTCCATCTTGTCGAGGACGTAGTTGGTGGTGCCGTTGACGATGCCCAGGACCCTGCGCACCTCGTCCCCCGCCAGCGACTCACGCAGCGGCCGGAGCAGCGGGATGGCCCCGGCGACCGCAGCCTCGTAGTAGAGGTCCACGCCGTGGCGGGCGGCCGCGTCGTAGAGGGCGGGACCGTCCTCGGCGAGGAGCGCCTTGTTGGCCGTGACCACGGACGCCCCGTGCTCCATCGCACGCAGGATGAGGGACCGGGCCGGCTCGATGCCGCCGATGACCTCGACGACGACGTCGGCACGCGTCACGAGGTCCTCGGCGTCGGTCGTGAAGAGCGCCGGGTCGACGCCGAGCGCGGCGCGGTCGCGACCGGCGCGGCGCACCGCGATGCCCGCGATCTCGAGCGGCGCACCGACCCGCGCAGCCATGTCGTCGGCGTGCTCGGTGAGCAGTCGCGCGACGGCTCCGCCCACGACGCCGGCCCCGAGCAGGGCGACGCGCAACGGCTGGGGGTCACTCACGGCGCTGTCCACGGCGGCAATCCTGCCGCGTGTCCGGGTGCTGGACGGTCATTGTTTCGCGATCCGGACATCCGCGGCGAAGGATCTGCAGCGCCATCAGACGTCGAGGGCGAGCAGGTCGGCGATCGTCTCGCGCCGGACGATGACGCGGGCCACGCCGTCGCGGACCGCGACGACCGGGGGTCGGGGCGTGTGGTTGTACTGGCTCGACAGGGACCGGCAGTAGGCCCCGGTGCCGGGGACGGCGAGCAGGTCACCGGCCCCGACGTCGCCGGGAAGGAACTCGTCCTTGACCACGATGTCGCCGCTCTCGCAGTGTCTGCCGACGACGCGAGCCAGCACGGGAGTGGCCGTCGAGGCGCGGCTCGCCACGGTGCACGAGTAGTTGGCGTCGTAGAGGGCCGTGCGGACGTTGTCGCTCATGCCGCCGTCGACGGAGACGTAGACGCGCTGCGCGCCGCCGTCGAGGTCGACCGGCTTGACGGTGCCGACCTCGTAGAGGGTGAAGGTGCTCGGGCCGGCGATGGCACGACCCGGTTCGATGGAGATGCGGGGCACCGCCACCCCGTCGGCGCGGCACTCGCGCTCGATGATCTCGGCCATGCCGGCGGCGAGGTTCTTGGGCGGCAGCGGGTCGTGCTCGGTCGTGTAGGCGATGCCGAACCCACCGCCGAGGTCGAGCTCGGGCAGCTCGACGCCGAGCTCACGCGCGATCTGGGTGTGCAGGCCGACGATGCGCCGCGCCGAGACCTCGAAGCCTGCGGTGTCGAAGATCTGCGAACCGATGTGGCTGTGGAGCCCGAGCAGGCGCAGCGACTCGGGTCTGTCGAGGATGCGACGCGCCGCCTCGAAGGCGTGGCCACCGGCCAGCGACAGACCGAACTTCTGGTCCTCGTGCGCGGTGGCGATGAACTCGTGGGTGTGTGCCTCCACGCCGACGGTGACGCGGACGAGGACGGGCGCCACCACGCCGAGCTCGGTCGCGACCGCCGCGATGCGCTCGATCTCGTCGAAGGAGTCGACGACGATGCGCCCCACGCCGTAGTCGAGGGCGTCGCGGATCTCGGCGACGCTCTTGTTGTTGCCGTGCAGGCCGATGCGCTCGCCGGGGACTCCGGCCCGCTTCGCCACCGCGAGCTCGCCGCCCGTGCACACGTCGAGGTGCAGACCCTCGTCGTGGACCCACCGCGCGACCTCGGTGCACAGGAACGCCTTGCCGGCGTAGAACACGTCCGCCCCGCCCGACAGGCCGTCGAACACCTCGGCATACGTCTGCTTGAAATCCCTTGCGCGCGTGCGGAAGTCCTCCTCGTCGATGACGTATGCCGGGGTGCCGAACTCGCGGGCCAGCTCGGTGACGCTCAGCCCACCGACCGTGAGGACGCCGTCGCTCCCCCGACCCACGGACGTCGCCCACAGGGACGGGACGAGGGCGTTGACGTCGACGGGGGTCTGGAGCCACGCGGGGCCGCGATAGCCCTCCGCGTGCAGCGCTCCTGCTTCGTGTGCGCGCATGCCTACATCCTCTCCGGGGCCGCCGCACCCAGGCGCGTCAGTCCATTGCGCAAGACGATCCGGACGGCGTCGGCGAGGAGCAGCCGGGCGCCGTGGATCGGCGCGGGGTGGACGCCGACCGCGACGGGTCGGACGGGGTGGTCCCAGGCGTCGGCGAGCGCCGCGAGGTCGGTCACCGCACGGCGCTGCTGGACCGCGTCGCCGGCGTGCCTGTCGAGCCGCTGCGGCAGGTCGGCGAGAGCGACCAGGAGGTGGCGTTCGGCGACGTGCGTCAGCTCCCCGAGGCGCGCCGAGGACCGGCGCTCCACTCCGGCGGCCTCGGCGTTGCGGATGATCCGGCACACGCGCGCATGGGCGAGCTGGGCAGCGCGGACGGGGTCGTCCGGGTCCCGGCTGCCGGCGGCCTCGACGATCTCGGGACGCCCGTCACCGTCGACGAGGGCGTAGTGGTCCTGCTCCTCGAGGACGCGCGGGACGATCTCGGACCGCGCCCAGTCCTCGAGGGTGAGGGCGACGAGACCGCTCGGGGCGACCTCGACGGCGGCGACGGGCCTCTGGAGCGTCAGCGCCTGCGCGAGCACCCGAGCGAGGTCGCGGGGCGCGAGGTCCAGACGCGGGGCCCAGCGCTGGGCGACCGGTGTCACCCAGTCGGCGACGACACCGGCGGCACGGGTGTCGGCGGGACGGAAGACCGGTCCCGCAGGAGGACCGGCCCCGGCCTCGTCCGGCAGGTCGCCGGTGCGGGCCGCCTGCGCGGCGACCTCCTCCAGGAGGGCACGCAGCTGCTCCGGCGTCATGCCGTGAGTCTACGAGTGGGGATGGGTGACACCGGGGGTGCATTCAGCGATCCCGGTCCGGTCCTGCTAATCTCGCCGGGCGCACGAAAGTGCGAGCCGCCCCCGTAGCTCAGGGGATAGAGCACCGCCCTCCGGAGGCGGGAGCGCAGGTTCGAATCCTGCCGGGGGCACCATCATCGAAGGGCCGACCTGAAGGCGCGAAGCGCCCCTCAGGTCGGCCCTTCGATGTCTGTGCCCCCGAGGGACTCGGGGAGGTCGCGTCTGAGGAACGAAGACGCCACCGGAGTCCTGCCGGGGGCACCAACGAACGAAGACGTGTTCGGAGTCCTGCCGGGGCACGACGCCGCAGGCGTCCAGTGGTCGTGGGCGGGGCATCCGATCCGCTCGTGCCACGATGACGAGGTGCTGATCTCCAAGCCCGTCGCCGAGGCAGTCCGGGCCGGAACGGTCACGCAGGCCTTCCGCCGCTGGGACGCCCCGCGGGTCAAGGTCGGCGGCCTCCAGCTGACCTCTGCCGGTCTCATCCGGTTCGAGGCCGTCAGCCGGGTGCGTGATCCGGACCGCCTGACGGAACGTGACGCGAAGAAGGCCGGCGTCAAGGACCTCGCCACGCTGCAGCGGTTCCTGGCCCCGCGTGAGCGCAAGCCGTCCCCGCGCGGCGGCCGCGGTGGGGACACCGTCTACCGCATCACGCTCAGCTGGGCCGGCGAGGACCCCCGCATCGCACTGCGCGAGACCCTCCCCGACGACGACAGCCTGGGCGACATCGCCGCTCGACTGGGACGGCTCGACGCCCGACCCACCGGCCCGTGGACGCGCGAGATCCTCGAGTGGATCCGCGACAACCCCCGGGTCGTGTCCAAGGAGCTCGCGGCCCTGCGCGGCGTCGAGCTGCTCCCCATGAAGGTCGACATCCGCAAGCTCAAGAGCCTCGGGCTGACCATCAGCCACGACGTCGGCTACGAGCTGTCACCGCGCGGCACGGCATACCTCGCCTGGCTCGAGCGCGGGGACGATTGACGGGCTCGACGAGACCGGGCGCACGCGTGTCGTGATCGGGTCAGCGCTGGGTCGTGTCCGTCACCTCACCGACGAGCTCCTCCAGCACGTCCTCGAGGAAGACGACGCCGGTCACCGCCCCATCGTCGTCGATGACGCGCGCGAGGTGCGCGCCCGTCAGCTGCATCGTGGCCAGCACGTCCTCGATGTCGTCGTCCTCGCGCACCGTGGCGAGCCGACGGACCCGCTTGGGCGGGACCGGCTGCTCGTGGCGCTCGTCGTCGGCGTAGAGGATGTCCTTGAGGTGGAGGTAGCCGGCGATCTCGCCGGCGGCGTCGCGGACGGGGTAGCGCGAGAAGCCCTGCTTGGCGACGAGCCGCTCGATGTCGGCAGGTGTCGCCCCGAGCTCGACCGTGGTCAGGGAGCGCACGTCGACGGCGACCTCGCGGGCACGCTTGTCGGAGAACTCGAGCGTCTTGGCGACGAGGCCGTGGCGCTCCTCCTCGATGAGGCCCTCGCGCCTCGACTCGCCGACGATGTGGGCGACCTCCTCGGCGGTGAACGCCGAGGTGATCTCGTCCTTGGGCTCGACCCGGAACAGCCGCACGAGGGCCTTCGCGACGGTCTCCATGGCGTGGATGATCGGTCGCAGCGCGCTCGCGATGAAGAAGAGCGAGGGCACGAGGACGAGGGCCGCCCGGTCGGGACCGGCGATGGCGAGGTTCTTGGGGATCATCTCGCCGACGACGACGTGCAGGTAGGACACGATGAGCAGCGCCAGCGCGAGCGCCACGCCGCTCGCCCACGCGTCGGACAGGCCCCACGTGTGGAAGACCGGCTCGAGCAGGTGGTGGAGGGCCGCCTCGGCCAGCGCGCCCAGCCCCACGGAACACACGGTGATGCCGAGCTGCGCGGTCGCGAGCATCGACCCGAGCCGTTCGAGGGCGAGCAGGCACGACTGCGCCCGCTTGCTGCCGGCGTCGGCGAGAGGTTCGAGCGTGGAGCGTCGGACCGCCATGGCCGCGAACTCCGCACCGACGAAGAAGGCGTTGCCGAGGAGGAGGAACACCGAGACGACGTAGACCCAGGGGCCGCTCACGACGGCTCCCCCGCTCCCCCGCCGGACGGCATACGCCCGCCGGGTGCGGCGCCCGCCGCGTCGCCGGCGCCGCCGTCGTCCCCAACGCCGTCGTGCGGCAGCGACTCCGGGTCCGGCACGAAGCGCAGCCGGTCGACCCTGCGACCCTCCATGCCCACGACGTGGATGCGCCACCCCGGCAGCCGCACGACGTCGCCGACGACCGGCACCCGGCCGAGACTCGTCATGACGAAGCCGCCCATGGTCTCGTAGGTCGACCCGTCGGGCACCTCGGCGTCGAAGGCGTCGCGCACCTCGTCCGGGCGCCACAGGCCGGGCACCGTCCACGACCCGTCGATGAGCTCGCGTCCGCCCTGGCGGCTGCGGTCGTGCTCGTCGGACACCTCGCCGACGATCTCCTCCACGACGTCCTCGAGCGTGACGATGCCCGACGTCCCGCCGTACTCGTCGACCACGACGGCCATCTGGAAGCCGCCTTCGCGCAGCTCGCGCAGCAGCGGGTCGAGACGGATCGTCTCGGGCACGACGAGGCGGTCGGACATGAGGGCCGAGACGGGCACGTCCTTGCGCCGCTCGTGCGGCACCGCCATGGCCTTCTTGACGTGGACGACTCCGTCGATGTCGTCCCAGTCCTCGCCGAGCACCGGGAAGCGCGAGTGGCCGGTGCGCCGTGACAGGCGCAGCACGTCGTCGGCGGACTCCTCCCGGTGGATGCCCGTGCAGCGCACGCGCGGCGTCATGACGTCGTCGGCCGTGCGCTCCCCGAAGCCGAGCGACCGCGTCAGCATGCGCGCGGTCGTGACGTCGAGCGTGCCGGCCTCGGCCGAGCGCTGGACGAGGCTCGCGAGCTCCTGGGGCGTGCGAGCGCCGGACAGCTCCTCCTGCGGTTCGATGCCGAAGGCGCGGAGGAAGGCGTTGGCCGAGCCGTTGAGCACGAGGATGAGGGGCTTGGCGATGACGGCGAAGACGCGGACGGGCAGGGCCACGACCTTCGCCGTGGCGAGGGGCGCGGAGATGCCGAGGAACTGCGGGAGCAGCTCTCCGAAGATCATCGAGAAGACCGTCGCGATGAGCAGGGCCACGCTGCTCGACACCGCCTCGACGGCCCCGGCGCCCAGTCCTAGTCCGGTGAGCGGGCCCGACAGGAGGACGCCGATCGACGGCTGGGCGAGGTAGCCGACGACGAGCGTCGTGATCGTGATGCCGACCTGCGCCGCCGACAGCTGGGTCGAGAGCTGCTTGAGCGACTGGAGCACGACCCTGGCTCGCGCGTCGCCCTCGTCGATGGCGCGCTGGACCGTGGGTCGGTCGATGGCGACGAGGGAGAACTCGGCGGCGACGAACAACGCGGTGCCCGCGGTGAGCAGCACGGCGCCGAGGACGAGGAGCCACTCGGTCACTGGCCGACCGCCCGTTCGGCCGGGACGGGAGGGAAGGTCATGGTGCGCCCACTATAAGGATCAGCGGGCGGGCCCGCCGGTCCGGACCGCCCGGACCACCTGCGTGTGGATGGGGTATGCCGTGTGGTTGAGTTGGGCCCATCACGGCGGGGGCCTCTCGGCTCGCGCGCCGGCCGAGGGAGGGATCACGGTGGTGCACGGACGACCGGAGTTCACCGGGCGCATCGAGGTGCGCGGCCTGACGAAGCGGTTCGGGTCCCTGACCGCCGTCGACCACCTCGACTTCGACGTCGAGCCGGGACGGGTCACGGGATTCCTCGGCCCCAACGGCAGCGGGAAGACCACGACCCTGCGCATGCTCCTCGGACTCGTGCGCGCGACCGACGGCACGGCCACCATCGGTGGCCACCGCTACGCCGAGATCCCCAACCCGCTCCGGGTCGTCGGCTCCGCGCTCGAGGCGACGAACTTCCACCCGGGGCGCACGGGACGCAACCACCTGCGCGTCCAGGCAGCCGTCGCCGGCGTGCCGGACTCGCGCGTCGACGAGCTGCTCGAGCTCGTCGGCATCCCCGCCGCCGCCCGCAAGCGCGCCGGCGGCTACTCGATGGGGATGCGCCAGCGGCTCGGCCTCGCCGGTGCCCTGCTCGGCGACCCCCACGTCATCATCCTCGACGAGCCGGCCAACGGCCTCGACCCCGAGGGCATCCGGTGGCTGCGGGGTTTCCTGCGCCACCTTGCCGACGAGGGCCGCACGCTCCTCATCTCCAGCCACATGCTCTCCGAGGTCGAGCAGACGGTCGACGACGTCGTCATCATCGCCAACGGCAGACGCGTCGCCCAGGGAACCGTCGCCGAGCTGCGCGGGGAGCCCACGGCCTACGTCCGCACGTCCGACCCCGACCGGCTCGGCCAGGCGCTGCGCGCCCGAGGGCTCGCCGTCTCCCCGAGCGGGCGAGGCCTGCGTGTCACGACTGAGGACCTCGCCGTCGTGGGCGACGTGGCGCACGCCAGCGACGTCGCGATCCACGAGCTGCGCAGCGAGCAGACGCACCTCGAGGAGCTCTTCTTCAACCTCACCGAGAGCGAGGAGCACCGCAACCGCAACCTCGACGCCCGTCCACCGGACGGCGTCCCCGTCGACCTGCCGCCACCGAGCGGTCCCCCGATCGACCCGGCCCTGCTCGCCGAGCCCGCTGTGCGCACCGGCACGCCCGACAACGACGGAGACCCACGATGACCGCGGCGGTCAGGGCCGAGTTCCGCAAGCTCTTCACCACCCGCCTGTGGTGGGGCATGGCCATCGCGGTGCTGCTCAGCGGCGCGGCGTTCGCCGTGCTCTTCGCCTTCGTGTTCACCAGCGACGCGGTACGTGGGCCCCAGGCAGCAGCGGCCCCCCGCACGGACGCCGCCCTCGCCAAGGCCGTCTTCACCGGCGGCCTCCAGGTCGGCTACCTGCTCACCCTCTCCATCGGGGTGCTGACGATCGGCTCGGAGTACCGCCACCAGACGATCACCGCGACCTTCCTCGCCATCCCGCGACGCGGCCGGGTCATGGCTGCCAAGGTCATCTCGCTGCTCGCCGTCGGGGCCTTCTACGGGCTCCTCTCCCTCGCTGGCGCCGTCGGCGCGGGCACGGTCGTGCTGACCTCCAAGGGGGTCGCGCCGTTCGCCGACAGCTCGATCTGGCGCACGCTGGCCCTGTCGATGCTCGTCCTCGGCCTGTGGGCCCTCATCGGTCTCGGCGCAGGCATCCTCATCCCCAACCAGGTCGCGGCCCTGCTCATCTCCGTGGCAGTGGCCTGGATCGTCGAGCCCGTGCTCGGCCTCGTGCTCGCCCTCACCGACTGGGGCAAGAGCATCTCCCCCTACCTGCCGAGCCGGGCCACGAGCGCCATGCTCGAGTCGTCCAGCGGCGGCTTCGACGGGCAGCCGGTCGCCCAGCTCTCCTGGTGGGCCGGCGCCCTCGTTCTCATGGCGTATGCCGCCGTCATGGCCGGTCTCGGCACGTGGCGCACGCTGCGCTCCGACATCAGCTGACCCGTCGGCGCGCACCGGCCGGCCGACGTGACCAACGCCTCCCGAGCCGGCCGGTTCGACATCCGAGCCTCAGGCGGGTATCCGTGGCTTCGGGGCTAGGCTTGACCCCTGTATAGGCAAAGACGCACCCAAGCCAACGAAAGAGGCGCATTCGTCGTGTCCGATCAGTCCACGTCCGGTGACCCGATAGCAGCGTTCGGGCCGAACGAATGGCTCGTCGACGAGCTCTACCAGCAGTTCCTGACCGACAAGACGTCGGTCGACAAGGCCTGGTGGGGGTTCTTCGAGGACTACCGGCCGGGTGAGGCCGACACGGGCGCGGCCTCGAACCGCACGACGGCGACCGCGACCGCCACCACGACCAAGCCGCAGACGGCGACGGTCCCGACGACCGTCCCGTCCAACGGGTCGGCGAACGGCCCGAGCAACGGCTCGGCCACCCCGTCCGCCGCGAAGACCGCCACGAAGACGGCTCCGGCCGCGCCGGCCGCTGCGCCGGCTCCCCCTGCGCCCGTCGCTGCGAAGACACCCGAGGCGAAGGCGGAGCCCAAGGCGGAGCCCAAGACGGAGCCCAAGACGGAGCCCAAGACGGAGCCCAAGGCGGAGCCCAAGGCGGAGCCCGCGGCCCCGAAGCCGCGCGACATGCCGGCCGTCAAGGGCACGGGCCCGGTCAACGAGGACGTCGTGACCCCGCTGCGCGGTGCGTCCTCGCGCGTCGTGGCCAACATGGAGGTCTCGCTCACCGTCCCGACCGCGACGAGCGTGCGCGCCGTCCCGGCCAAGCTGCTCATCGACAACCGCGTCGTCGTCAACAACCACCTGGCCCGCTCCAGGGGCGGCAAGGTCAGCTTCACGCACCTCATCGGCTACGCCATGGTCAAGGCCCTGGCCCTCATGCCGGAGATGAACAACGGCTTCACCGAGAAGGACGGCAAGCCCGCGCTCGTGCGGCCGGCCCACGTCAACTTCGGTCTCGCCATCGACCTGCAGAAGGACGACGGCAGCCGCACCCTCGTCGTGCCCTCGATCAAGTCGGCCGAGGAGATGGACTTCGTCCACTTCTGGACCGCCTACGAGGACATCGTCCGCAAGGCGCGCGCCAACAAGCTGACGGTCGAGGACTTCCAGGGCACGACGATCTCGCTGACCAACCCGGGCGGCATCGGCACGGTCCACTCCGTGCCGCGCCTCATGAAGGGCCAGGGCGCCATCATCGGCGTCGGCGCCCTCGACTACCCCGCCGAGTGGCAGGGCGCGAGCAACGAGACGCTCAACAAGAACGCCGTGAGCAAGATCCTCACGCTCACCTCGACCTACGACCACCGGATCATCCAGGGCGCCCAGAGCGGTGACTACCTGCGGATCATCCACCAGCTGCTCCTGGGCGACAACCGCTTCTACGACGAGATCTTCGAGTCGCTGCGCATCCCCTACGAGCCGGTCCGCTGGATCCAGGACATCGACTCCTCGCACGACGACGACATCAACAAGGTCGCCCGCGTCCAGGAGCTCATCCACGCCTACCGCGTGCGCGGCCACCTGATGGCCGACACGGACCCGCTCGAGTACAAGCAGCGCCGTCACCACGACCTCGACGTCACGACGCACGGCCTGACGCTGTGGGACCTCGACCGGACGTTCGCGACCGGCGGTTTCGGTGGCTACCCGTTCCTCAAGCTGCGCAAGATCCTCGGCATCCTGCGTGACTCGTACTGCCGCACCGTCGGCATCGAGTACATGCACATCCAGGACCCCGACCAGCGCAAGTGGATCCAGAACAAGGTCGAGCGGCCCTACGAGAAGGCCAACCGCGACGAGCAGATGCGCATCATGCGCCGTCTCAACGCCGCCGAGGCCTTCGAGACCTTCCTCCAGACGAAGTTCGTCGGGCAGAAGCGCTTCTCGCTCGAGGGCGGCGAGTCCGTCATCGCGCTCCTCGACCGCATCCTGTGCCGCGCCGCGAGCGAGAAGCTCGACGAGGTCTGCATCGGCATGCCCCACCGTGGCCGGCTCAACGTGCTCGCCAACATCGCGGGCAAGTCCTACGGCCAGATCTTCCGCGAGTTCGAGGGCACCCAGGACCCCAAGTCGGTCCAGGGCTCCGGCGACGTGAAGTACCACCTCGGCACCGAGGGTGAGTTCGTCTCCGAGGACGGCAGCAAGACCAAGGTCTACCTCGCCGCCAACCCCTCGCACCTCGAGGCGGTCAACCCCGTGCTCGAGGGCATCGTCCGGGCCAAGCAGGATCGCCTCAACCTGGCCGGCGAGTCGTTCACCGTGCTGCCCGTGCTCATGCACGGCGACGCGGCCTTCGCGGGTCAGGGTGTCGTGGCCGAGACGCTCAACCTCTCGCAGCTGCGCGGCTACCGCACCGGCGGCACGATCCACGTCGTCATCAACAACCAGGTCGGCTTCACGACGTCGCCGAGCAGCTCGCGCTCGTCGGTGTACTCGACCGACGTCGCACGGATGATCCAGGCGCCGATCTTCCACGTGAACGGTGACGACCCCGAGGCCTGCGTGCGCGTGGCCGAGCTGGCCTACGAGTTCCGCCAGGAGTTCAACAAGGACGTCGTCATCGACATGGTGTGCTACCGCCGTCGCGGTCACAACGAGGGCGACGACCCGTCGATGACCCAGCCGCTGATGTACAACCTCATCGAGGCCAAGCGCTCGGTCCGCAAGCTCTACACCGAATCGCTCATCGGCCGCGGCGACATCAGCGTCGAGGACGCCGAGGCCGCGCTGCGCGACTACCAGCAGCAGCTGGAGCGGGTCTTCGTGGAGACGCGTGAGGCCAAGAAGGCGCAGTCCGCCGCCGCAGCCGCCGCGGCCTCCGCGAGCGACCGTGACTCGGACGCCCCGGACAACGCCGGCCTCGAGCGCCCGACGGCGCAGGTCCAGGACGACGTGGCGCCGGTGCGCTCGGCCACCGAGACGGGCGTCCCGGCCAGCGAGCTGGTGCACATCGGTGAGACGTTCGCGAGCCCCCCCGAGGGCTTCACGATCCACCCGAAGCTCAAGCAGCTCATGGACAAGCGCGCCCAGATGGTGCACGAGGGCGGCATCGACTGGCCCATGGCCGAGCTGCTCGCCTTCGGCACGCTGCTCAAGGAGGGCACCCCGATCCGGCTCGCCGGCCAGGACAGCCGCCGTGGCACGTTCGTCCAGCGCCACGCGGTGCTCATCGACAAGAACAACGCGGAGGAGTGGACGCCGCTGCTCTACCTCGGTGAGGGCCAGGCCCGCTTCTGGGTCTACGACTCGCTCCTGTCGGAGTACGCCGCGATGGGCTTCGAGTACGGCTACTCCGTCGAGCGCCCCGATGCCCTCGTGCTGTGGGAAGCGCAGTTCGGTGACTTCGGCAACGGCGCCCAGACGATCGTCGATGAGTTCATCTCCAGCTCCGAGCAGAAGTGGGGCCAGCGCAGCTCGGTCGTGCTGCTCCTGCCGCACGGCTACGAGGGACAGGGACCCGACCACAGCTCGGCGCGCATCGAGCGCTACCTGCAGCTGTGCGCAGAGAACAACATGACGGTCGCCTACCCGTCGACGGCAGCGAGCTACTTCCACCTGCTGCGCCGTCAGGCCTACGCCCGACCGCGCACTCCGCTCGTCGTCTTCACCCCGAAGTCGATGCTGCGCAGCAAGGCGGCGGCGAGCTCCGTGGAGGCCTTCACCGCGGGCGGCTTCCAGCCCGTACTCGCCGACCACGAGGGCGTCACCAAGGACGTCACACGCGTCCTCTTCGCGAGCGGCAAGATCGTCCACGAGCTCGACGCCGAGCGTGAGAAGCGCGGCGACACCTCGACGGCCGTCATCCGCGTCGAGCAGCTCTACCCGATCCCCGAGCAGGAGATCGTCGACGCCGCCTCGAAGTACCCCGGTGCCGAGCTGGTCTGGGTGCAGGACGAGCCGCGCAACCAGGGCGCGTGGCCGCTCATGGCCCAGTGGCTCCACGAGGACCTCTGCGACCTCGGCGAGACCCGGCCGTGGCGCGTCGTGGCCCGCAAGGCCGCCGCGTCGCCCGCCACCGGCTCGTCGAAGAAGCACGCCGCCGAGCAGGCCGAGCTCATGGAGCGCGCCTTCGGCCGCTGAGCCGGACAGGCCACAGCGAGGGACCCCGCCACGTCGGCGGGGTCCCTCGCTGCCGTCCCGGGGTGACGGCATACTCCCCTGAGGCTCTCTCGGCCGAGATCGGGCCCACGTCCTCGGCCCGCCTGCGCAAGCCGCGCCCCCGCACGCGATAACCTCCCATCGTGTACTTCACCGACAGGGGCATCGAGGAGCTGGCGACCCGGCGCGGCGAGGAGCAGGTCAGCATCGAGTGGCTGGCCGAGCAGCTGCGCACGTTCGTCGACCTCAACCCCGAGTTCGAGGTGCCGGTCGAGCGACTCGCGACGTGGCTCGCCCGACTGGACGACGACGAGGACTGAGCACGTGAGCGACCGCAGCGACCGAGGCGACACCGCCGAGACGCACCCCGACGCACCGAGGGAGCCCTACGGCGTGGGCCCTGCCTACCCCTCCTCCCACACCCGGTTCACCACCGACAACCCGGGACGGTATGCCGCGGCGGCCACCCCCGAGCCCACGGCACCCGCCGCTCCCGCCGCGTCCTCGGACGCCCCCGAGCCGGCGGCTCCGGCAGCCGACCCGTACTACGCGCCGAGCGCCGAGTTCACCGTCGCCGACGGGATCCGCGACGTCGGGATGATCTTCGTCGGCGCCTCGATGACGGCCGGCTACGGCGACCCCAAGGGCCTCGGCTGGGTCGGTCGGGTCGTCGCCCGCACCCAGCACCCCGACATCGACCTCACCGCCTACAACCTCGGCGTCCGCGGCAACACGTCCGCCGACGTCGTGGCGCGCTGGGGCGCCGAGTGCCACCCCCGGTGGAAGGGACGCTCGGAGCGCCGCCTCGTGCTCAGCGTCGGCACGGGCGACGTCACCTCGGGCATGACCATGGCCCGCTCCCGGCTCAACCTCGCCAACGTCCTCGACGAGGCGACCAACGCCGGCATCGGCGTCTTCGTCGTGGGGCTGACGCCGACCCTCGATGCTGAGATGAACCGCAAGATCGAGGCGCTCGCCGAGGCGCAGGCCGACGTCTGCTCACGCCGAGGCATCACCTACGTCGACTGCTACCGCCCACTCGCCACCCACGACCAGTGGATGGCCGACCTCGCGGCGAGCCCCGACCGGGCGCACCCGGGCCAGGCCGGCTACGGCCTCATCGCCTGGCTGGTGCTCCACAACGGCTGGAACGACTGGCTCTCGCTCAGCTGACCCTGCCGGGGCCCGCGTGGCCACCGCCGTCCGTGTCCGCATTGTCGGCATGGTCGGCATTGTCGGATCCGGTCTGCGGGTCGCCGAGGCCGTCGCGTCGTCCGGGCGCCGAGACGGCCGCCCCGATGCTCGCGATCGCGACGAGGGCCACCGCGAGCGCGACCGGCGTGCGACCGGACTCGTGCAGCGACCACGCCACCGGCAGCAGGAGCGCGTTCCACAGCACCGTGGGGGTCCGCGGCCAGTCCGCCGCGTGCGACCAACCCCGGGCCAGTGCGAGCAGGGCGACACCGAAGACGAGGATGAGCGCGCCGGACGTCGCCGCGCGCGTCAGGTCCTCTGTGGCGCCCGTCACCATCTCGTAGACGTAGAAGGCGGCGAAGCCGAGGACCGCGATGGCCTCGAGGAGCGTGAGCAGCCCTGCTGCACGGTGGGATCCGCGCACCTCGCGGGTCGGAGACGTCGAATCGGTCACGCCGCCAGCCTATCGATCCCTCGCTGCCGGCCGATCGGGTCGGGACTGCGGGCCCACTCGTGGCCGTGAGGTATGGAACTGGGAGCCGAGTGCCGATAGACTCAATCCTTGGTGTGATCGGCGCCCAAGCGTTGAACACGGACATGGTCTCTGGTCACACTGGATCATGGCCTGCAACGCGTACGGAACATTTTCGTGCGCGTTTCCGTTGGTCAGGGGGTCATCCCCCAGGGCACGACGACACCATGACTTGGCTCCGACAACGACGCTGGCGCCCCGCACATGCACCGCGACCGACACCCGGACGTCGGTGCCGAACCGACATACATGAAGGAGCACGCCACATGGATTGGCGCGACCGCGCTGCCTGCCTCGAGGCCGATCCGGAGCTGTTCTTCCCCATCGGGAACACCGGCCCGGCCATCCTGCAGATCGAGGAGGCGAAGGCCGTGTGCCGGACCTGTCCGGTCATGGACACCTGCCTGAAGTGGGCCATCGAGACCGGCCAGGACGCCGGCGTCTGGGGCGGCCTCTCCGAGGACGAGCGACGCGCCCTGAAGCGTCGCAACGCTCGCGCCCGCCGCGCTGGCTGACCCCTTCGACCACCTCCCACCCTCCGCACGACAACCGTCCGCGAGCCCGGTGACCGTCACGGTCGCCGGGCTTTTGGCTGCCCGCGCACGGCGCGCCGGATTCCGTATGCCGTGTGTCCCCGAGCGCAGGTACCCGCCCGTCGCGAGTGGAGGGCCGTGGGGCGAGCCCTCAGGTGATCGGCCGCAGGGTCGCGGTGAACCGGGCCCGGGTGCCGTGCGGCTCGACGGGCTCCCACGTGATGCGGCCCTGGAGGTCGCCGACGAGCGACTGGACGATCTGGGTGCCCAGACCCGACCCGGGTCGCCGGGCGGGGTCGATGCCCTTGCCGTCGTCCTCGATCGAGACGACGAGGACCGACTGGCCCCGCACGTCGGACCGGCGCTCGATGAAGATGCGGACCTCTCCCCCGGCGTCGCCGAGGCCGTGCTCGATGGCGTTCTGGACGAGCTCGCTCATGATCATCGCGAGCGAGGTCGCGTCCTCGGCGCGCAGCCGACCGAAGGAGCCCTGCGTCACCGTGTGGACGGGCGCACCGTTGGCCGAGACCTCGACGACGGCGTTGAGGCCGCGCTGGGCGATCGTGTCGAAGTCGACCGTCTCGTCGAAGCCCTGGCTCAGCTGGTCGTGGACCATGGCGATCGTCCCGACCCGACGCTCGGCCTCGGCCAACGCGATCTTGGCCTCGCCGTCTGGCAGTCGCCGCGACTGCAGGCGCAGCAGCGCGGCCACCGACTGCAGGTTGTTCTTGACCCGGTGGTGGATCTCGCGGATCGTCGCGTCCTTGGTCAGCAGCTCGCGCTCGCGGCGCCGCAGCTCGCCGACGTCGCGCATGAGCACGATGGCGCCGAATCGCTGTCCGGCCTCGGTGAGCGGGATCGCCCGCATCGACACGGTCGTGCCGCCCGCGACGACCTCGGTGCGCCAGGGCTGGCGTCCGGTGACGACGAGAGGCAGCCCCTCGTCGACCGGGGAGGACTCGCGGACGTTGTCGGTGACGATCTGCGCGAGGCTCGCCCCCACCACCTCGCCGAGGTGCCCGAGACGGTGGAGCGCGGAGACGGCATTCGGACTCGCGTAGGTGACCACCCCGTCGACGTCGAGCCGGATGACGCCGTCACCCACCCGCGGCGCACCTCGGCGCAGACCGGTCGGGGCGCCGCTGTGTGGGAACTCTCCCCCGGTGACCATGCGACAGAGGGCGTCAGCGGTGGCGAGGTAGGTCAGCTCCAGGCGGCTGGGCGTGCGGGTGGTCCAGAGGTTGGTGTGTCGCGTCATCACGGCCACGACGTGACCGCCGCGGACCACGGGGATGTACTCCTCGCGGACCGACTGGTCCGGGCCCTGCTCGTGCGGCACGACGACCTGGCGAACCCGCAGGATGCGCTGCTCGGAGGCGGCCTCGTCGAGCAGGTCGCGCGTGCGGCCCGGGTCGGCGACCCGGCCCACCTGGTCGTCGACGAAGACGAGCTGGCCCGTGGTGGGACGCACGTGGGCCACGGCCTCCCACCGCTCCCTGGTCGACCGCACCCAGAGGACGAGGTCGGCGAAGGACAGGTCGGCGACGAGCTGCCAGTCACCGACGAGCAGCTGCAGCCACTCGACGTCGTGGTCGGGCAGGTTCGTCCGGCCGCGCAGGAGCTCGCTCAGGGTTGCCACACAGCGAGCCTAGTGAGCCTCGGCTCAGCGTCCGGCCCGCACCCCTTCCCCCGAGCGGCCCCGTCGTCCCACCCGCTCGGCTCCGAGAAGCCGGTACGCGTGAGGTGACGAGGCCACTCGAGTGAGCGGGCGTCGAGCGGCTCGACGTCTAGGCCGACTTCTTGGGCGCCGACTTCTTGGTGGTCGGCTTCGTGACTGCCGCCTTGGCGGCTGCCGCCTTCGTCGCTGCCGTCTTGGTGGGCACCGACTTGGTGGCCACCGACTTGGTGGGCACCGACCGGGTGGCCGGCACCTTCTTCTGGGGCGCAGGCTTCGTGGACTGCGTCTTCTTCGGTGCCGGCCTCTCTGCCGAAGCCTTGGTGGTCACGGCCTTCGTGGGCGTCGCGGCAGCTGCCGGAGCCTTCTTCGCGGCCTTCGGCGCACCGGGCGTCCTGTCGGCTGCCGGAGACTTCACCTCGACCGGGACCGGCTGGCCGGAGGCGGCCGGCTTGGTCACCGTGCGCAGCGTGCGGAGGGCGACCGAGAGCGCGGCGATGCCGGCGTGGCTCATCCGCTCGATCCCGCCCAGCGCCGCCCGCGCCCGCCCGAGGGCGTCCGCGTTGAGCTCGGACCACTCGGCGAGCCGTCCTGCCGCGTCGTGACGTGCGTTGCTGACGTCGAGCACCGAGCGCGTCAGGCTCTCGAGCACGGCGTAGAGATCGTCACGCAGCGCCCCGCGGGCCATGGCGTCCCACCGGTCGTCGCGCGGCAGCATCGTGACCCGCGTCAGCATGGCGTCGATCGAGAAGGTCTCCGAGGTCAGGAAGTAGACCCCCACGACGTCGTCGAGCTTCTCGCCCGTGTCCTCGGCGATCTCGATGCAGTCGAGCAGCGAGTAGAGGTCGAGCAGCGACGCCGCCCCGAGCGCGAGCTCCTCGGGGACGCCCTTGCCCTCGAGCTCGCGGGCCCGTCGCTGCAGGCGGGTGCGCTCACTGCCCTGCAGCAGCTCACCGATGCGGCCGGAGAACGCCTCGATGCCGGGCCGGAAGCGCGCGACCTCCGCGGCGATGTCGAGGGAGGCAGGGCGTGAGGTGAGGAACCAGCGCACCGAGCGGTCGATGAGCCGCCGAAACTCCAGGTAGAGCGCCGTCTGCGCCCCGGTGCTCACGACGTTGTCGGTCGCCTCCACCCGCCGCACGAAGCCCGCGAGGTCGAACACCTCGCGGCAGACGACGTAGGCCCGGGCGACCTGCTCAGGCGTCGCGCCGGTCTCCTCGCCGGCCCGGTAGGCGAAGGTGATGCCGCCACGGTTGACCATCGAGTTGGCCACGGCGTTGGTGATGATCTCGCGCCGCAGGGGGTGGGCCGCGATCTGCTCGGCGTACTTGCCGCGCAACGGCTTGGGGAAGTACTCCGCGAGGGTCGAGGCGAACCACGGGTCGTCGGGCAGCGACGTGGCGATCAGCTGGTTCTTGAGGTAGAGCTTGGCGTAGGCGACGAGCACCGAGAACTCCGGCGACGCGAGGCCGAGCCCGTCCTTCTGCCGGCGCGCGATGGTCGCGTCGCTCGGGAGGAACTCGAGCGAGCGGTCGAGGTCGCCCTCGGCCTCGAGGAACTGGATGAGCCGCTCGTGGACACCGAGCATCGCGTGCTGCTGCGCCCGGGCGTTGCCGAGCAGGACGTTCTGCTCGTAGTTGTCGCGCAGCACCTGCTCGGCGACCTCGTCGGTCATCGATGCGAGCAGGGTGTTGCGGCGCTTCGTCGTCAGCTCGCCCGAGCGGGTCAGCTCGGTGAGGAGGATCTTGATATTGACCTCGTGGTCGGAGGTGTCGACGCCCGCGCTGTTGTCGATGGCGTCGGTGTTGACGCGCACGCCCGCGAGCGCCGCCTCGATGCGGCCGAGCTGGCTCGCCCCGAGGTTGCCTCCCTCACCCACGACCTTGCAGCGCAGGTCGCCGCCGTTGACGCGGATGGCGTCGTTGGCGCGGTCGCCGATCTCGCTGTTGGTCTCGCCGGCCGCCTTGACGTAGGTGCCGATGCCGCCGTTCCACAGCAGGTCGACCGGTGCGAGCAGGATCGCCTTCATCAGCTCGGCCGGCGTCAGCGACTTCGTGTTGGCACGCAGGCCCAGTGCCGCGACCATCTGGGGGCTGACCGGCACCGACTTGGCCGACCGGGGGAAGATGCCGCCGCCCTTGCTGATCAGCTTCTCGTCGTAGTCGGCCCAGGACGACCCCGGCAGGTCGAACATCCGCCGGCGCTCGGCATACGAGATGGCCGCGTCGGGGTTCGGGTCGACGAAGATGTGCCGGTGGTCGAAGGCGGCGACGAGGCGGATGTGCTCCGACAGGAGCATCCCGTTGCCGAAGACGTCACCGCTCATGTCTCCGACACCGACGACCGTGAACTCCTGCGACTGCGTGTCGACGCCGAGCTCGCGGAAGTGCCGCTTGACCGACTCCCACGCGCCACGGGCGGTGATGCCCATGCCCTTGTGGTCGTAGCCGGCCGAGCCGCCGGAGGCGAAGGCGTCGTCGAGCCAGAAGCCGTAGTCGGCCGACAGACCGTTGGCGATGTCGGAGAACTTCGCCGTGCCCTTGTCGGCGGCGACGACGAGGTAGGTGTCGTCCTCGTCGTGACGCACGACCCGGTGGGGCGGCACGGCCGCGCCGGACACGAGGTTGTCCGTGACGTCGAGCAGCCCGGAGATGAAGAGCTTGTAGGACGAGATGCCCTCGTCCATCCACGCGGCCCGGTCGACGGCCGGGTCGGGCAGCTGCTTGGCGTAGAAGCCGCCCTTGCTGCCGGTGGGCACGATGACGGCGTTCTTGACCATCTGCGCCTTGACGAGGCCGAGGACCTCGGTGCGGAAGTCCTCGCGCCGGTCGGACCAGCGCAGGCCACCGCGGGCCACCTTGCCGAAGCGCAGGTGCACGCCCTCGACCCGAGGGCTGTAGACCCAGATCTCGAACATCGGGCGGGGCGCCGGCAGGTCGGGAACCTTCTTGGGGTTGAGCTTGAGCGAGACGTACGACTTGTCGTTGCCGTTGGCGTCGGGCTGGTAGAAGTTCGTGCGCAGGCTCGCCTGGATGACACCGAGCAGCGCGCGGACGATGCGGTCGTGGTCGAGGCTGGCGACGTCGTCGAGCGCCTCCTTGACCTTCGTGACGATGTGCTTCTGGCGGGCGGCGCGCTTGTCGCGGCCCGCGTCGGTGTCGGGGAAGGCATCCGGGTCGAAGCGCGCCTCGAAGAGCTCCACGAGGCTGCGGGCGATGCCGGTGTTGGCGGCGAGGGCCGACTCGACGTAGTCCTGCGAGAACGTGGAGCCGGTCTGGCGGAGGTACTTCGCGACGGTGCGCAGGATGACGACCTGGCGCCAGGTGAGGCCGGCCGCCAGGACGAGGGCGTTGAAGCCGTCGGACTCGGCGCGGCCGTCCCAGACGGCCCGGAAGGCCTCCTCGAAGCGGTCACGGACGTCGACGGCGAGGGCTGCGTCGCCAGAGCCCCACGTCCGCGCGTCGGCGCACAGGCCGAAGTCGAAGATGTGGAGGGTGCGGCCGTCGGAGCCGGGCACCTCGTAGGGACGCTCGTCGGTCACCTCGACGCCGAGGTGGGTGAAGAGCGGCAGCACCTGCGTCAGCGAGAGGTCGGTGCGGCGGTAGAGCTTGAAGCGCCGCTCGCGCGGGTCGTCGGACGCCGGGTCGTCGTAGAGGTGGAGTCCGGTCGTGCGGTCGCCGTCACCGAGGGCGTCGATGCGGTCGAGGTCGTCGACGGCCGTCGAGACGTCGAAGTCCTCCTTGTACGCCTCGGGCAGCGCCTTGGCGTAGGCAGCCATCGTCCGCGCCGCCCCCTCGAGCCCTCGTGCCTGCCCGAGCGCCTCGGAGAGGTCCTCGTCCCAGGTGCGGGTCGCGTCGATGACGCGCCTCTCGAGGGCCACCTCGTCGACGTCGGGGATGTCGGTGCCCGACGGCATCCGCACGACGAAGTGCAGGCGGGCCAGGGTGGACTCGCTGACGCGCGTCGTGTTGTCGATGTTCTCGCCGCCGAAGGCTTCCAGCAGGATGGACTCGATGCGCAGGCGCACGGTCGTGTTGTAGCGGTCGCGCGGGAGGTAGACGAGGCACGAGACGAAGCGTCCGAACTCGTCGCGACGCAGGAAGAGCTTGGTCTTGCGCCGCTCCTGCAGGTGCAGGACGCTCGTCGCGATCTCGGCCAGCTGGGTCGGGCTCGTCTGGAAGAGCTCGTCGCGCGGGTAGGTCTCGAGGATCTGCAGGATGTCCTTGCCCGAGTGGCTGTCGGCGCTGAGACCCGTGAGGCGCAGCACCTCCTGGGCGCGCACGTCGAGCAGCGGGATGTCGTGGATCGTGTCGTTGTAGGCGGCCGATGCGTAGAGGCCGAGGAAGCGCTGCTCGCCGACGCACTCGCCCCGCGCGTCGAAGCGCTTGACCGAGATGTAGTCGAGGTAGACGTCGCGGTGCACCGTCGCGCGCGAGTTCGCCTTGGTGATGATGAGGATGCTGGAGTCGCGGGCAGCCCGACTGGCAGCCGGCGTGAGCACGAGTCCCTTTGCGGCAGAAGGCCGGTCGTAGCGCAACAGGCCCAGACCCGTGCCCGGGACCTGGCGCGAGACGTCCTTGCCGTTCTCGTGCGACAGCGAGTACTCGCGGTAGCCGAGGAAGGTGAAGTTGTTGTGGGCGAGCCACTCGAGGAAGCGGCCCGCCTCTCGGGCGTGGTGGGGATCGGTGCCGGGCGGGGTGGCCGAGCGCAGCTCGCTCGCGATGGTGAGCGCGTGGGCACGCATCTTGGGCCAGTCCTCGACCGAGTCGCGGACGTTCTCGAGGACGTGGCGCAGGCGGGCCTCGACGTCGGGCAGCGCATCGGTGGGCAGGCGGTCGATCTCGAGGTGCATCCACGACTCGCGGACGAGTCCCACCGAGCTGGACTGCACGGTCGTGGACCCGTCGGTGATGACCGACTTGAGCTCGCCGGTGATGTCGCGCGACACCGTCATCTGCGGGTGGACGATGAGGTGCACGCCCCGGTCGAAGCCGCCGAGCGCCGCCACGACCGAGTCGACGAGGAAGGGCATGTCGTCGACGACGATCTGCACGACGGAGTGGCTCGTCGACCACCCCTCGTCCTCGGCCGTCGGGTTGAAGGCGCGCACGTTGAACGTGCCGACCTGGCGGTGCTGGGCGAAGGCGCGGTGCTGGGTGGCGATCGTCGCCAGCTCGCGTGCTGGGCGGGCCAGCAGGTCCTCGGTCGCGACGAGGCGGTAGTAGGCGAGGAGGAACTCCTCGACGTCGCCCGGCGCTGCACCGCCGGATCGGCCCCGCCCCCGGCGAGGGACGGGCGCCACAGCCGCGGCAGCGGCCTTCATGACGTCGATTCGAGACTGTTCGAGTGACGCGGACATGCGGTTGTCGGGTTCCTCACCGTGCGGCCTGTGCGGCGACACGTCGTTGTGCCGCGCATCTCACCATGTGAGCCTATCGCCGTCCGCCAGCATGCCGGCACCGGCCCGCCGGACATCCGGGGTTCCGGCGCAGTGGTGGTGGAGAACTCCGGGGCGTCGGGTCCGGCAGTCCCTAGAGTGGTGGCATGACCGACGGGAGCCCGGGGGCGGGTGCTGCGGACCCTGCGATCCTGCGAGCCCTCACGACCGCCCGCTCCGCGACGCGGACCATGTCCGACGAGCTGCTGACGCACCTGCCCGACCTCGGTGACCTGCCGACCCAGCGCGCCCTCGACGCGTGGGTCGAGCAGGCGGCAGACACCCTGCGTGCCCTGTCCGAGGCACTGGAGGAGCGACTGCTCGACCTCGGGTCCACGCGAACCACTCAGCACGCGCTCGACGACGGATCTCTCTCCGGGGCAACCGGATCGGCCTCGCGTACCGGTGACCTGCGGTGAGCCTCTCGGCCGGGGACGCCGGTTCGACGTCTGCCCTGGGTGGCGCGCTGCGCACCCAGGCGGCCCGACTGGCCGACCTCGTCGTGGAGCTCGACACGGCCGCACGCCGAGCGCGGCGCGCCGGGTCCCCGGACTCCACCGACCGTGAGCGCGACCTCGTCACCCGCACCGCAACCGAGCTCGACCGTGTGGGCGGCCTGCTCCAGTCCTGGACCACCACCAGCGTCGAGTCGGCGGCCCGCGTGCGCGCCCTCGAGCCGGCGCTCATCCGCTGCGACCTCGTCATCGACGGGCACCTGGTCGTCGAACGCTCGGGTCCGAGCCGCGTCGAGCCCACCGAGAGGCTGGCCGAGCGCGAGCGCCTCCAGGAGCTGCTCAACCGCGTGACGGCCGTGCGCTCGCGCGAGCAGGCCCGGCTGCGCCGCGAGGTCGAGACGTCCGGCACGACGCTGGCGGGCCTGTCCGACCGGGCCCGCTCGGGCGCCTGAGTGTCCGACGACGCAGCCGACCGGGGGCCACGGACGGCACCGCCGCAGCCCGACGGCATACGTCCTCGGGGAGCGTGACCCCGTGCAATAGCGTGTCGGCCATGAAGATCTCCGAGACGATCACGTATGCCGCACCCCCCGAGACCGTCTACGCCATGGTCACCGACCGCGCTTTCCAGGAGCGCAAGTGCGTCGAGGCCCACGCCCAGCGCCACGAGGCCGCGGTCAGCCCGGCCGGCGAGGGCGCCCGCGTCGTGACGAAGCGCGACCTGCCGGCGGACGACCTCCCCGACTTCGCGAAGTCGATCGTCGGCCCCACCCTGTCGGTGACGGAGACCTACGAGTGGGGCGGCCCCGCCACTGACGGCACCCGCACCGGCACGCTCACGGTCGAGGTCGCCGGTGCGCCGGTCGCGATGCGGTCGACGGTCCGGCTCGCCCCGGCGGGCGGCGGCACGCAGATCACCATCGACGGCGACCTCAAGGCCTCCATCCCACTCTTCGGCGGCAAGGTCGAGAAGGCGGCCGCGCCGGCGGTCATCGACGCCATCCGCAGCGAGCAGCGCACCGGCAACGCCTGGCTCGCCGAGCGCGGCTGACCACCCCGCACGGCGCTGGGCCCGCCTCCGACGGAGACGGGCCCAGCGGCATACGTGCTCGGGCCGGTCAGCCCATGTGCGGGTAGGTGTGGTCGGTCGGCGGGACGAACGTCTCCTTGATCGAGCGGACGCTCGTCCAGCGCAGCAGGTTCTGGGCGGCGCCGGCCTTGTCGTTGGTGCCCGACGCGCGGCCCCCACCGAACGGCTGCTGCCCGACGACCGCGCCGGTGGGCTTGTCGTTGACGTAGAAGTTGCCCGCCGCGAAGCGCAGGCGCTTCGTGGCGTCGGCGATGACACGACGGTCCTGGGCGATGATCGAGCCGGTCAGGCCGTAGGGCGCGAAGCGCTCCATCTGGTCGAGCACCGCGTCGTACTGCGCGTCGGGGAAGACGTGCACCGACAGGATCGGGCCGAAGTACTCGGTGCGGAACGACTCGTCCGCCGCGTCCTTGATCTCGAGGACCGTGGGACGCACGAAGTAGCCGACCGAGTCGTCGTAGGTGCCACCAGCGACGACGTCGATTCCCGTCGTGGCGTGCGCGCGGTCGATCGCGTCCTTGTGCTTGGCGAAGGCGCGGTCGTCGATGACGGCACCCATGAAGTTGGACAGGTCGGTGACGTCGCCCTGGCTCAGCCCGTTGGTGATGTCGACGAGGTCGCCCTTGATCTGCTTCCACACCGAGGCCGGGACGTAGGCGCGCGAGGCGGCCGAGCACTTCTGGCCCTGGAACTCGAAGGCGCCGCGGATCATGGCGGTGCGCAGGACGGCCGGGTCGGCGCTGGGGTGCGCGAGGATGAAGTCCTTGCCGCCGGTCTCGCCGACGAGCCGCGGGTAGGTGCGGTAGCGGTCGAGGTTGGTGCCGACCTCGTGCCACAGGTGCCTGAAGGTCGGCGTCGAACCCGTGAAGTGGATGCCGGCGAGGTCCTCGTCGCGCAGGGCTGCCTTGCTGACGTTGATGCCGTCGCCCGTCACCAGGTTGATGACGCCCGGCGGCATGCCGGCCTCCTCGAGCAGCTCCATCGTCAGCTGCGCCGCGAGCTGCTGCGTGGGGCTGGGCTTCCAGACGACGGTGTTGCCCATGAGCGCCGGCGCGGTGGGCAGGTTGCCGGCGATGGCGGTGAAGTTGAAGGGCGTGATGGCGTAGACGAAGCCCTCGAGCGAGCGGTAGTCGGAGCGGTTCCAGATGCCCTTGGCGTTGAGCGGCGGCTGCTGCTCGAGGATCTGGCGGGCGAAGTGGACGTTGATGCGCCAGAAGTCGATGAGCTCGCACGCGGCGTCGATCTCGGCCTGGTAGGCCGTCTTGCTCTGGCCGAGCATCGTGGCGGCGTTGAGGCGAGCCCGCCACGGGCCGGAGAGCAGCTCGGCGGCCTTGAGCAGGATCGCTGCCCGGTCGTCGAACGACAGCTCGCGCCACATCGGGGCAGCCGCCTTGGCGGCGTCGACGGCGGCCTGGCCCTCCTTGACCGTGGCGTTGCGCAGCGTGCCGAGGACCTTGCGGTGGGCGTGCGGCTGACGGACGGCGATCTTGCGGCCGGTGCCGACGACGCGCTCGCCGTTGATCGTGTGCGGCAGCTCGGTCTGGGTCGAACCCAGCTCGGCGAGGGCGACCTCGAGCGCGGCTCGCTCGGGCGAGCCCGGCGCGTAGTCGAGCACCGGCTCGTTGGCCGGTGCGGGCACGTGGGTCACGGCGTCCATCAAGTTCTCCTGCGGGTTGGCACGGGGTCTCGCCCACCAGGGCGAGTGGGGTGGCCCGCCTCGTGGGCGGAGCCACCCCATCGTTCCATGCCAGCCACCGGCGCCGTCAGTGCAGCACGGGGATGCTCCACGGGTAGCGGAACGACTCACCGCGGTTGGCCGCCAGCGCCGCCTTGATGTGGAACCAGAGAGCGGCCACGACGGCGACGATCCACACGATGATGGCGATCGGGATGAGGATGACGGTGAAGAACATGACCCAGCCGACGATGATCGCGGCCCAGACGGCCAGGTTGAAGTTGAAGGACCCAGCGGCCGCCTGACGCACGAAGGCACTCCGGTCCTTGTAGATGGCCCAGATGACGAGCGGGCCGACGAAGCTGAGCCACCCCACGGAGATGACGGCGGCGACGATGGCGGCGAGGTGACCGAGGATGGCCCACGTGCGCTCGTCGCTCGTCGGCGTGAGGGACTGGCCGGACGGGTTCGGGATCGGTTGTGTCATGACTCCATCGTCGCGCGGACGGGGCGTCTCGCGCTGCCGGGGAGCCCCCTGATCCGACCCTGACCCGCCCCTGACCGAGCGGCGCCCTGACGCCGGCCCGGCGCCGACCTCTCGCTGGCTCAGGCGCGTGTTCCGGGTGTCGTGTGCCGAGTGGTCAGGCGGACGCGCCCACGCTGTCGTCGGCGTCGAGCGAGCAGACGTCGCTGTCCGGGTCGGCGATGCCGAGCGTCGACAGGAGCGTGAGTGTCAGCTCGTGGTGTCCACGCGCGCCGGGGTGGAACGTGTCGTCGAGCCAGCCCGCGGGAGCCACCGCGTCGCCGGAGTCGGTCGCCGCGGACGCCCAGGCGCCGGCGTGGTCGACGACGAGGACGCCGAGGTCGCGTGCGACCTCGCGCACCGCCTCGGCGTAGAGCGCGATGAGGCGCGGACTGCGACCGCCGTCCTCGAGCACCGGGGGTGGGGTCTGGAGCACGACCGTGGCACCGACGTCGCGGGAGCGCTGGACGATCTGGTCGAGGCGGTAGCGGAACCCGCGCACGCCGTCCTCGCCGGCCAGGATGTCATTGGTGCCGAACATCACGAAGACGACGTCAGGGGCGAACCGGCCCGCGCGCCAGTGGAACTCGGGCAGCAGGTCCTCGGTCGTGGCCCCTGCCACCCCGGAGTTGATGACGGCGTCGCCACGTCGTCCGAGCTCACCGCGGACGCGCTCGGCGAAGTGCTCGACGTAGCCGCGGCGCCCGTGGGTGTGCGTGACGCCCTGGGTGATGCTGTCGCCGAGGAACACCCAGGTCACCGGGGGCCCGGCGAGGATCTCGCGGAGGCGGTCGGCATCGCGGCGGGCGTACTCGTCAGCGGTGAAGTCCATCCGCGCAAGGTAACAAGGGATCACTCGGCGGCGACTCCCCCGGACCAGCACGTGGGACGGTCAGGCCGCCCCCGCACGGAACCGGTCGGGCAGCGCCGCGGCATCGGGCCCCAGCTCGGACGTGAGGGGCTGCGGCCGGTCCTCGCCGTGAAGGCTCGCCTCCACCGGCAGCCGGTCGACGAACCTCGCCACCGCTCCCCCGACGGCGGCGTCGGCGAGCACCCGCCGATGACCCAGCCCGGCGGTCGAGAGCAGCTGGGCCCCGGGCCAGGACCTCACCAGGCGCATCGAGGCCTCGTGCGGCGCCTCGCGGTCATGGAGGTCGTGGACGACGAGGAGCTCCGGGCGCTCGTGCACCGCCAGAGCGCGCGCGACCGTGACGAGGTCGAGCTCGTCGGGGGCGTAGCCGGTGCGGAGGCGGACGCGCTCGACGAGACGTCGCATCGTCCGCGTGCCGAGGTCCAGCTCCCGCTCGAGCACGGCGAGCAGGTCGGGTATGCCGCTCGGCGGGGCGACGAGCACGAGTCGCTCCGCCGCGAGCCAGCCGTCCCGGATCGCCAGGAGCGCGCTGAGCGCGCCCATCGAGTGCGCGACGACGGCTCTCGCCGGCCCGAAGCGGGTCGCGACGGCGTCGAGCGACCGGCCGAGCTCGACGGCGTCGCTCGAGGCCGGGCCGTGGGCGCCGGGGTCGGAGCGGCCGTGGCTCAGCCCGTCGAAGGCCACGACCTGCATCCCGCGGTCGAGCAGCGGCCCGACGAGCGGGGTCAGCTGCTCGAGCGTCCCGCCCCAGCCGTGCACGAGGTAGACGACCGGGCCCTCACCCCACGTCCATCCCCGGACGCTGCGACCGCGGAGCAGCGCCTCGAACGGCGATCCGAGCAGCTCACGGACCGGCACGGAGGTGATGGGTGCCAGGGCCTGCGGGCGCTCGGCGGGGAGCCTGAACCAGAGACGCTCGGCGACGCGGGCTCCGACACCGGGCGCGACGGGGTCGACCGCTCTGAGCGTTGTTCTGATAATAGACCGAACGATCGTGCTTTTCGTTGATGAAACCTGTGCCATGACTACTCCTGCATCGGTGGTGGGCGGGTGCGGAAAGGTCTGGGGTGGAGGGTGGGGCGATCAGCGCTCGCGCCGAGGCGGCGGGTCAGGCCGACGGTGCGGCGGGGCGGCAGTCGTCGACGAGCCGGTCGAACGCCCGACGCGCACGCTCCTCCGCCCGGCCGTCGCGCATGAGCCGACGGGCATGGTGATGGGCGAGCACGATGCCCTCGAGCTCGTAGGCGAACTGCTCGGGGTCGACGTCGTCGCGGAAGTGACCCTCACTGACCGCCGTGCCGACGATGAGGGTCAGGGACTCGAGCTTGTCGCGCTCGGCGCGCACGAGCTCGTCTCGGACCGGGCCCTCCTGGTCGTCGAACTCGCTTGCCGCGTCGACGAAGATGCAGCCACCGTCGAAGGCCGTGGACTGCCACGTGATCCAGCGCTCGAAGAACTCGCGCACCCTCGCCTCCCCACGCGGGGCAGCGATCGTCGGGCGCATCACCACGTCGGTGAACCGGTCGCGGGCATGCTGGAGCACCTGCACCTGCAACGCCTCTTTCGAGTCGAAGTGGGCATAGAGGCCGCTCTTGCTCAGCTTCGTCGCCGCGGCCAGGGTGCCGATCGTCAGGCCGCCGAGCCCGACGAGCGAGGCGAGCTCGGCCGCCTCGTCGAGGATCGCCACCTTCGTGCTCTCACCTTTACCCACGTCGACCATAAAAGCACGATCGTTCGGTCGTGACAAGGGTGCAGCAGTGGGGGCGCCCCCTCAGGACCGGCCCGCGTGCCACGACCGCACGATCTCGGACCACACGGCGACGCTGTCCGGCACGATGCTGCCCGCCTCGTCGTCGAGGCGGCGCACGAGCTCCTCGACCGTGACCCAGTCACCCCAGGACACCTCCTCGGGCTGCCACCGGATCGGTCCGGCCCACGTCGCCACGAAACGGAAGGCGCGGTAGCGCGTGTGCTCGTCGGCGTAGTCCGCGACACCGAGGGCCTCGAGCGGCACCCCGGTGACACCGAGCTCCTCCTCGACCTCACGCACGGCGCCGGCCGCCGGGTCCTCCCCCGCCAGCACGACTCCCCCTGCCGCGAGGTCGAGCAGACCCGGGAAGACGTCCTTCGTCGTCGTGCGTCGGTGCAGGTAGACCCGGCCCAGCGGGTCGCGCACGACGATGGACGAGGCCGCGTGGCGCAGGTTGCGCGCCCGCATGACCGAGCGCGGCGCCGACCCCGTGACCTCGCCTGCCTCGTCGTAGAGCGCGACCACCTCGTCGACCATGACCCGGGGCCCTCAGCCGACGAAGAAGGAGCGCACGTCGTCGAGCTCGGTGACGTCGTACCAGAGCAGCTCGTCGGCCTCCTCGTCCATGCCGGCCGTGACCTCGTCGTCGATGTGGAACGAGGCGACCCGCGAGAGCGGAACGGGCGCGGTGAGCACCACCTTCGACACGGGCGCCCCGTCACGCGGGGACACCCAGGCAGGGTCGGCGTCGGCGGCCGCGACGACGCGGCGGTCCGAGCGCGCCGACCGGAGCCCGGCAGCCGCCTCGACGGCATCGCTGAAGGCGGCGTACTCGAGGTCCTCCACGTCGAGACCCGGCGCGGCCTGCTCGAGACGCGACGTGACGGCATACGCCGTCCGTGGCGCGCCCGGGCCGGCCGCGAGCGCGCCGGTCGAGGCGAGCTCCTCGAGTGCGGCTCGACCCAACGGCACGTAGACGCGCACGACCGGCATCAGGACTCCCTCCCGCTCGCCAGCTCGGCGAGCGAGTCGACGATGGACTGGCCGAGCACGTCCACGTCTGGCATCGCGTCCCGGTCGGCGTTGAGGCCGAAGTAGACGCCACCGTTGTACGAGGTGATGCCGATCGAGAGGGCCTGGCCCTTGGCGAGCGGCGTGACCGGGTAGGTCGAGAGCATCTCGGCGTCGCCGGCGTACAGCGGGGTCTGCGGCCCCGGCACGTTGGTGATCATGACGTTGTAGAGCCGCCGCGACATCGCCGAGCCGAGTCGGGCCCCGAGCGCGTGCAGGGTGGGCGGTGCGAACCCGGCGAGGTTGGCGAGCGACGTGGCTCCGACCGCCTGGCCGCCCTCCATCTGCTGGCGCATCGCGAACGCGATCTGGTGCAGCCGCATCGAGGCGCCCGGTTCGCCGACCGGGAGGTTGACGACACAGGCCATCACCTGGTTGGCATACATCCCGGCCGGGTCGTCGCCGTAGATGCTGACCGGCACCATGGCGCGCACCGACGTGTGGGGGCTGACCGCCTCGCCGCGGCCGAGCAGCCACGTGCGGAAGCCGCCGGCGATGGTGGCGAGGACGACGTCGTTGATCGTCACGTCCTCGGCATACGCCCCGCGGGCCAGGCGCTTGCGCACCAGGCGGTAGTCGTCGAGGTCGGTCGCGATCATGACCCACCGGCGAGCCGACCCGATCTCCGCGTTCAGGGGCGAGTCGGGTGCCGGGCGGGCGGCCGTGCGGGCGACGGTCGAGAGCACCTGGCCGGCGGACTCCATGGCCCGCATGCCGACGTTGAGGGCGTCGTTGAGGCCGCCGCGCACGAGGTCGACGACCTGGGTCGGCCGGCGCACCGCGTCCACGACCGCGCCCGTCACGAGCTCGACCGAGGAGGGCGGCCGGCTCGGCTCCCAGGGCGCCACGAGGTCGTCGAGGTCCTCGCCCTTGACGGCGTCGACGATGACGTGCGCGATGTCGAGCGCGTTGACGCCGTCGATGAGGGCGTGGTGGGTCTTGGTGACGATGGCGAAGCGACCGTCGTGCAGCCCCTCGACGAGATAGACCTCCCACAGCGGCCGGGTCCGGTCGAGCTTGCGCGGCTGGACGCGGGCGACGAAGTCCTGCAGCTGCCGGTCGCTGCCCGGCCGGGGCAGGCCGGCCCGACGGACGTGGTAGCCCATGTCGAAGGCCTCGTCGTCGACCCACACGGGGTTGGCGATGCGTCCCGGCACGTCGAGGACCTTCTGCCGGAAGCGCGGGATCGCGCCGATGCGGCTCTCGATGATCCGGACGAGCTGGTCGTAGTCGAAGCCCTCACGCGGTGGCTGGAAGACCATGACCGACCCGACGTGCATCGACGTGGTGGACTCCTCGAGGTAGAGGAATGACGCGTCGAGCGAGGTCAGGCGGTCAGACATGGTCACACTCTGCCAGACGGCCCTGCCTAGGATCGTGGCCATGCGTGCGTTTCGACCCCTCCCGTATGCCGTGTGCGTCCTCGCCCTCGTCGGCGCCGGCGCCTGCTCCTCCGCCAGCCCCGAGCCGGGCGCCGGTGGAGCGGGCGGCGTCGTCTCGACCGGCAGCGTCAGGCGCCTCGCGGTGACGATCACGGGAACGACCGTGACGCCGGCCCCGGCGCAGGTAGACCTGCCGATCGGGTCGACGCTGGAGCTCGTCGTGACGAGCGACCACGACGACGAGCTGCACGCGCACGGCTTCGACGTCGAGGCCCCGCTCAAGGCCGGCGTGCCGACGACCATCCGGCTGACGGGCAAGGAGGCAGGCTCCTACGAGGTCGAGACGCACGAGCCGGCCCTGACGCTGCTCACGGTCGCCGTCCGCTGACCGTGGTCCTCCTCGCTCCCGCACTGACCCCGGCGCACGGCGTCGGCAGTCGCGGCGACCTGCCACTGCCCTTCACCGCACTCGTCCTCGCGGCCGTCGCTGCCCTCGTCATCTCGTTCGTCGCCATCGGGACGCTGTGGCGAGAGCCGCGCCTGCGGGACACCGACGGCGTCCTGCTGCCGGGACCGGTCGCGGCGTGCCTCGACTCGCGCTCGCTCCGCGTCGTGGCGCGGGTCCTCGCGGCGGTCCTCACGGTATGGACCCTGACCGCGCTGGTCCTCGGTCCCGACTCGGCCCGGAACCCGGTGCCTCACGTGGTCTACGTGTGGCTGTGGGTCGGCCTCGCCTTCTCCTCGATGCTCCTCGGCCCGGTGTGGCGGGTCATCAACCCGCTCCGGGCCCTTCACGCAGGGCTGCTCCGACTCGCCCGGGTCTCGCCGGACCTCGCTGTCCTCCCCTACCGCTGGGGGCTGTGGCCTGCCGCGATCGGCCTCGGCACCTTCACGTGGCTGGAGCTCGTGGCCGAGGACAACACGTCGCTCGGCTTCCTCCAGCTCCTCGTCGCGGGCTTCTTCGCGATCTCCCTGCTGGGGTCAGCCGTCTTCGGCCGCACGTGGTTCGACCACGCCGACCCCTTCGAGGCGTGGTCACGGCTGCTCGGGCTGCTCTCACCCCTCGGGCGCCGTCACGACGGCCGCTGGGTGCTGCGCACTCCCCTCCACGGCGTCAACGGCCTGCGCGGCCAGCGCGGGCTCGTGCCCACGGTCGCCGTCATGCTCGGCGGCACGGCATACGACGGCTTCTCGGCGAACCTGTCCTGGGCGACGTTCGTGCAGACCTCGTCCGTTCCGTCGTCGCTGCTCAAGACGGCGACCCTGCTCGCCTTCTTCGGGCTCGTGGCCGTGACGATCTGGCTGGCGTCCGTGGTGTCGGTCCGGCTCGCGCGCGAGCCCTTCTCCCGATCCTTCTCCTTCGTCAGCGACATCGCGCCGTCGCTCATCCCGATCGCCGGTGGCTACGTCGTCGCGCACTACTGGTCGCTGTGGGTCTACCAGGGCCAGTACGCGTGGCGCCTGCTCACCGACCCGCTCGGCACCGGCGCCGACCTGCTCGGCACCGCCGACCTCACCCCGAACGACCTGCTCATCGCGCCGACCCTCGTCGCGACGATCCAGGCCGTCAGCATCGTCATCGGGCACCTGCTCGGAGTCCTCGCCGCCCATGAGCGCGCCATCACGGTGCTCGACCGCCGCGCCGCCGTGGTCGGCCAGGTGCCACTCATGGTCGTCATGGTCATCTACACGCTGGGCGGGCTCACGATCCTCTTCGCCCCCTGACCCGACCGCCGCCCTCAGGCCCCGACGGCAGCGGAGGACCCGCCACGCAGGGACCGCCGGCGCCGCGCGGCGCGACGGCTGCGACGGTCGAGTCGGTCGCGGCGCTGGTCGGGCGGCACGGTCCACGGCAACATCGCGGTGGCGAGGTCGGCCACGGCGGCGCGCACCGATGACTCGGGTGCGTGCTCGACGAGCGAGCGCCCGGCGAGCAGGGCCGCATCGAGGGTCGCCGGATCGTCGGGCACGAAGCGCACCGAGGTCAGTCCGGCGAAACGCAGCAGCGAGTCTGCGATGCGTGACTCGGGCCGGGATCCGACGGCACCGCTGCGGACCCGGTTGACGACGGGGACCGGCTCACCTGACGGCACGGTGCCGAGCTCCTGGAGTCCTCGGACGAACCTCTGCAGCGCCACCGGGTCGGCGCCCCCGACGGCGACGACGAGGTCGGAGGCCGCGAGTGAGGTCAGGGTCGCCTCGTTGCGCCGCGGCGCGACGGTGTCATAGCTCAGCTCCTCGTCGTCCTCGAGACAGAAGCCGCAGTCGACCACGACCACCTGCACGAGTGACCGACTCAGCTCGAGGACGCGCTCGAGGGCGGCCGCGCGCACCTCGGGCCAGCGCTCCGCCTTGGGCAGACCGGTCAGCACCCGCAGTGCGGGGGCGACGGTGGGGGCGATGCGCGACAGTGCGGGCAGGTCGAGCAGGCCCTGGTCCGCGGCGCGGCAGGCGGCCGCGATCCCGGGCGCCTCGTCGAGCAGTCCCAGGGTCTGGGCCACACACCCGCCGTACGTGTCGGCGTCGACGAGCAGCACCTCGACGCCGCGACCGGCGATCTCGGCAGCCAGCGTCGTCGCGACCGTCGTGCGTCCCGGGGCGCCGGTGGGCCCCCAGACTGCGAGGACGGGGGCCCGATCCGGACCGCGACGCGCATCGGCCGGTGGGGCCTCTCCCCCGAGGCTCGCCTCGGGTCCCTCGCCGCCGGTCGCCACGTCGGCGTGTTCGGCCGCCTGCCTGTCGTCGATGCCTGCCGGTCTCCATCCCGGGGCGGTGTCGCCGGACCCGTCACCGTGACCGTCCCCGGACGGGTGCAGCCCTTGGGTGGCCCCCGGGCCAGGCGGTCCCGACAGCTCGGAGAGCTCCGACAGCTCGGAGAGGTCGGACGGGCCGGGTGTCCCGGCCCCCCGGAGCGAGGCCTCGAGCTCGTCGACGGCTGCGCGGCCCTCCTCGAGGGCGGTCCCCCAGCGCTCGGCGTCCGCATCGACGGGGAGGGTGATCGTCACGCCGAGCTGGCGCAGCCTGCGCTCACCGGCCTCGTCGTCCGGCGGGTGGACACCGATGACGCGGATCCGGTTGGCGCGCAGACGATTCACGACCGCCAGGTCGATCCCGCGCAGGTCGGAGGAGATGACGGCGGTGTCACCGAGACCCGCCTCGGCCACCGACAGGAGCTCTGACACGTCGGCACAACGACGGCTCACCGTCACGCCGCGCACCCCCTCGAGGATCGTGGCCACGGCCGACTCCCACTGGTGGCTGAGAGCGGTCAGGACCTCGCTCATGCTCCGCCGCCGGTGGCCGCCCCCACCGACGGCACCAACGTCAGCTTCGCCTCGCCGTCCACCGCCTCGACGAGTGGCTGGACCTTGTCGGAGGGCACGTAGATCTGCACCGAGGTCATCGAGCCGGCACCGAAACCACCGCTGCTCGTCAGCACTGCTGCCACCGCGGCGGACTCGAGGACCTTCTTCGTGGGGCTCGTGTCCGAGCCGCTCCCGCTGGGGGCCTTCGGCGTCACGAAGACGTCGACGCGGCTGCCGCGGGTCAGGCCGCTCGTGGACATCGCATCGGCTCGCACGGTCACCCGCTGCACGTCGACGGCGTCGGCGCCGCCGACGGCCGAGACGGGCACCAGCTCCCCGGCGCGCACATCGCGGAGCATGAACGCCCCGGTCGGGGCCGGCGCGTCGGCGGGCAGGTAGCCGTTCATCCCGTCCGCGAGCCGCACGTCCGCGCGGGCGAAGGAGGTCTGCTCGACCTCGTCACCCGCGACGAGGTTGCCGGCGGCCACCCAGACCGGCACCCGGTCATCGGCGCTGGCAACCGCCTTGGCCCCGAGCGTCGCGGCCACGACGACGAGGAGCACGCCCACGACGAGGCGACTGTCGCGCCAGGACGGTCGCTGGAGGCGTTTGGCGCTGGGAGTGGCCAGCTCGGTCATGGGACCCCCTGTGGTCCGTCGATGGATGGCTGGGTGTCGCCGGTGCCGCACCGGACGACGCGGCATCATCTTGCATCAACGACGCCCGCCACGCCTCCCGAGGTGCACAGGTGGGGACAACCGACGAGACCGCGCCGGCAGATCTCTAGGATGAGGACGTCCCCGGACGGACGATGCCGTGTCGCCGGCGACACGCCCTTCCGCGAGGGGCGTGCCCGGACCCTCGACGAGGGTAAGGGTGAGATCGAGCGGTCATGACGACCGCGCCAGAGGAGGAAGTCAACGTGGCCCAGCGGTTCCTGCAGCTCGCCGAGGTGTCCGAGATCCTCAACATCTCCTCGGCCCAGGCCTACGCCCTGGTGCGCTCGGGCGAGCTGCCGGCCATCAAGATCGGCGGCCGGGGCCAGTGGCGGGTCGAGGCCACCGAGCTCGAGGGCTACATCCAGCGGATGTACGCCGAGACGAAGTCCTTCGTGCAGGCGCACCCCTTCGGCGGCACCGGCGAGGAGTGACCGTGGGTCGCCGCGCACCCGTGCCGGCACGACTCGCACACGAACCTAGAGCCGTCGGACCGACCCGAGTGACCAGAAGGGCACGATCAGCCGTCCGGTGACGTTCGCCGTGCGCCGGGTCTCGTCGGACGCGTGCTCGGCCAGCTCGAGGTGGTCGGCCCCCACGACGTCGATGGTGCCGGTCGCCGCCTGGCCGTCCACGTCGGTGACCTCGACGCCCGCCCTGTCTCGGCTGACGGCGCGCAGGGCTGCGCCCATGCCGAACCGTCGGGCCACGACCGACGGCGTGCGCGCCCCGGGTCCGACCCCGGAGACGGCGCGGACAGCGGGAAGTGCCACGAGGACGGGACGATTCGGAGCGGTCTCCACGAGCGCCCAGTCGGGCCCGACGTCGACGAGACGGCCGGCGACGACGCGTCCGGGCAGGCGCAGCACGGCCCGGGGTGCGTCGAGGTTGGCCAGCAGCCGGGTGTGCACGTCGAGCAGCGCACGCTCCCGCCGGGTCCGGTCCGCGACCTCCGACTCGAGCCCGCGCACCTCGTCCAGGGCGAGCTGTGCCTCCAGATCCTCGAAGAGCCGGTCCCATCGCATGCGGTCACCCTTCCTCGCACGAGCGGCCACTGCCACTCGGAATCTGTCTTGACCAAGACCATACTTGACCAAACGAAAGCAAACTGCATTAAATGAAGTCATGTACAGGGGATCGCACGACCACGCACGGGATGGTGCCGCCACGCGCCGAGCGCTGACGCCGGCCGTTCACCACGGAGATCCACCAGGGCCGAGACTCATGCTCCGCGAGGTCCTGGGCTCCATGGTCGGCCTCGCTGTCGCCGCCGCCGCACTGACGCTCTTCGTGACCGTCGTCCGTCGGGCCCCGGCGATACCAGGCGCGACGCGACCCGACGACGTCCTGCTCGTCCTCCTCGGATGGGTGGGGCTGCTGATGGCGGCCTGGCTCGCCCTGGGCTGCCTCCTGGCCGTGGCCGCGCTGCTTCCCGGGACGGCTGGGCGCGCGGCGGCGAGCATCGCGGATCGCGTCACCCCGGTGGCGGTGCGCAAGGTCCTGGCCCTCGTCCTGGGGGCCTCGGTCGGTTCGTTGGCCCTGCCCCCGGCCCTGGCGTCCGTCGCCGGCTCAGGCCCGGTCACACGGAGCACCGACCCTCAGGCACCCGGTGCGGGTGAAGCCGCGACGAGGGACATCACGCCGGATTCCACCTCGGGTTCAACGGCGGGTCTCACGCCGGGCTTCACGCCGAGCGAGGCGAGCCCGGGCTTCGTCCCGACGGTCGACCTCATCGGGACCGACAGCAGGGCACCCGGGGTCGGCTGCAGCCCCGGCTACGTGCCCACCGCACCCCCAGCCGTCCACGACGCCGACCGCTCCCGGCTGCTGGCGCCGGCACCCCGAGCGACGACCGCGGCACACGACCTCGTCCCCGTCCGCCGAGGCGACTCGCTCTGGTCCATCGCCGCCCGACACCTGGGGCCAACCGCCAGCGACGCCGAGGTGGCCTGGGAGTGGCCGCGGTGGTACGCCGCGAACCGGGACGTCGTGGGTGACGACCCTGACCTGCTGACCCCCGGGCAGCTGCTGCGACCACCGAGCAGGTCCGACTCCCGCCCCTCCGCCCCTCACCCCTCCTCCCCCACGGCCGGCGCCGAGACGAGCGCCCCTGGACAGCAAGGAGCCCAGTGATGGCGCGAACGACCACGACCGACCCGACTCCCACCCCCACTCCCACCCCGACTCCCACCTCGACGTCAGGGGGCTTCACCGTGCGGCGCATCCCTCAGACTGCGCCCCGGATCATCAGCGCCGACGAGGCCTGGCACGGCGAACAGCCCTACGCCCAGGACGCCCTCGCCCTCGACTTCTTCGGCGCCCGTGACGACGAGGACTTCGGCCGACAGCCCACGCGCACGAGCCAGCTCCCCGAGCCCGAGCCACTCGTGGGTCGCCTCGCGCAGGCCATCATCGAGGTGGTCGCGGGTCAGCGGCCCGCCCCACAGCTCATCAGGCACACCGCGCCGACCATCTACTCCGTCATCGCACGTCAGGCCATGGTGGCCGGGCGACGGCGCACGCCGGGGCCGCGTCGCCCCGCGATCGTGCGCCGCGTGCGGGTGTGCGAGCCCGCCGACGGGATCGTCGAGGCCTGCGCGGTCGTGGTGTCGAACGGCAGGGTCCGGGCCATGGCCCTCCGGCTCGAGGGGCTCGACGGGCGCTGGCTCGTCACGGCCCTCACGATCGGCTGAACCACACGGCATACGACCCGGCCAGGGCCGGGCCACGAACGGCCTGTGCAGCCGGACGGCCCGTGCACGCGGACGGCCCGGGCACCAAGGGTGCCCGGGCCGTCACGCAGTTTCGTGCGGGGTCGCTCAGCGACGCTTGCGCTTGACCTTCTTGCCACGGCGGTCGGCCTTGCGCTCCACCGTCTGCTGACCGCCGGTCTCCACGGCACGCCCGTCCTCACCGGGAGCGGTGTAGCGCAGGCCACCCGAACGCTGGCCGTCGGTCTCGAGGTCCACGCCGGACACCACGACGCCGGACCCGAAGGGGCGGCGCGCAGCGACCTCCGCCTCGTCCCCGTCCTCCGCCGATGCACCGGTGACGTCGTCGGCCACGTGGCCGCGGTCTGCGAGGCCCCCCATGAGGTCACCTACCGACATGGGAGCGGCCCCGACGGGAGCAGCAGTCGGCTGCGGCAGCTGCACCTCGACGGAGAAGAGGTGGCTGACCGACTCCTCCTTGATGGCCTCCATCATCGCCTCGAAGAGCTGGAAGCCCTCACGCTGGTACTCGATGAGCGGGTCACGCTGGGCCATCGCGCGCAGGCCGATGCCCTCCTGGAGGTAGTCCATCTCGTAGAGGTGCTCACGCCACTTGCGGTCGAGGACCGACAGGACGACCCGGCGCTCGACCTCGCGCATCGTCTCGGAGCCGAGTGTCTCCTCACGCTGGTCGTAGGCGTGGTGCGCGTCGGACATCAGCTGCTCGCGCAGGAGGTCGGCCGTGATGGCCTGACGGCCGCCGGCCATGTCCTCGACCTCCTCGATGGTGAGGGAGACCGGGAACACCTGGCGCATCGCGTCCCAGAGCTTCTCGAGATCCCAGTCGGCGGCGAAGCCCTCCGACGTGGCCGCGTCGACGTAGGAGTTCACGACGTCGTTGACGAAGAGGCGCAGCTGCTCGTGCAGGTCCTCCCCCATGAGCACCGCGCGACGCTCGTCGTAGATGACCTGGCGCTGACGGTTCATGACGTCGTCGTACTTGAGGACGTTCTTGCGGATCTCGTAGTTCTGGGCCTCGACGGAGCCCTGCGCCTTCTGGATCGAGTTCGTCACCATCTTGGACTCGATCGGCACGTTGTCCTCCATGCCGGCGGTCTGCATGAAGCGGTCGACGAGGCCGGCGTTGAACAGGCGCATGAGGTCGTCGTTGAGCGAGAGGTAGAAGCGCGACTCGCCGGGGTCACCCTGACGACCGGAGCGACCGCGCAGCTGGTTGTCGATGCGGCGCGACTCGTGGCGCTCGGTGCCCAGGACGTAGAGACCGCCGAGCTCGGTGACCTCCTCGTGCTCGGCCGCGACGGCGCGCTCGGCCGCGGCGAGCGCCTCGTCCCAGGCTGCTTCGTACTCCTCCGGCGTCTCGTGCGGGTCGAGACCACGGCGCTTCAGCTCCGCGACGGCACGGAACTCCGAGTTGCCGCCGAGCATGATGTCGGTGCCTCGACCGGCCATGTTCGTCGCGACCGTGACGGCGCCCTTGCGGCCGGCGTCGGCGACGATGGCGGCCTCGCGCTCGTGCTGCTTGGCGTTGAGCACCTCGTGCTTGATCCCGCGCTTCTTCAGCTGCTGGGAGAGGTACTCGCTCTTCTCGACGGACACGGTGCCGACGAGCACGGGCTGGCCGACGGCGTGCTTCTCGGCGATGTCGTCGACGACGGCGTCGTACTTCGCGACCTCGGTGCGGTAGACGAGGTCGGCCTGGTCCTTGCGGATCATGGGTCGGTTCGTCGGGATCGGGATGACGCCGAGCTTGTAGATCGAGTTCAGCTCGGCCGCCTCGGTCTGGGCGGTGCCCGTCATGCCGGAGAGCTTGTCGTACATGCGGAAGTAGTTCTGCAGCGTGATCGTGGCGAGCGTCTGGTTCTCGTTCTTGATCTCGACGTTCTCCTTCGCCTCGATCGCCTGGTGCATGCCCTCGTTGTAGCGGCGACCGGGAAGCATGCGGCCGGTGTGCTCGTCGACGATGAGGATCTCGCCGTTCATGACGACGTAGTCCTTGTCCTTCTTGAACAGCTCCTTGGCCTTGATGGAGTTGTTCAGGTAGCCGATGAGCGGCGTGTTGACCGTGTCGTAGAGGTTGTCGATCCCGAGGAGGTCCTCGACGCGCGCGATGCCGGACTCGAGGACGCCGACGGTGCGCTTCTTCTCGTCGACCTCGTAGTCGCCGCGGCCGTCCTCGCCCCGGTTGAGGCGCGCGGCGATGCGGGCGAACTCGACGTACCACTTCGTCGCGAGGTCGGCCGGGCCGGAGATGATGAGCGGCGTGCGGGCCTCGTCGATGAGGATCGAGTCGACCTCGTCGACGATGCAGAAGTTGTGGCCACGCTGGACGAGCTCGGACGGGTCCCACGCCATGTTGTCGCGCAGGTAGTCGAAGCCGAACTCGTTGTTGGTGCCGTAGGTGATGTCCTTGGCGTACTCGGCGCGGCGCTGCTCGGGCGTCATCTGGCTGAGGATGCAGCCGGTCTCCATGCCGAGCGCCCGGTGCACGCGGCCCATCAGCTCGGACTGGTACTCGGCGAGGAAGTCGTTGACGGTGATGACGTGGACGCCCTTGCCGGACAACGCGTTGAGGTAGCTCGGCAGGGTCGCGACGAGCGTCTTGCCCTCACCGGTCTTCATCTCGGCGACGTTGCCCTGGTGGAGCGCCGCGCCGCCCATCAGCTGCACGTCGAAGTGCCGCTTGCCGAGGGTGCGCTTGCTCGCCTCGCGGACGGCGGCGAACGCCTCGGGCAGGAGCATGTCGAGCGTCTCGCCGTTGTCGAGGCGCTCGCGGAAACCCTTGGTCTCGTCGCGCAGCTCCTCGTCGGTGAGCTTCTCGAAGTCGGCCTCGAGGGCGTTGACCTGCTTGGCGAGGCCCTGGAGCTTCTTCAGGGTCCGGCCTTCGCCGGCGCGAAGCAGCTTCTCGATGACGGCCATCTGGTGATCTCACTCCCGACTGAACGTGTGGACGCGCCCGGTGGGCGGGCTCCATCGCCCGTGATGGGTCACGGGACCCGCCTAGGCTAGCCGCCTTCCGGACACAACGACCAACGCATCGGGGCTCGGCGCGGTTCCGACCCCCTGCGCGCCGGTCCCGTCCCCGCCCGCGGCGCGTCCCACGGCACGTCTCGGGGTGCGCCGGCAGTCGTCTCCGAGGGCGTATGCCGGGTGGCCACCCGCGCTCAGACTGCGGCCACCGACCCGGTGGCCTCACCGACGGGCAGGTCGACGCGACCGAGGCCGAGCCAGCTCGCCATCGCCTCGAGGTTGGTGAGCAGGGCCGCACGGGCCTCGGTCGGGGCACCCGGCTCCCACGTGACGCGATGGCACCGGAGCACGCCCGCGAGCCGGTCGGCCTTGAGGTCGCAGCGCGCCACGAGGGCGTCGCCGTGGAGGAAGGGCAGCACGTAGTAGCCGTGCACGCGCTTCTCGGCGGGCGTGTAGATCTCGATGCGGTAGTGGAAGTCCCAGAGGGCGTGGATGCGCTCCCGCTGCCAGACGAGGGAGTCGAAGGGGCTGAGGAGCGCCTCCGCGTGGACCCGGCGCGGCAGCCGGGCCTCGGCGTGCAGCCAGGCCGGCTTCCAGCCGGGCACGGTGACCGGGATGAGCTCTCCCGAGGCGACGAGCCGGGCGATGGCCGGTCGGGCGTCCTCGCGCCTGAGCCGGAAGTAGTCCGCGAGGCAGAGCTCGGTGCCGACGCCGTGGGCGCGTGCCGCGATGCGGACGAGCTCGAGGTGACGCTCCGGGTCGGCCTCGGGGCCGGGGCGCTCGGTCCACGCGGCGCGCAGGGAGGGTGGCGCGGTGGCGGCCAGGGCGGCGTACCGGCGCTCGAACTGGGTCGTGCGTCCGACCGAGCTGATCTGCCCGGCCCAGAAGAGGTACTCGAGCGCCTGCTTCACCTCGGACCAGTTCCAGCCCCAGTGGTCGGTGCGACGGGGCTGGTCGTGGGCGAGGGCGACCTCGACCTCACGGGCGGTCATCGGCCCACGAGCCTCGACCTCCGCCCTGACGAGGTCGACGTAGTCCGGGCGCTCCTCGAGGATCCGGCGCATCCCGCCCCACGCCTTCTCGGCCGCCGCGCGCATGCGGAAGTCGAGCAGTGGCCACGTCGACGGCGGCACGAGACTGGCCTCGTGCGCCCAGTACTCCACGAGCCGGCGCGGCGCACGGTCACGGGCGCGGTCGAGCAGGGCGGTGTCGTAGGGGCCGAGCCGGGAGAAGAACGGGAGGTACTGGCTGCGGGCCAGCACGTTGACGCTGTCGATCTGGACGACGCCGACCCGGTCGACGACGCGCTGGACGTGGCGCATCGTCGCGGCGAAGGGCTCGGGCCTCGGGTCGAGGAAGCCCTGGGCTGCGATGGCGATCCTCCGTGCCTGACCACGGGTCAGGGAGCGGGTGGCGACGCTCATTCGCCCGGATCGATGAGGCGCTGGCGCACGGCATACATGGCCGCCTCCATGCGCGAGTGCATCTGCAGCTTGTCGAGGATGTTTCGGATGTGGTTGCGCACGGTGTTCTCGGAGATGAACAGCTCTCCCGCGATCTCACGGTTGAGGCGGCCGCGCGCCACGAGCCGCAGGATGCCGAGCTCGCGCTCGGTCAGGCGGGGCAGCTCGAGCCCGGAGATCGGCGCCGGCGCCGTCTCACGCTGGCTGATCTGCTTGAACTCCTCGAGCAGCTTGGAGGCCATCAGCGGCGAGAGCAGGGACTGGCCGTGGAAGACACCCCGGATGCCCGCCGCGACCTCCTCGGGCGGCACGTCCTTGAGGAGGTAGCCGTTGGCGCCCGCTCGGACCGCCTCGAAGAGGTTGGCCTCGTCGTCGGAGCTCGTCAGCATGAGGATGCGCGCGGAAGGAACCCGCTGCTTGATGACCCGGCACGCGTCGATCCCGCCCCGCTTGGGCATGCCGACGTCCATGACGATGACGTCGGGCAGGATCTCCTCGGCCTGGTCGACGGCCTCGACCCCGTCCGCCGCCTCACCCACGACCTCGATGCCCTCCTCGACGGCAAGGACGGTCTGCAGGCCCCGCCGGTAGAGCGCGTGGTCGTCGACGATGAGGACGCGGATGACATCGTGGGGCGGCGGGTTCACGTCCCCATCTTGGCGCACGGCACGGACAGCGCGCCCGCCGGTGGGGCCACGCCACGCCACGGACGCCCGTCGGGGCGCCCCCTCGGGAGGGAGCGCCCCGACGACGTCATCGCGAGGGGAGCAGGGGGTCAGCCCGTGGCGGCGACGTCGGCGTCCGCGTCGGTCTCGAGGTGCAGCACCCCGTAGCTCCAGCCGCGTCGCCGGTAGACCACGCTCGGGCGGTCGGTGTCCGCGTCGTGGAAGAGGAAGAAGTCGTGTCCGACGAGCTCCATCTCGTTCACGGCCTCTTCGAGCGACATGGGCGCTGCCGTGTGGATCTTCTCGCGGACCTCGATGGGCGAGTTGCCGAGCGCACCGAAGCGCTCGAGGTCATCGACCCGGCCGTCACCGGTCTCGGTGGGCTCGGAGCCGGGTGCCGCAGCCCCGTTCGCCGTGGAGTCGATGCGGGCGGTCGCCTGCGCGACGGACTCGGGGATCCGTCGTCCGCGGCTGACCCGCTTCTTGTCGTGCACCCGCCTCAGGCGCTCCATGAGCTTGTCCACGGCCGCGTCGAGGGCGGCGTACTTGTCATCGAGACACGCCTCCGCCCGGATCACGGGCCCCTTCGCGTGGCAGGTGATCTCGACCTTCTCGGACCCGCGGGCAACCCGCTCGTGGGTGACGACGACGTCGATGCGATGCACCTTGGGTGCGAGCGCGGACACCTTGGCCAGTCGCTCGTCGAGCTGCTCACGGAATCGGTCGGGGATCTGGACGTGGCGTCCAGTGACGACGATCTCCACGGTTCCTCCTTGATCGCGCACGTCTTCTTCGTGCGGGGCAGTGAGAGTGGTTCCGGGCCTCTGGTCACCTTGGACGGGCCCGCCGGTCAACGGGGCACCACCCCTTCCTGTCGATCTCGTCCCGGGGCGCGCGGCCAGGAGGCCGTTCCCCGTGGGACGGGGTCATGACTCGACCCTACTTGGGCCGCGCGCCCACTGGAAGGCGTGCGGGTCATCACCGTGGAACCACTCGTGCGGGGCACACCGTCGGCCGCCGTCAGGGCCGGGGAATCACCCACGAGTGCGCTGCGTGGCGGCCATCGAGGCACCGACCACGGAGCCGGAACCGGCCGCTCGCAGGGCCCTGGCGGCCTCGGCGAACGTCGCCCCCGTCGTCACGACGTCGTCGACCAGCAGGATGCGGCGCCCACGGATCACGTTGTGCCACAGCGGGATCACGGACAGGGCGCTCGCGAGGTTGCCACGTCGCTCGACCGTCCCCAGCCCGGACTGGTCCTCCACCCGGCGCACGTGGCGCAGGGCGGGAGCCACCCGGAGCGTGGGTCCCGTCGATCCGGCCAGCTCCTCCACCGCCGCACGACACAGCGTGACCATCGGCGTGTCGCCGCGCTCACGCACGGCGCGTCGCGCCGAGGGCGCCGGGACGACGACCACGACCCCCTCGTGCCATCCGACACCCGTGAGCGCGCCGTCCACCGAGGCTGCGAGCAGGGGCGTCAGGACGACTCCGAGGTCGCGACGACCGACGTCCTTCCACGCCGAGACGGCGGCGCGGAGGGGGTCGGCATAGACGCCCCACGCGTGCACCGGGGGCATGCCGTCCGGCGTGGGGTGCGGCACCACCCACGGTCCGCCGCCGTGCGCGTCCGGTGCGACCCGCGCTGCCGGGCCGCCCCGGCGCTCCTGCCGTGGTGGGTCCGTCCCGGCCGGGTCGAACGCCAGCCCCCGGAGGGCGGAGACGCATCGTGGGCACCAGTCGGTCCCGGGGCGCAGGCACCCGCCGCACTCCCGAGGTAGGACGAGGTCGACGAGGTCGCTGTCCCTGAGCCGGGCCAACGCCCGGCCCACCACACCTCCGCGGCCGGGGCGACCGTGGGAACCGTCCGGTCCCGTCCGGTCCCGTCCACCCACCAGCCCTGCCACCGGCCAAGCACAGCGCACGACACCCGGCGCCACGACGCGCCCGGACCGGCCTGGGGACGACGGGGCGCCACGCCGAGGGGGTGTGGACGCAGGGCCGGTGGCCGGCTCAGCCGCCGGGGACGAGCACGTCGCTGCCGCGCTCGATCAGTGGCCAGTTGGAGCCGGCACGGGCCAGCACTCGGTTGTCGCTCGTGACGATGAGGATGCCGCGCGGTCCACCGACCGTCGTGATGGTCACGCCGCCGGGGACCGCGCTCAGCTGCCCGATCCCGGGTCGTGTCCCGTCGACGCCGGCCCCGATGGAGGCGAGCCAGGGTCGCATCGCGTCGTTCGCCCGCACCTGGCCCAGCACCGCGTAGCTGGCCGGATCGAGCCAGGTGACGTCCTGGATCCGGGTCAGGGACTGCGCCTGCCGCAGGGGCTGCGCCAGCGCCTGGGGCTCGCCGTTCGTCGCACGCACGATCCCGCTCAGCCCCATCTGCACGTCAGCGCCGTTGCGGTCGGTCGTCACGATGAGCACTCGGGTGGCATCCGCAGAGACCGCCATGGCCTTGACACGTCGTTGTTTCAGCCACGGAGTGCTGACCGGCCTCGCCGCGGCACTCGGGTCGCCCGAGACGGAGTCGAGGACGAACACCTGGTCGTCGCCGCTGTCGTCGCTGCCGGCGATCCAGAGGTAGCCCTCGGCGTCGTAGACGGGCCGCGTGAGCGAGGAGGCGAACGGGGCGACGGACTTCATCTGCGCGGTGGCCCGCCAGATCGACAGGACACGCCGGTCACCCGAGACCGCCGCCACCTGCTTGCCGTCGACGGAGAGGGCGAGGCTTTCCCACGTGTCGGGGATCCTGGCGATGTCCCCGTCCTTGGGCTTGAGGTCCGGGCGCTTGGAGGCCTGCGTGTCGGGGACGTAGCGAGGGTCGAACCGACGGATGGCGTCCCCGTTGCGCAGCAGTGCGGTGTCGAAGACCGTCTGGGGCACGGTGTCGTAGCCCAGGTCGGCCGCAGACGTCACCGACGTCACCCCACCCGGCAGCTCGAGCTGGGTGTTGTCGACCGCGAGGGACACCGAGCCCACCGAGGAGACCTGGCTGAGCGTCTTCGTCAGCTGCGCCCACATCGCGGCGCGGTTGGCCGGGTCGGCCGAGAGCGCCTCGCTGCTGAGGTTGACCTGGGCCTTGCCCGCTGTGACCGGGACGGCGTTGACCGCGAGGCGCGTGCCCGGCGGCACGCCGGTCGAGACGGCGCCGGCGAGGTACGGGGGCACGGCGCTCAGCTGGGCTCGCGCCAGGGTCGTCGCCAGGCGGGTCCCGATGGGGAACCAGCGGGCATCCGGGACGAGGTCCCGGCCGTTTCGGCTGACGTAGTGGATGAACTGCTTGACGAAGACGCGGTTGAACTGGTCCTTGTCGAGCCACAGCCCGAACCCGCTCGCCGGGAGCTCGATCCGCCACTCTCCACCGACCTTGGTCAGGCCGAACGTGACCTTCTCGCGGGCCCCCGGAGGTTGCTCGATGTAGCGGCCGTCAGGCGTCAGGCGCGCCATGCCTGACGCGCTGACCTCGACTGCGTCGTCCCCCAGCCGCTTGATCGTGAGGTCCCCGTCGTAGACCACGACGTCCTCGCTCGACCACCTCCAGAGGTCGACCGACTGCGGGGCGAGGAACGACCGTCCCGTGGCGTGGGTCTCGTCGGTGTCCTCGCCCGCGCGCAGGAACCCCCGCACGATGGCTTCCTGGCTGGCGCCGTCGACCGGGCCGACTGCCACGACGCGGACAGGCTCGTTGAGCACCTCGCCCAGCGCGCGTCCCTCGACGACGGGACCGGTGCCGGGCAGGCCGCCTCCGCAGGCCGACAGGACCAGGGAGGCGACGAGGAGCAGGCAGGCAAGAAGGCGAGCTCTCACGGCGCTCGCTCCACCACGATGCGCCGCAACCGGAGCGTGTCGTCGTCGGCCGGCCCGCCGGGATCCGAGGGCGGGTCGGCGCCCTGGTCGTCGCCGGCCGAGCGACGGCGGGCCGCCTCGGCCGCGAGGGGGCTGAGTGGCAGCGGTGAGCTGGTGATCGTCGCATCGGCGCGCAGCGGCAGGGTCAGGCGGAAGCAGGAGCCCTCGCCGAGAGCGCCCCAGGCCTCGAGACGCCCTGCGTGCAGTCGCGCGTCCTCGAGGGCGATCGCGAGCCCGAGGCCCGTCCCGCCGGTCGTCCGGGCCCTGGCCGGGTCGGCCCGCCAGAACCGGGTGAAGACGAGAGCCGCCTCACCGGGCCGGAGGCCGACCCCGTGGTCGCGCACGGTGACGGCGACGGCGGTGTCGTTCTCCCCGATGGTCACCTCGATGGGCTTGCCCTCGCCGTGCTCGATGGCGTTCGCGACGAGGTTGCGCAGGATCCGCTCGATCCGGCGCGAGTCCATGTCGGCCACCACGGGGTTCGACGGGGCGTTGACGACGAGCTGCGTGCCCTTGCGGGCGGCGAGGGTGCGGTGGGCGTCCACGGCTCGTTCGACGCACGCACGAAGGTCGCTCGCCTCGACCTCGAGCTCCGCCGCACCGGCATCGAACCGGGAGATCTCGAGCAGGTCGCTGAGCAGCGACTCGAACCGGTCGAGCTCGCCGCGGAGCAGCTCGGCCGACCTCGCGACGGTCGGCTCGAAGTCCCCACGGGAGTCGTGGATCAGGTCGCCGGCCATCCGGATCGTCGTCAGCGGCGTGCGCAGCTCGTGCGAGACGTCGGAGACGAAACGCTGCTGGACGCGCGAGAGGTTCTCGAGCTGGGCGATCTGCTGCTGGATCGAGGCGGCCATGCCGTTGAAGGAGGTGCCGAGCCGGGCGAGGTCGTCCTCGCCCTTGGCGCGCATGCGCTCGTTGAGGTTGCCCTCCGCGAAGCGCTCCGCGACGGCCGCGGCGCGGCGCACGGGGTCGGCGACGAGGCGGGTCACGACGAAGGCGATCGCGCCGATGAGCAGGATGAGCGCCGCGCCCCCGAAGAGGAACGTCTGCCCGATGAAGCTGATGATCTCGCGCTCGCGGTCCATCGGGTAGATGAAGTAGAGGCCGTAGTTGCCGGCCACCGGCAGCTCGACCTTCTGTCCGACGATGACCGCCGAGATGGGGTCGCCGCCCTCGTCGATGGTCACGACCTGCAGGTGCTGGCGGTCGGGCTGGGCCGCGACCTGCTGGCGCAGCTCGTCCGGGATGAAGCGGACCCCGACGCTGCCACTCTCGATCGGACCGACGATGAAGGGCGAGCTGTTGTCGTCGAACCGCGTCAGCACGACGTAGCGCGTCTCGTTGCCGGCGTCGCGCCGGTAGGTGTTGATCAGCGTCGTCGCGAACTGCGTCAGCTTGGCCTGCGTGTCGGTCTGGTCGGTCGAGTCGAACTGTCCCTGCGCATCGGTGGCGTCACGCAGGCTGTCCTCGGACGCGATGCGTTGCCGGCTGTCGACGAGACCCTGGGCGATCGACCCGTAGAGGTAGGTGCCGACGGCCGTGAGCACGAGGATGCCGAGCAGCATCGTCACGATGACGACGCGGAAGCCGAGCGATGCGCGCCAGAGGTGCAGGACCCGGCGCCACGCGCTGCGCAGCATCGAACCGGCCCGCGAGGCCACGCCCGCGGGTCCGCTCCGGGCCGCGCGCTCCGTCATGTCAGGACGGACCCGCCTTGTAGCCGACCCCGCGCACGGTCACGACGATCTCGGGCCGCTCAGGGTCGTGCTCGATCTTCGAGCGCAGCCGCTGCACGTGGACGTTGACGAGGCGGGTGTCGCCGGCATGGCGGTAGCCCCACACCTGCTCCAGCAGCACCTCGCGGGTGAACACCTGCCACGGTTTGCGCGCCAGGGCCACGAGCAGGTCGAACTCGAGCGGCGTCAGCGACAGCGACTCGCCCGCCCGCTTCACCGAGTGGCCGGCCACGTCGATCTCGAGGTCGCCGATGGCGAGCCGCTCGGGCGCCGGCTCGTCGCCGCGGCGGAGCCGGGCGCGGACCCGCGCGATGAGCTCCTGCGGCTTGAACGGCTTGACCACGTAGTCGTCGGCACCGGACTCGAGTCCGACGACGACGTCGACGGTGTCGGTGCGGGCGGTGAGCATGACGATGGGCACTCCGCTCTCGGCGCGGATGCGACGGCACACCTCCATCCCGTCGAGTCCGGGGAGCATGACGTCGAGCAGCACGAGGTCGGGCCGCGACTCACGGAACGCGCCCACCGCCTCGGAGCCGTCGGCCACGTGCGTGACCTCGAGCCCCTCGTTGCGCAGCACGATCCCAAGCATCTCGGCGAGTGCGAGGTCGTCGTCGACGACCAGAACCCGACCCTTCACGACAGACTCCTTCCAGGGAACGCGGATCACGCGGCCCCGTATGTCCTGACCAAATCATCACACACGCCTGACCGCCCGCTGACGCTCCTCGGCTCGTCGGTGGTCGAGCAGGCCGGGGTCAGCCCTGCGTGACGTACCACTTTCCGCCGATCTTGACGGCCTTGAAGCTGGCGACGACGTCCGCGGCCAGGGCCGGTTCGGTCGTGACGCTCTCGAACGTGGCCTGGTTGCCGTTGACGGTGGCTCCGCTGATCTTGAGGCCCTTGAAGGCCGCGCCCAGCTCCTTGATCTGGTCGAGCATGGGCGTGATGGTCTTGCCGCAGGCTGCGGCGGCGTTGGGGATGCTCGAGATGGCCTTGCCGTTCGTGGCCATGAGCCCGCACACGGTGTTGCCGTCGCCGGCCACCATGGCGCTGAGCCACGACGTCATCACGCCCTCGGGCGTGGTCTGGTCGACCGGCCCCGCCGTGGCGCCGCCCGTGCTGGAGCCCGTGTCGTCGGTCGTCGCGGACGACATCGTGTCCGTCGGGGTGGTCGCGGACGACGTCGATCCGGCCGCACCGCTCGGCGTCGAGCCCTGGTCGACGGACTTCGAGCAGGCGGCGAGCGAGACGGACAACGCCAGTGCCAGGGCACCGGTCAGGAGCTTGTTCATGGAGGGTCCCTGCCAGACGTGTGATCGGTGAGCCCTCCGATCCTCCCACGGCACACGCCGCAGCGACCGGTGAGCCGTCGACCCGACGGCGCGGTGTCCACGCACGACCACAGGTGCCAATCCGCCCAAAAGGCCTCCGCGGCGCTCCTCACCGGGGATGATCTCCCGGTGACGAGCGACACTCGGGACCGTGCCGCGCCCGCCGAGCAGACCGGCCCGACGCCCGGAGCCGTGAGGGCCTCGGGGCTTCCGCTGATGCTGCGACAGGTGCTCCCCGGGCTCGTCGTGTTCTTCACCGTCCTGCGCATGGTCCAGCCCGTCGGCGACCCCGACACCTTCTGGCACCTCGCGGCCGGTGACCACCTGCGCGAGACGTGGTCGTTCAGCGGGGCCGACCCGTGGAGCACGATGTCGACCCAGCCGTGGCGGCTGCACGAGTGGCTGCCGGAGCTGCTCATGAGCTGGGCCCAGCAGGTGTTCGGGCTCGCGGGGGTCTCGTGGCTGCTGCCCTTCGGTGTCGCGGTGATCGCACTCTGCCTGTGGGCGGTGCTGCGCCGCGAGGCGCCCCTGCTCGTCACGACGATCGTGCTCGTCGTCGCCCTCGTCGGGATGAGCGGCAGCCTCTCGCTGAGACCACACCTCGTGTCCTTCGCCCTCGCGACCGTGACGACCGGCGCTTGGCTCGCCACACGTCGTGACGGCAGGGCCCGCTGGTGGCTCGTCCCCCTGACGTGGGTGTGGGCGTGCAGCCACGGCATGTGGTTCGTCGGCGTGGCGATCGGGATCGTGTCGCTGGTCGGCCTCTTCCTCGACGGCGCCGCCCGCGGACGGGCCTGGCTGCGACTGGCCCTCGTCCCGCTCGGGTCGCTCGCCGCGGCCGCCGTCACCCCGGTCGGCCCGGAGCTGCTGACGGCGCCGTTCGCCGTGCGCGAGTACGCCCAGTTCGTCACGGAGTGGCGCTCACCGGCGCTGACCGACGTCGCCTTCGTCGCGTTCCTCGTCAGCGCGGCCGTGGTCCTGCTGATCTGGTCGCGCGAGCGTCGTCGCACGCCATGGACCGAGATCCTCCTCGTCGGGCTCGCGGTCGGCTTTGCCCTGCTCTACGTGCGCACCATCGCGGTCGGTGCCGCGATCGTCGCCCCCGTGACGGCCCTCTCCCTCGCCCGCGTGGTGGGGCTCCCCCGCGAGCCGGTCGCCCGTCGTGAGGTCGTCCTGACACTGGGCCTCACGGCGTCGGCGCTGGCCGTCGCCGGGTTCCTGGCGCCGTCGCGGGGTGCGCTGCCGGAATGGGGTCCCAACGACCTCGACCGCCAGATCGCGGCCCTCCCGTCGGGGACCGTGCTGTGCAACGACTACGGCAGCGGTGGCTGGCTGATCTGGAAGCACCCCAACGTCCGTCCCGCCATCGACGGGCGCACGGAGGTCTACGCCGTCTCGCACGTCGAGGCGTACATGACCTTCCAGAGCGCCGCCCCGGGCTGGGACGCCTACCTCGAGCGGACCGGTTGCCGGTGGGCCCTCGTCCCCTCTGACCTTCCCGTCGCCGAGGCCCTCGTCCGGCAGGCCCACTGGACCGTGGCCGCGCGCGGCGCGACGTACTCGCTCCTGCGGTCACCCTCGGTCCCGGGCTGAGGCCGGACGACCCCGGACGACCCCCGACGGACGTATGCCGTCCCCCTCTCGTGAGGGGGACGGCATACGTTCTCGTTCGGCTGGTGCAGCGGCGGTGGCCTGCGGCCCCCGCAGCTCAGTAGCGGTAGTGCTCCGGCTTGTAGGGGCCGGCGACGTCGACGCCGAGGTACTCGGCCTGGCCCTTGGTCAGCTCGGTGAGCCGGACGCCGAGGGCGTCGAGGTGCAGACGGGCGACCTTCTCGTCGAGGTGCTTCGGCAGCGTGTAGACCTGCTTGTCGTAGTCACCGGTCTTGGTGAAGAGCTCGATCTGGGCGATCGTCTGGTTGCTGAAGCTGTTGCTCATGACGAAGCTCGGGTGGCCGGTGGCGTTGCCGAGGTTCATCAGGCGGCCCTCGGAGAGCACGATGATCGAGCTGCCCGAGGTGAAGGTCCACTCGTGGACCTGCGGCTTGATCTCGGTCTTCTGGATGCCGGGGACACGGCCGAGGCCGGCCATGTCGATCTCGTTGTCGAAGTGGCCGATGTTGGCCACGATCGCCTTGTTCTTCATCTTCGTCATGTGCTCGGCCGTGATGACGTCGTAGCAGCCGGTCGTCGTGATGAAGATGTCGGCGGTCTCGACGACGTCCTCGAGGCGGGCGACCTGGAAGCCCTCCATCGCGGCCTGCAGCGCGCAGATCGGGTCGATCTCGGTGACGATGACGCGCGCGCCCTGGCCGCGGAGCGACTCGGCGCAGCCCTTGCCCACGTCGCCGTAGCCGGCGACGACGGCGACCTTGCCGCCGATGAGGACGTCGGTCGCGCGGTTGAGGCCGTCGATGAGCGAGTGACGGCAGCCGTAGGTGTTGTCGAACTTGCTCTTGGTCACCGCGTCGTTGACGTTGATGGCCGGGAAGAGCAGCTCGCCGGCCTCGGCCAGCTGGTAGAGGCGGTGGACGCCCGTCGTGGTCTCCTCGGTGACGCCCTTGATCCCGGCGGCGACCGTCGTCCACTTCTGCGGGTCGGTGGTCAGCGTCTGGCGCACGAGCTCCTTGAAGACGCCGAACTCCTCGGAGTCCTCGTCGGTGGTGGGCGGCACCTGGCCGGCCTGCTCCCACTCGCGGCCCTTGTGGACGAGCATCGTGGCGTCGCCACCGTCGTCGAGGATCATGTTGGGACCCTCACCGCCGGGCCAGGTGAGGATCTGGTCGGTGCACCACCAGTACTCGGGCAGCGTCTCGCCCTTCCAGGCGAAGACGGGGACACCCTGCAGGTCGTCGGCGCTGCCCTTGGGACCCACGACGACGGCCGCGGCGGCCTCGTCCTGCGTCGAGTAGATGTTGCACGAGGCCCAGCGGACCTCGGCGCCGAGAGCGGTGAGCGTCTCGATGAGCACGGCCGTCTGGACCGTCATGTGGAGGGAGCCGGCGATGCGCGCGCCCTTGAGCGGCTGGGCCGCGGCGTACTCCTCGCGGATCGCCATGAGGCCGGGCATCTCGTGCTCGGCGAGTCGGAGCTGGTGTCGGCCGGCCTCGGCGAGGCTCAGGTCGGCAACCTTGTAGTCGAAGGACATGAGTGATCGGTTCCTTTGATCGTCGGTGTGCAGACCCGGCGCGCCCCTCTGGGCTCTCGTGGCGGGTCATCACCCACGCCGGCAGTCCCCCATCCTAGCCGCGCGCGCGGTTGGCCTCGAATCGTCTGTCGAGGCCTGGAGCACGACGTCAGTGCGCGGCTGCGGCCCCGTCGTGCTTCCTGCGCCTCGGGATGACGTGCAGGACGGCGACGATGGTCGCGCCCACGACGAGACCGATGAGCGCCGAGGCAAGGGTGTTGACCACCCACGCGAGAAGGCCCCCGATGCCCGCCACGCCGGCCACACCCTCCTCCAGGTGATGGACCAGGTCGTAGAGGGCGTGCCAGCCGAGCTCGTCGACTCCGACCAGCAGGATGTGTCCTCCGACCCAGAGCATCGCGGCGATGCCGACGGTCGACAGGACCGACAGCAGCTTCGGCATGCCCTTGACGAGTCCGCGGCCGACCCGCTGCGACGCCCCGGACTCCCGTCCCGCGAGGTGCAGACCGACGTCGTCCATCTTGACGATGAGCCCGACGACGCCGTAGACGAGCGCGGTGATGAGCAGCGCCACGATGACGAGGATGATGAGGCGCGAGACGAACGGCTCGGTGTCGACCTCGTTGAGGGCGATGACCATGATCTCGGCCGAGAGGATGAAGTCGGTGCGGATGGCGCCGGAGACGACGGCCTTCTCGTCGACCTGCCCGACCTCGGCCTCCTCCTCGCGGTGTCCGGAGACGATCTCCCAGACCTTCTCGGCGCCCTCGTAGGCGAGGTAGGCGCCGCCGACCATGAGGATCGGGGTCAGCAGCCACGGCACGAACTGGCTGAGCACCATGATGACCGGGAGGATGATGAGAAGCTTGTTGCGCAGCGAGCCGAGCGCGATCTTCTTGATGATCGGCAGCTCGCGCTCGGGTGCGAGGCCCTCCACGTAGCGCGGCGTCACCGCGGTGTCGTCGACGACGACTCCGGTGGCCTTGACGCTCGCCTTCGCGGCGGCGGCGCCCACGTCGTCGACGGACGCCGCCGCGAGCTTCACGAGCGCCGCGATGTCGTCGAGTAGGGCTACGAGTCCGCCTGCCATGGCGTCATCCTAGGGCGGTCTGGGAGTCGGCTGGGAACGCGCTCAGGCCGTCACGTCGAGCTTGAGCCCGAGGAGGGCGTTCTCGACCACCTCTGCGAGCGCCGGGTGGATCCAGTACTGCCCGCGGGCGAGGTCGTGCACCCTCGTGCCGAACGCCATGCCCTGCACGAGCGGCTGGATGAGCGAGGTCGCCTGCGGTCCCATCAGGTGGGCGCCGAGCAGCAGCCCCGTGCCCGGGTCGGCGACGAGCTTGCACACGCTCGTCGTGTCCTCCATGGCCCAGCCGTATGCCGTGTCGCCGAAGGCCTGGACCGACGTGACGTGGTCGCGTCCCTGGTCGACGCACTCCTGCTCGGTCAGGCCGACGGTGGCGATCTGGGGGTGGCTGAAGACCCCCGACGGCACGTGCTCGAGCGGCAGCCGGCGCAGGTCCTCCGGGTGCGCGAGGTTGTGCGCGATGGTCCGCGCCTCGGCGTTGGCGACGTGCTTGAGCTGGTAGGGCGCGCTGACGTCCCCGAGGGCCCAGACGCCCGGTGCGCTCGTGCGGCCGTGGGCGTCGACGTCGATGCGACCGTCCTCGAGCAGCCGCAGGCCCCCGGCGTCGACGCCGAGGTCGGCCGTGTTGGGCTGGCGCCCGGTCGCCACGAGAAGGAGGTCGGCGTCGACGACCGCGGTGCTGTCGAGGTGGAGGCGCACGCCTGCTCCCCCGGCGCCGGCCTCCACGCGGACGACGTTGGCGCCGGTGCGGACGTCCCACTGCTCGCGGGCCAGGTCGGTGAAGCGCTGCGCGAGGTCGGTGTCGAGGTGGCGCAGCAGGTTCGAGGACCGCGCCACGACCGTCACGTGCACGCCGAAGGAGGCGAAGACGTGCGCCATCTCCGCCGCGATGAAGCCGCCGCCGATGATCGCGAGCCGCTTCGGCAGGGCGTCGATGCGCATGACCGTGTCAGAGGTGTGGAACGGCACGCCGGACTCGGTGACGACGTCGGGCACGACCGGGTGTGCGCCTGCGGCCACGACCACCTGGTCGGCCGTGAGCGTCTCCTGCCCGCCGTTGGCGAGGTCGATCGTGAGCGTGCGGTCACCGGTGAAGCGCGCGTGACCGAGGAACGCCGTGGTGTTGGGCCCGTCGGCGCGGTAGCGGCGCCCGCCGTCGGAGATGGGGTCGATGCGCCCGAACACGCGGTCCCGCACGTCGCTCCAGCGCACGCCCTCGAGCGTGGCGTCGACGCCGTAACGGCCGGCCTCGCGCACCTCCCGCGCCACGTCGGCCGCGTAGACGAACATCTTCGTCGGGATGCACCCGACGTTGAGGCAGGTCCCGCCGAAGGTCCCGCCCTCGATCACGGCGACGCGCTTGTCGTCGAAGTCGGGGGTCACGAGCGAGTTGCCCGAACCGCTCCCGATGATGGCGAGGTCGAAGTGCTGGGTCACCGTCGCAGCCTACGTTGACCCTTCCGGCCGTCTCGGGAAGGGCCGCTGCGTGGGGAGGGAGCCGGCGGCATACGCCATCGGTGACGCGCAGGCTCAGGCGTCTCGGGCGCCCCGCAGCAGGCGGACGTGGGGTGAGGTGGCCGGGTCGAAGCCGAAGCCGAGCGCGAGGTAGGTCGCGGCGAAGTCGGTGAGCGCCACGTGGTACGCGAGCCGAAGGAGCGGGTCGGCCGCTGGGGCGTCGACGAGCGACACGCGCACGCCGGCATCCTCGGCGCCGGCCACGACGGTGTCCGTCAGGCCGTGCCCGTCTCCCGGCGAGGTGTCACGCATCATGATGAGGCGTAGCGGCGCTCGGCTCGGGCCGTCGAGGAACGGGTCGGCGAAGATGTCGTCCTGGCCGCCCCCGCCGGACTGACCGGGAGCCAGCGGCCCGTCGAAGCAGGCGACGATCTGGCTGGCCGCGTCGGGCAGGCAGCCGTGGGCGACGGGCACGCGACCGGTGCGCCCGAACATCGCGGCGGCCCGGCGCGCGGTGACGTCGCCGAAGGGTCCCTCGCCCAGGACGATCGGAGTGGACTCGGCCAGCTCGGTCGCGAGGATCTTGGCGGGGTTGACGAAGGACTCGGACCACGGGCGCGCATCGGTGGCGGTGCGGTCGAGCACGTCGGCGATCCCGGCCAACGTCTCGTGGTTGATCGAGGCGATGCCCAAAGCGTCCGCGGCGAGCAGCGCCGGAGTGGCCTGCGCCCACACCGACGTGCGGGACGACGAACCCTCGACGGCGATCGGGACGTGCACCCCGTGGGCGCGCGCGCACACGTCGGCGAGCGGGGAGTCCGAGGCGCCGACGGTGACGAGGAACGCGCCCCGCCTCGCAGCCTCGGCGGCGAGGGCGAGCGTGCCGGCGGCCCGGCCGGACTGTGACACGGCGAGGACGACGTCGAGGGCGCCCACCCACCCCGGCAGCGAGCCGGACGAACAGCTCTGGACCGGGAGGGCTGCTGCGCCGCGCGAGACGGCCTCGAACAGGTCGGCGACCGCGACCGAACCACCGGCCGCCGCGACGACGACACCGCGAGGCTCGACATCACGCAGGCGGTCGAGCCCGGCCTCCCCGGCAGCGGCCATCGTGCGCCGCACCTGGGCGCCGGCCCCGGCGAGCGCACGGAGGGTGTCGCTGGGGTCGAGGGATGCCAGGGCATCCTCGTCGTCGAGGCGGGCTTCGTCGAACACGGCGCCCACGGCGGTCAGCCGTCGGTGCGGCGGGCGAGGTCGACGAGGAGAACGGGAACGCCGCCCTCGACGGGATAGGCGAGATGGCAGGTGTCGCAGCGCAGCTCGGTGACGGCGGCCTCAGCACCCGAGTCAGCACCGGAGTCAGCAGTGGTCTCGGCGCTCGCGTCGACGACCTCGCCCTTGCACTGCGGGCACCGGATGATCCCGCGCAGCCACGGCTCGATGGTCTGCTGGCTCTGGTTCACGAAGCGTCTCCTGCGTCCTGGGCGGTGGTGGACCCGCCGTTGTCGGGTTCGTCGGGTGCATCGGCCGCGCCTGTCGTCTCGGCGCCCGACCGGATGAGGGCGAGCAGCTCGTCGCGCACGTCCTGCATCGTCTCACGGTCGGCTGCCTCGACGTTGAGCCGCAGGAGCGGTTCGGTGTTGGAGGCTCGGACGTTGAACCACCACATCGGGGCGTCCCCGGCGGGGCTGCTGACGGTGAGTCCGTCGAGCACGTCGGTGGTGGCCCCGCGCACCTGGGCCCAGGCCCGGACCTGCTCGACGACGGCCGCCTGGTCGGTGACGGTCGAGTTGATCTCTCCGGAGGCGACGTAACGCTCGTACTCGGCGCAGAGCTCGGAGAGGGGGGCGTCCTGCTCGCCGAGCGCGGCGAGCACGTGCATGGCCGCGAGCATGCCGGTGTCGGCGAACCAGAAGTCGCGGAAGTAGTAGTGGGCGGAGTGCTCGCCACCGAAGACGGCTCCGGCACGGGCCATCTCGGCCTTGATGAACGAGTGGCCGACTCGGGTGCGCACGGGTGTCGCATCGGCCTCGAGCACGATCTCGCGGACTGCAGCGCTCGTGATGACGTTGTGCACGATGGACACGCTCGTGTCGCCGCCGGCGCGCGCCCGGTTGATCTCGCGGACCGCGACGAGGCCGGTCACCGCGCTCGGCGAGACCGGCTCGCCGTCCGCGTCGACGACGAAGCAGCGGTCGGCGTCGCCGTCGAAGGCGAGTCCGATGTCGGCGCCGTGCTCGCGCACGGCGGCCTGCAGGTCGACGAGGTTGGCCGGGTCGAGGGGGTTGGCCTCGTGGTTCGGGAACGTGCCGTCGAGCTCGAAGTAGAGCGGGACGATCTCGAGGGGCAGCTCGGGCAGCCCTGCGGCCGTGCCGAGCACCGCTGGGACGGTGTGGCCGCCCATGCCGTTGCCGGCGTCGACGACCACCTTGAGGGGGCGCGAGCCGGAGAGGTCGACGAGGCTGCGGAGGAACGCGGCGTAGTCACCGAGCAGGTCGCGGGTCGTCACGCTGCCGGGGCCACCGGCCGGTCGAGCCAGGCCCGTGCCGCCGCCGAGCATCCACTGGGCCAGGTCGCGGATCTCGGCGAGACCCGAGTCCTGCCCCACCGGGCGCGCCGCCGAGCGGCACAGCTTGATGCCGTTGTACTGCGCGGGGTTGTGGCTCGCCGTGAACATCGCGCCCGGAAGGTCGAGCGCGCCGCTCGCGTAGTAGAGCCCGTCGGTCGAGCACAGCCCGATGACGGTGACGTCGACCCCGCGCGAGGTCACCCCGGCGGCGAAGGCGGCGGAGAGCTCGGGCGAGCTGGGGCGCATGTCGTGGCCGATGACGACACCGTCGGAGCCGTCCGGGACGGCCACGACCTCGGCGAACGCGGCGCCGATGGCGTGGGCCACCTCGGGCGAGAGCTGGTCGGGGACGAGTCCACGCACGTCGTAGGCCTTGACGAAGTCTGCGAGGTGGGGCACGCCGATCACCCTAGTGGTCAGGAGTCCTTGAGGATGCGTAGGTGTCCGCGGCGGCCGGACTCCACGGCTCCCGAGTCGGCCTCGGCGTTCGCCTGACCCCGGGAGGTCGTGCGCGGCTCGTTCGGTCGGCTCGTGCGCGGCCGGCCGGCCTCGCGGACGGCGTCGGCCAGGGCGAGCAGGTCGTCGGCGGCGAGGGCGGGCTCGGGGAACTCGCCCCCCACCCGCACGACCTCCCAGCCACGGGGAGCCGTCATGCGCTCGGCGTGCTCGAGACAGAGGTCGTAGGTGTGCGGCTCGGCGTAGGTCGCGAGCGGTCCCACGACGACGGCACGGTCGGCGTAGGCATACGTCAGGGTCGCCACGGCGGGACGGGCGCATCCCGTCTTCGAGCAACCACGTGTCAGACCCACGATCCGGGACTGTAGTCCGCCCTCCCGACGAGGACGAATCACCACGCCGTCCCCGCACGAATCCCTGCCGCGTATGCCGTATGGCGCGGTGACGACGGCCGGCTCCGTCGATCTACAGTGGGGTCGTGGACACCCTGGAGCCCCGCAGTTCCGGGCGCAGCCGACGGCGCGACCGGCACGGCCGCGGCCGGCGCGGACCGCTGGCGTGGCCACCGGTCCCGGCCATGGTGTCGCGTCGCGACGAGTTCGACGACTTCGTCCTCGACGCCGCCGCCCGGCTCGAGGCGACGTGTGGGCGCGCTTTTCCTGCAGTGGAGTTCGCGGTCGAAGATGTTCCACGAGGCCCTGCGCCGTGGGACCACCGCGAGGTGCCGCTCGGCCGCCTCTTCCCGGCCACGAGCGCCCGTCCGGCACGCATCGTCGTCTACCGTCGGCCGGTCGAGACGCGAGTCACCGACCGGCGCGACGTCGCGGCCCTGGTCGCCGACATCGTGACCGAGCAGGTGGCCGGCCTCCTCGGCGTGTCACCCGAGGAGCTCGACCCAGGCTTCGGGGAGTGACCTGACGGCCCGCGCCGCCGAGCCGGCGGACGCCGCGAGGCTACGAGGCGAGGTCACTCACCTGACCGGAGCGGCTGACGGCTCGTGCTGCGCGCGACTCGGGCTCGTTGACCTCGGCCCACACCGCGTCGAGCGAGAGCCCGAGGACGTCGGCGATGGCGGCGATGGTCGGGAAGGCGGGCGTGGCGACGCGGCCCGACTCGATCTTGCGGAGGGTCTCGGGTGACACCTGCGCGTCCAGGGCGGTCTCGAGCATCGAGCGCTCCCCGCGAGCGCGACGCAGGAGCGCGCCGAGGCGCTGTCCACGCGCGAGCTCGGCGGGGGTGAGCGGGAGCCTGACCATGCACCGAATCCTAACCCAGCGGGATAACATTACCGGGATAGTTATTGGACGAGAGAGGCCGCATGATCGAGATCCTGAACCCGACCGAGCTCGACCGGGCGCGGGAGGCCGGCGTCCTGGTCGCCGACATCCTGCAGGCGCTCAAGAGCCGCAGCACGGTCGGCACGAGCCTGCTCGACCTCGACCGCTGGGCCCGGGAGATGATCGTCGCGGCGGGAGCGACCTCCTGCTACGTCGACTATGCACCGTCCTTCGGCCGCGGTCCGTTCGGCCACCACGTCTGCACCTCGGTCAACGACGCCGTGCTCCACGGCCTGCCGTACGACTACCTGCTCGCGGACGGCGACCTGCTCTCGCTCGACCTCGCCGTCTCCCAGGGTGGAGTCGTCGCCGACTCGGCCGTGAGCTTCGTCGTGGGCGATGCCAGGCCCCCGGAGAGCGTCGAGATGATCAGTGCCACCGAACGCGCACTGGCCGCCGGGATCGCCGCCGCCGGCCCCGGGGCCCGGATCGGCGACATCTCCCACGCCATCGGCGAGGTGCTCTCCGGAGCGGGCTACGCCATCAACACCGAGTTCGGTGGGCACGGCCTCGGGTCGAGCATGCACCAGGACCCGCACGTCTCCAACACCGGCCGGGCCGGCCGCGGCTACACGCTGCGCCCGGGTCTGCTGCTCGCCCTGGAGCCGTGGGTCATGGCGGACACCGACGAGCTCGTCACCGACGCGGACGGGTGGACGCTGCGGAGCGCGACCGGCTGTCGGACCGCGCACAGCGAGCACACCATCGCCATCACCGACGACGGTGCCGAGGTCCTGACCCTGCCGTCCACCACGGCTGGCTGAACCCGGCGGTCAGACCGCGCGGATCGAGGCGTGACACGAACCGGTCGGGCCATGACGAGCCGTGACGAGCCCAACGCGCTGCCCGGTCAGTTGCGCACCTGCCGGACCGGCACGGACAGGGCCCGCACCGGCGCGTCGGTGAGGGACGCCACCGAGAAGAACGGCACTCCCCCGTCCACGCCTGCGACGGAGACGGCTGCTCGTGGCGTGCCCGACGTCGGGACGACCCAGACGCTGTCGGCGTCGCCGACGGCGACCGCGACGGTCGAGTCGGCCGGGACCTCGACGGTGGAGACCTTCGCGCCGTCGCCGGTGCCGAACCGGGCCTGGACGGTCGCAGGCGTCGAACCCGCGGTCAGGAGCAGGCGTTTGGTCGTGCCCTCCAGTCCGGGCAGGAGGATCCCGGCCACACCACGCAGGGCCGGCGTCGCGGGCGTCCACGCGAAGTCGCCCATCTGGTCGGCGGTCGTCGCGCGGCGCTCGGCCCACGCTGCCGCCACGAGCGGCTGGTCGGAGCGGATGCCGAGGCCCATGGCCGCACCGTTGGCGGGCAACGGGACGTCGAGGGTCGACTCGGCCGGAACCCGGATGGCCCTGAGCTCGTCACGCTGCACCGCCCCCTTGTCTGTGAGCAGCCGCACCTGGGCCAGCGCCTCGGTGTCGCCGGGGTTGGCCAGACGCAGGGACGAGCCGCCGCCGGTCTCGACACCGGGCACGACGAGGTCGGTGCCCGGCGAGCCGGCCCGGGTCGCGTCGTCGATGCCGCGTCCGGTGGCACCGAGGATCCACTGGTCGTCGAGCACCGCCGTCACGACGCCGCCGGTGGCGGTCACGTGGACGACGGGGGCGGTCTCGGCGGGGGCGATGGCGTCGAGCGAGACGACCTCGCGGGACAGCGGCGGGATGGAGACGTTGCGATCGGCCGCCGCATCGATGCGACCGGAGGCGCCGAGGATCTCGAAGGAGACGGACACGGCGTTGGCTCCGGGGTTGCTGACGATGACGCGCTCGGTGCGGGACGGTCCACCGCCGCCCCCGACGAGCCACGCGTCCGAGGACGGCTGCTGGCACGGGGTCACGGCGAGGCCGCGGTCGTCGTCACCGGCGTGACGCCACACCTGCGTGGCCACGAGGCCGGGCGCGAGGGCGGCGTTCGCCCGGGCGACGACGACGTCGGGTCCGGGCACCGGAGCAGAGACCACGGCACCCCGGTCGGTGGTCTGGGCGAGACCCTTGGCGGACGAGCCGCCCAGGAGCTGGATGCCTCCGGAGCCCCCGCCGGGCGCCCCCTGCACCACGCCCGGGTCCGGTGACGCTGCGGCGACCGTGACCTCGCCCTTGACGTCGCGCAGTCCCGTGGCGCCCAGTCGTTGCTGACCGGGGCACACAAGCGAGGCCGAGTCGACCAGCACGCTGGAGGACTCGGGCAGGCCGACGCGCTCCCCCGGGGTCGCCAGCTGCAGGGACCCGCTCACGCGGGTCGCGCCCACGGCGAGGCCAGCGGCGACCAACGCCACGGCTCCCGCCCGGACGATGCCGGACACGTTCCTCATGTGCGCCTCCTCGAGCGTCGGTTGCCGAAGGGGACGGCCATGAAGACCACAAAGGCCAGCAGCGCCGCCTGGCCGAGACGCCACCACGGCTGCGCCGCCGCGAGGTCGACCTGGAGCGCACCCGAGGTGGGTGGCACGGCATACGTCGGCTGGGCCGTGCCCGCCACGGGCTGGAGCTGCACGCCGTCGAAGGTCACACGCGCCTCCTGCGACCACTCGGCGGGCTCGGCCAGGACGACGGAGCGAGGCGTGGCACCGGCCGGGAGCGTCGTGTCGACCGCTGCGTGCGGACCCACCGTGGGGACCACCTGGAGCAGCGAGCCGTCAGCGTCGACGAGCCGCGCGCGGGACGGCGCCGTGGACGCCTCGGCGCCCTCGGCGGCCGGGAGCGGCTGGACCTTCCAGAGGATGCCGCGCACGCTCGAGCCGAGCCGGCTGAGTCCCTCGGAGGAGTCGAGTCGGCGGGCGAGGGCCGAGTCGGCGGTCGCCCGCACCTGGACGAAACCGATGCCGAGACGGGCCAGGGCCTTGGAGTCCAGCGAGTCGGCGCCCCGACCGCCGACGATGTTGGCGACGGCGTCGACCAGGGGCGCGTCGTCGGCGTCGGGGGCCCGGTCGAGGTCGCGGAGCAGCTCGCCCGGCTCCTGCCCGGCGAGGACGAAGTCGACCACCTCGTCGGAGGGACGGAGCAGCAGCAGACGGTTGCCGAGGGGGCCACCGCCCTGCTCGATGGCGATGGCGGGAAGCGTGGCCTGGCCGACCGAGAGGGTGCGGCCGATGCCCTGCACGCCCCACACGACGGCGCCCGCGACGACGGGCACGACCGCGAGGACCGCAGCGGCGACGGCCGCGACGAAGCCCCACCGGCGACCGGGTCGACGCAATGATGCGAGCACGGGACGGCTGCCGGCGAGCACGCCGACGAGCAGGCCCGCCCACCACAGCTGCACGCCCAGGCCGGCCCAGAGGTGGGCTGCGGCGGACTGACCCACACCGGTCTCGGCCGAGCCGAGGACGACGTGGTCCGCGGCGAGCGCCCCGGCGAGTCCCACCACGGCGAGCAGGGCGCCGACGAGCATCCCGATGGACTCGGCACGGGTGCGTCCGCGTGTCGCGAGGCCGATGACTCCGAGCACGACGAGCGGAGCCGCCAGCCAGGCCACCCAGGTGGTGGCGCCGCTCTCTCCGAGCACGTGGCCGAGGACTCCCCACGGGCTGCGGTCCGCGGAGGTCGCGACCAGGCCGGGCCCGGACAGCAGCAGCCGAGGGTCGTCGAGGAAGCGCGCCATCCACGGACCCAGCAGCGCGGCGGGCACGACGAGCAGGACGAGCGCCCGGGCCCGGCGCAGCCCCGGTCCCAGGACGAGCAGGACCAGCGCCGCGACGGCGGCCAGCGCGAGCAGGGGCGGCGCGAAGGCCCCGAGCACGGCGGTGGCGAGGGCCGTCGCGAAGGTGGCCGTGAAGGTGCCGTCGCGCCGGGCCGCCAGGCAGAAGCCGGCGAGGACGAAGGGCAGCAGCACGTGCACGACCGCCACGCTCACGCGGCCGTCGGCGATCCCGGACGCGGCGACTCCCGCCGTGCCCCAGGCCAGCGCGGCGAGCGCGCGCGCCGGACGTGAGGGCGTGACGACGCGGGCGGCGAGGTAGGTGGACCAGGCGGCGAGCGCCGGAGTCAGGAAGAGCAGCCAGGCGATGGTGACGCCGGCGCTCGAGCGGCTCTCGGCGACACCGGGCACGCGCTCGGCCAGCCACGTCAGCGCGGAGAGGACGGCGAGGTGCGGACCGGACTCGGCTCCGGTCCCGAGACCGGCGCCGTGCCAGGCGTCGCGGAACGCGTGCCAGAGGCCCGACGAGTCAGTGGTGACGGGACGCAGCTCCCCTCCGGCCACGCCCGCGTTGGTCGGAGACAGCGCGCCGGCGCGGATGGTGTCGCGCCAGGCCGCGACGGTGACGACGAGGACGGCAGCGACGGCGAGGAAGCCCGGGTGGCTGACCACGCGGCGGGGCAGCGAGGCGGGGAGGTTGTCGAGCGACTCGGACTCGTCCGCGACGGGCCCGGTCTCGGTCGTGGCAGCCGCCTCGCGGCGGGCGCGCGCGCGCTCCGGCGTGATGGCGTCCTGGATGTGGTCGACGGTCGTGCGGGCCGCGACGGACGGCGCCACGAAGAGGGTGCCGAGGTGGTCACGGCGCAGTCGTTTGGTCCGCCGACCGCGCCAGCGGGCACCGAAGGTCGCGAACGGGTGCATCAGGGCCGACACGTCCGTCAGCTCACGCCAGGCCAGTCTCGGACGCTTGGCCACGAGCAGGGTGAGCGAGGAGACGACGGCCGACAGCGCCATCCAGAACGCGAGGAAGGGGGCAGCGAGCGGTGAGCACCGGGCGAGGGTGACCTGCCGGGCGGCTCGCCGGCCACGGCGTTCGAGCTCGCGCGGCGCGGCGACACCGGGGCGGCGTCCGTCGAGGCTCGCCGAGGCGTCACGCACGACGGCACCGGGGACGACGATGACGCGGTGACCGGCGAGCTGGGCCCGCCAGCCGAAGTCGAGGTCGGCTCCGTGGTCGACGAACACGGGGTCGAAACCGCCGATGTCGTCGTGGACGGAACGGCGCACGAGCATGCCGCTCGTGCTCACCGCGAGGACGTCCGCGCGGTGGTCGTACTGGCCCTGGTCGGCCTCGCCCCGGACGGGCGAACCGAGCCGGCGCCCGGTGCGGGTGATCTGGATGCCCATCTCGACGAGGCGCCGCGGGTCGTCCCAGCTGACGAGCTTGGGCCCGGCGACCCCGACGGACTTCGAGCGCAGGCCCGCCTGGAGCAGTTGGGCCAGGGCGTTGCCCCGCGGAACGGAGTCGTCGTGCAGCACCCAGACCCAGCTCGACGACGGGTCGGCCGGGACGGGCAGCGCGTCGATGCCGCGTTCGACGGCACGACCGATCGGGACCCGGGCGTCGAGGCGCACGACCTCGACGGACGCGATGGCGCGGCGCACCCCGGAGTGGGCGCGGGCGATGGCGTTCGACGTGTCGCTGCTCGCGACGTCGACGATGACGAGCCGCGCCGGCGGCAGCGTCTGGGCGGCAACGCCGTCGAGACACTGCGCCAGCCACGTGGCTCCGTTGTGCACGACGACGATCGCCTCGACGGTCACGTCCGGTCGTTGCCCGGTGGAGGGAGGGGCAGACAACGACGCGGACGACGCACTCCCCGCGCCTGCGGGGGTGCCGGGGACCTCGGCCAGCTCATCGGGCACAGCGGCAACCTTCACCCGGACACCTGCAGGGCACCGGGTTCGAACCTCACGATCAGACCGCGCGCTTCTTCAGCTTGCGGCGCTCTCGCTCGGACAGTCCGCCCCAGATGCCGAACCTCTCGTCATTGGACAGGGCGTACTCGAGGCACTCGGAGCGCACCTCGCAACCGACGCAGACCTTCTTGGCCTCGCGCGTGGAGCCGCCCTTCTCCGGGAAGAACGCCTCCGGGTCGGTCTGGGCGCAGAGCGAGCGCTCCTGCCAGGAGAGCTCACCCTCCTGCTCACCCGTGTCCGACCAAACCACCATCAACTCGTGCATGACCCCTCCTCGACCCTGACGTGCACCTAGTGGATGCACTGTCGCACCGAGCGAGTTCGTTCTCCGGAGGTTCTGGACAAATTGGTCCATTGATTCCAGAAGCACGGCCCCGACCGAATACAACAATGAAATTACATGCGTGTCATACGCCCTGAGTCAAGCCCGTTGGTGATATTCGAGGGCAGAAGTCCCAGGACCCACCCCGCGCGAGCAGCAGGGGGCGGCCTGCTGAGAGGATCGGCGCATGCGCATCACCGCTCTCGCCGGAGGAGTCGGCGGCGCCCGGTTCCTCCGAGGCCTTCTCCACCACGCCCGACAGACCTACCCCCTGTCGCCGGATTCCGATCCTCTGCAGCTGACCGTCATCGGCAACACCGGCGACGACATCACGCTCTTCGGGCTGAGGGTGTGTCCTGACATAGACACGCTGCTCTACACGCTGGGCGGTGGCATCCACGAGGGCCAGGGCTGGGGGCGCTCCGACGAGTCCCACCACCTGGCCGAAGAGCTCGCCGCCCTGGGGGCGGAGCCGCAGTGGTTCACGCTCGGCGACAAGGACTTCGGCACCCACGTCTACCGCTCGCAGCTGCTCGGCCAGGGTATGCCGCTGAGCGCGGTCGTCGACCGGCTCTCGGCCCGCTGGGGTCTCGGCGACCTCGGGGTCCGGCTCCTGCCCATGACCGACACCCCGGTCGAGACCCACGTCGTGGTGACACCCGAGGGCGAGCCGGATGGTGAGCAGCGCGCGATCCACTTCCAGGAGTGGTGGGTGCGGCACCGGGCCGAGCTGCCGGCCGAGCGGTTCGTCGTGGCCGGCCTCGACCGGGCGGCCCCGGCGCCCGGCGTGCTCGACGCCATCCGCGAGGCCGACGTCGTCATCCTCCCGCCCAGCAACCCGGTCGTCTCGATCGGCATCATCCTCGGCGTCCCCGGCGTGCGCGACGCCCTGCGCGGCACCCGGGCCCCGGTCATCGGGGTCTCCCCCCTGGTCGGAGGACGGCCGGTGCGCGGGCACGCCGACGTCTGCCTGCGCACGATCGGGGTCGAGGAGACGAGCGCCGGCGTGGCGGGCCTCTACGCGGACTTCCTCGACGGCTGGCTCGTCGACGAGGACGACCCGATGCCGGGTCGCCGGGGTCTCGAGGTCGTCCGTCGTCCCCTGCTCATGAGCTCGGTCGAGGCGGCAGCCGACATGGCCGGCGCCGCCCTCGAGCTCGGCCTGCGACTGCGTGCGGAGCGGGCACCCGCGTGAGCGCACCGGTCACGATCACCCCGCTCACCGGCATACCCGAGGTCCGTGAGGGCGACGACCTCGCCGACGTCGTCCAGGTCGGCCTCGACCACGCCGGCGTGCGGCTGGCCGACGGTGACGTCGTCGTCATCTCGAGCAAGGTCGCGAGCAAGGCCCTCGGCCTCGTCACGCACGACCCGGACAAGGACCGCGTCGTGCGGGGGGAGACCGAGTACGTCGTCGCCGAGCGCGCGGTCGGTGACCGTGTCACGCGCATCGTCCGGGCCAAGGCCGGCCCGATCATGGCGGCGGCCGGCGTCGACGGCTCCAACACCGGAGACCGCGGAGGGTGGCTCCTGCTCCCCCATGACCCCGACGGCGTCTGCGAGCGCGTCCACCAGGCGCTGACGGCCCGACACGGGGTGCGGCTCGGAGTCGTGCTCAGTGACACCGCCGGCCGGGCGTGGCGCGTGGGCCAGGTCGACTTCGCCCTCGGCGCCCACGGGCTCCGCGTCCTCGACGACCTCCGCGGGGGCAGCGACGCCGACGGCAAGCCGCTCGAGGTGACGGCCCGCGCGGTCGCCGACGAGATCGCAGCGGCCGCCGACCTCGTCAAGGGCAAGGTGGCTGCCGTGCCAGTCGCCGTGCTCCGCGGCATCCCGGGGCTTCTCGTCGACGAGCCCCTCGAGTCACACCCCCGCGGACGCGACCTCGTGCGCACCGGCCCCGGCGACTGGTTCGGCTACGGCCGGGTCGAAGCCGTGCGGGCCGCACTGGGCATCGAGCCCGGCAGTCCCGAGGCGCGCGCCGTCGGGGTCGCGCCCGCGGGCGACGACACCCGACTCGACGCGGTGTCGCGGGCCGTGCGGGTCGCGCTGCACGGCGTCGAGTCCGGCACCGCCGACGTCGGCCGTCTCTCGGTCACCCTCGGTGCCGACAGCCCCTACGAGCTCGGCCGGCTCGTCGCACGCCTCACCACCGCCCTCTGGTGCGAGTGGCTCGTCGGCGAGGCCGGCCCACCATCGGCCGACGGCCTCTCGGCCGTCGTCCACGTCACGGGGGCACACTCGACCTGAAGGCTCCCGCCTCAGCCGACGGTGAAGACGACCTTGCCGAAGACGTCGCCGTCGACCATCCGGGCGAAGCCGTCACGGGCGTCGGCCAGGGGCATCACGGAGTCGACCACGGGCTCGATGCCCCGCTGGTCGACGAGGCGGGCCAGGTGCGCCAGCTCCTCGCGGGTGCCCATGGTCGAGCCGACGACGCGCAGCTGCTTGAAGAAGATCTTCGTCAGCTCGGCCTTGGCCGGTGCGTCGCCCGAGGTGGCGCCGGAGATGACGATGGTGCCGCCGGGACGCAGCGAGTTGACCGAGTGCGACCAGGTGGCGGCGCCGACGGTCTCCATGACGGCGTCGACGCGGTCCGGGAGCCGCTCGCCGGAGCCGAACACGCGGTCGGCGCCGATCTCGAGCGCCCGCTGCCCGCGAGCCTCGTCGCGGGAGGTGGCCCACATCCGGTAGCCCGCTGCCGAGCCGAGCTGGATGAGCGCGGTGGCGACTCCGCCCCCGGCGCCCTGGACGAGCACCGTGCCTCCCGGCTGCACACCGGAGTTCGTGAAGAGCATGCGGTATGCCGTGAGCCACGCCGTCGAGAGGCACGCGGCCGTCTGCCACGACATCGACCCCGGCTTGGGGACGACGTTGCCGGTGGGCACGAGGACCTTCTCGGCGAGCGTGCCGTCGTGGAGCTCCGACAGGAGCGTGCGCCGTGGGTCGAGGGTCTCGTCCCCGCGCCAGCCGTCCGAGGGGACGACGGCGTGGACGATGACCTCGTTGCCGTCGGCATCGACCCCGGCGCCGTCGCACCCGAGGACCATCGGCAGCCGGTCGGGCGAGAGCCCCACCCCGCGCAGGGACCAGACGTCGTGGTGGTTGAGCGCAGCCGCGCGCAGGTCGACGACGCTCCAGCCCGGACGGGTCTCGGGATCGGGGCGGTCGCCCACGACCAGGCCGGAGAGCGGGTCGGAGGCGGACTGACTGACGGCGTAGGCAGCGAGCATCCCAGCACCATAGTGACCGAGCTCCTCCCTGCGCCCCGGTAGGGTCCTGCCCGTGACCGACAACACGCCCGTGCGCAGCGCGGCCCGTCCCGTGCCGTCGATGACGAGTGCCGGCGGCGTCGACGCGCAGTCCGTGGCCCTCGTGGCCGTCTTCACCGCGCTGCTGGTGGCAGCGGCCGTCGTGCCGGGCATCCCCCTCGGCGGGCTCGGCGTGCCGATCACGCTGCAGACCCTGGCCGTCATGCTCACCGGCCTCGTGCTCGGCCCGCTGCGCGGCGGTCTCGCCGTCCTGCTCTACCTGCTCCTGGGCTTCGTCGGCCTGCCCGTCTTCAGCCGCGGCCAGTCGGGGCTGCAGGTGCTGAGCGGTCCGACCGCCGGCTACCTCGTCTCGTTCCTCGTGGCGGCGGTCGTGGTGGGACTCGCGGCGCAGGTGACCGTCCGGCGTGCCCGGCGCTCGCTCTGGGTGGCGTTCCTGCTCGTGGCCTCCTTCGCCGCGACCGTCGCGGTCGTCCACGTCCTCGGCGTGCTGGGCCTCATGGTCAACCTCCGGCTGTCGCTGTCGGCCGCCGTCAGCGCCGACCTGCCCTTCCTGCCCGGTGACCTCGTCAAGGATGTCGTCGCGGTCGTCGCGGCCGTCGCCGTGCACCGCGCCTTCCCCGACGTGCTCGCCCGCCCTCGCGCAGGTGCTCGCGCGGGTTCTCGCACGTGACCTCTCCGTGACGGAGGTCCGCCTCGACGCGGCCACGGTCACGGTGCCGGGCGACGGCACGGACCGGGGCCCGCGCACGATCCTCGGCCCGGTCGATCTGGTCCTGACCGAGCGCCGGGTGAGCGTCGTGGGGGCCAACGGCTCGGGCAAGTCGACGTTGCTCCGGCTGCTCAACGGGCTCGTGTCCCCCACCGCCGGGGCGGTCACGGTCGACGGCCTCGACACCGTCCGCGAGGGATCACGGGTGCGCCGACGCGTGGCCTTCGCGTTCACCGACCCGATCTCGCAGCTCGTGATGCCGACGGGTCGGGAGGACGTCGAGCTCTCGCTCCGTCGACTGCATCGGTCCCGCAGCGACCGCCGGGCCGCGGCCGAGGGGGTGCTCGGGCGCTTCGGGCTGTCCCACCTGGCCGACCAGAGCGTCTACGACCTGTCCGGCGGGGAGCGCCAGCTGATGGCGCTCGCCGTCGTCCTCGCGACCGACCCCGTCCTGCTCGTCCTCGACGAGCCGACGACGCTCCTCGACCGGCGAAACACCCTTCGGCTGCGCGCGATGCTCGACGCGCTCCCCCAGACCGTCGTGCTGGCGACCCACGACCTCGACCTCGCGGCGGCGTCCGACCGCACCCTCGTCGTCGACGAGGGACGCATCGTCTTCGACGGCCGACCGCGAGCCGCCGTGGAGCACTACCTCGCACTGGTCGACGAGCCGTGAGGGAGCCGGGGCTCTTCACCGCCTACGTGCCGGGCACGTCGATCGTGCACCGGATGCCCTTGTGGCTCAAGCTCGGCGGCGTCCTTGTCGTCGGGGCCCTTCCCTGGATCGCCCCGCCCACGTGGGTGCTCGCACTCGTCACGGTGGCGCTCGCCGGGGTCGTCCTCGTCGCCCGCCTGCCGGCGCGTCGCCTCCTGCGTTCGCTGCGGGGGCTGCTGCCGGTCCTCGTCCTGCTGCTGGTCTTCCAGTGGTGGTCCCACGACCTGGCGTATGCCGTCCGCGTCGTCCTCGGCATCGTCAACGCGTTCGTGGCCGCCGGCATCCTCACCGTCACGACGCCCGTCACCGACCTGCTCGACGGCACGGTGCGCGCGGCCCGGCCGCTGCACCGTCTCGTCGACCCCGAGGTCGTGGCCCTCACCCTGGGCGTCGTCGTGCGGTCGATCCCGTGGGTGGCCGGGTCCTTCTCCAGCGTGCGCGAGTCGGCTCGGGCGCGCGGCCTGGACCGCAACCCGCGCGCCGTCGTCGTCCCGACGGTCGTGCACGTCGTGGCCTTCGCCCGTTCCACCGGGGAGGCCCTGGCCGCGCGGGGCCTCACCGACCCGCGCGACGACGCTCCCGGTCCCGAGCGGACCGGGAGCGACCCGAGGCCCTAGCAGGAGGACGCAGTCACAGGCCCGACGACGTGCCCGGCGACGCGCCCGGTCACCTGACCGGCCACGGCGGCAGCCACGGCCGGCGCCACGCGGTCGTCGAAGACGCTGGGCACGATCCGATCAGCGGTCGGGGCGTCCACGAGGTCGGCGATGGCATACGCGGCGGCGAGCTTCATCTCCTCGGTGATCCGGCGTGCACCCGAGTCGAGCGCCCCACGGAAGATGCCGGGGAAGGCGAGCACGTTGTTGATCTGGTTCGGGAAGTCCGAGCGGCCCGTGGCGACCACCTCGGCGAACCGGGCGGCCACGACGGGGTGCACCTCGGGGTCCGGGTTGGCGAGCGCGAAGATGATGGCCCGCGGCGCCATCCGCAGGAGGTCGCGCTCGGCCACGGTGCCACCGGAGACGCCGATGAGGACGTCTGCGGCGCACAGCGCGTCCCCGATCGAGCCGGTGACCCCGCGCGGGTTCGTGAGGTCGCGCAGCTGCTGCTTGTGCGGCACGAGATCCACGCGGTCTGGCCCCAGCACGCCACGCGAGTCGACGACGACGACGTCCTCCACTCCTGCGGCGAGCAGGATCCGGCTCACGGCGACGCCGGCAGCGCCGGCTCCCGACACCACGACCGTGAGCGCGGCGAGGTCCTTGTCGACGACTCGGACGGCCCCGAGCAGGGCGGCCAGCGCGACGATCGCCGTCCCGTGCTGGTCGTCGTGGAAGACGGGGATGTCGAGGCGCGCCTGCAGGCGGCGCTCGATCTCGAAGCAGCGCGGGGCCGAGATGTCCTCGAGGTTGATGCCTCCATAGGTGGGGGCGATCCGCACCACCGCGTCGACGATCTCCTCGACGGTGCCCGTCTGCATGCACACCGGCACCGCGTCGACGTCGGCGAAGTGCTTGAAGAGCACCGCCTTGCCCTCCATGACGGGCATGGCGGCCAGCGGCCCCACGTCGCCCAGACCGAGGACCGCGGTGCCGTCGCTGACGACGGCGACGGTGTTGCGACGGCTCGTGTAGACGGCCGCGAGCGTGGGGTCGGCCGCGATGGCGCGTGAGACCTGCGCGACGCCGGGGGTGTAGAGGAGGGAGAGGTCGGCTGCGTCTCGCAGGTCCGACGTGGCGTGCACCCCGAGCTTGCCCCCCTCGTGGGCCCGGAACACCGGGTCGCTGGGGTCGAAGAGCTGGGTGATGGGCAACGCACTCATGCTGGGACACCTCGTTCGCACGGAGAAGACGAGGGCAGGCGCCCTCACTGGTGAGACAGTGCCGGGGGTCTGGCCTGCAAGCTCGTTCTCGCGACGGGGGTTGCCCGAAGTCGCCATCATGGCACGCCGGCCTCCCGGACCCAAGGGCCGCGAGGCCGCTGTGACGGCTCTCTCAGCCCTGGTCGGCCCCGGTCCCGATCGAGGTGAGCAGGGCGTCGACGACGCGCGGGTCGTACTCGTAGCCCAGGCCGAGGTAGATCCGCTCCACGGCGGCCTCCCGGGCCCGCGCGCTGCGCGCCCCGGCCGTGAGGTCCTCGTAGGCGTTGACGACCTTGACGATGCGGCTCGTCAGCGGGATCTCCTCGCCGAGCTCGCGCACCTGCCGGTAGGGCGTGGTCTGGTGCTCCAGGATCTGCGCGACGCCTTCGAAGACACCGGTCTCGCGGACGATCGCCACGGTGTCGGCCTCGATGCGGCGCTGGTCGGCCGGGGCCGCGAGGACGGTGGCTCCCCCGGGGATCGGCTCGACGAGGGCCACCTGTCCGATGTCGTGCAGCAGGGCGGCGTACTCCAGGTCGAGCAGCTCCCGCTCGGACAGGCCCAGCTCGCGGCCGACCCGCACGGCGAGGGCGGCCACCCGCTCGGAGTGGCCGGCCGGGGTGTAGCCCGCCGCGTCGGTCAGGCGCGAGAGGGTCCGGATGCTCTGGAGGTAGGTGGCCCGGATGCTGACGTACCGGCGGAACGCAAAGAGGGTGAGCACGAGCGGCATGAGGAAGAGCGGCAGTGCGGCGATCCCCATCGCCGGGGCCGCGAGCGCGATGAGGACGCCGGTGACGGCCACGGCCATCGACATGGCGAACGACGAGCGGACCTCCTCGACGAAGGTGCGTCGCAGGTTGGCCGTGGCCGACAGGGCCCGCAGGACCGACGTGAAGAGCGTGTCGGCGACGAGGGCGAGCATCGTGATGCCCAGCATCAGGGCGGCCTGCTGCCACGGCACGAGGCCGTCGGTCGGGGCCGGGGTGCCCGGTGACTGGCCCAGGTGCACGTCGCGGTAGAGGATGGTCACGACGGCGATCGCCACCAGGCGCCCGGTCGTCTCGACGATGTTGGCCTCCCGACCGGCCAGCACGCGCGTTGCCGTCCCGACGGTCATCGCGACGGTGGACACGGCCAGGACGAACGCCGCGCCGTAGGAGACGAAGTGTCCTTCGGGGATCTCGGTCGTCAACGCCAGGCCGAAGGCACTGGCCATCGCCATGGGCGCCGAGCCGCGGAAGCCCGGCGCCGACAGCAGGAACCACTCGCCGAGGACGATGGCCACCGCGAAGGCCGCGACGACCCCCAGGCCCTCCTGGGTGCCTCCGGCCGGCAGGTCCCCGGTGACGAAGGTGACCACGACGGAGACCAGCAGGCCCACGAGTCCCAGCACGAGGGCGAAGGGGCGACGGGCTGCGCCGATCACCGGCTCACCCCGGTGGAGGCGGCATGCGGACGGCCGTGCTTCTCCAGCACGGCCAGAACGGCGGTGACGACCGCCGGGTCGAACCGACCGGGGTCGGACTGGAGGGCCCGTGCGACGACCGCGGTGTCGGTGTCCCACTGGGTCTCGCCCGTGGCCTCCAGGAGGTCCTCGACGGCCGAGGTGACGGCCACGATCCGGGCCGCGACCGGGATGTCCTGCCCGACCAGGCCGTCCGGCCGCCCGCCGCCGTCGAAGCGCTCGTGCTGGTGCCGGATGCCGGAGCGGGCGTCCTCGAGGAAGTCGATGCCCTCGATCATCCGGGCTCCCATGACGCAGTGCCGGTCGATGACGCGTCGCTCGGCGACGCTGACCGCCTCGGGGGCACGGCGCAGCAGGCGGGTCGGGACTCCGAGGTGGCCGATCTCGTGCAGCGTCGCTGCATACCTCACGGTCTCGATCTGGTGGGGCCCGAGACCGAGCTCCTCCGCGACCCACTCGGCGAGCCGAGCCGCCCGTCGGCTGCGAGGCACGGCCGGCGGCTCCTTGGTGCCGAGCGCGGTCACGAGCGTGTCGATGGTCCGTTCGTGCGAGCGGACCTCCTCGCCGTACTGGATGAAGGCCCACCGGGCCGCGAGGAGCGGCGCCATGATGAGCAGCGCGCTCGACGCCCCGAGGTCGACGGGGTACCACAGCACGACGAAGAGGAAGCCGATGACCCCGTAGCCGATGTACGCGAGACCCGAGCCCGCGAGCACCGATCGCACCAGCACGAGGAAGGGGACCCCTTGGTCGAAGTGGAACACGCCGGCGATCACGAGCGCGTTGACGAGGCAGCCCACGACGTCGGCGGCCACGAGCGGCAGGCCGACGTGCAGCGCGAGCTCCGCCGGGCCCACGAGGGTGTCCGGCGCGGTGTTCCCGCCGACGAGGCGGTAGACGACCGCACCCGAGGCGCCGACGAGCCCCGTCATGGACATGTTGAAGACCGTCGCGGACCAGCGGCGCTGGTCGCGGTCGACGGCAGTCGACACCACCCCCACCAGCCAGGACCCGAAGACTCCCGTGATGACGGCCGACGCCAGCAGGATGATGGACAGGAACGAGAAGCCGAAACGCGAGCTCACGGCGGGCTCACGCAGCTGGAAGCTCAGGACTCCCATGGCCACCAGGAGTGCCAGGGGGCCGAGCTGTGGCGGGCCTTCGACGATCCACGCCCAGGCACCGACGCCGAGGGACACGAGCAGGACGAAGGCCAGATAGGCACGAAGACGCATCGGGGCCCGCCCTCTCTCCCGATCCGGGCCGTCACGCTCACTCACTGGGTCACGCTAACGCGACGGCACCGGGACAGGTCGCAACCTGTCCCGGTACCAGTCAGCGCACGGGGTCGGTCAGCCCGGCCACGTCCACGTGTTGGCGAAGTAGGTGATCGCACGCGTCGTGAAGTCGTTGGCGGCGAGGGCGGAGAGCAGGGCAGCGAACATGTTGGGGGCTCCTTCATTGCATTGATGTTCCGGATGCGTGCGCCATGGAGGGGCGGTGCTCGCGGCAGCACAGAACAACCGAGGTTTCCCTCAGCGCTCAGGATGCCAACAATAAGGATGCGCACGGAAGTAGACCCGGCCGTAACGGACGGATCTATACCAAGATTTTAAGGTTCAGGGGCCGGGGTCGCTACCGAATTGGGTGCACGGGTGCCGATGTGGAAGAATCGGGGCTTCGTGCCCGAACGGGCGCGAGCACCCGCAGGACCAAGGAGAGCCGACGATGAGCAAGCGCGCCCGCAAGCGCCGCTCCCGCAAGGGCAACGCCGCCAACCACGGCCGCAAGCCCAACGCCTGAGCCGCAGACGTCAAAGGCCCGCACCCGATCATCTCGGGGCGGGCCTTCGTCGTGTCCGGTGACGGTCGGGTGGGCTCGCAGGCCTAACCGCGGTCGACCTGGATGACGGTCATCGAGATGCGCGACATGATCGTCATCCGCAACGCCTCGGGCGCCTGCTCGCACTCGCAGGAGCGCTTGATGAGCGACTTCAGCGTCGTGTCGAGGTCGTACTCCTTCAGGCACGGGCCGCACTCGTCGAGGTGCGCCTGGATCTTTGCGCACTCGTCGGGGCCGAGCTCGCCGTCGAGGTACTCGTAGACCCGCAGCAGAGCCTCGGAGCAGTCGGTGCGCGAGGCCCCGTCGCCGCTCGGCGTCGACGCTCCGGCTGTCGTGTGGTCGCTCATGACCGACCTCCTTCGGCGCCCGCGCCGTCGGAGGTGCCGGCGGCAGCGAAACCGCGGTCAGCGGCATACTCCGAGAGCAGCTCGCGCAGCTGGCGTCGTCCCCGGTGCAGGCGACTCATGACGGTACCGATGGGTGTTTCCATGATCTCGGCGATCTCCTTGTAGGAGTAGCCCTCGACGTCGGCGAAGTAGACCGCGAGGCGGAACTCCTCGGGGATCGCCTGCAGGGCCCGCTTGACGTCGCTGTCCGGGAGGTGGTCGAGCGCCTCCGCCTCTGCGGAGCGCAGGCCCACCGACGTGTGCGACTCGGCACGAGCCAGCTGGTAGTCCTCGATCTGGGCTGCGTCGGACTCGAGCGGCTGGCGCTGCTTCTTGCGGTAGCTGTTGATGTAGGTGTTGGTGAGGATGCGGTACATCCACGCCTTGAGGTTGGTCCCCGGCTTGTACTGGTGGAAGGCGGCGTAGGCCTTGGCGAACGTCTCCTGGACGAGGTCCTCGGCGTCGCTCGGGTTGCGCGTCGTGCGCAGGGCCGCGCTGTAGAGCTGGTCGAGCAGCGGCATCGCCTCGCGCTCGAAGCGCGCCCGGCGCTGCGGCTCGCTCTCGCTCGCCACGTCGACGCTCGCGTCTGCACGCGCGACGTCCTCGGGGTCGGTGCCGAACCCGAGCAGGGGCTCCGTGGCTGCCTCGGCGGGATCGGTGCTGGGGTCCGCAAGGCGCACGGCGGCGCTCGGATCGGTCTTCTTGTCCTTTGCCATCGCCTCCCAGCCTAGACCGACGGGCTGTGGCAGCAGAGCGCGCGCAGCGGGCACGGTCGTGACGCTCTCGGGCTCACGGGTGGGGCAGGTGACCATGCCCCCTGCAACGACGCCTAGCCGGGGAGCATTCCCGCGATGCGCGTCAGCGCCTCCGTGAGGGCACTCCGGGAGCTGCGCGGGAAGCTGTGGGCACCCGGCACCTCGAGGAGCGTGGTCCCGTGCGGGAGGTGCGGCCGCACCTCGTCCGGGGTGCCGAACGCGTCGGTCGCGCCCTGGACGACCCAGGAGGGGTCTGGGGCGAGGGCGAGCTCGTGCGCGCGGAGCTTGTCGGGCTGCCCGGGCAGGTGCAGGGGGAAGCTGAGCAGCAGGGCCGCGTCCGCCTCGAGTGGACCGGCCGTGCGGCACGCCACCCGGGCGCCGGCGCTGCGCCCTCCGAGAACGAGTGGCCTGGGCAGCCGGCCGCGTCCGGTGAGCAGCGCCTCGACGATGGGCACCCAGGCGGCGTCGAGCGTGGGCGGACGTCCGGCCACCCGGCGGCCCGCCACGAGCCAGGGCTGCTCGACGAGCACGACGGCCCAGCCGGCACCCACGAGGACCTCGCGGGCGATGGCGAGGTCGATCGCGCCGAGCCCTCCCCCGGCGCCGTGGCCCAGAGCCACGGTGCCGCGCGGACTCGACGGGCGCCGGACGTGGGCGCGTCCAGGGCCTCCCGGCGTCTCGATCTCGCGGACGGTCTCGCGGATCGGGGCGCTCATGCGCCGAGCACCTCGCCCGTCATCGGGTCGACGACGCCCTCGAGCTCGGACTCGGGAACCGGCTCCACGAGCGACGGACCGTTGTTGCGGGTGGCGCCGACGGCGCGGCTGACGGGGTAGGCCTCGAAACGTCCGGGCTCGGCGAACTCGAGGACGCTCTGGACGTAGCCGGGGTCCTTCTCCTCGGGGTCGAGCCACTGCTCCCACTGCGCGGGCTCGAGGACGAGGGGCTGGCGGTCGTGGATGCGGTCCATGCCGGGGTCGGCCGCCGTGGTGATGACGGTGAACGTCGTGAGCCACGCGCCCGGGTCCCCGTCGGGCAGCTCCCGGTCGCGCCAGAACTCGTAGAGACCGGCGAAGGCGACGGGTGCACCGTCGGCGCGGTGGACGAAGAAGGGCTGCTTGCGCGGCTTGCCCTTGGCATCCACGGCCGTCGGCGACACCTGCCACTCGTACCAGCCCTCCGCCGGGACGATGCACCGACGCGACAGGGCGGCCTTGGCGAAGGCGCCCTTGCCGAGGACGGACTCGGCGCGGGCGTTCGTCATGCGCAGCCCCATCTTGACGTCCTTGGACCAGGACGGCACGAGGCCCCAGGTCAGGAGCCGGAGCTGGCGGGTGGGCTGGACCTGGTCGCCGGCGTCCTCGCTCGACTCGTCACCGCGGGGCCGACGGGTCAGCACGACGGGCGCCTGCTTGGAGGGCGCCATGTTCCAGTCGGGCTCACCGGCCGGTGGGCTCTGGGGACTCTTGAGCACGCTGCGCGCGGGCTCGCCGGTGTGGTCCTCGTCGACGTCGAAGGCTTCGATGAGCTCGTCGGGCCGCGCGCTCGCGGCATACCTCCCGCACATGCGCCACAGCGTATGCCGGGTCGCCCACGAGCGGTCCGGACATGGGCGTGCGCCCGGGACCTACGGGTATGTCGATACCGTAGGTGTCCACACGTCCACGATGGCCACGGCGCGCTCCGGCGCGCTGCGACCAGAGGAGGAAACCGTATGATCGTCCGCCGTCTCGCCCGCCCGCTGCTCGCGTCCGTCTTCGTCGCGGCAGGGGTCGAAGCCCTGCGCAACCCCGCCGCCCGCACCCCACAGGCCGCCCACCTGCTCCAGAAGGTCCCGGGCCAGGTTCCGGGGGCGGAGGTAGCCGCGAAGGACCCCGACCTCTTCGTCCGGGTCAACGGTGCCGCCCTCCTGGGCGGGGGCCTCCTCCTCGCCACGGGTCGTATGCCGCGTCTCGCCTCGACCGTGCTCGCTGCCTCCGTCGTCCCGACCACGGCCATCGAGCACGCGTTCTGGGAGGAGACCGACCCGACCCGCAAGGCGCAGAGCCGCAGCCTCTTCCTCAAGAACGTCGGCCTGCTCGGTGGCCTGCTTCTCGCCGCCGTCGACACCGAGGGTCGCCCCGGCCTCGCCTGGCGTGCCCAGCACGCCACGAGGACGACGCGTCGCGAGGCCCGCCACGCCCAGCGGACCGCCAAGCGCGAGGCGCGCCTGCTCGCCCACCGAGCACAGGACGTCGTGAGCTGAGTTGAGCCCCACCGATCCAGCGCCTCACCCGATGTCCGTGACGACCGGCACGACCGGCACGACCGGTCACGGCACCTCGTCGACGGTGCCCGACTGGTCGGCTCCGGTCGCGCCGGGCCCGCTCGACGCGACCGTCGTCCTCCCGGGCAGCAAGTCCCTGACGAACCGCTACCTCGTCCTCGCCGCGCTGGCGACCGAGCGGTCGCGCCTCCGGGCCCCGCTCCGGTCGCGCGACACGCTGCTGATGGCCGATGCCCTGCGGTCGCTGGGGGTGCGGATCGACGACGTCGCGCCCGAGGGTGAGGCGGTGGCCGGCGACGTGCCCGACTGGGTCGTCACGCCGCCCGAGACGCTGACCGGTGGGGTCGGCATCGACTGCGGCCTGGCCGGGACGGTCATGCGTTTCCTCCCGGCGGTCGCCGCTCTCGCCGACGGGCCCGTGCGCCTCGACGGGGACCCGCAGGCGCGGGTGCGGCCCATGGGTCCGGTCATCGACGCCCTGCGGGCCCTGGGCGCCGACGTCGACGACGACGAGGGACACCTCCCCGTGACGGTCAACGGCCGCGGGCGCGTGCCGGGCGGATCGGTGACGATGGACGCCTCGGCGTCGTCGCAGTTCATCTCGGCGCTGCTGCTGGCCGGCGCGCGCTACGACGACGGTGTCACGGTGCACCACGACGGCAAGCCGGTGCCCAGCGAGCCGCACATCCTCATGACGGTGGAGACGTTGCGCGACGCCGGCGCCATCGTCGACGACAGCGAGCCCAACACCTGGCGCGTCGAGCCGTCCGACATCAACGCCCTCGACGTCTCGGTCGAGCCCGACCTCAGCAACGCCGGGCCCTTCGTCGCAGCGGCGCTCGTCGCCGGCGGGACGGTCCGCGTTCCCGGGTGGCCGCAGCACACGACCCAGGCCGGGGACCTCCTGCGCGAGATCCTCGACACCATGGGCGCCGACGTGCGGCTCGACCGCTCCGGCCTCACCGTCGTCGGCAGCGGCGAGCTCGTCGGCATCGACATCGACCTGCACGACGCCGCGGAGCTGACCCCCACGGTGGCCGCGCTCGCCGCCCTCGCCTCGACCCCGACCTGGATCCGCGGCGTCGCCCACATCCGCGGGCACGAGACCGACCGGCTCGCGGCACTGACCGCGGAGCTCAGCGGTGTCGGAGCCACGGTGGTCGAGACCGCGGACGGCCTGCGGATCGCGCCGGCGCGCTTGCACGGCGGGCGTTTCCGCACCTACCACGACCACCGGATGGCCACCGCCGGCGCGATCATCGGCCTGCGCGTGCCCGGCGTGCACGTCGAGGACATCGACACGACCCGCAAGACGCTCCCCGACTTCGTCGGACTGTGGCGGGGCATGCTCGACCGTTCCGCCCCGGTCGTGCTCGCGCGATGAGCTGGCGGGACCTCGACGAGGGCGACATCCGGGTCCGCCCGAGTCGCAAGGGGTCCAGGCCCCGCACGAAGGAGCGTCCCGCGCACGCCGACGCGGTGGTCGCCATGGTGATCGGCGTCGACCGCGGTCGCTACACGTGCCTCATCCCCAAGGGGGTCCTCGGCAAGAAGGAGCCCGAGCGCGTCGTCACGGCCATGAAGGCCCGCGACATCGGGCGCACCCGGGTCGTCGTCGGTGACGACGTCGCCCTCGTCGGCGACCTGGCGGGCGGGCCCGACGCGCTCGCCCGCATCGTGCGCATCGAGGAGCGACGTTCCGTCCTGCGTCGCACGGCCGACGACACCGATCCCTACGAGCGGATCATCGTGGCCAACGCCGACCAGCTCGTCATCGTCACCGCGCTCGCTGACCCCGAGCCTCGTCCACGCATGGTCGACCGGTGCCTCGTCGCCGCCTACGACGCCGACCTCGAACCCCTGCTGGCCCTGACCAAGGCCGACCTCGTCGATCCCGCCGAGTTCCTCGCCAACTACACGCCGCTCGAGGTCGAGCACGTCGTCACCTCGTGGAAGGACGGCGACTTCTCGGGGCTCGACGCCCTGCGCGCCAAGCTCTCGGGCAAGGTCTCGGTCCTCGTCGGCCACTCCGGAGTCGGCAAGAGCACCCTGGTCAACGGCCTCGTTCCCGGAGCCCTGCGAGCCACGGGCATCGTCAACGACACGACAGGACGCGGGCGGCACACGTCCACGAACGCGGTCGCGCTGCGCCTCCGGGGCGCCGACGGCTCCGACGACGGCTGGGTCATCGACACGCCGGGCATCCGTTCGTTCGGACTCGCCCACATCGACGTCGACCACATCATCGACCACTTTCCCGACCTGGCGGAGGGCACGGACGGCTGCCCTCGCGGGTGCACCCACGACGAGGAGGAGTGCGCGCTCGACGCCTGGGTGGCGGGCGGGCACGCCGGACCCGCAGGCCCGTCACGGCTCGAGTCGCTCCGACGGCTGCTCAGCAGTCGGAGCACGACCGAGGAGCACTGAGCCGCAGCGGCATACGCCCTCGGCCCCAGTCCCCCACCGCTGCCCGATGCCGCTAGGTTGACCCGGTGACCTCCTACGACGACGACCTCCGTCTGGCCCACGTCCTCGCGGATGCCGTCGAGCGGGTGACGATGGCGCGCTTCCGGGCCGCCGACCTCGTCGTCGAGAGCAAGCCGGACCTCACACCCGTCACCGACGCCGATCGCACGGCCGAGGAGGTCGTCAGGCACCAGCTGAAGCGCACGCGCCCGCGCGACGCCGTGGAGGGTGAGGAGTTCGAGACGACCGGTCATGGCCACCGCCGCTGGATCATCGACCCCATCGACGGCACCAAGAACTTCGTGCGCGGCGTGCCCGTGTGGGCCACCCTCATCGGGCTCGTCGTCGACAACGTGCCGGTGCTCGGCCTCGTGGCGGCGCCCGCCCTCCAGCGGCGCTGGTGGGCGGCCACCGGTTCAGGCGCCTGGACGGGACGCTCGCTCTCGTCCGCCCGCCGGATCTCCGTGTCGCAGGTCGGCCGGCTCGGCGACGCGTCGCTGTCGTACTCCTCCCTCGCCGGCTGGCGCGTGCGCGGCCGCCGCGACGACTTCCTCGACCTCATGGACGACTGCTGGCGCACCCGCGCCTACGGCGACTTCTGGTCCTACATGCTCGTCGCCGAGGGAGCCGCCGACATCGCGGCCGAGCCAGAGCTCGCGGTCCACGACATGGCCGCCCTCGTCGCGATCGTGCAGGAGGCCGGCGGCCGCTTCACCGGCCTCGACGGCCGCGACGGCTGCTGGAGCGGCAACGCGCTCGCGACCAACGGACTGCTGCACGACGAGGTGCTCTCCCGGATCGGGATGCCGTCCGCGTGAGACCGGTGCCTGGGCGTCACTGGGCGAGTCGCCCTGCGCAGCTTAGCCTTTCGGCATGACCACCCACGTCGGCGACTCGTCTGACCCGTCCGGCTCGCCAGCCTCCCCCGCGACGGTCCGCCCGGCCCACACCGGCGACGTCCCCACCCTCGCTGCGGTCGCAGCGGCGACGTTCGGACTCGCCTGCCCTCCATCGATGAGCCCGAGCCGGGTCGAGGCGTTCATCGGCGAGGTCCTCTCGCCCGAGCGTTTCGCCGACTACGTCGCCGACCCCGCCCGTCACGTCCTCCTGGCCGAGCGCGCGGGCGTCGCGCTGGGCTACGCCATGCTCGTCGGGGGCGAGCCGTCCGACGACGACGTCCGGGCCGCCATCCGGCTCCGGCCGACGGTCGAGCTCTCGAAGATCTACGTGCTGCCACAGGCGCACGGCACCGGTGCCGCTGCGCTGCTCATGGCCCAGGCCCTTGAGTGGGCGCGGGCGTCCGGCGCGAACGGGGTGTGGCTCGGCGTCAACCAGCAGAACGAGCGGGCCCAGCGCTTCTACGGCAAGAGCGGTTTCGAGCGCGTGGGCACCAAGCGGTTCCTCGTCGGCGGCGTCCACGAGGACGACTACGTCATGGAGCGCCGCGTCGGCGGGGAAGCAGGGGTCACGGGTCGGTGACGACGGTGACGGGGCCGAGGCCGAGGGCCTCGACCGCCCCGAGGTGCGCTGCGGCGTCGCCGACCATGACGACGGTCCATCCGGCGCCCGGCTCGCCCACACCGATGCCGGCCTCCTCGGTGAACCTCGCGTAGGCGGCATCGACGCGGTTGCGGTCGACCGTTGCCAGATCACGCAGGTTGGCCGTGGTGAAGGCCGTCGTGCGACCGTCGAGCGCCATGCCGACCGCTTCGTCGGCGATGGCGTCGGCGGTGGCGTAGCGACCCGGGGCGGTCTTGGAGATGAAGTCGACGCCGGAACGGATCTCCTTGTCGCTGAATCCTTCTCGGCCGCCCTCGAGGATCTCGACGAGCAGACGGAGTGACTCGGCTGTGGAGTCCGCACGGACCGAGCCGGAGGTGAGGAAGACACCACCACGGCGGCGCGGGCGGAAGCTCGACCGGATGCCGTAGGTGTAGCCCTTCTCCTCTCGCAGGACCGCGTCGATGCGGGCGTTCGGCGAGCCCCCGAGGACGAAGCCGAGCACCGGATAGGGCGCCCATCCGCCCTCGACGGACCGGTCGGGACCCGGGGCGCCGATGACGAACTCGGTCTGCACCGAGCCCGGTCGCGACACGAGCACGATGCGGCTGCGGTCGGGGGCCAGCACTGCGGCGTGCTGGAGGTGGCGCTCACGGTGGCGCGGCCCCTTGACCCACCCGCCGAGGGCCGCCTCGACGAGCACCGGCACGTCCAGGCCGGCGAGGTCGCCGGCGACGACGACGGTCACGCCGGAGGCCACGACGTGCTCCGCGTGGAAGGCGGCGACGTCGTCCCTGGTGATGGAGGACACCGTGTCACGCGTGCCGCCGGTGGGTCGCGACGACCGGTCGTCGGGCGCGTAGAAGGTGCGGACGAACTCGAGTCCCGCACGGTGCGCGGCGATCGAGCGCTCCTGCTCGATCTCGGCGATCCGGGTGCGGACCTGGCGGGCGACCTCGACCTGCGGGAAGGCAGGCTCCGTGAGGATCTGCCGCAACAGGTCGAGTGCCGGCTCGAGGTTGCCCTTGACGACGTCGAGGTCGATCGAGAGGCCGGCGTCCGCCATTCCGGAACCGAAGCTGACGCCCTTGCGCTCGAGCAGCCGCGCGAACTCCTCGGCGGTGTGGTTCTCGGTGCCCTCGTCGAGGGTGCGAGCCATGATGGAGGCCACCCCCTCGCGCTGCCGAGGCTCGTCACGCAGGGAGACCGGCAGGCCGAGCCGGACCGAGACGACGTACTGGCCCGGGACGTCGTAGGTGATCAGGCGCAGACCGTTGGGCAGGTCGTAGGTGCTGCCCTCGGGGAACTGCCATGGTTCGGGCGGCGCGACGACGGGGCGGGCGACGGTGCTCATGAGGCCTCCTCCGACTCTCGGCGGGTCGTGGCGGCCGCGCCGGTCGTGTCGGTCGTGTCTGTCGGTTCGGTCGTGCCTGTCGCCGTCGTGTCCTCGGCCAGGGTCGGCACGTCGACACCGCCGCTCGCCTCGGTGAGGTAGCGCACGACCGCCCGCGACCCGGGGGCGAGCCACGCCGCGGCAGCCGCCTTGGCCTGCTCGGCGGTCACGGAGCGGATGCGGTCGACGAAGGTGTTGACGTAGGTCGCGTCGCCCGTCAGCAGCGCGTGGTGGCTGATGTGGTCGGCACGCTCCTCGATGCTGGCGAGTGCACTGAGCCACGAGCGCTCGGTGTCGGCGATGACGGACTCCAGCTCTGCGGCATCGGGGCCCTCGTCGACGAACCGGCGGATCTCCTCGCACACGGCATCCTCGATCTCCTGGACGTCCGCACCGGCGGACACGTCCACGGTGATCGTGCCGAGTCCCGAGCCGTCCACCAGGCCCATGGTCCAGCCGCCCACGGCGACAGCCGTCTCGTCGGTGCGCACGAGCCGACGGACGAGCCGCGAGCTGGCCAGTCCGCCGAGGACGTCGACGGCCACCTGGCACGCGAGGTAGTCGGGGGTGGTGTCGACCGGTAGCCGGAAGCAGATGTAGAGGCGGTCGTTGGGCACGTCGCCGACCCTGTCGAGGTGCACGGGCTCGGCGAGCGGCGGCAGCTGAGGATGGCGTTCCCGCGGCTGCAGCTCGATCGCCGGGAGCGGGCCGAAGTACCTCTCGGCGGCGGCGAACCCCTCCTCGGGCGAGACGTCGCCGACGAGGGTCAGCACGGTGTTGTTGGGCCCGTAGTGGGCGCGGTAGAAGGCGTGGACGTCCTCGAGCGTCGCGGCGTCGAGGTCCTCCATCGACCCGATCGTCGGGTGGTGGTAGGGGTGGTCCGGCGGGAAGACGGTCGCGTAGATGTCGATGAGCGCCGACCCGTAGGGCACGTTGTCGTAGCGCTGGCGCTTCTCCTCCTTCACGACGTCACGCTGGTTGTCGAGGTTCTCCTGCGTCAGGGCGTCGAGCAGGTGGCCGTGCCGGTCGGCCTCGAGCCACAGGGCCAGCTCGAGGGCCCCGGTGGGGACCGTCTCGAAGTAGTTGGTGCGGTCGAACCACGTCGTCGCGTTGAGTCGCGCCCCCTCGTCCATGAGGGCCGAGAAGTGCTCGCCCGAGGCGACGTTGCGGCTGCCCTGGAACATGAGGTGCTCGAAGAGGTGGGCGAAGCCGGTGCGGCCGGGGGTCTCGTGCCGGGAGCCGACCCCGACCCAGAGGTTCACCGCGACGTTGGGCACCGTGTGGTCCTCGCTGACGATGACGTGCAGGCCGTTGGCCAGCGTGCGCTCGACGAGCGGGTAGGAGATCGCTGTCACGGGCTCGACCTTATGCGACGGAGCGGGAAAGATGAGGGGCCACGATCGCCTACGGTGGCCATCGGCCCGCGGAGAGTGCGCAGGGCGCACCCGCCACCGAACCGTCAGGAGCCAGCTCACATGTCCACCCATGACGCGGACGGCACCGGGACGGGCGCCTCGAGGACGGCGGCCGTGCGTCGTTTCGGACCGCTGCTGCTCGCCGTCCTCGCCTTCCTGGTGTTTCGCGCGGTGACGTTCGACGACGGCACCCGCGACCTCGCAGCCGGCCAGTGCGTCACGGCGAACGACGCCGACGACGTGCGGACGGTCGACTGCGAGGACCCCTCCTCCCTCGGCAAGGTCGTCTTCGTGCAGCGGAACGCCTTCACGGACGACGCGTCGGTGCGTCGCCTGTGCGCTGAGCACGGGTCAACACGGGCCTTCACGAGTGCGCTGTCCCAAGGCGGTACGGGAACGGTCGTGTGCGTGGTGGGCGGGCCCTGAGCGGGAGCACCCGCCGCGGCACTTCGCTCACTCATAACTGATAGTTATTCTGTTTCTACTTTGCATCACCAATCGGTATGATCAGCCCATGGAAGGAACACCGGAGGACGTCCTGCTCGACACGATCCGCGCCGGCGTCATCGGCGAGGACCAGGTGATGCACGGCCCCTACGGTCCGCGGCGCGTCACCTACGCCGACTACACCGCCTCCGGCCGCGGCCTGTCCTTCATCGAGGACTTCATCCGCGACGAGGTGCTCCCCCGCTACGCCAACACGCACACCGAGAGCTCGGGTACGGGCCTGCAGACGACTCGTCTGCGCGAGGACGCCCGCCGGACGATCCGTGACGCCGTGGGTGGTGACGACGAGACGGTGGTCGTCTTCGCCGGTTCAGGGTGCACGGGAGCCATCGACAAGCTCGTCGGCATCCTCGGTCTGCGCATCCCCTCCAACTTCGAGGACCGTTGGCACGCCAGCGATCTCGTCCCTGCCGACCAACGCCCCGTCATCTTCATCGGCCCCTACGAACACCACTCCAACGAGGTCATGTGGCGTGAGTGCGTCGCCGACGTCGTCGTCATCCCGCAGGACCTCGACGGACACGTCGACATCGCCGTGCTGCGTCAGCGTCTCGTCGAGCACGCCGAGCGCCCGCTGCGCATCGGCTCCTTCTCGGCGGCGAGCAACGTCACGGGCATCGTCACCGACACCGACGCCATCTCGTCGCTGCTCCACGAGCACGACGCCCTCGCGTTCTGGGACTACGCCGCCGCGGCCCCCTACGTCGACATCGAGATGTACGGCCGCGGCGGCCGCGGCGTCGCAGACCCCGCGGCATACAAGGACGCCGTCTTCCTGAGCCCCCACAAGTTCATCGGCGGCCCGAGCACACCCGGCGTCCTCGTCGTGCGCCGCGAGCTGATGACCAACCGGGTGCCCGACGTGCCGGGCGGCGGCACCGTCGCCTACGTCAACCCCGACGACCACGACTACCTCAGCGACCCCGCGCACCGGGAGGAGGGCGGCACCCCGGCCATCATCGAGTCGATCCGCGCCGGGCTCGTCCTCAAGCTCAAGGAGGCCGTCGGCGTCCCGACGATCCGGGCCCGTGAGGACCGCTTCCTCCAGCGCGCCGTGGCGGCCTGGCGGGACGAGCCCGCGATCGAGATCCTCGGCAACCTCGACGCCGAACGGCTCTCGATCGTCTCCTTCGTCGTGCGCGCGCACGGCGAGCGCTACCTGCACCACAACTTCGTCGTCGCCGTCCTCAACGACCTGTTCGGCATCCAGGCCCGGGGCGGGTGCTCGTGCGCCGGCCCCTACGGCCACTACCTGCTCGGCATCGACCTCGAGCGCTCCCACGAGTTCGAGCGGGAGATCGGGCGCGGCTGCGAGGGCATCAAGCCGGGATGGGTGCGCGTCAACTTCAACTACTTCATCTCCGACGTCGTCGCCGACTACGTCATCGAGGCGGTACGCCTTGTCGCGCGGGACGGCTGGCGCCTCCTCGGTGACTACGTCTTCGAGCCGGCGACGGGCCTGTGGAAGCACCAGGACGGCCCCGTCGAGCCGCCCCTGCGACTTCACCAGGTCACCTTCGAGGGGGGCCACCTCACCTACCCGGCGCAGCACGAGAGGTTGGGTGAGGACGCTCTCGACGGTCACCTCGCCGACGCTCGCGCAGTCCTCGCCGCTGCGACACCCGAGCGGTGCGACGAGGCCCACGTCAACGCCGACTTCGACCACCTGCGGTGGTTCGAGCTCCCGGTCCGCAGCCTGTCCCGCTGACCGAGCCCGGCCGGCCCTGGGCGTCGACGCCGGTGGGCGTCACGGGGCCATCGCGGCATACCCCGTGAAGTCGTGCACGGCGATGCCGGCATAGCTCGCGTAGGCGCTCGCCCCCGAGTCCACCTGTGCGAGCTGATCGTCCATCCGGGTGAGGGTCTGGCCGTAGAAGGTCTGCTTGACCTCGGTCGGGTCGCTGCCGAGGTAGGTCGTCTCCTGCCCGATGCGCACCGGCTTGCCCATGGCGGCGGCCGAGGCGAGCTCCGACGCAGCGATGGCGAGGGTGCCGTCCGTCCCGGCTGCGGTGTTGCGGTAGGCCATGAGCGTGACGGCCGAGACGCGGCGCATCGTCTCCTTGTCGAGCGTCGACCTCCTGCCCGCCTTGATCTGGTCGAACCAGAACGGGATGTCCGCCTCGACGGGACGCGCGCCGCTCGCCGACACGAGCCGGTCGAGCATCGAGAGGTACCTCGACACGGTCGTCGACTGACTCGTCGTCCAGGCCGTCGTCGTCCACGGCTCGACATCGACGTGCAGCCCGGTGAACAGGCCCGTCGCGATGGTCGGGTTGACCCAGTGGTCGACCGCCCACGTCGGGTTGTCGACCCAGCCGGGGTCGCCGCCGAGCGCGTCGACGCGCAGTCCTGCAGAACGGGCCTGCGTCGCGAGGTCGCGCACCTTCGGCAGGCTCGGGCTCGTCGTCAGGTCGGCGGGCACGGCCACGAAGAGCGTGCCGACACCACGGGTCCGGGCGAGCTGGACGACGGACCCGGCGTCGGTCCACGACCAGACCCACATCGCGCGGCCCGGCGCCGTCGCGGCGGCCGACGGCTGCGCCGACAGCACGACCGACCCGACCATGAGCACGAGCATCGCAGCCGCGGCCGACAGCCTTGGTCTCGATGACATGACGCACCTCCTGCGTGCCGGACCCCGGGACTGCGACTGTCGCAGACGGGGCCCGGCCCGGCAGGCGAAATCCGCAAGAGACAGGACCGGGGATCAGCCCTTGACGCCGCCCTCGTTGGCGCCCCGGATGAAGTAGCGCTGCAGGGCGAAGAAGAGCAGCGCGACCGGGATCGTCGTGAGCAGGGCGGTGCCGAGCTTGAGCGGGTACTGCGTGCTGGCACCCTGGCCGCCGCTGATCAGGCTCGCGAGGCCGGTGACGAGCGTCTGGTGCTCAGCGGTCCCCTTGGTCACCACGAGGAAGTGCGAGAACTCGTTCCACGACCCCTGGAAGGACAGGATGGTCAGGGTGATGAGGGCCGGTTTGGCCATGGGGAGCACGACCGACCAGAAGGTCCGGAAGATGCTCGCGCCGTCCATGCGGGCGGCCTCCTCGACCGACACCGGGACGGAGTCGAAGAACTGCTTCATGATGAAGACACCGGCGGCGTCGACGATGAGCGGCAGGATCATCGCCGTGTAGGTGTCGTAGATGCCGAGGTAGTTGACCATGAGGAACTTCGGGATGAGCAGGGCGACCCCCGGCACCGCCATGACGGCGAGGAGACCGGCGAAGACGGCCTTGCGGCCGCGGAAGTGCAGCCGGAGAGCGCGTAGCCGGCCAGCGAGTCGAGGAAGACGCGGGCCGCGGTGACGACGAGGGTGATGAGGACCGAGTTCTGCCCCCACGTCGTGACCGGGACCGACGAGTCCCCGGTTTGGCCGAAGATGCGCTGCCACACCTGCGCGGTGAAGGGGTTGGGCACCAGCGACAGCGCATAGTCTTGCCCAGCCCTCACGAAGCGCGCCCGTTGCCTGATGGCCATTGTTCGGTGGGGCGGCAATTCGTCGCGACTCGCGCTGAGTCAACCACGTGACAGGTGAACCGCGCTGGGCAGGCGCATGAAACTCAAACCTCCAGGCGCTCCTCTGTGGCGGCAATCACAGCTGGAGGTATGCGTGAAAGCGCAGAGCCATGTCCGCTTCACGTCCGCGGGACTTTGCTTCTGATTTGACGCCGCCCTGCACTCCACACGTGCATACTGAAGCGCACGCCTGAGTCCGGGCGAATTCGTTTCTATGCGAGGAGGTGTTTTGTGGTTAGTCGCAGGTTTCGTGGCAGGTTCTTCTTGCGGGCACTCAGCGTTTCAATCACCGCGGCTCTGGCAGGCTGTTTCGCACTCATGGCGGCTCCGTCAGCCAACGCGGCCAGTTACTGCTACGAGTCAGCCACGATGACAAAGACGGGAAAATACGTCTCGGGCGTGGTAACCATCAACGCGTCTGTCACCTATCGTGACCTGCGCACCTGCGCGGGGACAACGGTGGGGATTCACTGGATCAACTCTTCGATGTCCTATTCTGGCGGTTTCAACGGCATCGGCGATTACAGTTCCAAGCACGGGATCACGCGCGGGGGCGTCGTCTTTGCACGCGCGGGTGACGTTGCCGGGGACGAGATCTGGTCTGGATCGACCTTCGCACTCAACTACGTGCGGAGCTACTCTTACAACCCCAACCGTTACATTTACAGTGGCTACTCTGTTCACGATCACGTCTATTACTCCTTCTCGGAGGCGGCGATTGGTGCAGATCTCGAACGAGTATGGGGTCGTGGTCCCACACTCGTGACGCAGCGTGTGTCTTTCCAGCCTGTCAAGGGGGCGTGGCTTGCGACCCCGGTCGCGTAGCAAATTTTTTGCGTCGAGTTGGACGTGCCCAATCACGCTCAGGAGCACTCGGTATAGTCCGCCAGCGACACTCGAGTACACGGTTGTGGCTTGAGCAGTGTTAGTCATCGTCTTTGCGTCCCACTGAACTCGCTTCGGCTCTAGTTGTAGGCAGCTAGGACGATGGCGACCTGTTGATGACGAGGAGAACCTCCGGGTGATGTGAGGAGTGCCTACTCTCGCACCGCCCGGAGGTCTCGTATTCACGCTCGGCACAGGGTCGCTCACTTCAGTCGAAGCCCAGCGCGTCACCGACATGCTGGTCGGCACAACGATGCTGGGTGACTTCGGCATCACGGACGCTCGCGACCGACAACGGCGGCCCAACTCGATCGGCTACCACGCGGGATCGCGGTGGGTGGACGACACCGCCACCTGCGTCCTGGGGATGGCACGCCAGGGCCACACCCATCGGGCCGCACTGGTCGCGACCAAGCTACTGGACGTCGGCGAGGCGTTCGACTGCCGCCTCATCGAGCTCGTCGCCGACTCGGCCACGATCCGGCAGTGGGCGCCATGCCCGGCATCCTGCTGCCCGCATGCCTGGGCCGCCGCGCTGCTCACGGTGGCGCTCGGGATCACGGTGGACGTTCCGGGCCCCCGCGTGCGTGTGCGTCCGGCCCTCCCCCTGCCGTTCGGCGCACTCACGGTCAAGGGGCTGCAGGTCGGTGAGGCCTCCGTCTCGGTCGTCGTCGAGGCCTCAGGCGAGGTGACGGTCGAGGGTCTGCCTGCGGACTTCGCCCTCGACCCTGGGCGGGCTTCAGTGCAGGAAGGTCTTGGCCAGGACCATGACGATCCCGAGCAGGGCTGCGGCGAGCGACTCGACGAAGGCCTCCCGGCGGCTCGCGCTGGCGTGGCGGGCCGCGAGGTAGCCGATGGCTCCGAGCTCGACGACGGTCAACCACAGGGCGAGATAGACGGCAAGGGCCGTGTCGGCACCGAGCAGCGAGGCGAGCACCACCACCACGAGCGCGGGCACGCCACCGAGGAGCACGCGCGACTCGTGACGGGCGGCGTCGAGCAGCCGCCGCGCCAGGGGCGAGCGTCCGTGCTCGAACTGGTCGGCGAAGGCGCGCACGTAGACGTCGGCCAGCCAGTAGACCCCGAGCACGAAGACCGCCGCGACGACGACTCGCGCCGTCGAGGGCGCATGGTTGGCCGTGGCGCTCATGACGGCACCGGTGATGATCGCCCCGTAGAGCAGTCCTCCGGGGTTGCCGCGCGCGATCAGGCGCGTCGCCCGGCCTCGGGTCCTCGCCGTCTCCGCCACGTGGCCCCCTCCAGCCTCTCGAGGCGCCATCGGTCGGCGCCTCGAGGACCAGCCTTGCCTGACGGGCGGAAACACGCCAGTGCTGGAGCCGAACGCGACGAAGGGCCCGGATCTCTCCGGGCCCTTCGTCTTCGCTGACGCGATCAGTAGCGGGGGCAGGATTTGAACCTGCGACCTCCGGGTTATGAGCCCGGCGAGCTACCGAGCTGCTCCACCCCGCGTCGGCAAGAGCAACGTTACGCGAAACCTCGCGCAGGACCAAATCGAGACGGCCATGTGCGCTGAATCAGCGTGCCGAAGGCCGAAAAGACTTGTGGCAGCACGCGATTCGCGTGCTGCCACAAGCAGTTGTCGAGCGTCGTTCGTCAGGGCGTGGCTGTCGCCCTGCCCTGCGGAGAGGCGTTGACCGCCCGTTCGAGGGCGCTCTTGAGCTCGGACTGCGCCTGGCCGTAGGCCGCGAAGTCACCCTTGCGCAGGGCCGCCTCGCCCTTGACGTAGGCCGCCTGCGCATCCTTGAGCGCCTTGGACAGTGCGGCCGCGTCCGGGGTGCCGGTCGGCGCCGGGGTCGCGGTGCCTGACGGCGTCGGGGTGGGCGTCGCAGTCCCTGTCGGGGTCGGTACCGGGGTGGGCGTCGTTCCGGTGTCACCCGCCTGGGCTCCCGACGAGCCACCGAAGAGGTCGTTGAGTGCCGCGTCGAGCGACCCGGCCCAGGCGATCTTGTCTCCGAAGGCGACCGCGACCGCCGACAGGCGAGGGTAGGTGCCCGACCCGGTCGAACGAGCCTGGACGTAGATCGGCTGGACGTAGAGGAGTCCCCCACCGACGGGCAGCGTCAGCTGGTTGCCGAAGATGACGCTGGCCCCGGTCGACGACGTCGTCGAGATGAACTGGGCCAAGGTCAGCTGCCGCCCGAGCGATGCGTCGTTCGAGGTCACGGTCGAGGTCCGCATGTCGTTGTAGACCAGGCCCGGCCCGTTGACCGAGCCGCCCGTCGTCTCGAGCAGGCGCAGCTTGCCGTAGTTCGAGGACTTCTTCCCGGTCTCGGACCCGGCGTCACCGTCGACCGCGAGGAAGCCCGAGAGCACGTTGCGGTCGCCGGTCGGCATGAAGGTCGACGTGAGGGAGAAGGCCGGACTCGCCTGGTCGGGCATGGCGAGCGAGAGGTAGTACGGCGGTTGGGGCAGGCTCTCGGCCGGCTGGGTCGGGTCGTCGGGCACCCGCCAGAAGTTCTGGCCCCCGTAGAAGGACCCTGCGTCCTGGTCGTGGTACTTCTCCAGCAGCGTGCGCTGGACCTTGAAGAGGTCCTCCGGGTAGCGCAGGTGCGACATGAGCGAGCCCTTGATGTCGCTGAGCGGCTTGACGGTGCCGGGGAAGATCGACATCCACGCCTTGAGCACGGGGTCCTGCTCGTCCCACTGGTAGAGCGTCACGGTGCCGTCGTAGGCGTCGACCGTGGCCTTGACGGAGTTGCGGACGTAGTTGACCTGACCGGCCTGCACGGCGCGCACCGAGGTGCGGGTGCTCGTGACGGCGTCCTCCGTGGCGGTGTCGAGCGTCGTGTTCTGCGAGTACGGGTAGTTGGCCGACGTCGTGTAGCCGTCGAGGACCCAGAGCACCCGGTTGTCCACGACGGCCGGGTAGGCGTTGCCGTCGAGGGTGAGCCACGGCGCGACGCGCTGCACGCGCTCTCGCGGCGTGCGGTGGTCGAGCACGCGCGAGTCGTTGGTCACCGCGTCGGAGAGGAGGAAGTTGATCTCGCGGTACTTCACGGCATACGCCAGACGCTTGATGGCGTCGAGCTGCACGCCGCCCGTGCCGGCGTAGGTGTAGTTGATCTGCCCGGTGCCCTCGGGGTCCGGGTAATCGAACTCCTGCTTGTTGCCGCCGACGATGGAGTACTCGGGCGAGTTCTCGCCGAAGTAGATGCGCGGCTCGTACTTGCCGAGCGCGCCCTCGGTGCCGATCTGCGACTCGAAGAAGGTCGGACGACCGTCGCTCTCGCGGGTGTTGCCCTTGGCCGCGACGACGCCGTAGCCGTGGGTGTAGACGGTGTGGTCGTTGAGCCAGTTGCGCTGCGCGTCGGGCACACCGTTGAGGTCGAGCTCACGGGCGGCGATGACGGTGTCCTGGGACTTGCCGTCGATCTGGTAGCGGTCGACGTCGAGCACGTCGGCGAACTGGTAGTAGCCCTTGCTCGCCTCGAGCTGCTTGAAGGTCGGGCCCACGACGTTGGGGTCGATGAGGCGGATGCCCGGCACCGTGGCCGCGTCACCGCGCAGCTGGCCCGGTGCTGCGACGGTCTTCGTGTCGTAGGACTGGACGTCGATGGCGTTGAAGCCGTAGGCCGCTCGCGTCGCCTCGATGTTGCGCTTGATGTACTGAAGCTCGAGCGACTTCTCCGACGGTCGCACCTTCAGCGACTGCACGAGAGCCGGGTAGATGCCGCCGACCGCGACGACGATGACGGCGAGCACCGCGACCCCCACGAGCGGCAGGCGCCACGAACGCGTCCAGATCGTCGTGAGGAACATGACGGCGCACATGACGGCAGCGATCGCGAGGATCCCCTTCGTCGGGATGATCGCGTGCGACTCGGTGTACTGGATGCCGGTGATCTTCGTCGACTGCGCGGTCGCGAGATTGTAGCGGTCGATCCAGAAGGCCACGGCCCGCACGAGCACCAGGACGGCGGCGATGACCGACAGGTGCACGCGGGCCGCCTGCGTCGAGCGCATCTTCGTGCTGGCGACGATGCCGCCGTAGAGGTAGTGCGTGAACGCGGCGGTGATGAAACCGATGACGAGGATCATCGTCAGGAACGCGACGACGAAGTTGATCCAGGGCAGGTCGAAGACGAAGAAGCCGATGTCCAGACCGAACTCGGGGTCGTTGGTGCCGAACGGGCTGCCGTTGCGCCAGAGCAGGAACGTGTCCCACTGCGTCGCGGCGGACAGGCCGGCGAAGAGGCCGACGGCGAGCGGCGCCGCAACCGTCGCGGTGCGGCGCATCGGCTCGACCAGCTGGCGGTAGTGCTCCATGGCCTGGGTGTCGGGCGAGGGGGCGTAGATCGGCCGGTTGCGGTAGGCGAAGTGGATGCTCGACCACACCATCGCCGCCGTCAGCAGACCGCCGACGAGACCCAGCAGGATCTTCGTGACGACCTGGGTGCTGAACACACCGGAGAATCCGACCGACTGGTACCACAGCACCTCGGTCCAGAACTGCGCCGCGATCGCGATCACCACGAGCAGTGCTGCCGCCACGACGAGCGAGGTGACGAGCGGGCGCCGTGTGGGTGGGAGCGCGGTGGTGTCGCCGCGTCGGGCCGGGCCCGAGTCGTCGTCTTTGTTGCCCGGCGGGGGGCCGAAGTTGCTGTCGCTCACGTCGAGTGCCTTGGGTGCTGGGGCGGGCAGGTGGTCGGGCGGACCCGTGGGCAGCCTCCTCCGGCCGCCTGCGGCAACCATAACCCGCGCTCCCGGCGCACCCGCTGCGTGATACCCCAACGTGACCGGCACGAGACCAGGCCGGTCCTCGCGGGTCTCGTGCCGGCCCCGCCGCCGGCATACGGCAGCATGGGCACGTGAACGCACAGCCCGTCATCGACCCCCTCGCCATCGCCGCCCTCGACACCGAGCGCCACGTCGCCGCCGCCGGCTGGGACCAGCCGGCCCGGCTCTTCGCCCTCGTGCGCACCGCCGACCTGCTCGAGCGCGAGCCGCAGCTGCGCGAGCAGATGGGACCCTCGGACCTCGCCGAGGGAGCCCTGACGGCCATCGAGCAGGAGGGCCTGCCGACGACGACCTCGCTCGAGACCCTGCTCGGCCGGCTCGCCTGGCCCGACGAGGTCGACGGCTGCGCCTTCGCCATCGAGCGGATGGTGGTGCCGCCCGAGGCCGAACGTGAGCTGCCGTCGCGCGGCGAGGACGCCGTCGACCACCTCGCCGCCCACCCGGACCGCAAGGACGTGCGGCTCGTCGTGGCCGTCCTGCGCGGCGGGGCGTCGATCTGCCTGCTCCGTCAGCGCGACCACGACTCAGACGACGCCGTCGCGACCGGCAAGGACATCGCGCCGGGGCTCGTCGAGGCGCTCAAGGCGACGTTCGAGGACTGAGTTCAGGGCCGCGTCGGCGGGGTCCGCAGGCGGGACCTCAGCGGCGCGACCTCACCGGTGCGCCTCACCGGCAGCACTTCAGCAGCGCGGCAGCGAGCCCGTCTGCCCCTTGGCGATGGCCTCGACGGCCGTGCGGCCCTCGTCGAAGGTGCCGACCTTGAAGACGTCGAGGCCGTCGGGCACGTGCCCGACCACCTCGTCACAGTTGTCGGCGGGGGCGAGGAAGTACTCCGCGCCGTCCGAGCGGGCGCCGGCCAGCTTCTGCCGGATGCCGCCGATCGGACCGACCACACCCTGGTCGTCGATCGTGCCGGTGCCCGCGATCTGGCGGCCTCCGGCCAAGGGGCCGGGCGTCAGCTTGTCGTAGATGCCGAGGGAGAACATCAGCCCCGCGGACGGTCCGCCGATGGCCCCGGCATCGATGGCGACCTTGGCCGGGAAGTCGTGGTCGAGCCCGAGCAGCACTCCGAGGGCGGTACGTCCGCCCTGCCCGGCCACTGTCGGGACCTCGAGCGTTTGCTCCTTGCCCTTGCGGGTGACGGTCATCGACACCGAGTCACCGGGCTTCTTCTTCTGCAGCACGTCGCGGACCGCTTGGGTGGAGGCGATCTCCACGCCGTCGATGCGGTCGAGACGGTCCCCCACCTCGAGCAATCCCTTGGCCTTGGAGGCGTCGGTGATGCCGGCGATGGCGACGTGGGTCGGCACCTGCTTGCCGATCGCCCGCAGCGCGACGGCGGTGGCCTCCTCCTGCGAGCCCTCCATCTGGATGGCGTTCTCCTCGGCCACCTGCTCCTGGGTGACCTTGGGGTCGAAGACGTCGTCGACCGGGAGGACGTCGCGGGCCGGGTCGATCCACGCCTGCAGGATGTCCCAGGCGTCGACGGGGTAGCCGGGGCCGCCCTCGACACGCACCGTCGTGAAGCGCAGCGCCCCGTCGGTCGGGTAGGTCGGCAGACCCGAGATCGCGATGATCGGCTTTCCCTTGCCGTCGGTCGAGGTGCCCAGGGTGTCCTGCGTCGGGCCCGGGCTCATGACGGCATACGGCAGGTGGACGACGGAGCCGACGACCATGACCACGAGGAAGAGGAAGAAGGCGGCGAGGACCGCCTTGTTGCCGCGCGTCAACCGACCGCGGCCCTCGTCCTCGAGCACCTCGGCGCGCGTCGGCAGGTCGGTGCCGGAGGGCTGCTCCGGCACGCGCTTGATCGTCCTCACGGCAGCCCGACCCACTCGTCGGCGCCGTCGGCGAACCTCTGGTGCTTCCAGATCGGGATCGTGGCCTTGAACTCGTCGATGAGCTCGCGGCAGACCTCGAAGGCCTCACCGCGGTGCTCGGCGCTGACCCCGACGACGACGGCGACGTCGCCCACCTCGAGGTGCCCGACGCGGTGCACGACGGCGATCCGGACCGCGCGACCGTCGCCGGCCAACCGGTCCGCGAGCACCCGTGCGGTCTCGGCGGCCTGCGGGTGCGCGGAGTAGTCGAGCGCGGCCACCGTCTTGTCGGCTGCCCCGTCGACGTCGGCGGCGGCCGGCCCGTCGTGGTCACGCACGGTCCCGACGAACAGGCACACCCCACCGGCGCGGGGCGAGGAGACGCTCGCGAGCACCTCGTCGACAGACAGGGGTGTCTCGCGGATCTCGACCAGGGTGACCGTCACGCCCGCAATGGTATGCCGCGTGGCCGACACGCGCGTGCCGTTGCCGTCGCGACCGGAGCACCGGACACGGCGCCGACGGGCCCGGCACCGGGAACCAACGGGGTCGATCCGTGGTTGTCTTGATGTGCGGCCGGACGGCCGTGACGAGATCCGTTCGAGTGGGGATGAGCAGGCATGGCCGACGACCGTGGACGCGGTGACGACAACCACAGCGACAAGGACGACGAGTCCGGCACGGTGCCCGGCGGTGAGCCCGGCGGTGAGCGAGGTGTCGAGCCCGGTGGCGAGCCTGAGACCGGACACGCGCAGGACGGCCCGGACCAGCAGGGCACACCCGGCGACGAGGGGCGTCCGCGCGAGGGGTCCCCGTTCGGGCTGCCGCTGAACCGCCCCGGTGGGGGCTCGCCCGGCCAAGGGTCGGGCCCGGTCGGCTTCGGCGCGGGTGCCGGCGGCGGGTTCGGTGGGGGCTTCCCGGGGCTGCCCGACCTCGGCGGCATGGACCCCTCCGACCTCGGCGCGATGCTCGAGAAGGTGCTCGGCGAGGCCGCCGAGAACCCGGAGCTCGCCGAGGTCATGAAGAGCATGGGTGTCGACCCCACGGACCCCGCGACGCAGGCCGCGATGCGAGCCCAGCTCGGCACCTTCATGGCGGCGCAGGAGTCGCCGACCGGCTCGCGGGACATGGCCACCGAGGTCGCCCGCCGCCACGTGATGGGCGTCGAGGGCAACGACGTGCACGACGAGGCCGCCGCTCGCGCGGTGACCGACGCCGTCGCCGTGGCGACCCTGTGGCTCGACGAGCAGACGACGCTCGACTCCCCCGCGTGGCGGGCGACCGGCTTCAGCCGCGCCGAGTGGGTCGATGCGACGATGCCGCGCTGGTTCGAGCTCATCGAGCCCGTCTCCGACGGCGTCACCGCCGCGACGTCCGAGGCCATGCGCAAGCAGGTCGGCGAGCTCGGTCCGGAAGCCTTCGGCGACGCGCTGCCCGAGGGTCTGCCGGAAGGCTTCGACCCGCGGCAGATGGTCGAGCAGTGGGCTCCGATGCTCGGCAACCTCAGCCGGCAGATGTTCTCGGCGCAGCTCGGCCAGGCCGTCGGCACGCTCGCGACGGAGGTCGTGAGCGGCACGGAGGTCGGCCTGCCGCTGACCGAGCCCGGCCTCGTCGCCCTGCTGCCCGGCAACGTCGCCCAGCTGGCCGAGTCGCTCGAGATCGATGTGGCACAGGTGCGTCTCTACCTCGCCGTGCGCGAGGCCGCACGGGTCCGCCTCTTCTCCCAGGTGCCGTGGCTCGGGCCGCAGCTGCTCTCGGCCGTGTCCGACTACGCCCGCAACATCACCATCGACACCGAGGCCATCGAGTCCGCGCTGTCGACGATCGACCCGTCCGACCCGGAGGCGCTCCGGTCGGCGCTGCAGGGCAACCTCTTCCGGCCCCAACCCACTCCCGCCCAACGGGCCGCGCTCGACCGCCTCGAGACCCTCCTCGCCCTGGCGGAGGGCTGGGTCGACCACGTCACCGACCGCACCACGGCCCAGCACCTGCCGCAGTCGGCAGCGCTGGCCGAGACGATCCGCCGACGCCGCGTCGGTGGTGCGGCGCAGAAGACCTTCGCCGGGCTCGTCGGTCTCGAGCTGCGCCCGCGCCGGCTGCGTGACGCCGCGAACCTCTGGGCGGCCCTCGAGAGCAGCGGAGGGGCGACCCTGCGCGACGGTCGCTGGGCCCACCCGGACCTGGCGCCGACCTCCGCCGACCTCGACGACCCCATCGGTTTCGTCCAGCGCGCGACCGGCACCGGCTCGGAGGCCGCCCTGACGGACGCGAGCCCCGGAGCCGAGGGCGCTGGGCTGGGCGCCGACCTCGACTCCGTGCTTCAAGGCATCCTCGAGGACGCCGACCGCGAGCGCGGGACAGCTCCCGAACCGACAGCCGAGGGCGACCGGTCCGACCAAACCGACCAGCCCGACCGCTCCGACGGCGACGAACCGTCGGACACCCAGGGCGACGCGGGCCCGACCCGGTGACGGCGACGGGACCCGCCCTGACCGGCCCCACCCCACCGGACAGCACCGACGCCGCGAGCTGGCGCCGGCTCCACGACGACGTCGTCCGCCGGCTGGAGACGTGGGAGGCGCCCGACGAGCAGCAGGAGACGCTGCGACGCGACTTCCTCGACCACCTGCACGCGCACCCTGACGCCGTGAGCAAGGCCGGACCGCCGGCGCACCTGACGGGAAGCGTCATCGTGCTCGACGAGGGCGGCGGATCGGTTCTGCTCACCCTGCACCGCCGGGCCCGGGCCTGGTTCCAGTTCGGGGGTCATTTCGAGCCGGGCGACGCCTCGGTGTGGCATGCGGCAACGCGTGAGGCGCGTGAGGAGTCGGGCATCTCCGACATCTCGGCCCTTCCGGAGATCGTCCAGCTCGACCGCCACATGCTGGACGGTGACTTCGGGCGGTGCCGCGAGCACCTGGACATCCGCTTCGCAGCCGTGACCCCGCGCACGGCCGAGGCCGCCGTCAGCCCCGAGTCGATCGACGTGCGGTGGTGGCCGGTCGACGGCCTGCCCGAGGGCACACGAGAGGACCTGCAGCCGCTCGTCGACGCTGCTCTGCGCCGCCTCCCCCGCTGAACCGACGCGGTGTGCGGGAGCGCGCGTCACGGCATACGTGGTCGTATGCCGTCAGGCGGAGCTGGTGGGCGCGCTCACTCGTCGCTGAGATCGAGACCCGCTGCCGCCGAGACGCCCTGGAGGTAGCCGCGGGCGCGTTCGAGGCGCGGGTAGCCGCGCAACAGCTCCCAGAAGTCCGGCCCGTGACCGGGCTGGAGCAGGTGTGCGAGCTCGTGGAGCAGGACGTAGTCGACGACCCAGCTCGGCATGCCACGAAGCTTGTCGGACAAGCGAATCGAGCCCTCAGCGGGTGTGCACGAGCCCCAGCGCGAGTTCTGGTTGGACACCCAACGGACGCTGGCCGGGACGGCCCTGCCACCGAGGTGCTCGCGGGACAGGGCGAGGGCGCGCTGCTCGAGGTCGCTGTCGCTGCGCTGGCGGCGCTGCTCGGAGGCGGCGACGCGCGCCACCATCGTGCGCACCCACTCGCCCTCCTCGGCGCGGCTCATCCGCGCCGGCACGAGCACGACGAGGCGCCCCTCCTGGCGGTAGGCCGAGACGGTGCGCCGGCGCTTGGCACTGCGACGGACCTCGACGGTCACCCCGTCGACCACCGTGTGCACCACCTCGCGTCGCACCGTCGTCATGAGGGCAGGGTAGGTCAGGGCGGTGACAACGGCCCGGAGCACGGCCCCGACACGGTCCACGCACGGCCGCGCCCGCGCGCCATACCGCACCCCGCACGGGCGCGCCAAGCGGGGATGAGCATGATTTCGTGCTCAGCGTGCCTTAGGGTTGAACGAGTCGAGGCACCCGTCGGATGGGTGCCGTCAACAAGGAGACATCAATGGCTGACGAGACCTACAAGGGCGAGTTCTACTGCGTGAAGTGCAAGGAGAAGCGCGAGGCCGAGGGCAAGGTTGTCGTTTCCGACAACGGTCGCCGGATGGCCAAGGGACAGTGCCCCGTCTGCGGTACCAACCTCAACCGCATTCTGGGCAAGGCCTGACCGGGTCGCGGCGGCGTCACTGACGCCGCAGATCGAGGGGGCGGGACCACACGGTCCCGCCCCCTCGCGCATGCCCGGGGCCGCGTCGGTGGTGCGCATCGGTGGGTGCGTTGGGTATCCGGCTGTGGACGACGCCCACGCGCCCACGGGAGCGGCTGCGAGCCTGTCGACCGAGGGTGGCGGCCGCTGGAGGAGCCACCGGGTCTGGAGGTCCCATGTCCGCTGCTGCCGTCCCGTCGCACCCACGCCTGCCGGCCTGGCTGCGACCGCTGACCCGCAGACCCGGCGAGGTCCAGTTCGGCGTGTTGCCCGGTGGACCCGTCGTCACGGGCGTGACCGACGTCGAGGTCGGCCTGCTCGCCCGCCTCGACGGTGCCCTCCCGCTCACGTCGACCGATCGCGTGGCAGCCGATGCCGGCGTCCGACCGGCTCGCTGGCGCGCCCTGCTCCAGCTCACGAGCGAGCTGGGTCTGCTCACCGACCGCACGGCGCCCGTCGGCACCTCGGAGTCTGCCCCGACGGGACGCGTGGTCGTCGACGGCTGCGGCGAGGTCGCCTCCGGCATCGCCGCGGCCCTGGCCCAGGCCGGGACGACGGTCGTGCACGGCCGGGCTGGCGTCGACCGGGCGGTGGCCTCGCCCGGACGACCCCGGCCCGACCTCGTCATCCTCGTCGGGTCGCCGGTCGTCGATCCCCGTCGCGGCGAGCTGTGGCTGAGCCACGGAGTGCCGCACCTGCCCGTGGCACCCGCCGGCCCACGCACCGTGATCGGCCCGCTCGTCGACGACTCCCCCGGCGCACCGTGCCTCTGGTGCCTCGAACGACACCGGGCCGACCGCGACGAGGCCTGGCCTGCCGTGATGAGCCAGGCGGCGCCGCCTCGCACGCTCGCGCTCGCCGGCCCGGCGGAGGGACGGCACGACGCCCTCAGTCCCGGCCTGGCCCACCTCGTGGTCGGCAGTGTCACGCTCCTCGTCACGGGCGTCCTCGAGGGCCATCCGCCCCCACCGGGCGTGTCGGTCGAGGTCAGCCTCCCGTGGCCGCGCATGGACCACCGGCGATGGCCGACGCACCCGCTCTGCCCTGGGCACGCGGCTCGCCCCTGGGCGACGACAGCTCGCCGCGACGAGCTCACCGCCAGAGGTCGTGCTGTGGACGGGTCGATTCCGCGCGGGGCCTGACCGGAGGCTCGACCGAGCAGCCCGGTCCGGCGACCTGGGCCAAGGCTGTACACGCTGGTGCGCCCTGCACCGTCTCGGGCGGGTACACATAGAGTCGAGGGTGGGCGCCGACCCGCCGCCGGGTGCTGTCGTTGCGTCACCGGCGTCGGCCCGGCGCCGGTGTCCGCCCGAGACCGACGACCCCAGACCGACCGACCCGAGACCGACGACCGCCCGAGGAGGTGCGACGTGACGGACCTGCCCCGCAAGGCCGTCGTGCGCTCGGCCAAGCTGGCCTCGGTGCCGCTCGGTTTCGCCGGCCGCACCGCCCTCGGCCTCGGCAAGCGCCTCGGCGGCCGGCCCGCCGAGCTCGTGGCCGCAGAGCTGCAGGCCCGCACCGCCCAGCAGCTCTTCCAGGTGCTCGGCGAGCTCAAGGGCGGCGCGATGAAGTTCGGGCAGGCCCTCTCGATCTTCGAGGCGGCCCTCCCGGAGGACCTGGCGGTGCACTACCGCGCCACCCTGACCAAGCTGCAGGACAGCGCACCGCCGATGCCGACGAGCTCGGTCCACGGCGTCCTGCGCGCCGAGCTCGGCACGCGGTGGCGCAGCAAGTTCGTCTCGTTCGACGACCACCCCGTGGCCTCGGCCTCCATCGGCCAGGTCCACCGCGCCGTCTGGAAGGACGGCCGGGACGTCGCGGTGAAGATCCAGTACCCCGGCGCCGGCGCCGCGCTCATGAGCGACATCAAGCAGCTCAGTCGGGTGGCCAGGGTCGCGGCGAGCTGGGTCCCCGGCATCGAGCTCGGCCCGATCCTCGACGAGCTGCGCGACCGGATGGCCGAGGAGCTCGACTACCGCCTCGAGGCCGAGTCCCAGTCGACCTTCGCGGCCGCGTTCGAGGACGACCCCGACTTCGCCGTGCCGCACGTCGTCGACGGCCGCGAGCACGTCATCGTCTCGGAGTGGCTCGACGGCGTGCCGCTGTCGCGGATCATCGCCGAGGGCACCCAGGAGCAGCGTGACGTCGCCTCGCAGCTCTACCTGCGCTTCCTGCTGGCCGGGCCGGCGCGCGCGGGGCTGCTGCATGCAGACCCGCACCCGGGCAACTTCCGGATCACCCCCGACGGGCGCCTCGGCGTCATCGACTTCGGCGCCGTCAACCGACTGCCCGACGGCATGCCGCCCGAGATCGGGCCTCTGCTGACGACCGGTCTCCGGGGCAGCGCCGACGACGTGCTCGAGGGTCTGCGGGAGATCGGCTTCGTCAAGCAGCGCATCGATCTCGACCCGGAGCGGCTCCTCGACTACCTCGAGCCGTTCATGGCGCCGTTCCGCAGTGACACCTTCACGTTCAGCAGGGACTGGCTGCGTGGCGTCTTCGCCCACATCAACGACCCGCGCCAGCCCAACTACGCCGTCGCCTACAAGCTCAACCTCCCGCCGGAGTACCTCCTCATCCACCGGGTGTGGGGTGGGGGCATCGGCGTGCTCAGCCAGCTCGGGGGCACCGTCCACGGACGGGCCATCGTCGACGAGCTGCTGCCGGGCGCCGACCTGCCGCCGGTCGATGGCTCGGACTGAGCTCCCGGCGCCCTCACGCCTCCCTGGTCGACCGTGAGGTCGCGGTCGTCACCACCAGACGGGGTCGAGCTTGCCCTCGATCGAGCGGAGGTTCACCCGGCTGCACCGCTCGCACGTCCAGGTCGTGCGGCCGCCGTCGGAGCCGCGGCTCCACGTGAGCCGGGCCGCGGACTGCTCGTCGGGCGGCGGAGACGTCCCGCAGCTGGAGCAGACGAGCTGCTGGTCGTTCGCGGTCTCACCGGCAGGAGTGTTCATGGGCTTCTCCCTTCTCCTGGCTCCAGTATCCGCCGATGCGGGGGCACGGTGCGGCGCCACGCGGGAACCGGTGGCCGTCCAGCTCGAGGCGGTGGGCCGAGCAGGCGCCTCAGGTGCGGGGCGTTCGGCCCCGGACGTGCGGAACCGCGGGTGACGTGCGCGTCACCCGCGGCTCGCTCGCTTGATTCACTTGTCCTGCAACGCGCCTCGTGGCGCGGTCGTTCACTTCTCGTTGTGGCGTCGACTGGCGCGGATCTCCTGGGCGATCAGCCGGGCGCTGCGACGGATGCCGCTGCGTTCCTGGCGCTGACTGCGCTGGTTGATCCGGTCGCGAGCCAGCATCTCGAGCTGGTTCATGACGTTCTCCTGGTCTGTGAAAAGGGTTGTGTTCGATGGTCGTCGGCGCCTGGGACATGCGTCGTCACGCAGGCTCAGGCGGCCACGGGGTGCTTGCGCGGACGGCCACGGGGCCGCTTGCGAGCCACGATGGCGCCCTGGACGAGCAGCTGCCCGCCCCAGACTCCCCACGGCTCCTGACGCTCGAGGGCGCCGGCGAGGCACTGGACGCGCGCGGGGCAGAGCCCGCAGAGCGTCTTGGCGAACTCGACGTCCTCGGGTCGCTCGGCGAACCAGAGCTCCGCGTCGTAGTCGCGGCACGGAATGGTCTCGCCGACCTGCTCCGCCTCGGTTCTCATGTCGATCAACTCGCTCAGCTGCATCGTTCTCACCTCCGTCTCCTGGGCGCCCGTGGTGGGGTGCCCCTGCTCACTCGTGTCTGGCTTGGTCCGCAGACCTGCACCGGTGGTGCGCGTCTCGGTCCTGCTGCTCGGCATCCGGGGAGTCATCTGTGTCCCTGATCTGTCAGGCACCCGGTCGGGTGCTCTCTCTGGCGGTGTCGGTGGTGCGGTGTGGGAGCGGCATTCGGCCGGGGAACTCCCCCGGGAAACACGAAGGCCGCGGACCCGGTGATGTCGGGTTCGCGGCCTGGAGGTGAGGCTTCGGGTCTGTTCAGACCGGGGGCCTCCCAGAGCGGGAGCGAACGACATCGAGGGTCTTGTAGGCGGGGGCGAACGTGAGGCCGGAAACCGAGACGTCTCCCTGGATCGGAGCGCGGAAGTCGGCGACGCGGCCGCCCATGACGGCGGCGATGGACACAGTGGTCCCCTGCTCCGGAGCACGCGTGGCCGCCAGGCGGACATCGCCGGTGGTCGGTCGCAGACGCACGGAAAGGACGCAGGAGACTGCGTTCATCGTCATCGTGGTGTTGTCCATCAGGCCGACCTCCTCACTTCTGCTCACGGGCCCCAGCTGGCCACCGAGACCACTGGGCTTGACTTCGTCAAGGGTACGCGTGCGCCTCTCGGGCGAACAACTGATTTAACGAAGTTTTCGGAACTTATTTTTGCAGGGCAACGCTATCCCGCGGATTCCTCTGCGGCAGAACGGTTTTCGATCAATTCTTCTGGGTCGGCGCCGGCGAGGATCGCCAGGACGTCGCTGCCGTAGCGCTCGAGCTTCGCAGCCCCCACACCGCTGATGACCGACAGTCCACCCTCATCCGTCGGCGAGTCCTCGGCGATCGCGGTGAGCGTCGCGTCGGTGAACACGACGAACGCCGGCACGCTCGCCTCGCGCGCGACGGCCAGTCGCCACGTCCGCAACCGCTCGAACGTCGCCTCGTCGTAGGTGGGCGGGCAGTCGTCGCACCGGCCGGTCTTGCGCTGCGCTGCGGAGACCAGCTCGGCGCCGCAGCCGCGACAGTGTGCGAGTCGCGCGACCTTGGGAGCGGAGCGCTTGGACCCTCCGGAGCGGGCCTCGCTGCGGGCGCCCTGGCCCAGGATGTCGGCCGCGGGCGCGAGGAAGCGGGAGACACGGCGGGTGGCGCGCGCCCCCGGTGTGCGGGCGCCGGACCACGACAGGAACAGCTGCCTTCGCGCGCGGGTCAGCCCGACGTAGAGCAGCCGGCGCTCCTCCTCGATGGCGTCGGGGCCGTCGGCCATCGAGATCGGCATGAGCCCGTCGGAGGCGCCGACGAGGAAGACGGTGTCCCACTCGAGCCCCTTGGCGGCGTGGAGGCTGGCGAGGGTCACACCCTGCACTGCGGGCGCGTGCTGCTCGGCCGCACGACGGTCCAGCTCGGCGACCAGCTCGGGCAGTCGGGCCTCGGGGGCCGCTGCCGCCATGTCGTCGGCGAGCGTGGCCAGGGCCGTCAACGACTCCCAGCGCTCACGCGTCGCGCCGCTGCCCGAAGGGGGCTCGTGCGACCAGCCGGCCCCGGTGATCACGTCGCGCGCGATCTGGCCGAGCGGCTTGTCGCCGTCGTCGCTGCGTGCGGCACCGCGCAGCAGCAGGATCGCGTCACGCACCTCCTTGCGCGCGAAGAAGCGGTCACCCCCGCGCACGAGGTAGGCCACCCCGGCATCGGTGAGGGCCGACTCGAAGGCCTCGGACTGGGCGTTGGTGCGGAAGAGGATCGCGATCTCGGCCGCCGGGTGACCGCCGTCGACCAGGGTGCGGATGCGCTGGGCGACGGCAGCGGCCTCGGCCGGGTCGTCGGGGTGGTTCGTCAGCTCGGGCACCGGTCCGGGCTCGGACTGGGCGAGCAGACGCACCGCACCGTCGCGGGCGGCCTGCGTGCCGGACGCGACGATCGTGTTGGCGAGGCCGACGATCTGCGGGGTCGAGCGGTAGTTGCGGACGAGCCGCACGACCTGGGCTCCGGGGAAGCGCTGGGGGAAGCCGACGAGGTGGCGGGGGCTGGCTCCCGTGAAGGAGTAGATCGTCTGGGCGGGGTCGCCGACGACGCAGAGGTCCTTGCGCTCCCCCAGCCACTGGTCGAGGAGCCGCTGCTGCAGGTCGTTGACGTCCTGGTACTCGTCGACGACGAACTGGCGGTACTGGCCCCGAACCGTGCGCGCGATGTCCTCGCGCTCGTCGAGGATGCCGACCGTCAGGAGCAGGACGTCCTCGAAGTCGATGACCCCTCGGCGCTGCTTGACGTCCTCATAGGCCTCGAAGAGCCTCGCCATGGCCGTGAGATCGAGGCCGGGAGGCTCACGGCGCTGCTCTCGGGCGCGGGCGGCATACGACTGCGGCGTCAGCAGGTTGACCTTGGCCCACTCGATCTCCGCGGCCAGGTCGCGGACGGTGGTGCGGTCGAACTGCATGCGCAGGCGGCTCGCCGCCTCCGCGACGGCAGCCGCCTTGTGGCTCATCACCTCGGGGGCCGCTCCGCCGATGGCCTGCGGCCAGAAGAAGTGCAGCTGGCGCAGGGCAGCGGCATGGAACGTGCGGGCCTGCACGCCCTGGACGCCGAGGCCGCGCAGGCGCGTGCGCATCTCACCAGCGGCGCGGGCCGTGAAGGTCAGCGCCAGCACCCGTTGCGGCTGCTGCGCGCCGGAGTGCACGGCATACGCGATGCGGTGGGTGATGGCGCGGGTCTTGCCCGTGCCGGCGCCCGCGAGGATGCACAACGGGCCCGGCGGGGCCATCGCGACCTCACGCTGCTCGGGGTCCAGCCCGTCGAGGATCTGGTCGGCGGAGGGTACGGCGCTCAGGAGTGATCACCCTTCAAGGTGGCCAGCACGCTCGCGGCGTGGTCCGGCACGTAGTTCTGCTCGTGCTGCGGCGGTCGCTCGTAGCCGCGCGGGGCCGGCCGCCTCGGGACGGGGGGCACGTCGGGGGCGACCTCCGCGTGCGGGATGGAGCTGAGCAGGTGGTGCATCACGTTGACCCTCGAGCGGCGCTTGTCCTCGGACTCGACGACGTACCACGGAGCGTGGTCGCTGCTCGTCCGGGCCATCATGATGTCCTTCGCCTCGGAGTAGTCCTCCCACCGGGTGATCGACTCGAGGTCCATCGGCGAGAGCTTCCACTGGCGCATGGGGTCCTTGGCGCGGGAGCGGAAGCGGCGCTCCTGCTCGACGTCGGAGACGCTGAACCAGTACTTGCGCAGGATGATCCCGTCGTCGACGAGCATCTGCTCGAAGACCGGCGCCTGCTCGAGGAAGCGGGAGTACTGCTCGTCGGTGCAGAAGCCCATGACCCGCTCGACGCCGGCCCGGTTGTACCAGGACCGGTCGAACAGCACGATCTCGCCGGCAGCCGGCAGATGGGCGATGTAGCGCTGGAAGTACCACTGCGACTTCTCGCGGTCGGTCGGCGCCGGGAGCGCCGCGATGCGGGCGACGCGGGGGCTGAGGTACTCGGTGATCCGTTTGATCGCCGAGCCCTTGCCGGCGGCGTCGCGGCCCTCGAAGACGACGACGACGCGCTGCCCCGTGGCGCGCACCCACTCCTGGAAGGCGACGAGCTCGGCCTGCAGGCGACGGACCTCGGTCTCGTAGACGTGGAGGTCCATCTTCCGGGGTCGTTTTGCGCCGCGCTTGGCCATGGGGTCATCCTTGCATCGAGGGACGACGGCCGTGGCGCCCGTCCCCACCTCCGCACCACGAGTCGACGACACGCCGGCGACGAGCCGACGCCGAACAAGGGAAGCCATGCCCGACACCAGCCAGGTCACCCCCGAGCAGGGCTCGGTCACGATGTTCACGACGACGTGGTGCGGCTACTGCACCCGCCTCAAGGGCCAGCTGTCCCGAGAGGGTGTCCCGTTCACCGAGATCGACCTCGAAGCCAACCCCGAGCACGTCGACCTCGTCGAGCAGGTCAACGGCGGCAACCGCACGGTCCCGACCGTCGTCTTCCCCGACGGCTCGGCTGCGACCAACCCGTCACTCGCCGAGGTGCGCTCCCGCCTCGCCGGCTGACTCACCCGCTGACTCACCCGCTGGCTCGCCCGCTGACCTCAGGCTCGGCTCAGAAGCCGGTGGCCAGCCCCGGCGGGACGACGGACTCGACCGTCTGGCCGAGCCAGTGCTCGATGATGCGCTTGGCGATCGAGATGCCGCTCGGCGTGCGGATCGTGCCGCTGCGCAGCAGGTCGCGATACTCATCGCGGCTCACCCAGCGTGCCTCGGCCATCTCGACGGGGTCGATCGTCAGCGCCGTCTCGCGGGTCGTCGCCTCGAAGCCGATCATGACCGACGACGGGAAGGGCCACGGCTGGTTGCCGAGGTAGCGCGCGCCGTCGACGCTGACACCGACCTCCTCGGCCACCTCGCGGGCGACCGCTGCCTCGAACGACTCCCCGGGCTCGACGAAGCCGGCCAGTACCGAGAAGCGTCCCTCGGGCCAGTGGGCCCCGCGACCCAGGAGCAGGCGGCCGTCCGGGTCGACGACCGACATGATGACGGCCGGGTCGGTGCGCGGGTAGTGCTCGCTCCCCTCCCGTTCGCACCGCCGCACCCAGCCTGCCTGGGCGGGCCCGGTCGGGGCGCCGCAGCGGGGGCAGAAGCGGTGGGTGGCGTGCCAGTTGGCGAGCGCCAGGGCCGTCGTGAAGACGCCGGCGTCGAGCGGGGCCAGGGCTTCGCCGGCCTGCCGAAGGGTCAGCCATCCATCCTGTGCGGGGTCGACCTCACCGTCTGCGGCCTGCGTCACGACGCCGACGTATGCCGTCCGGTCGCCGTCGCGCCCGAGGAGCAGTCCCAGCCGCGCGTGATCCGCGGGCTCCGGCGCACGCAGGACGAGCCGGAGGCCGTCATCGGTGGCGCTCCCTGCGCTCCCGGCGGTGCCACCACCGGGCGCGACGTGCATCCGGTCGCCTCGGACCTCGACGACCCTCGTCCGCGGGTCGTCGAGCAGCTCGGTGAGGATCTCGGGGCGACGGCGCTCGAGCGCCACCCGGTCCAGTGCGCTGCGCGAGAGCGCAAGGTCGGCCAGGGTCTCCTCGGTCAGTGCCACACGGCCCACCCTAGGGCGGCTGGCTCGTGCCCTCCCACCTGCGCCCACCTGCACCTCCCACCCGTGCCATCACTCCCGTGCGGTCACACCGGCGTTCGCCTCGACTCCCGCGAACCACCGGCCCGGGCGTCGCCTCCCACGCTCAGCGCGCCGCTCGACCTACGGTGGTCTCGTGACGCGCAGCCCGCTCTTCCTCGCCGCCCTGGCGAGCTCGGCCGTGCCGGGCCTCGACCCGGTGACCGTGGAGGGCGTGCCCAGCGAGCCCGGCGACCTGTTCGAGATCGCCTACGTGCAGGACAGCCAGGACCGCCGGTGGGTCGTCAAGGCGCCGTCTACTCAGGCCGCCGGCGCGATGCTCGACGACATCTCCGCCCTCTCCGGGCTGCTCGGGCGGCGGCTCGACGTGGCCATGCCGATGGTGCGGGGCTTCGCCGCGGTGCCCGAGGGCCGCGCGGCCGTGTACCTGCGCGTCCCGGGCCGCCCGCTCGACCTCGCCGGGCTGGAGCCCGGTCCGCTGACGGCCGAGGTCGGACGCACGCTCGCCCACATCCACAACGTCGAGCACCTGCTGTTCGAGGAGGCGGGGCGGCCTGCATACGACGCGGAGGCCCACCGTCGTCGTCAGCTCTCCGAGCTCGACCGGGCCGCTGCCACCGGGCACGTGCCGACCGGTCTGCTCACGCGCTGGGAGCACGCCCTCGAGGAGGTGTCGTTGTGGCGGTTCGCCCCGACACCGGTCCACGGCACCTTCGTCGGACACAACATCCTCGCCTCGTTCGACGACGACGACGACTCGTCGACGGGTCACGTCCGCGGGGTCCTGGCGTGGGAGGAGAGCCGCGTCGGCGATCCCGCCGACGACTTCGCCGAGCTCGCCAGCGTCGCCCTGCCCGCGACGCTCGACGCCGTGCTCGAGGCCTACGCGGCGTCCAGGATCGAACGCCCCGACGTCCACCTCGTCCGTCGTGCTCGTCTCGCCGCCGAGATGGCGCCGCTGCGCGCCCTGCTCCAGGCGCTCGCCTCGGGACAGCTCGACGTCGTGGAACGCACCGCCGACGACCTCCGGGCCCTCGACGCGCAGGTCGAGGCGGACGATCGTCGCCACGCGCTCGAGGACGCCGAGCGGAGCGAGCGCACCCGGCAGTCGCACGAGAACGCCGCTGCCGTGCTCGACCCCGACGACCCCGAGCGCCCCGAGCCCGAGTGGGACGCGACCCAGCCGCACGTGCCGTTCCCCATGCTCGGCGAGACCCAGGCCATCTCGATGACCTCGCTGCTGGACGGGCAGCACGAGCCTGCGGCCGGGGAGACCGGGCCGGCAGCCGACCTGTCCGAGCCCGCAGCGCCACACGCCGAGCCGTTCCAGACGTCCGAGCCGCACGAACGGGACTCGGAGGCGGCCCACGCCTCGACGGCGTCGCCCGCCCCGGAGCCGGCCGAGGCGCTGGCACCGGCAGCAGCGGACGCCTCCGGCCTCGTGGGCTCGGCGCGGGCCGACGAGGCCAACGAGGCCTACGCCGCCGTCGAGGAGTCGCAGCCGGTGCCCGTCCTGGCGGCGGACGCCGACGCGTCGACCTTCGAGATCGACGAGGTCGAGGCCCTGCCCGAGGACATCGACGGAGTGCTCGACCTCCACGAGGGCGCCTCCGACTTCGTCCCGGTCGAGCACCACTCAGAGCGCACCGAGCGCCCCACCCGCGACGCCCCCGCCTGACCCCAGTCGAGTGAGCGCTCAGCCCCAGTCGAGTGAGCGTTCAACACCAGGCGAGCAATGACGCATTCTGCACCGGCCCACCAGAGTGGGACGGGGCGCTCACTCGAGTAGGGGTCGAGCTAGTCGGGCAGGGTGCGCAGGAGGTCGACGAGCGCGGCCTCGCCGGGGAGGTCGGGGCGGACGGTGATGCCCTGGCCGGCGTAGTAGAACGCCGCATCGACGAGCGACGGGTCGACGCCGCGCAGACGGGCGAAGGCGACGGCATACGCCCCGAGCTGGAGGGCGCGGACTGTGGCGTCCCGCCCGGTGGGCCGGGCACCCGTCTTCCAGTCGACGACGGTCCAACCGCCGTCGTCGCGGGGGAACACCGCGTCGACCCGGCCGCGGACGGCGATGCCGTCGATGATGGTCTCGATCGACATCTCGATCTCCTCCGGGATGCGGTCGGCCCACTCGCTGGCGAGGAACCGGTCCTTCATCGCGTCGAGGTCGCTGTCGTCGGCCGCGCCCTCGTCGGCGCTACCGGGCAGGTCGAGCACGTCGACGAACGCGGCCCGGGAGTAGTGCTCCTCGATCCACGCGTGGAAGGCGGTGCCCTGACGGGCAGCCACGGCCGGCGGGCTGGGCATCGGCCGGCGCAGCGACATGGCGAAGGCCTCGGCGTCACGGGCCAGCGACACGACCGCGGACGCCGACAGGTGGCGCGGGACGTCCACGACGGGCTCGCCCCTCGATCGACGGGCAGCCTGCTCCGCCAAGAGGATCCGCAGATTGTCGACCCGCGGGTCCCCGTGCGGCACCACAGGACCCGCGTCGACGAGCGAGGCGATCCGACGATGGGCATCGAGCAGGCCGGCGCGTCGAACACCCATCGGGTCGTGAGGCCAGAGCTGCGAGACCGGGACCGCAAGGTGCGGGTTCGTCGGGGCCGCGGCCTTGCCCTTGTCGTCGACGACCGGCTCTGGGTCGGCGGCCCAGGCCCTCCGGGCAACGGCGCCCGGCAGCGTGTCCTCGACCTCGGTCAGGAAGCGGGACGGCACCGACAGGGTCTTCTTGGCGGCGCCCCAGAGATGCGTCGTCAGGAGCATCGAGGAGCGGGCGCGGGTCAGCGCCACGTAGGCGAGGCGGCGCTCCTCGGCAACGGCGTGGCGGCCTCCGTCGAGGACGAACGCGTCGATGGCGGCGCTCAGCGCCTTGCGGTCCGGGACCCCCCGCCAGTCGAGGTGTGGCAGTCCGGCGCGGTCACCGCGAAGGTCGTAGGGAAGCGAGTCGAGCCCGATGAGCCAGCCCTTGTCCTTGACGTCGCCGGAGCAGGCGTATGCCGTGGGGTCGCTGTCGACGACCGGTGACACCGCGGTCGCGCCGTGGGCGGGGAAGACTCCCTCGACGAGGGTGGGGACGGCGACGACGTCCCACTCGAGACCCTTGGCGGCGTGGACGGTGAGGACCTGGACGGCGTCGGCGTCGGACTCGGTGTGCCCGGCGTCGAGGCCACGCTCCTGGTCCCGGGCGGCGTCGAGCCAGCTGAGGAAGCCGGAGAGGGTCGGGCGGTCTGCGGTCGTGGCATAGCGCGCGGCGACGTCGGCGAACGCGTCGAGGTGGACTCGCGCCGTCGACGCGGTGTGCTCGGGCCGGGACAGCACCTCGATGTCGAGCCCGATCGCGACCTCGGCCTCGGCGACCAGGTCGACGAGCGGCAGTGCCGTGAGCCGGCGCAGGCGCCGGACGACGGCCCCGAGGTCGTGCAGGCGCGCCAGGGCCTCGTCGCCGATGCGGGCGCCGTCTCGTCCCGTCCAGCCGGGTCGGGGCAGGTCGTCGAGGGCCTCGACGAGCGTGGCCGTGTCGGCGCTGTCGGCGGCGAGGTCCGAGCCCCGGCGGTCGATGACGGCTTCCTCGTCGGGGGCTGGGGCCCCCGGCGCCGTCCCCGGATCCCCTGCGGCTGCAGGGTCCGTCGGCGGCGTCGGCGGTGGCGTCTGCGGGGCCTGGCGCAGCTCGGGGCCGTCGTCGACGACCGGAGAAGCCCCGGGTCGGGGCGTGCGGGAGTGCAGCTCGCGCGCCCAGGCCCAGAGCCCGGCCAGGTCGGCTGCCCCGAGGCGCACGACCGGCCCGGTGAGCAGGCGCATCAGCTGGTCACCGCGCGTCGGGTCCTGCACGACCCAGAGTGCTGCCACGAGGTCGCTCACCTCAGGGGTCACGAGCAGCCCACCGAGGCCGACGACCTCGACCGGGAGCTGCCGGCGCCGCAGCGCCTCGAGGACCAGCGGGAAGGTCGAGCGCCGACGGCACAGCACCGCGGCGCTGCGCCCCGTGCGTCGCCCGCTGGGGCTGAACCAGTGCGAGGCGATCCAGCCGGCCAGGTGGTCGGCCTCCTCCTCCGCGGTCTCCAGGCGGGCCACCTCGATCGAGCCGACACCGGCGCCCGGGCGGGGCCGGAGCGGCTGCACGTGCTCGGTCGCGAGCGGCGCCGCGACGGCGTTGGCGGCGTCGAGGATGAGCGAGTCGTTGCGCCAGCTCGTCGAGAGCGGCAGCACGTCGGCGGGCCCGGCGTCGCTCGCGAACTCGGAGGGGAAACGCAGCAGGGTCGTCGCGCTCGCCCCGCGCCAGCCGTAGATGGACTGGTTGGGGTCGCCGACTGCGGTGAGCGCCACCCCGGGGTGGTGGAAGAGCGATCGCAGCAGCTCCAGCTGCGCCTCGGAGGTGTCCTGGAACTCGTCGAGCAGCACGGCCCGGAAGCGCTGGCGCTCGATCTCGCCGACGGCCGGGACCGACCGCGTCAGCCGGGCGGCGATGGCCATCTGGTCGGCGAAGTCGAGCGACTCCCGCTCACGCTTGAGGGCGAGGAACGCCTCGACGATCGGCAGCACCGTGCGTCGCTCGCGCAGCACGGCGACGGCATCCCGGGCCGCGGTGAGCGAACCGCGGCCCTCACCGTCCGGGAGCGCGTCGAGCCGGGCCAACACGGCATCGAGGTGGTCGATCACCTCGCCCGGCGTGCGAACGTGCTCGGCCATCTCACCGGCGAGCGCCATGACGGCCTGGATGACGGTGGCCTCGCTCTTGACGACATCGTCCATCGGGCCGTCCCACCGGGACACGGCCTCGGCGGCGAGCTGCCACGCACCGGCCTCGGTGAGGATGCGGAACTCCGGCTCGATGCCGACGCGGAGGGCGTGCTCGCGGACCAGACGGCCGGCATACGCGTGGTAGGTCGAGACGGTCGGGGTGCCGCCGAGCACCTCGGCGCCCGTGCCGTCGTCGGCGGGCGGGGTCCAGATGCCCGCGCGCTCGAGACCGCGCAGCCGCTTGGCGATGCGCTGGGAGAGCTCGGCTGCAGCCTTGCGGGTGAAGGTGAGTCCGAGCACCTGGTCGGGGTCGACGAGGCCGTTGGCGACGAGCCACACGACGCGCGCGGCCATCGTCTCGGTCTTGCCCGAGCCCGCGCCGGCCACGACGAGCAGCGGACGGGCCCCTGCCTCGATGACGGCGGCCTGCTCCTGGGTGGGCGGCGGCATCTCCAGGGCCGTCGCGATGTCGAGGGCGCTGTGCTGCACGGCGGTGGCGGGTCGCGTCTCGGTGGAGGTCACAGCGCGTCCCCCTCGGGCTGGACGGGGCACGCCGACCGGACGGGGCAGGTCTCGCAGGCCTTGCCCTGAGTGGCGCGGAACTCGGCGCCGCCCATGCCCTCGGCGGTCTCCTGGACGAGCCTGCGCGCCCAGGTGGGGTCCTCGCTGCTCGTGAGCGGCGGTTGGGGCAGCACGCTCGGCTTGAGTCCGGACAGGCCGCCCTTGCCGATGAAGACGAGCGCGGCCCCGGCGCTGCGCTCACCGAGACCCGGGAAGCCCCCCTCCTCGACCGCCACCTGGTAGGCCCCGAGCTGGCCGTGCTCGGCCAGCTCGGCCCTGGTCGGCTTGGACTTGCCGGTCTTGAGGTCGATGATCCGCAGGCGACCCTCGGCGTCGCGCTCGATGCGGTCGACCCGACCGGCCACGACGGCCCGGCCGACCTCGACCCGGAAGTCGGTCTCGATCCCGACGCGCTCCCAGTCACGCTCGGCACCGTCGCGGTAGGCGGCGAACCGGGCCACCATGTCGTGCGCCTCCTGGTGGGTGCGGTCGGTGACCCAGCCGGGCTTGAGCCCGAGCCGCCCCCAGCGTTCGTCGACCTCGTGCTTCAGCTGCTCGAGCGGCGCGTCGGGCAGCTCGGCGACGATGTCGTGGACGAAGGTGCCGACGGACGCGGCGCCGAGAGACACCCCCTCGCCGCCGACGGACGTGAGGAACCAGCGCAGGCCGCACTCCGCGAAGTAGGTCACCTTGGACGGCGAGACCGGGACGGGCTCGTCGGGCCGGCGGACCGGTCGCTCGCTCGTGACGGACCGCAGCGCCCACCACGAGCGGGGGTCGGCGCCCCGAACGCCTTCGCGGGCGGCAGCAGCGAGCAGGTTGAGGGCGGGCTCGGCGACGCCGGGGTCGGGGCTGACCGCCTCGCGTCGCAGCTCGCCGACGAGCCCGGGCAGGGTCATCGTGCGGGCCACCTCGGAGTGGGGGCGCACCTCGTCGGCGAGGCGAGTCGTGGCCGGCGGGTCGACGAGGTCGAGGTAGACCGAAGGCTGCTCGTCCTCGTTGCCGACGGCAGTGACGAGGAGTCGCTCCGTGGCCCGGGTGACGGCGACGAGGAAGAGGCGTGTCTCGTCGTAGCGCACCGCAGCCTGAGCGGCGCGGAAGCCGAGCGGTCGCTGCGCCACGACGTTGACGAGGTCCTCGGAACCGAGCACCGAGCCACGCAGGCGCAGGTCGGGCCACACCCCCTCCTGGACCCCGGCGACGACGACGATGCGCCACTGCCGACCGGCGGCCGTCTGTGGAGTCAGCAGGGCGACGCGGCCACCGGACTGGCCGCCGACGAGCAGGGTGTCGCCCGGCACGTCCTGTCCCTGGATGTGCTCGAGGAACTTGTCGGGACCAGCGGTGGGCAGCCGGTCGACGAAGGCCCCGGCGGCGTCGAAGAGGGCGAGCACGGCGTCGAGGTCACGGTCGGCCCGCTCCCCCGATGTGCCTCCCGCCAACGCCTGCCGACGCCACCCCTCGGCGACGCCCGCGCCCTCCCAGATCGCCCACAGCACCGACTCCGCGCTGACTCCTTGGGCCCAGCGACCGTCGTCGCCCACGCGTGCCGCGGCGGCACCTGCCGCGAGTGCCGTCGCGATGCGTTCGGCCGGCCGGCCGGTCGAGCCGAGCAGGCGGGCCCGCGGCGGCGCCTGGAGCAGCTCTGCCAGCAGCTCGTCGCTCGAGCGTCCACCGCCGGAAGCGAGCTCGTCCTGTCGCAGCAGCCGACGCAGCCGTCGCAGGCCCACGGTGTCGGAGCCTCCGACGGGCGACAGGACGAGGTCGGCGGCCCGGACCGGGTCGATGACGTGGGCCTCACCCCGGTGCTCGGCACGAGCGATCTCGATGCTCTCCTCGAGCAGGTGGAGCAGTGGCCGCACCGCACTCTCGTCGCGGACCGGGGTCTCCGCGCTCCCGGCCTCGATCGGCACCCCGGCCTGCCCCAGCAGGCGGCGCATCGTGTCGGCGCGTCCCGACCCACGGACCACGACGGCCATGTCGGTCCAGGGCACGCCCTCGACGAGGTGGGCACGTCGCAGCAGGGCGGCGACGTGGGCGGTCTCCTGCGCGGCGGACCGCAGGAGCGCCACCTCGACGGAGCCCCGCGTCGGGTCGGTGGTCGCCGGCGTCATCCGACGCTGCTCGCCACCGCCGAGGGCGCCGATGCGTCGGGACACGCGGTCGGCGGTGCCGGCCATCGCGGCGCCCAGCCGGTGCGTCCGGTCGAGGACGACGGTCTCGCTCGCGCCCTCGTCCAGGTCGTCGATCAGGTCGAAGAGTCCCCCGACGAAACGCGGGTCGCGCCCCGACCCTGCGAGGTCGGTCCAGCCGTCGGCGAGGAAGCGCGGGTCGGCGCCGCGGAAGGTCTGGACCGCGCAGTCGGGGTCGCCGAGCAGCACCACGCGCGGCCCGCCCGGTCGCGCGACGACGCGCAGCAGCCGGGCCGCCGCCGAGGTCAGCTCCTGGGCGTCGTCCACGACGACGAGGCGGATGCGCTCGTGGAGGCGGTCGAGGGCCGATGCGTCGTCGTCGAGGAGCTCGGCGACGGCCGTGAGCACCCACGCGGGGTCGTAGGACCCGTGGCGGCTGAAGGAGGTGACCTGGTCGTACTCGCGCAGCACGTGCGCGGCCGCGGCCCACTCGGGCCGGTCGTGCTCGATCGCGAGCTGCGCCAGCTCGTCCGGCCCCTGCCCGAGCTCGACGGCACGCATCAGCAGGTCACGCAGTTCATTGCGGAACCCGCGGGTCGTCAGTGCCTCGCGCAGCTCCTCGGGCCAGACCGGTCCGGCCACCTCCCCGGAGCGGTGCCCGGCCAACAGGTCGCGCAGGATGACGTCCTGCTCGGGGCCGTTGAGCAGCCGCGGCGGCGGGTCGCCGCGCAGGGCCGCCTCGATGCGCAGCACGCCGAAGCCGAACGCCTGCCACGTGCGCGCGAGCGACTCGGTCGAGGTGCCCCCGAGACGCACGGTGACCTGCTGGCGCAGCCGGGCGGCCGCGCTCCGGCTCGAGGTGAGCACGAGGCACGCGTCGGCGCGCAGCCCCTGCCGCCGCACCGCGTCGACGACGAGCTCGACCGCGAGGGTCGACTTCCCGGTGCCCGGGCCGCCGAGGACGCGCAGCACCCGGGCGGTCGAGTCGAGGGCGGCTTGCTGCCGCTCGTCGAGCCGCACCTGGGCCGGTGCGAGAGCAGGAGCTCGACGGAGGATGACCACCGGAGGATTCCATCACGTCGCGGGGACACCTGCCCGGTCCGGGGTGTCGCCCCGTCCGCACCGGTCTCGGCGGTTTTCGGCGGGCCCCCGGTCGTCCCCCTGCCGCCCGTCGTCCGACCACCCGTCGGGCCGATCTTCCCGCTCGTCACGGTCGCGGCGGCGGACCTCGTGCTCGCCGACATCCCGACCGGGCTGCCCTTCTTCCCGGACGACGGACAGGTCCACGCGGTGCGGGTCGAGGGCGCCGCCGGCACGAGGAGGTATGCCGTGTGGATCCCCGCGCAGGCACCGATCACCCTCGAGACCGTCCTGGAGTCCCCCGACGGGCGCACGGCCCGGGCGACGGGCACCGTCCAGCCCTAGCCGGCACACGGCATACGTCCTCGAGACACGCACCGGGAACGCGAAGGGCCCGGGACGGCGAGCGCCGTCCCGGACCCCGCGTGCGTCAGGACGTCATGACACGTCGAAGCGGTCGGCCTCCATGACGTGGGACCAGGCGGCGACGAAGTCGTTGACGAACTTCTCAGCGGCGTCGTCGCTGGCGTAGACCTCGGCGAGGGCGCGCAGCTCGGAGTTGGAGCCGAAGAGCAGGTCGACGCGGCTGCCGGTCCACGTCTGCTGACCCGCGGCGTTGGTCGCGGTGAACTCGTCGGCGGCCTCGTTGGTCGGGGTCCACGTCGTGCCGAGCTCGAGCAGGTTGACGAAGAAGTCGTTGCTCAGCGTGCCGGGACGGTCGGTGAACACACCGGTCGTCGAGCCGCCGGTGTTGGCACCGAGGACGCGCAGACCTCCGACGAGGACCGTCATCTGCGGGGCCGAGAGGCCGAGCAGGTTGGCGCGGTCGACGAGGAGGTACTCGGCCGGCACGCGACCCGACTTGCCGAGGTAGTTGCGGAAGCCGTCGTGCTTCGGCTCGAGGTAGCCGAACGACTCGACGTCGGTCTGCTCCTGGGAGGCGTCGACCCGACCGGCGCGGAAGGGCACCTCGACGGTGACGCCCCCTGCGGCAGCGGCCTGCTCGACCGCGACGTTGCCGCCGAGGACGATGAGGTCGGCGAGGGAGACGGTCGCGCCGCCGCGGCCGTTGAAGTCGGCCTGGATGCCCTCGAGCGCCCGCAGGGTCGCGGCGAGCTCGGCGGGGTCGTTGACGTCCCAGCCGCTCTGCGGCTCGAGGCGCACGCGGGCACCGTTGGCACCGCCGCGCTTGTCGCTGCTGCGGAACGTCGAGGCCGAGGCCCACGCCGCCTTCACGAGCTGGGTCGTGGACAGGCCCGCGCCCGCGATGGCCTGCTTGAGGGCCGCGACGTCGTCGGCGCCGACCGGGTCGCCCGAGGCGGTCGGCAGCGGGTCCTGCCAGAGCAACTCCTCCTGCGGGACCTCGGGGCCGAGGTAGCGCTCGATGGGGCCCATGTCTCGGTGGGTCAGCTTGAACCACGCGCGGGCGAAGGCGTCGGCGAACTCGGCGGGGTTCTCGTGGAAGCGCCGCGAGATCTTCTCGTAGGCCGGGTCGACCCGCAGCGCGAGGTCGGTCGTCAGCATCGTGGGCAGCCGCTTCTCGCCGCCCTCGTTGGGGGCCGGGATGATCGCCTCGGCGTCCTTGGCCACCCACTGGTTGGCCCCGGCCGGGCTGTGGGACAGCTCCCACTCGTGGCCGAAGAGCACGTCGAAGAAGGTGTTGTCCCACTGCGTCGGCGTCGGGGTCCACGTCACCTCGAGGCCCGAGGTGATGGCGTCCTGGAGCTTGCCGGTGCCGTAGGACTGCTTCCAGCCCAGCCCCTGTTGCTCGAGCGGGGCTCCCTCGGGCTCGGGGCCGACGTACGTGAGCGGGTCCGCCGCACCGTGGGTCTTGCCGAAGGTGTGGCCACCGGCGATGAGAGCCACGGTCTCCTCGTCGTTCATCGCCATGCGGCCGAACGTCTCGCGGATGTCGCGCGCCGAGGAGAGCGGGTCCGGGTTGCCGTTGGGACCCTCCGGGTTGACGTAGATCAGGCCCATCTGGACCGCCGCGAGGGGGCTCTCGAGGTCGCGGTCGCCGGTGTAGCGCTCGTCGCCCAGCCACTCGGCCTCCGAGCCCCAGTAGACGTCGTCGTCCGGCTCCCAGACGTCCGCGCGTCCGCCACCGAAGCCGAAGGTCGTGAAGCCCATCGACTCGAGGGCGACGTTGCCGGTGAGCACGATGAGGTCGGCCCACGAGAGCTTCTGGCCGTACTTCTTCTTCACCGGCCACAGCAGGCGGCGGGCCTTGTCGAGGTTGCCGTTGTCGGGCCAGGAGTTGAGCGGCGCGAAGCGCTGCTGGCCGGCTCCGGCGCCGCCGCGCCCGTCGTGCACGCGGTAGGTGCCGGCGCTGTGCCAGGCCATGCGGATCATGAAGGGGCCGTAGTGGCCGAAGTCCGCGGGCCACCAGTCCTGAGAGTCGGTGAGCACGGCCGCGATGTCGGCCTTGACGGCGGCGAGGTCGAGGCTGTTGAAGGCCGCGGCGTAGTCGAAGTCGTCACCGAGCGGGTTGGCGACGGCGGGGTTCTTGGCGAGCACCTTGAGGTTGAGGCGGTTGGGCCACCACTCCTCGTTGCTCGTGCCACCGGGACGGGTCGCCCGGTCGTGGGCCACGGGGCACTTGGCGGCCTCCGGCTCGTTCATCTCGCCGACTTCGGCGTCAGGCTTGGCGGTGTGCTGCTGCTCAGACACGGGACGTCCTTCTCTTCTTCGGGTGGGCATTCAGGAGGCGGCCGCGGCAGCGCACGAGGGACAAAGTCCCCAGTACGTCACCTCGGCCTGGTCGATGAGGAAGCCATGGCTGTCGGATGCCGTGAGGCACGGGGCCTCGCCGACGGCGCAGTCGACGTCGGCGATCGCCGCGCACGACCGGCACACGACGTGGTGGTGGTTGTCGCCCACGCGCACCTCGTAGCGGGCCACGGAGCCCGTCGGCTGGATGCGGCGCACGAGCCCGGCGTCGGTCAGGGCCCGCAGCACGTCGTAGACGGCCTGGTGGGACACGTCCCCGGTGGCCTCGCGGACACGTCGGATGACGGTGTCGGTGTCGGTGTGCGGGTGGTCGTGCAGAACCGTGAGCACGGCGAGCCGCTGGCGCGTGACGCGGAGTCCGGCCTCGCGCAGCTGCTGCTCGACCTGGGCTCCGGACATGGTTCGAGTCTGGTCCGCTTTCTGGAACAAATCAAGTCTTGACAGGGCGGGCGTCGTGGAGGTCGTGGCGCCACACGCGCCGCCTCGCTCCCCGTCCCGGCCGATGCCGAACACTATGCTGGCGCGAGCGTCGGGAGGCGCCCGACCCATGCTCTGACGGAGGACGACGAACCGTGTGGTACACCGAGGTGCTGAGGGCACTGCACGAGCGGTTGTCGCCGAGCACCTACCTCGAGATCGGCGTCAGCGACGGGCACAGCCTGTCGCTCGCACGGTGCCGCTCCATCGGGATCGACCCCGCGTTCTCCCTGACCCACCCGGTCGACGCGGACATCGCCCTGGTCAGGACGACCAGTGACGACTTCTTCGCCCACCGCGACCTCGCCGACCTCACGCGGGGGCTGCCTGTCGACCTCACGTTCATCGACGGGCTGCACCTCGTCGAGGCCGCCCTGCGCGACTTCGTCAACGCCGAACGCCACAGCGGCCCTCGCTCGGTCGTCGTCCTGGACGACATGCTCCCCCGTGACGCCGAGGAGGCAGCCCGCAGCCGCCACAGCCGCGACTGGGCGGGCGACGTCTTCCGTCTCACCGAGGTGCTGCGACGCTACCGGCCCGACCTCGTCGTGCTCCCGCTGGACACCGAGCCGACCGGGATGGTCCTCGTCGCGGGGCTCGATCCCCAGAGCACGGTCCTGCCAGACGCCTACGACGCCATCCTGGCGGAGTACCGCCGGCCGGACCCTCAGCTCGTGCCCGCCGAGATCCTCGACCGCATCGACGCCGTGCCGGGGCGCCGCCTGCTCCAGTCGGACCTCCTCGACGCCCTCGCCGACCGGTCGGGCGACGCCCGAGCCTGGCGCGACCGCGTGGACCGCGCGGTGCTCGCCTGCGCCGGTCCGGCCTACGTCGGGGACGAGTCGTGAGCCACCGCGTGAACGGACTCGCGCAGACGGTCCTCGACCTCGTCCAGACGGGCGCTCCTCCCCACGACGGGACCGGCGCTGCGGAGCAGGCCTCGCCACTCGGTGCTCCCGCCGTGCGCGACATCGTGCTCGTCCTCGGTCACGACACCGTCGAGGTCGCGACCGAGCTGGGCCGGCGCCTCGGGGAGGTCACCATCCACGTGCTCACCGTCTCGGCGGACGACCCGGCCCGCACCGCGGCGCTGCCGGCGAACGTTCGGGTCACGACGTGCCTGACCATCTGGGACCGCGTCCACCACGTCGCCACCCTGCCGCGCCCTCAGCTCGTCGTCGAGTCCGGCAACGGGCGCAAGGGGCAGAAGCTGGCCTGCTTCCGGGAGATGTTCCTGCTGCTCGAGCCTGGTGGGTGGTACGTCGTGGACCGTCTGTCCGACGTCGCCGACCCGGCCCTGCACGACGTGCCGGGTGAGACGGTGCTCGACCTGCTCGACCGCCTCGCCACCCCCGACACCTCCGACGGCTCCACCACCTCCGGGGCCACCACCTCCGGCCCGGCCGGCGCGGCCAGCGAGGCGGAGACCCTCGATGCGGCCGATGCCGAGCTCCGCGAGTCCTCCTCTGCCATCGTGCGTTCCGGCGACGCGGCATTCGTCCGCAAGACGAACCGGCACCGCTTCAAGCTCCGGGACGCGCGCGCGTCCGAGATGCTCACCCGCCGCTACGGCGACACCTGGGGCCGCGTCGTCGAGACCCGGCCCGCCTACTCCTATCCCAGCCGCGCCACGGTCACCGTGCACGGCGAGGGCCCGGTCCACGGGCCGGGCACCGTCAACGTGCCCGAGCAGTCGCTGCGCCGCTACTGCGCCCCCACCGTCCTCCCGCGCCAACGAGTGATGACGGGCGACTTCTACCTCCCCGACACCTTCCGACACCACCTCGGTCGCCGACTCGTGCACCACACCATGGTGGGCGGCAACGCCGCCCTCGACCGGCTCCTGTCGCGGTGGGAGCCCACCCCGACCGACCTCCCCGGCAGCTACGTCTACCTCGACACGGAGTACCCCGGTCACTACGGCCACGTGATGACGGAGGTGATCTCGCGCTACCACGGCTGGACCGAGGCGCGTCGTCTCGACCCGGACGTCCGCCCGCTCATCAGCCTCCGCGAGGGGCAGACCGAGGTGCCCGACTACCAGCGCCGGCTCCTCGACGCCCTCGGCATCCCCGCCGACGAGGTGGCCTACGTCCCGCACGACGCGGCCGTGCGGCCCGAGGTGCTGTATGCCGTGACGCCGGGCTTCTCGATGCCGCACTACGTCGACCTCGGGCTGGGTGCCCTCTACGCGGAGATCGGGCGCCGGTTGCACACTCCGCACCTCGAGACGCCGGAGCGACTCTTCGTGTCCCGCCGCCCCGGCGGCTGGCGCACCTGCCACAACCTGCCCGAGGTCGAGGAGTGGTTCCGCCGCGAGGGCTACACCGTGGTCTACCCGGAGGACCACTCCTTCGGCGACCAGATCAGCATGTTCCGCCAGGCCCGCCGGATCGCGGGCTTCGGTGGCAGCGGCATGTTCAGCCTCATGTTCGCCCCCGGCGCCCGGTGCGTCCTGCTCTCAGGCAATGCCAACACGGCCAACAACGAGTACCTCATCGGTTCCGTCGTGGGGCTCGACCTGCACTACTTCTGGTCTCCCAGCGACATCCAGCACCCGGAAGGCGGCTGGACCAACGAGGCCTTCCACTCCGGCTTCACCTTCGAGCTCGACCGGTTCGCGGACGACCTCCGCGCAACCCTCGCGGACTGACCTCTCCGGGCCGGGTCACCGCAGGCCGGTGACCCGGCGGTAGGCGACTCGGAACGCCGGAACCTTCGAGAGCTTCGAGACGACCGGGTCGACACCGTGCGGGAGGTGCCGCCGCAGGGCTGCCACCGGACCGGACGCGCGTGGCCTCGTGCCCGGTCCCTCGTCGTCGGCCACGGCCGACAGGTCCGACGCTCGCATCGCCACCACGGTGAACTCACCCGTGCGCGAGACCAGCACCGCACACCCCGTGGCCGCCGCCGGGCCGCGACCGAAGCTGCACTCGAGGACGGCGCTGCCGGGGAGGCCTGCGAGGCGGCACTCGACCCGGGGGTCATCGTCGACGACGAGCCGTGCGGGCAGGGTGTGCCCGTCCAGCAGCAGGGCGCCTCGGACGACGCGGGCGTGACCGTGGCGAGCCAGCTGGGGCAGCCTGATGGTCAGCAGTGAGCCTGTGGCGTCCTCGACGACCGAGGTCTGACGCGGGTCGAGGGGACCCAGGAGCGAGCGACCGGTCGCACCGACGTCGATGACGAGCGCGTCCTGGTCTGCTCGTGCACAGACGAGCCTCCCGTCGACCACGGCCGGTGCTTCCGTCGCGAGTCCCGCGGGTGCGCCGACCCGACCCACGAGCGGCGACCGGTGCGACGCCGGCGCGCCCTCGCCCTCCTCGTCGTCGGTGTCGGTCGGCTCCACCTGCAGCCAGACCTCGAGCTCGTCGTCGACGTCGTCCGGCGTGACGCCGATCCGGGCCGACCACTCCAGACCTGGCTCGGTGTCCTCGTCGTCGCCCGAGACGGTGAAGGCGTCGACCGGCACCGAGCGAACGGTGTGGTGGTGGCGACCGACGAGCACCAGCTCCGCCCGCGCCGCTCCACCTGCGTGCAGTGGCGCCCGGCCGTCGAGCTCGAGCATTCCGTCGACCCAACGGGCCCGCGCTGTGACGTCCGGGACCACTTTCGCCGGGTCCGGGGCCCACGGGCCGCGCCGCCCTCGCAACGGCACGGGCACGACGACCTCGGCGCCGCGTTCATCCTCGACGCCCCGAGCGCGACGAGCCCCAGAACCGCCGCGGCGTGTGAGCACCAACGGCGTGGCCGTCCCGTCCGGTCCGGCGCGTTCCGGTCTCACGACGAGCACGTCCTCGGTGGCCGCGTCGGACGTCAGGGCTGCCAGTCTGCTCAGCGCGGTGGGCTCCAGCCGGTCGTCGGCCGCCAGGTCCAGCACCCACTCGCCCTCGGCACCGGCCCGGTCGACGTCGTCCACGAGCACCCGCACGTTGGGACGGCGCGCCGCCATCCGCTCCAGTGCGGCGACGTGGCCGCCACCGGGGGTGGCCAGGACGAGCTCCCACTCGCTGACCGCCGACGTCTGGCTGTCCAGGTGTCGCACCAGCGACGTCGAGGCGGCGACGTCCTTGTCCGTCACGGGGGTCCACACGGTGATCCGGCAGAGCATCGCTGTCGTCATCCTTGTCGAGGCCTTTTCGAGGCGTGCTGGAGGCTGTGCGCCACCCTAGCGCCACCGGCAGGTCCGCGTGCGGTGGACGGGCCCGGAGCGGTCAGTCGGCGACGAGCTCGACCTCGAAGCCCTCGCCGCTCTCGAGGTATGCGGCATAGTGCTGCGGTCCACCCGCGTACGGGTGACGGTCGGCGAACATCAGCGTCCACCCTCCCGCGGCGCAGTCCGCTGCGACCGCGTCGACGTCCTCACGCGAGCCGCCATGGAAGGCAAGGTGGTTCACTCCGGCGCGCTTGCGCTCGTGACGACCGCGCTCGACGTCGGGACCCGACTCGACGACGACGTAGAGCGATCCGAGCTCCCAGGCCTGGCCGTGACCCCAGTCGTCACCGAGGTGGTAGCCCAGCCGGTCGAGCAGCCAGCCCCACTCGCGGCCCGCGGCGGCGATGTCCTCGACCCAGATCTCGACGTGGTGCAGGCCCCCGCGCACTCCTGCCCGCGCCGCGGCACTGCTTCCGGTGCCCGCTCCCCCGAAGTCCCACCTCGCCCTCGCCATGTCGGCGCGACCACCGTCGAGCAGTCCCCGCACCATCGGCGTGCCCTCGGCGCGCCAGTGCTCGAGCGCCTCGTCCTCGAGGCCCTGAGGAGGCCGTCCGTCGGAGCGGATGACACGCCACCACGGCAGGTCGGAGCCGTAGCGGCTCATCACGGTGCCGACGGTACGCGGACCCATACCGCCGAGGCGCTTGCTGATGTCGCCGTAGGCGAGCACCCGCCCCTCGGGAATCGTCGCGACGAGGTCGAGCACACGCTCGGCATGGTCCTCCAGCGGCACGGGCGTCCTCTCAGTACTCGGGTTGGCTCGGGTCGATCTCCCGGAGGTAGGCGAGTATGCCGCCCTCGACGTTCGCGACGTCGGTGAGCCCCGCACGGAGCGCCAGACGCGTCGCCTCGGCCGACCGGCCGCCGACCTTGCAGTGGATGAGCACCCTTCGGTCGGAAGGAAGCTCGTCGAACGCTTCGCCGGAGCGGAAGGCGTCGAGATGGATCGCGACGGCTCCCGGGATGCTCGCGATGGCACGCTCCTGGGCGCCGCGGACGTCGACGAGAAGGGGCGGGTCGGCAGCGGCGAGCTCGCCGACCATCTGGTGGACGGTGACGGTCGGCAGGTCGTCCTCGTCGGGGGCGGCGGCGCCGGGCACCCCGCAGAACTCGACGTAGTCGATGAGCTCGGTCACGGTCGGGTCCGTGCCGCACACCGGGCAGCCGGGGTCGGCGCGGACCGTGAGGGTGTCCCAGCTCTGACGCAGCGCGTCATGCACGAGCAGCCGTCCCGTGAGCGGCTCGCCGATCCCGAGCAGGAGCTTGATCGCTTCGGTGGACTGGACCGAGCCGATCGCCGCGCACAGCACGCCCAGCACGCCACCCTCGGCGCAGCTCGGGACCGACCCGGGCGGCGGCGGCTCGGGGAAGACGCAGCGGTAGCAGGGACCGTGGCCCGCCCACCACACCGAGACCTGCCCGTCGAACCGCAGGATCGAGCCCCAGACGTGCGGCTTCCCGAGCATGACGCAGGCGTCGTTGACGAGGTAACGAGTCGGGAAGTTGTCGGTGCCGTCGACGACGAGGTCGTAGCCGCCGATGATTTCGAGGGCGTTGGACGAGTCGAGGGCTACGTCGTGGCGGATGACCTCGACGTGCGGGTTGACGCGGTGGACCGCGGCCTCGGCCGACTCCGTCTTGGGACGACCGATGTCGGCGTCGGAGTGGATGACCTGACGGTGCAGGTTGGTCAGCTCGACGACGTCGGCATCGACGACACCGATGGTGCCGACCCCGGCCGCGGCGAGGTAGAGCAGGGCGGGCGAGCCGAGCCCACCGGCACCGACGACGAGCACGCGGGCGGCGGCGAGCCGTTCCTGCCCGTCCCGGCCGACATCGGGCAGCAGCAGGTGTCGGGCGTACCTCGTCGTCTCGGCCGCGCTGAGGGCTCGACCCGTCTTGACCAGCGGATCCGTCGGCATGCCCTCACCGTACTGCTCGGTATGGTGAGACGGACACGGTCGTCTGCGGGGGCGGACGACACGACCGCGAGCGACGCGCCCAGAACCGAAGAGGATCCGCATGGCAGACGAGACCACCCCGCCGGGCCGCGGCCAGCGGCTGCCCCGATCCGAGCGGCGCGCCCAGCTGCTCGACGCCGCGCTCGGAGTGTTCGTCGAGAACGGCTACCACGCCGCGGCGATGGACGACATCGCCGCTCGGGCGGGAGTGTCCAAACCGGTGCTCTACCAGCACTTCCCGGGCAAGCTCGAGCTCTATCTCGCGCTCATCGACCAGCACACCGGTGAGCTCGAGCAGCTCGTTCGCGACGCCCTCGCCCTCTCGGACAACAAGGCGCGCATCAACACGATGACGCGGGCGTACTTCGACTTCGTCGGCCAGGAGGGTGCGGCCTTCCGCCTCATCTTCGAGTCCGACCTCGCCAACGAGCCGGAGGTGCGCAAGCGCCTCGACCAGATCGACCTCACCTGCGCCGAGGCCATGGCCGCGATCATCCGCACCGAGACCTCGATGGACCAGGAGGAGGCGGTGCTCGTCGGCGTGGCCTTCGTGGGCCTGGCCCAGACCTCGGCCCGCCACTGGCTGACCCACGAGGCGACGCTGTCCAAGGAGACGGCCGTGCGCATCACGGCAGCGCTGATCCGCCGCGGGTTCGGCGCCTTCCCCCTCGTGGGGCGCGCCGAAGGTGACCGGTCCGCCGGCACGGCCAGGGAATCGGTCGGCACGCCCGCTGGTTAAGGTGACGACAGGCCGCGGTCGACCGCGGCCACCAGAACTGAGAAAGCAGGTTTGACGTGGAGGTCCGCATCGGCGTGCAGAACGTGGCACGCGAGATCAGCTTCGAGACGGCGCAGTCGTCCGACGAGATCCACGCCGCCGTCAAGGCAGCACTCGGGTCAGACGTCCTCGAGCTGGTCGACGACAAGGGTGGGCGCGTCATCGTCCCCTCTGCCTCGATCGGTTACGTGACGACGGGCGCCGAGCGCAAGGCTGGCGTCGGGTTCGGCGCTCACTGAACGCATACGAACGCATTTCTCCTGCAAGCGATCACGCGCCTCACCACGAGGTGAGCACCGAGATCGACGCAGCCACGAAGGCCGCTGACCCGTCCGGGTCGGCGGCCTTCGTCGTGCTCGGTCGCCACCGGATCGGTGCTCAGCCGTGCTGGGGTGTGGCGAACTGGCGTCGGGCGGGTACAGGGTGGGTGAACGAGCCGGGCCCGCCGGGTCGTCCCCGCCCGCGGTGCGGGCTCGAAGGAGGAAGCGTCGACATGATCGGAACCATCCTTGCCGCCCTCGTGGCGGGTGCGATCGTGGGACCGCTCGCCCGGCTGGTGCTGCCCGGTCGCCAGCACATCAGCGTCCTGCTCACCGTCGTGCTCGGCGCCGTCGGATCGCTCATCGGCGCCTTCATCTACTACAAGGCCACGGGCGTCAGCGACACCAAGGGGATCGACTGGATCTCCGGCCTCATCGGCGTCGTCGTCGCGGCCGCCCTCATCGTCGGCTACGGCATGATCAGCGGCAACCGCCAGACGCGCTGAGCACCTGACCGGTCTGGCTCGGCCCGACTCGTCACCTTCGTCCCTCGAGGACGAAGTCCTGTGGAAATGGCACCCGCCACATCCACCACACCAGCCCCCAGCGGTGGGAGATTGATCCCGTCGCAGAAGTCGTCCGCACCCCTCGCGGACCAATCGGTCGCCGACAAGGCGGCCAAGAAGGAGCGTCACATGCTCGGAACCATCATCGCGGCCATCGTCGTCGGAGCCATCATCGGCGCCCTCGGTCGCCTCCTCCTCCCCGGCAAGCAGAACATCTCCATCGTCATGACGATCCTCATCGGCATCGTCGCCAACGTCATCGTCACCCTCATCGTGCGCCAGCTCGGCTACTCCAACAGCAGCGGCGGCATCGCCTGGATCCCGCTGCTCCTCGGCGCCGTCGTCGCAGCGATCCTGATCGTCGTCTACGGCCGGATGAGCCACAAGTCGGTCAACGCCTGACCTGACCGTCTCGAAGGGCCCGACCATCTGGTCGGGCCCTTCGGCATGTCCGGCGGCATGTCCGGCGGCATGTCCCGCGGTTCGTCCGACGGGGCCGCACCGACGACGTCAGGCCGACAGGCCGAGTCGCTCCATGCGGCGGGAGTGCTCGTCGGTGAGGCGCGCGAACATGCGCCCGAGCTCGGCCAGGTCGGCGCCGGCGCGACCAGGCGCACCGACGAGGATGCTGGCGAGTGCGTCGCGCTCGACACCGACCCTCTGGGCCTGCGTGATGGCCTCGCCCACGAGGCGACGACCCCACAGGGCGAGGCGACCCGCGAGCCGCGGTTCGGCGGCGATCGCCTCACGCACGACCGTGACCGCGAAGTCGGCCTGGCCCGTGTCCTCGAGGACACTGACGACGAGGGTGCGGGTGTCCTCGTCGACGTAGCGCGAGATCTCACGGTAGAAGTCCTGCGCGATGCCCTCGCCGACGTAGGCCTTGACGAGGCCCTCGAGCCAGTCCGAGGGGCTCGTACGCTCGTGGAAGGCATCGACGGCGGCCACGAACGGCTCCATCGCCGTCTCCGGCTCGACACCGAGGGACTGCAGCCGCTCGGTCAGCACCGAGTAGTTCTTCAGCTCGTGCGCGGCCAGCACCGCGAGCGCCGACTTGTGCCGCAGCGTCGGCGCCAGCTCGGCGTCTTTGGCCAGCTGGCTGAAGGCACGCAGCTCCCCGTAGGCCAGCGCTCCGAGCAGGTCGGTGACGGCTGCGAGGTAGCCGGGCTCGCGACCCTGCTCGTCGGGGTCGGGTCCGGTGGCCTCGGGCGTCGCGTCCTCGCTCATGGGCCCAATCTAGTGAACGGGTTCGGGCGTTCTGCGCACATGCCGGTAGACTGGGTCGGACAACTCGGTGCCCGGTCGGCCCGATGGTTTGCCCAGATGGTGCTCGCGGAGTCCCCGCGCACCGGTGGAGCCCGCTCACAGCGAGAGCCACCCACCGTCCCTGACAGTCTCCGATCGGCCCGTCACGCGCCACTGAGCTCCCGCAACGCCGGGGTGCTCGTGCCGATCGAGAGATGCCCATGACCCAGCCCCACGAGACCCCCGCCGACGCGGGGGTCACCACGGACGCGCCCGAGACCGCGGCTGTCGAGAACGCCGCCGTCGAGACGGCCGACGCCGCTCCTGCTCCCGAGCTGACCTTCGCGGACTTCGACGTCCACCCCGACATCGTCGAGTCGCTGGCCGAGCACGGAATCGTCCACCCCTTCCCCATCCAGGCGATGACGCTGCCCGTGGCCCTCGCCGGCCACGACATCATCGGCCAGGCCAAGACCGGCACCGGCAAGACGCTCGGGTTCGGCGTGCCGATCCTCAACCGCGTCCTCACCCGCGGCGACGCCGGCTACGACGACCAGGCCCGTCCCGGCAAGCCGCAGGCCCTCGCCGTCGCCCCGACGCGCGAGCTCGCGGTCCAGGTCGCGAGCGACCTCGAGCGTGCTGGCCGCAAGCGCGGCGTCCGCGTGCTCACCGTCTACGGCGGCCGTGCCTACGAGCCGCAGATCGAGGCCCTCAAGAACGGTGTCGAGGTCGTCGTCGGCACGCCCGGCCGCCTCATCGACCTCGCCAAGCAGGGCCACCTCGACCTCTCGCAGGCGCGCACCGTCGTGCTGGACGAGGCTGACGAGATGCTCGACCTCGGCTTCCTGCCCGACGTCGAGACGCTCATGTCGCTGACGCCGTCCTCGCGCCAGACGATGCTCTTCTCCGCGACCATGCCGGGTGCCATCGTGGCGCTGGCCCGCCGCTACATGTCCCAGCCGACGCACATCCGCGCGATGGGCGACGAGAACGAGAACGCCCACACGGTCAAGGCCGTCGAGCAGTTCGTCTACCGTGCCCACGCCATGGACAAGGTCGAGATGCTCTCGCGCATGCTGCAGGCCAACGGCCGCGGCCTGACGATCATCTTCAGCCGCACGAAGCGCACTGCCGCCAAGGTCGCCGACGAGCTCGTCGAGCGCGGCTTCGCGGCCGCTGCGATCCACGGCGACCTCGGCCAGGGAGCCCGCGAGCAGGCCCTGCGCGCGTTCCGCAACGGCAAGGTCGACATCCTCGTCGCGACCGACGTCGCCGCCCGCGGCATCGACGTCGAGAACGTCACGCACGTCATCAACTACCAGTGCCCCGAGGACGAGAAGACCTACCTGCACCGCATCGGCCGCACGGCGCGCGCCGGCAACACCGGTGTCGCGGTGACGTTCGTCGACTGGGACGACCTGCACCGCTGGGCCCTGATCAACAAGACGCTCGACCTCGGCATCCCCGAGCCGCAGGAGACCTACTCGAGCTCCGACCACCTCTTCTCCGACCTCGACATCCCCACCGATGCCAAGGGCCGGCTGCGCCGCTCGGAGCAGAAGCTCGCCGGCCTCGGCGCCGAGGAGATCGAGGACCTCGGCGAGACGGGCAAGCGGCACGGCAAGTCCGGCGCGGGCTCGGGCCGTGGTGAGCGTGGAGACCGTGGCGAGCGAGGTGGCCGCGGTGAGCGTGGCGACCGGGGACGCTCGCGTTCCCAGCGCGACGACGACGCCGACGCGTCGGGGTCGCAGGAGCCCGCCGACTCGGCCCAGCCGTCGGCTTCCGACGAGGGTGGCGAGAGCCGTCCCCGCCGCAGCCGCAACCGTCGTCGTACGCGTGGTGCCGGGGCCGCGGCCGCCGGCGCTGCGGCGACGGGCGCCGACGAAGGCCCGGGGGCGCCGGCTCCGGCCGAGGGCTCGTCCGACGCCGAGGGCGCCTCGCGCCCGCCCCGCCGACGCCGTCGTGGCGGTGCCGGTCGTGGCGGTGCCGGTCGTGGCGAGGCCGCCACGGCCACGAGCGCGGCCGAGTGACCTCGCGGCGCCCGGCAGGATCGTCCGGCGCCGCAACCAGCACGTCACGGGCCCGGGTCGGGACGCACATGGTGTGTCCCGACCCGGGCCCTCGTGCGTCCAGCGAGACCGGGGTCGACGACTAGCGGCCGCGGTCGAGGGTGCGCGTCACGACGTCCAGGCCGCCCCACCGTCACCCGTCGCCATGCACCACGTGCTGCGACAGACGACGTCGCTCGCCGCCACCGGGATCGTCGTCGCCGTCTGTCCCCATTCCAGCCCGTCCCACATCCAGAGGGAGCGGCCGTCGTAGCCGGTGGCGACGCAGCGAGTCGAGCTCTGGCAGGCCAGCCGGCTCGGGCTCCACGGGGTCGACGTCAGGCGCCAGGTGGAGCCGTCGAACCGTGCGGTCACGGCCTCGCCGGTCGAGGACTCCCCCAGCCCCATGCACATGGAGGCCGAGACGCAGGACAGGTCGAAGATCGCCCGCAAGCCGCTCGAGGCGGGCTTGGACCACGACGAGCCGTTCCACCTCGCGTAGCGGCCGGTCCACGTGTCCACGGCCAGACAGCTCGTCGCCGACGGACAGACGGCCCGCACGGTCGTGGTGCCGTCCGTGTTGGCGAAGAGCGTGGTCATCGACGACCACGAGGTGCCGTTGAAGCGCCGGAGCTCACCGCCCTGGAACACGAAGCAGGCGGTCGGCGACGCGCAGGCCAGGCTCGAGTAGGAGTTGACGAGGTCGAAGGTGGTCGTGGGCCCCCAGGAGCCCGTCCACCTCCGGAACGTGCCCGACTGGCGGTCGACGGCCAGGCACCACGTGGCGGACACGCACGACAGGAGCGAGCCGGACTCGCTGATGACCGTCGGCGCCGACCACGTGCTGCCGTTCCACGTCAGGACGCTGCCGAGGCTGTCCGGCACCATGCAGCGGCTCCGACTGCCACAGGTCAGCTCACCGAGCACGCCGAAGGTGCGGTCGAAGAGCGTCATCGGCCCCCACTTCGACCCGTTCCAGCGGTTGAAGCGGCCCTTGGTGTCGATGACGAGACACATGGACGCCGAGGCGCAGTCGATGACGCGGTTGCGCGCCCCCATCGACGGGGTGACGTAGCGGGTCAGCTCGGTGACCGACCAGGTCGACCCGTTCCACCGGGCCACCCGACCGTCGATGCCGACTCCCTGGCACGACGACGGCGACGAGCAGGACAGGGACTCGACGTTGACGATGAGGTTGCTCGTCGTGTCGGCGACGCGCGCCCAGGACGTGCCGTTCCAGCGCCACGCCCGGCTGCCGTCCGTGCTGGTGACCATGCAGAACGTCCCGGACGTGCACGACACCTCCACGACGTTGTAGCCCGAGCCCGACGCGAAGGTGGAGGCGCTCCACGTCGTGCCGTTGGCCCGCATGACCCGCACCGCGCCGCTCGAGGTCGTCCCGGCCGCCCAGCACAGCGTCGCGGTGGGGCACGAGACGGACTGCAGCCGGTCGAAGCCCGACGGCCCGCTCATCGAGCCGACCGTCGTGCCGTTCCAGAAGCCGGCACGCGCCGACCCCTCGTGGTCCCCCACGAGGGCACAGCGGGTCGCACCGGCACAGTCGACGGCGTACCACGTCGGGCCGCCGCTCACGACGGTCCACGTGCCGGAACGGTAGACGGCGTAGCCGCCGATGGTGAGGGCCCCGAGGCAGAAGGTGGTGGACGGGCACGACACGTCGGAGAAGCCGCGGACCTCGTCGCCGTTCTGCGGCAGGACCTGCGTCTTGGCGCTCCAGGCTGTGCCGTTGTAGCTCAGGGCGGCTCCACCCTGGTCGCCGACCATGCACCACGTCGTGGTGGGGCACGAGACCGCGGTCGGGGACCCTTGACGTGCGGTCAGGGCGCTGCGGCCGCCCCAGGACTGCGCCGGCACTGAGCCGGTGACGGGCACCGCCTCGGAGAGGTTGCCGGCCGGGTCACGGGCGAAAACGGCATACGAGTACGTGACTCCGGGGGCGACCCGCGCGTCCGTGAACGAGGCCTGGAAGGGTGCCCCGATGGCCACCCCCTCGTAGGGAGAGGACGGCGCCGTGTCCCCCACCCGCCGGCGCACGACGTAACCGGCGTTGACCCCGTCCGGAGCCGTCCACCTGAGCGCGACCGACGAGCCTGACGTCGAGACGGTGGCGTCGGTGATGCGGTCGGGCACGCTCGTCGTGTCACGGGGCCCGAGGACCCATCCGGCGAGGTCCACGACGAGGTGGACCTTGCTCGAGGGGGCGACCGTGAGCCGGACCCAGCCGGTGTCGTCCACCGGCGCCACGACCTGGGCGGCCACCGTCGAGCCGCGCGCATAGCTGAGCTGGGACACCTTGGGCGTGCCCGTCCCGGGCGCCGACACCGTGAGGAAGCCGTTGCCGGTGGCACCGACGACCGTGACGTTGACGACCGCCGCCGCGGAGCCGGACGGCACCGGCGTGTAGAGGGGGAAGGCCGTGCCCGGCTCGACCGGGCTCCCGCCCCTCGTGTCGAGGACGCGCTTCGGGGCGGTCGTCACGAGCCCCCCGTCCGCGGCCGGGTCACCGGCCACGACGCTGCCGAACGCGTCTGCGAGCAGGTCGACCGTGACCCCGCTCGACACCCGGATGTCCACCGTCCCCGTCGGAGACAGGCGCGCCACGACGAGGTTGGACACGGTCCGGCCCGCCGTGAAGTTCAGGGCCGACGTCGACGCGGATCCGGAGTCCACCGGCGTGACGCTGACGTTGCCGGCTCGGGTGGGTGACACCGCCGTGACGTTCATCAGGACGGCGGAGGCTCCGGTCGCCGGGACCCCGCCGCGGCCCGCCACGGTGAGCCTGACGACCGCCGGTCCCACGACCCGAGAGGTCGGCGCCCCGACGCCGGACCTCGTGTCGAGCAGCCGGGCGGGAACCAGCGGCATGACGGCGCCGGGATCCGTCGCAGTCCCGTCGGCCACCCAGCCCGACACGTCGGCGATCAGCTGGGTCGTGCCGCCACTGACCGACAGGGCGACGCGACCGTCGGGTCCGACCGGGACCAGGGCGAGGTTCGTGACGGTCTGCCCGGCGACGTAGTTGACGTTGGAGGTCCCGGGCACCTGCTCGCCGGAGGCGTATGCCGTGACGCGTCCGGCGCCGGTCGCCCCGGTCACCGTGATGCTGACGAGGACGGCACCGACCCCCGTGCCGGGGACGCCCGCCACCCCGACGACCGCGACGCTGCGCGACTGTCCTCCGGCGACGGCCCCGGACGGCGCGCCGCGGCCGACTCTGGTGTCGAGGATCCGGGCCGGGTGCACGAGCACCACCCCGCCGGGCATCGACGAGCCGGCCGAAACCGCCGGGAGCGCCGAGACGGCAGCCGTGGCGGCGCCCGCCGGGTTGGTCGCGAGTGCGCCGGCCGACGCGGGCGAGGCGACCGCCCCGGCGACGGCCGCCAGCACGACGCCGGCGACGGCGACGAAGACGCGAGCGCGCAGTGAGAACGCAGACATGATCCGACCCCCTGTCAGTCGTGGATCACACCCACGAGCGCGCCGATCCTAGGGCCGGGCCGGGGGCCGCACAAGCAGTTGCGCACCCCGATGTGCAGGCCACCCGCCGGGTCCGACCCGTGGTCTCGTGGCGGCACCCGGGCGCGGAGACTCCTACGCTGGATCCCGTCGTCCCGAAGTGAGCCGAGGAGGGTGGGTGCGATGAAGCTGCACGAGTCCATCGACGGGCGGTTGCGCGCCTTCATCGAGAGGCAGCCCCTCTTCTTCGTCGCCACCGCTCCGCTGTCGGGGGACGGGCACGTCAACCTCTCCCCCAAGGGCCTCGACGGGACCTTCGCCGTGCTGGACGAGCACTCCGTGGCCTACCTCGACCTCACCGGGAGCGGCTCCGAGACGGTGGCGCACCTGAGGGAGAACGGTCGCATCACGGTCATGTTCTGCGCCTTCGAGGGTGCGCCCAACATCGTCCGGCTGCATGGGACGGGCCGCTACGTCGCACTCCAGGACGCCGAGTTCGCCTCGTACCGTGGGTTGTTCGCCGACCTCCCTGGCGCCCGCGGTATCGTGGTGGTCGACGTTCAGCGGGTCTCCGACTCGTGCGGGTATGCCGTCCCGCTGATGACGCACGACGGTGACCGCGACCTGCTGACCCGGTGGGCCGACAACCGTGGCGACGACGGGCTCACGGCCTACCGGGCCACGAAGAACGCCACGTCCATCGACGGCCTGCCCGCCCTCGACCCGGGCGCGGAGACCGACCCCGGCTGACTCTCGCGGCACCGCCGGCTCGTCGAGTGCCCGGTACCGACCGCCACCGCACCCTCGCGGGCCTGTCCCCCGACAGCACGAACGGCCGGGTCCCGAAGGACCCGGCCGAACGCATACGCCCTCGGTGGGGCGAACCGGAGGTCAGGCGTTGATCGTCGCGGTGTCGATGACGAAGCGGTAGCGCACGTCGCCGGCCACGACACGGTCGTAGGCCGCGTCGACCTCGTCGGCCGAGATCGTCTCCACCGTCGCGCCGATGCCGTGCTCGGCGCAGAAGGCGAGCATCTCGGCGGTGGCGGGGATGCCGCCGATGTTGGAGCCGGCCACGACACGGCTGCCGCCGACGACGGCGCCCGGTGCGAAGTCGTAGTTGCCCGTGGGCAGTCCGACGTTGGCGATGACACCGAGGGGACGCAGCAGACCGATGTAGGTCTGCATCGGCAGGTCGGCACTGACGGTGTTGATGATGATGTCGAAGGTGCCCTTGAGGCCCTTCAGCACCCCCTCGTCGCCGGTGGCGTGGTAGCTCGTCGCGCCGAGCGCGAGACCGTCGTCCTTCTTGGCGTCGCTGCGGCTCAGCACGCTGACCTCGGCGCCCATGGCGGCGGCGAGCTTCACGGCCATGTGGCCGAGGCCACCGAGACCGATGACGGCGACCTTCTTGCCGGGACCGGCGCCCCAGCGCTTGAGGGGCGACCACACGGTGATGCCGGCGCAGAGGAGCGGGGCGGCGACGTCGAGCTCGATGCCGTCGGGGATGCCGACGGCGAAGCGCTCGGAGACGACGACCTGCTGGGCGTAGCCGCCCTTGGTCGGCTCGCCGTCGGAGCCCGTGCCGTTGTAGGTCATGACGGCGCCCTTGGAGCAGAACTGCTCCTCGCCGTCCTTGCAGAACTCGCACTCGCCGCACGAGTCGACCATGCAGCCGACGCCGACGCGGTCGCCGACCTTGTACTTCGTGACGCCGTCACCGACGGCCGACACGACGCCGGCGATCTCGTGGCCCGGGACCATGGGGAAGATGGCGCTGCCCCACTCCTCACGGACCTGGTGGATGTCGCTGTGGCAGATGCCGGCGAACTTGACGTCGATGAGGACGTCGTCGTCACGCAGGTCGCGGTGCTCGACGGTCCGGGCCTCGAAGGCGGCTCCGGCGCTCGGGGCGACCAGGGCGGGGGTGGAAATCAACGGGATGTCTCCTTCGTGGTGGGTGGCGACGCTCTCAGGTGCAGCGCCGCCTCACCCGGGTTCATTCCCCGTCGGTGGGTCGCGTCGAACGGGTGCGACCCGGCTCACAACCTCGCGAGCAGCGAGGTGGCCACGTCTCGGTAGGCCTGCGCGCCCTTGGACGAGCGGGCCGTCGAGAGGATCGACCGGCCCACGGCCGGGGCCTCCGCGAAGCGCACCGTCTTGGGGATCGGCGGCTCGAGCACGGGCAGGTCGTAGCGCTCCCCCACGTCGGCGAGCACCTCGCGCGCGTGGTTGCTGCGCCCGTCGAAGAGCGTCGGCAGGATGCCCCAGACCTCGAGGTCGCGGTTGAGGATCTTCTGCACGTCGGCGACGGTGTCGAGCAGCTGCCCGACGCCGCGGTGGCTGAGCATCTCGCACGGCATCGGGATGATGAGCGCATCAGCGGCGGTGAGCGCGTTGAGCGTCAGCACCCCGAGGCTGGGCGAGCAGTCGAGCAGCACGACGTCGTATGCCGGGTCGACGCCTTCCAGCGCCGAGCGCAGGACGTACTCGCGGCCGGGTCGGGGCAGGAGCATGGCCTCGGCTCCGGCGAGGTCGATGGCCGACGGCACGAGGTCGACGCCCTCCTCGCACGTGACGACGACGTCCGCGATCTCGGCCGAGCCGGTCAGCACGTCGTGGATCGACCGCTCGACCGTGTCGGGGTCGACACCGAGGGAGAAGGTGAGGCAGGCCTGGGGGTCGAGGTCGACGAGCAGGACGCGCTGCCCGAGCTCGGCGAGCGCGGCACCGATGCTGGCGACCGACGTCGTCTTGGCGACGCCGCCCTTCTGGTTCGCCAGCGCGATCGTCGTGACGCCGGTGTCTGGAACCGGGCCCTGCGAGGAGCCCTGGGAGCTGGGCCGCGACGCCGTGGAACGGTCGCTCGTGCGGGTGCGGGGCGCCATGTCGCCCAGTCTGTCAGGTCCGACGGTCAGAACGCGGAGATCGTCCGCGGGGCACGCTCGGAGCGTGACAGAGCCGACACGAGGGCGCCCTGCCCGTGCCGCCGGACGGCCAGGCGGGTCAGCAGCGCCAGGACGGGGGTGAGCACGTCCTGCGGCAGCGGCGGCGAGGTGAAGCCGACGCTGGCGGCGACGTCCTCGCCGTGGACGACGACCTCCATCATCCGGCCGGTCAGGAAGTCGTCACGGCGCAGCGCCCACCCGGCCCACGGGATGAGCACCGCCCGGTCAGGAGCCTGCGCCTCGAGCACGGTGGGAAGCGCCTCGCGCGCCTCGAGCAGGCGGGCGAGCACCTCGGCATGACCGCCCGCCGCCTGCTCGTCGGAGCTCGCCCGGATCTCGACGTTGATGTCGTCGTCGACGGCCGCCGACACCCAGAGGGACCGCGCGTAGTGCTCGTCGAGCGGGATGGCCTCGACCGCCGGCTCTGCGCCGAGCAGGCGCACCACCGTGGGCGGCTGGCTGGCCAGGTGGGCGACGAGTCCTCCGACGCTCCACTCTGGCAGGGCGCTCGGCTGGCGCCATGCTGCGGCGACGTCGTCGCGCGACACGATCGAGATGACGTGGTCGGTCGCGGCCAGGAACGCGGGCCGCAGGTCGGGGTCAGGCAAGGTCGCGCTCCGGTGGTGTGGTGTCGTAGCCGGCGGCCTCGAGGCCGGCCCAGTCGGACTTCTCGGGCCCCATCTGCTGGCCCTCGGGGCAGTGTGCGCGGAAGTCGCACCACGAGCAGATCGCCGAGGTGCGCGGGGCGAAGCGGGTCGACTCGACACCGACCTCCTTGAACTCGGCGTCGGCGCGGCGCAGGTCCGAGGCGATGGACTCGGCCTCGGCGATCTTGCGCGCGAGCGACTCGTCGGTGTGCTCGTGCGACGCGACCGTGCCCGACGGCACGTGGTGCAGCTCGACCCGGTGGCAGGGCCGGCGGAACATGCGGGCGGCCGCGACGGCATACAACGCGAGCGGCAGCGACGTGCGCGCGTCGTCGTCGGTGGGCACCTGGCGGCCGGTCTTGTAGTCGACGACGACGAGCTCGCCCTGCCGGTCGTCGAGGCGGTCGATGCGTCCGGTGATGGCGACCTCGTCGGTCTTGAGCGACACGCTGCGCTCGATGCCGACCGGCTGGTTGTCGCGGTCACTGACCCGGAGGTACTCGGTCACGGCGTCGCGCACCCGCAGGCGCCACGCCGCGGACTGCTCGGGGTCGCGGAAGCCGACGTCGATCCACGACGAGCGGACGAGCTCGGCCACCCCGGCCGGCGTGCGCTGGGCCGCCGGGAGGTCCCAGAAGTCGCGGAGCGCGTTGTGGGTCGCGATGCCGACGGACGTGTGGGCGCGTTGCGGGCGGGCTTGCGGCCGGGGACGGTCGAGGTACTGCATGCGGTAGCGGCGCGGGCAGTCGAGCCAGGCGAGCAGCCGCGACGGCGAGCCGGAGTAGAGGGGCGTCGGCATGCCCGTGAAGGTCGTCTGCTCAGCCGGTCCCGTCGTCACGCCGACACCCTACGACCCCTCACCGACACCCGCCCTGCGACGTCCCCACCCACTCAGTGGGAGCGGTGCGCGATGCGCCCGAGCCGGTCTGCGGCCGTACGGAACTCGCGCTCCAGCTCGTCCACGACCTCGGCCACCGGGGACACCGAGCGGATGCTCTGCAGTCCCTGCCCGGCTGCCCACAGCTGCGACCAGCGCTTGGCCTCGGAGACGGCGACGTCGTAGTCGCGCACCGCGTCCCCGCTGAGACGGTCGGGGTCGAGACCGTGCGCGATGAGGCTCGGGCGCAGCCACGACGCGTCCGCGCCGGTGATGCCGTCGCTGACGACGAGGTCGTCCGGTCCGTGCTCGACGACCATCTGCTTGTAGGCGTCGGCCGCCCGGCTCTCGGTGGTGGCCAGGAACCGCGTCCCCATGTAGACGAGGTCGGCGCCCGCGGCCACGGCCCCTGCGACACCGGCCCCGTCCGCGATGCCGCCACCGACGGTGACGAGCCCGTCGAAGAGCTCGCGCACGGCGGAGACGAACGCGAAGGGCGACAGGTGCCCGGTGTGACCACCGGCCCCGGCGCTGATGCAGGCGAGCCCGTCGACCCCGGCCTCGACCGCCTTGCGGGCGAGCACGAGGTCGATGACGTCGGCCACGACGAGGCCGCCGTACCCCTTGACGACCTCCATGACCGGTCGCGGTGAACCGAGCGCGGTGATGACGACCGGCGGCCGGTGCTCCGCGACGAGGGCGAGGTCGTCGGCGAGTCTGCGGTTGGTCCGGTGGGTGATGAGGTTGACCGCCCAGGGCGCCGTGCCCGCACCCGAGGCGATCGTCCCCAGCCACTCGTCGAGCTGCTCGGCCGTCCGGCAGTTCTGGGTGGGGAAGGCGCCGAGGATGCCGGCGCGGGCTGCGGCGACGACGAGCTCGGGCCCCGACACGAGGAACATCGGGGCGGCGACGACGGGCAGGCGCAGCGAGCGGAGCAGCTCGTCCGGCGTCACTCGGCCGTCCCGGGGCGGCGCAGCATCCGCTTCAGCACCTTGCCGACGGCGTTGCGGGGCAGCTCGTCACGCACCTCGAGGCGCTCGGGCAGCTTGAACGAGGCGATGCTGCGCTCACGCAACCACGCGACGAGCTCCTCGAGCGTCAGTGCCTGCCCCGGCCGCAGCACGACGACGGCGGCGACGCGCTCCCCGAGCCGCTCGTCGGGGTCCCCGATGACGGCCACGTCGGCGACGGCCGGGTGGTCGGCGATGAGTCCCTCGAGCTCGGCCGGGGCGATGTTCATCCCGCCCCGGATCACCTGGTCCCGGGCGCGGTCGAGGTAGCGGAGGTACTGCCCGCGCTCACCGGCGATCTCGAAGAGGTCGCCCGTGCGGAGGTAGCCCCGGTCGTCGAACGGGCTCGGCAGCTCCTCGCCGTGGAGGTAGCCGGCGAACACGCTCGGCCCGCTGATGTGCAGCTCCCCCGGGCGGCCCGGCTCGGTCACGTCCTCGCCCGTCACGATGTCGACGAGCCGGGTGTCGGTCCACTCGCCCGCCCGCGTCGACCACGTGACCCCGGGCGCCCCGAACCGTGGGAAGAACTGCGCGCGCTCGTCCGGGTCGGGGAAGTCGACCGGGCTCGACAGCAGCCCGATCCCCTCGTTGGAGCCGAAGAAGTTGATGACGCTGATGCCGTGACCCTCCTGCCAGCCGCGCACCATGGCCGGCTGCAGGGGCGCCGAACCGGAGCCGATCCGGGTCAGGCTGCTGACGTCGACGGAGGCCATGAGCTGCTCGTTGCCGAGCAGCATCCACAGCAGCGCGGGCGGCGCGCAGGTGTAGGTGACGCGCTCGCCGGCCACCTGCCCGAGGAAGGTCGGCAGGTCGAAGGGGTGGTGCTGCACGAGGACGCATCCGGTGAGCAGCCACGGCAGGAACATCCCGCTGATGCCGGCCATGTTGATCATCGGGAAGGGGTTGAGCAGCACGTCGTCGACCGTCACCTGGGGCGCCTCGGTGGTCGCGACGCCGACCGCGAGCCAGTCCATGTGGCAGCGCGGGACGCCCTTCGGTGCGCTCTCGGTCCCCGAGGTCCAGCAGATCGTCACGGCGTCGTTGGCCTCGTTGGGGTCGGCCACGGCATACGCCCGCACGACCTCGCGGTCGGCCTGCGTCGCCCGTTCCGGCTGCCACACGCGGACGCCGATGGGCACGTCGGCCGTCTCGTCCTCGGGGCCGTACGCGACGACCGCGCGTACCGAGTCCACGTCGGCGAGCGCCGTGGCGGCCTCCGCTGCGAGGCTGCGGTCGCCGAACCGTGCACAGCTGATGTATGCCGTCACGTCGGCTCGGGCGCACATCGCGGCCACCTCGCGCTCCCGCAGCTGCACGGGCAGCGGCGAGACGACGACGCCCAGACGCCAGGCCGCGAGGTAGACCTCGACGAGCTCGACGCTGTTGGCCAGCTGCACGCCGAGCACGTCGCCCCGGCCGAGGCCGAGCGACAGGAGGCGGGCCGCGAGGGCGGTGACCTCGGAGTCGAGCTCGCGCCAGGTCAGCCGGCGCGGTGACGAGCCGAGCAGCGCCGCCCGGTTGGCCGGGTCGACGACGGCGAGGGCGTCGCCGCGCGCCGTCACCTGGTCGGCGAAGAGGCCGTCGAGCGTCTGCTCGCCCCACCATCCCTTCGACCGGTAGTCCGCCACCTTCTCCGGCGGGTGCAGGCCGCGGGCCCGTCCCCGGGAGTCTCCGTGCGCGTGTCCGTGCGCGTGTCCGTGCGCGTGTCCCTGTGCGTCGACCACGGCGGCCTACCTTGCCGCTCGACGCGCCGTGCGCGGCACGATCTCGATGTCGCTGCCGTGGAGGTCTGCCGAGCACTGGTCGCAGGCGAGAGCCACGACGAGCGGGGCCCCGCACGGCACGTGCTCCTGGACGAGCGCGGGCCCCTCGTCGGCGGCATACCAGTGCTGGGCCCAGTCGATGGCGACGGCGACGACGGGGTAGAAGGCGTGCCCCTTCTCGGTGAGGTGGTACTCCGCCCGACCCACGCGTCCGGGCCCGCGGCGCCCACGCGCCTCGAGCACGCCGATGTCGCAGAAGGCCCGCAGCCGCTCGGCGACGAGACTGGGCGGCGCGCCGAGGGCGTCCACGAAGTCGCCGAAGCGGGTGAGGCCACGGAGGGAGGCTCCGATGAGGGCCGAGGACCAGCGGTTGCCGAAGATCGACATCGTCTCCGGGAAGAGGCCCGCGAACGACCGGTCGGCCGCGCGGGGGTCCGACCGACGCCGGGTCGCCGACTCGGGCACGGAGCGCTCCCACGAGCCGCTGGGCCCCCACTCGGCGTGCACGGTGCCGGACCGCACGGCCTCACGGCAGCTCCGGCACGTCAGGACCGGGGCGAAGTCCTGACCGCACAGCGCGTGCCGCATCGCCGGCAGCGTCTGTGCATGGCCCGGCACCCACCGACGCTCCCAGTCCCAGATGGCGATGGTGACCGGCCACAGGCCACGGCCGCGCGCGGTCAGGACGTACTCGGCGCGCACGGGGCGTTCCTGGTAGACGACGCGGTGCAGCACGCCCTCGCGCTCCATGGTGGCGAGGCGGGAGGTGAGCACCGCGTTGGAGATGGCGACCTCGTCGAGGAACTGGCCGTAGCGGGTCGTGCCGCGCAGCGCCCGCTGGAGGATGAGGAGGGTCCACTCGTCGCCGAGCAGACCGAGCATGCGTCCGATGGCGTTCGTCGACCCAGGGTCGAGCTGCGTGGGCACGGTGCCGAGGTCGACGTCGTCGACCGTCGGCTCAGAGACCGATGGCATCGGCTGCCGTCTCGGCCGTGCTCCAACGACGCAGCTCGGCCCCCGGGGCCCACGTCGAGTGGGTGCCGCTCGAGATCCGCTCGGGCAGCCGCAGCTTGCAGACCGGTCCGTCGGAGACCCGTGCTGCGTCGAAGACGACGCAGTAGGAGGCGTCCTCGTTCATGTCGGTCGTCAGGGTCACGAGATAGCCGTCGTCCTCGCCGGCGCTCCCCACTCGTGGAGCCATCGCGGTCTCGCTGCCGTAGACGTTGTCGCCGAACGCATATCGCTCCTCGGTGCCGGTGTGGAGGTCGTGCTTGACGAGGCCGTCGAAGAGGAACCAGGCAGGCTTGCCGGTGGCCGCATAGGCGTAGCGGTACTTCCCGCCGGCGTAGGCGCCGTTCATCATGCCGAACTCGGTGATGCTGTCGGACAGCGGCGACTCCCTGACGAGCCCGGTGCGCAGGTCGAGCCGCCAGCGGTGCAGGCGGGCCTGCATGCGGTCCAGGGCCAGGAAGCGGAAGGCCCGCTCCCACCGGTTGCCCATGCCGTTGTCCTTCGGTTCCGGGTCGCCCTGGTAGAAGCCGTCCAGCACGATCTCGTCGCCGTCCTCGTAGGCGTTGACGAAGTGGAGGACGTACGTCGGGTCGGCCTCGAACCAGCGGATGTCGCCCGTCTGCCCGCGGCGCGGGATGACGGCGAACCGGCTCGGCATGTCGCGGTGGAAGCGCGCGACGTGCGCGCCCTTGGCGAGCGCCTCGGGCTCCCAGAAGAGCGGGAAGTCGTTCAGGACGACGTAGTTCTCGGTGAAGGCCATGTCGTGCGGCAGGCGGGGTCCGGGCAGCGGGACGTCGATGTAGTGGACGAGGTCGTCGGACCCGTCGACGACGCCGTAGTGCATGTACGGCGCCTCTTTGCTGTAGTTGAAGAAGAGCAGCTCACCGGTGCGGTCGTCGACCTTGGGGTGGGCCGACACGCCCCAGTCGAAGGGGAACCGGCCGTGCCAGGTCGCCTTGCCGAGGGTCTCGGCCGACATCGGGTCGAGGCGGTAGAGGTCGCCGCACTGGTAGAAGCTCGTCAGCGCCGTCCCCCGGTGCACGACGACGTCGGTCGAGGACGCGTCCTTCATCTGCCGTCTGGCGCCCCAGCCGTCATCGCGAAGCGACAGGTAGGGCGGCTCGGCCAGACCGGCCCACAGCGACTGCCCCGCCTCCTGCTCGGCGAGGAGGCCGTCGGTGCGCACGAACCTGTTGCGGTAGAAGGCTTTTCCGTCGCGGAAACCGACGACGTGGACCATGCCGTCACCGTCGAAGGGGTGGTAGTGCTTGAGCGACGGGTGCACGGGGTTCTCGGTGTTGCGCAGGTAGACGCCGTCGAGGTCGGTCGGCACCTCCCCCTCGACGACGTCGAGGTCGTCCGCCCGCCACTCGGTGGTCTGTGGCTGCCACGGGCCGGTGCGGTAGGGGTGGTCGTCGTCTGCCGGCAGGGTCGAGAGCATCCGACCGACGATGTCGACATCCATTCGGTTCTCCTTGCCTCGCAGTGGGTTTCGCAGGTGCTGGTTCAGTCGTCGACGGCGCCGACGACGAGGCTGACGGTGGTGGCGGTGCTGCCACCGAAGTTGAGCGTGCCGAAGGTGCGCGCGCCGTCGACCTGGTAGTCACCCGCGGCGCCGCTGACCTGCTTGGCCGCATCGACGAGCATGCGTATGCCGGTGGCCCCCACCGGGTGGCCGCCGCCGATGAGACCGCCGCCGGGGTTGATCGGCAGGCGGCCTCCGGGCGCGATGGACCCGTCCTCGACGGCCTTCCAGGACTCACCGGGGCCGGTGAGGCCGATGTGGTCGATGGCGAGGTACTCGGTCGGCGTGAAGCAGTCGTGCACCTCGAAGCCGTCGAGGTCATCGAGGGTGACGTGGGCCCGGTCGAAGGCGTCGGTGACCGCCTGACGCACGTGCGGCATGACGTAGAGCTCGTCCCGGTCGCGCTCGAGCTTCTGGCGCAGTCCGAGCCCTACGGTGCGGTGCCCCCACCCGTCGATGCGGGCGACGGGTCGACGGCCGGGGTGGTCACGCAGCCACGCGTCCGAGACGAGGACGACCCCGGCAGCGCCGTCGGTGACCTGGCTGCAGTCGTAGCGTCGCAGGCGACCGTCGACGACGGGGTTCAACGCGTCGTCGATCGCGTCCGGGCCGGTGAGGTCGGGCACGTCCCACGTGCGGGTCTGGGCGTTGGGGTTGCGGCGCGCGTTGGCGAGGTTGAGGGACGCGATGGCCCTCAGGTGGGCGGCGTCGATGCCGTGGCGTCGGTCGTACTCGTCGGCGACGGCACTGAAGACATGGGGCCACATGAACCGAGCGCCCTCACCGTCGTGCCCGACCCAGGCTGCGGCGCCGAGGTGCGTGGCGGCCTCGTCGCCCGGCACGGTCTTCTCCAGCTCCACGCCGAGGACGAGGGCGCAGCCGTAGTTGCCGGCCCGCAGGTCGGCCATCGCGGCGAGCACGGCCACGCCGCCGGACGCGCAGGCGGCCTCGTGGCGGGCCGCGGGCAGGCCCCACAGCTCCGGGCGGACGGTCGCCGGCATGGCGCCGAGGTGTCCCTGCCCGGTGAAGAGCTGCCCGAACGCGTTGCCGACGTGGATGACCTCGACGTCCGATGAGGCGGTGTGGCTCGCCTCCAGCGTGCCGTCGACGACCTGCGCCACGAGGTGGGACACGTCGCGCCCCTCACGGGTCAGGTTGCGCGCGAAGTCCGTCTGGAACCCTCCGAGCACCCAGACTCCAGTCCGGGGCGTGTTCGGGCTGCCGGCCCTCATGTCTGCCTCCGCTCCCGACGCTGCCGCCGGTGCCCAGCTTGCCTTCACCGGCACGGTACTACAGCTGACAGAGTCACTCCGGGGAGCGACGAGACCGTTCTCAGCCCTCTCCGGCGACTCGAAAACGTCACGGCCTCAGTACCTGGGTGACCCCGCTCGACGCGGCTTCGATCGCGTCGAGCACGTCCGGTGCGGTGGTGTTCTCCGCGAGCCGGTTGAGCTTGCCCTCACCGTGGTAGTCGCTCGATCCCGTGAGGAGCAGCCCGAGCCGTTCGGCGAGCGCCGTCGCCCGAGCTACCTCCGCAGGCCCGTGGTCACGGTGGTAGGCCTCGAGGCCCACGAGACCGGCCTCGCGCATCCGCTCGACGAGCGAGTCGTCCAGCGCCCCCGAACGGGTGCGGGTGAACGGGTGGGCGATGACCGGCACGCCGCCCGCGGCGCGCACCAGCTCGACGGCCCGGACGGGGTCGGGTGCGTAGTGGCCGACGTAGTAGGGCGAGTCGTCACCGAGCCACGATCGGAAGGCCTCGTCCCGGTGCCTGATCGTGCCGTTGGCGATGAGGGCGTCTGCGATGTGCGGACGTCCGGGCGTGGCGCCGGGGCCAACCTGGGCGAGCACCTCGTCGTAGCCGAGGGGTATGCCGTCCGCCGCCATGCGCGCCACCATCCGCTCCAGCCGGGTCGTGCGGGAGTCCCGGGCGCGGGCGAGCTCCTCCCCCAGGGACGCGTTCTCGGCGTCGGTGAGGTAGCCCAGGAGGTGGATCGAGGAGTGGCGCCACGCGCACGAGATCTCGATGCCGCGCACCAGCCCGACCCCGTGCAGCCGAGCCGCCTCCGTCGCCTCGGCCCAGCCGGCGACCGTGTCGTGGTCGGTGATGGCCAGCACGTCGACGCCTGCCTCGGCCGCCGCCGCGACGAGCTCGGTCGGCGTCTCGGTGCCGTCGCTGACCGTCGAGTGGGTGTGCAGGTCGATGACCGGACCCGCTCCTGTCCCGGTCGCTCCCACGCCCCCACACTAGGGCTGCCCCGCTCCCCACCCAGCCCCAAGTCCCGCAACACACCGAGCAGCCGCCAACCCCTGCGGTTGTAGCCGCCGGCATCGACGAGTGCTCGGTGTGTTGCGGGGCGTGGCAACCTTTGGGCCGTCCGGTCCGTAGACACCGGCATGAGGCTTGAGACCAGGGGGACGACGTGAGCCGTCGCAGCGAGGCGCGAGATGCCGACTTCACGATGTTCATGGAGCAGGCCGGCCCGGCCCTGCTGCGCACCGCGTGGCTCCTGACCGGCGACCACCACCGGGCTCAGGAGCTGACCAGGCCGCGCTCGTCAAGACCTACGTCGCATGGCCACGCGTCCGCGAAGGCGAGGCGCTGGCCTACGCACGACGCGTGCTGGTCAACCACCGAACCGACGTGTGGCGCGCGACCCGGCGCGAGGTGTCGACGGACGACCCACCGGAGCTGCCCGGGCGCAGGCCCTCGAGTGGGCGGCAGCGAGACGCCGAGGGCACGAGCGACGACCGCGACCAGGTCGTCCGACTGCTGCGCACCCTGCCACAGCAGCAGCGCACCGTCGTGGTGCTGCGCTACTACACCGACCTGTCCGAGCAGGCCACGGCCGAGGCGCTCGGCATCTCCGTCGGGGCCGTCAAGAGTGCAGGCTCGCGCGGCCTGGCCGCCCTGCGAGCCGCCCTCTCCACCGCGCAGCGAGCCGAGGCCGTCGCCGAGCAGGAGTCGGCGACGCAGCCAGACGGCCCGCGCCCGGACCGGACACGCACCGACGCTGGAAGGAGCGCCCGATGAATGCCACACCGGACACGGACATCAGGGCGGCGCTCGCCGACGCGAGCGACGTCGCCGGTCTGACGTTCAGCACCGAGGCCGTGCTGTCGGAAGGGCACCGTGTCGTCCGCCGTCGTCGCGCAGCCGCGACGGGTCTCGTCGCGGCCGCGACGGCCGTGATCGCCGTCGTCGCGGTCCGGCTCGGCACGGACCAGCCCCGGGCCCTCCCAGCACTGCCTCCCGGCGCCACGCAGATCACGGCCCCTGTCGCCACCGGCCCGCTCACCGGAACGACGTCGAGCGACGGCATACGGGATGGGCTGGGCGTCGACGTCACGGTCACACCAGACAGTGACGGCAGGGTGCGAGAGACCTGGACCCTGTACGACGGGGCGACGGTCCGCCGAACCATCACGCGCCTCGCAGCCGCCTCCGGTGCGGGGCAGGTGAGCTTCCTGATGCCGGTGGAGTCGGGTCAGAAGGGCGTCGTCTAGGGATACGCACTCACCGGCCCGGAAGACGAGCAGGATGTTCACGTGTTGACGAGAGTCGTCACGGCGCCGAGCACCGAACCTGGGTCCGGCACCCTGGCCGCGCTTCGGGACGTCCGCACGAGGCGGGTCGTCGGCTCGGTGTTCGTCTGGGAGATCCGCGGTGTCGACGCGGAGACGGTCATCGGGGTGACGTGGAGCCGCGAGAAGGTCACACCCCTGGCCGGCACCTCGCTCGGCGAGGGCGCGGCTCTTCGGCTCGGCCGCGCCGGAGGGGTCACTGCCACGGTGGTCACGCTGAGCCCGCGCACCTCGGTCATGCTCTGGCGCGACCCGTCCGGTCGGACGTTCGGGGTCCCGGGCGGACCGGTGGAGACGGACCCGGGCGACCTCCAGGTCGCCGTCGCCCCGCGGACCGGCACCGGCCCGGGTCGGGAGAACGATCTCGCGGTCGGGTGGGTCTCGTCCGGCCTCGTGGAGCTGACCTCGACCGATCCTGCCGACGCGTTCACCGTCACCTACGGCAAGCCGGAAGGTGGCCGCACCCCCTTCGTCGCCCGGGCCACGAACCCGTCTGTCAGGGGCACGGTCACCGTCACGGGCGGCGGAGAGACCCAGACCCTGGCCGGCTGGGGTCCGCCCACCCCGTGATGGGCCATCTCTCCGGCTCCAGCGCGCGACCCTCAGCGGCCGCCCCCCCGCAACACACCGAGCAGCCGCCAACCCCTGCGGTTCCAGCCGCCGGCATCGACGAGTGCTCGGTGTGTTGCGGGGCTCAGGCGCTGCGCACGTTCCGACTCGCCTCTCGAAGCCGTCGGGCAAGGACCAGCGGTCGGGCGAGCTCCTCCCAGACGACGCGTTCGAACGGGTGGCCCAGCCGGCGCACCCGATCCTCGCGCCGCTTCTCGAGCCACACGACCTCTCCGGGCTCCACCTCGGGCCCGTCCTCCCGGTCGCGGCAGCGCTGGTACTTCAGCTTCCCGTCGAACTCCAGCACGACACCGTCGACGAGGAAGTCGACTCGGGCGACGAAGCCGAACTCGTCCCGAATGACGTGCTGGCTCTCGTGAGGGAGTCCGAAGTCCTGCAGGATCAGGCGCGTGCGCGACTCGCCGACGGACTCGGCCTTGGCATCCATCCGCAGAACCGCATCGAGAGCGCGCTGCCGTCCCTCGTGCGGCGAGACCCGCGCGACCTCGTGCAGCAGGTCGTCGAGCCGCACACGCCCGTGGTGGAGCGCGGCATCGCCGGCGACGACCGCGCACGTGGGGCCCATCGTCAGTGCCGTGCTCACGACGGCGCGGGCCACGCTCACGACGGGTAGGCCGCGAACCTGCTCGACGTGAGCCCCGTCGCGCGGCCGCACACTGACACCGGCCCTGTGGACGACTTGGCGGGCATCGCCCAGGACATCGATGCGCGCCCGGTCATGACCCCAGAGCGGAAGCCCGTGCAGGGCCAGCGCCGCGTGGTGGCTGAGGGCGTCCCCCGGCCTCGTGCGGATCACGGCCATCGCGACGAGTCGAAACCGCTCATCGGGGTCACCGGCGAGCATCGCCGCCCGGTCGACGTAGGCCGCCCGCCGGACGCGCACGATCTGGCCCGCGCGGGAGGCGCTGCGCAACGCCGTGGCGTCGATGCCGCGAGCTGCGGCCTCCGCCGCCGAGAAGGCGCCGTCCTGCGCGTCGGCCAGGGCCCGGATGCGTGCGTCCATGGCGTGATCGTCGGATCAACCGGGGCACGGCCACCACGTCCAGTGCCACGACTGTGGACGGCGTTGACCCCGCGGCGGGGGATGTGGACACCCGGCAACACACCGAGCAACCGCCGGATGGGACGGCTGCAACCGCAGCGGTTGGCGACTGCTCGGTGTGTTGCGGGGTCAGGCAGGGGGGCGGGGAGTGGTGGGTCAGGACGGGGTGGACTCGGGAGCCGGGGCGTCGTGGCCGGGCCAGTTCTTGTCAGGCACGGGGACCGGGCGGCCGGGCTGCTCGCCACCGCGCGCCTCGAGGTAGTTGTCCTTGGGCACCATGACCTTGCGGCGGAAGATGCACACGACCGTGCCGTCCTGCTTGTAGCCGATCGTCTCGACGTGCACGACGCCGCGGTCGTCCTTGGAGGTCGACTCCCACTTGTCGAGAACGGTCGTCTCGCCGTAGATCGTGTCGCCGTGGAAGGTCGGCGCGACGTGGCGCAGCGACTCGATCTCGAGGTTGGCGATGGCCTTGCCCGACACGTCCGGCACCGACATGCCGAGCAGCAGCGAGTAGACGTAGTTGCCGACGACGACGTTCTGGCCGAACTGGGTCGACCCCGCGGCGTAGTGCGTGTCGAGGTGCAGCGGGTGGTGGTTCATCGTCAGCAGGCAGAAGAGGTGGTCGTCGTACTCGGTGACCGTCTTGCCCGGCCAGTGCCGGTAGACCGCACCGACCTCGAACTCCTCGTAGCTGCGTCCGAACTGCATTGCCGCTCCTCGTCGAGAGTGATCGCCCGGCCCCGCTGGGACGAGCGGCTACCAGCCTGCCCGAGCACGCGGCATACGCCCATGGTCGTATGCCGTGTGCTTGCTCACGGTGCCCGGAGCCCGACCGCGTCGTCCGGCACGACGGGCAGGTCGCGCGTCTCGGACAGCACGGGCGCGGTGCTGCCCGTGGCCGCCGGGTCGGGGTCGGTGGGCAGGGTGGCGCCGGCAGCCGGACGCGGCCGGACGCCCTGGCTCTTGGCGACGAGCAGGCCGGCGAAGTACGTGCCGAGGGACACCCCGGCGGCGAGGCCCAGCCCGAGCCCGAACGCCTGCAGCAGCGTCGGCACGCCGACCGCGAAACCGTTGCCGTCGGGGTTCGTCACGAGCTGCGAGATGCCCTCGTAGGCCATCCGGCCGGGCAGCAGGGGCACGATCGCCGCGGTCGTGACGGCGAGCGGCGAGATGGCCAGCCGGCGCGCGACGAGCCGGGCCGCGAAGCCGATGACGAGGGCCGCGGTCGCCGAGGCCGTGACCGCCCCGAGCTGGAGGGTCCGCTCGGCCAGTGCGAGCACGACCCAGCCCGCGCCGCCCGCCAGGCCAGCGACGACCACCGCCGTCCCGGTCGCGTAGGACATGACGGCGAAGGCGACGGAGATGATGAGGGCACAGACGACCTGCACGACCACGTCGTCGCTGAGCAGCGTCTGGGAGCTGATCGCGATCGGGTAGTCCAGCCGCTTGCCGAGCGAGAGCACGACGGAGATGCCGACCGCGATGCCGAGCGAGAGCACGATGACCTCGAAGGCGCGCGCACCCGCCGTGACGTAGTAGCCCTCCAGGGCGTCCTCCGCGGCGCCGACCACCGAGAGCCCCGACAGCAGCAGCACGATCCCGGAAGCCACCACCAACGACGGCGAGACGTCGCCGACGTACGTGAGGCCGGCCGGCTGGGCCACCACGACGAGGGTCGCGACGGCTGTCGGGATCGCCGCGCCGACGCACTGGGCGAAGAAGGCGGCGACGCCGGCGCCGGTGAGCCACGTCAGGACGCGCCCGACCACGGTCGCGGTCAGGAAGCTGATCAGGATGATGAACGGGCCGGCGCCGACGAGCCCCGCGGCGCCCGCCGCCAGCGCGCCGCCCGCGACCGTGACCAGCCAACGACGGTAGGGGTGGGGCGCGGTGATGACCGAGTCGAAGCGGACCCGCGCCTCGTCGACGGGCACCGGTTCCTGGGACAGCTCCACGATGAGCCCCCGCAGGCGCTCGAGGCGGGTGTAGTCCTGCACGCGGAAGCGCACGATGCGCATGACCGTGATGGGGTCGGCGTTCGGGCCGCGGTGGTAGGAGACGGTGACCGAGGTGTAGGTGACGTCGACGTGCACCCCGCTGAGGCCGTACGCCTTCGTCAGGGTGAGCACGGTCGCAGTGACGTCCGCGGCCGCGGCGCCCGTGGCGATCATCGCGACGCCGGCTCGCATGGCCAGGTCGATGACGGCCTGAGCCGTGACCGAGTCGACCCCGTCGGGCGCCGTCCAGATCGGGATCTCGTCGGTCGGCGGCCCGCTCGGTCTCATGGCCCGCCGGGTGCTCGCCCTCAGCGAGGGCAGGCTCCGGTGGGCGGTGGTCGGCCGGGCGGTTCGGTCGGTGCGGGCCACCCCCAGACCGTATGCCACCGGGCCCGCACGCCCCCTGCGCGGGGGGCTCTGCTGCCCTCAGGTCAGCGGCACGTCCAGGGCCGAGTAGACGAGCGTCGAGACGGCGTTCACGGTCGCGCGACCGTAGGTGAACCCGTTGGGGCTCCGGGAGAGGATCGCGAGGGAGTACCAGCGGCCGTTGCCGTGGACGTATCCGAGCGAGTTGACTCGGTAGCCACCCGTGCGCGGCCCCCAGCCGTTCTTGACGGCGGTGAAGACGGACGTCGGCAGCGGTGGGTCGCAGACGCCCCAGCGCTGGCTCGCCGTGACGGTGGCCATGAGGTCGCGGGCGTAGGTCCGGCTGGCCGTCGTGAGGTAGCCGGTGGGAAGCACGATGCTGCGCAGCACGCGCACGAGGTCGGTCGGGACCGTCGTCGAGTAGCCCCACCACGAGGCGCCGTACGAGCCGGTCTGCACCGTGGTCGAGCTCATCCCGACGTCGCGGGCCACCCGGAGGATCGAGGTCCGGCCGACCTGCGCGATGAGCGAGTCGGTGGCCGCGTTGTCGCTGTAGCGGATCATCCTGCTGGCCAGCGTCCTCTGGGTCGATGTCAGGGCCACCCCGCGCTCCTGGCTGCGCCGCAGGAGGGTGACCAGCACGAGCACCTTGATCGTGCTGAGCGTCTCGTTGCGGAAGGTGTTGTAGGCCACCTCGCGTCCGGTGTGGTGGTCGTGGAGCAGCAGCCCCACGGTGCCGACCCGGCCGTGGAGGTAGTTCGTGAGCGCAGCCTTGAGGGCGGCCGGCGTGTCGATGCCCGAGGCGGTCGCGGGGCCGGCCGCCACGAGTGAGGCGGTCGGAACGGCGAGGGACGTCCCGCCGAGGAGCAGGGCGCGGCGACTGACCGTGGCTGAGGGACCCATGAGGAGAAGGTACGAGCAATCTGGTTGTGACGGTGGTGCAATGCCGTGTCACGATGTCGCGGTGATGAGTGAAGAGCAGAAGACCTCACCGAGCCGCAAGCCCCCGACGACCGACGAGTTCCGGGCGTTCGTCGCGAGCGGCTGGGCGCCACGCAGCACCGAGGTGACCCCTCGGTCCGAGGCCGCCGACCACGCCGCCCGGCGTCGCGACGCGCTGAGCGCCGCCTTCCCCGGTGAGCGCCTCGTCGTCCCTGCCGGCGGCCTCAAGGTGCGCAGCAACGACTGCGACTACGTCTTCCGGCCGCACAGCGCCTTCGCACACCTGACGGGCCTGGGCAGCGACCGCGAGCCCGATGCCGTCCTCGTCCTCGAGCCGCGCCGCCCCACCGATGGCGAGAGCGACGGAGCCGAGGGCACCGGCCACGAGGCCGTCCTCTACTTCCGCCCGCTCGCCGACCGTGACACCGAGGAGTTCTTCGGCGACTCGCGCTACGGCGAGTTCTGGGTCGGGGCCCGCCCGACCCTCGCCGACATCGAGTCCGAGCTCGGCCTCACCGCCCGCCACATCGACGAGTTCGGCGAGGCCGTCGGCAAGGACGCCGGCGACGTCACCATCCGCGTGGTGCGCGACGCCGACGCCGAGATCGCCGCAGGGGTCGACAAGGCCCGCGCCGCCGCAGCCGGGACGCAGGAGGCCGCCGAGGCCGAGACGCGCGTCGACCGCCAGCGCGAGGCCGACGAGCAGCTCGCGGCCTTCCTCTCGACGCTCCGCTTCGTCAAGGACGAGTGGGAGGTCGAGCAGATGCGGGACGCCGTCGACGGCACCCACAAGGGCTTCGACGCCGTCATCGCCGACCTGCCCGAGGCGGTCCGCCGGGGCCGCGGCGAGCGCTGGGTCGAGGGCGTCTTCGGCCTGCACGCCCGCCACCACGGCAACGGGGTCGGCTACGACTCGATCTGCGCGAGCGGCGACCACGCCAACACCCTCCACTGGATCAAGAACACCGGTGACATCAAGGACGGCGACCTGCTGCTGCTCGACGCGGGCGTCGAGGTCGACTCCCTCTTCACCGCCGACATCACCCGAACCCTGCCGGTGAGCGGCACCTTCACCGACGCGCAGCGCAGGATCTACGACGCCGTGTACGCCGCGCAGGAGGCGGGCATCGCCGCCTGCAAGCCGGGCAACAAGTTCAGCGACGTCCACGCCGCTGCCATCCGCGTCATCGCCGAGCACCTCCACGAGTGGGGCCTGCTCCCCGAGGGCGTCGACGTCGAGGGCACCCTCGACGCCGACCACGGGCAGTACCACCGCCGCTGGATGGTGCACGGCACGAGCCACCACCTCGGGATCGACGTGCACGACTGCGCGCTCGCGACCCGCGAGCAGTACTCCGACGCCGAGCTCGAGCCGGGCATGATCATCACCGTCGAGCCGGGCCTCTACTTCAAGGCCGACGACGAGCTGGTCCCCGTCGAGCTCCGCGGCAACGGCGTGCGCATCGAGGACGACGTCCTCATCACCGAGGACGGCTGCGAGAACCTCTCGGCCGCGATGCCGCGCAGCTCCTCCGAGGTCGAGCAGTGGATCGCCGGCATCTGGGCCGCTCGCGCCTGACGCCACCGCCTCCGCACCTCGAGTGCCCACTCTCCGACGTCGGAGGGTGGGCACTCGACTGTCACCCCTCGACCGCGCAGTCCCCGACGGGTCTCCCGGCGGAGTCACCCTGCTACGGCGAGGAGACCGAGCCGTTCGGGTCGGGTGCAGGGACGGGTGGGCTCCACCTCTCGACGAGGTCGACCAGCGGGGCTGCATCGTCCGCCTCGAGGTTCGAGCCGAGCACGGAGGGAGCGCACTCCGGATCGACGCCGACCCGCACGGCCGGCCCCACCGCATACGCGAGCACGAGGCCGAACCGCGCATCCGACGCCTTCCCCGACCCTTGACAGGCCCCGTCGGTGGCTCTCGTGTCGAGGGCGCGCAGGGCGGCGACCACCTGACGTGACCGGTCCGCGTCGAGGGGCGTGGGCCTGGTCGTCCCGTCGGTGGCCGACCGGCACACAGTGACGGCGGGGTCACCGGGCGGCGCGAGCGTGGTGTCGTCGCCGAGCCGTCCCCACGTGCGGGTGCCGCACGCGGCCACTCCCCGGTCGGGCTGCGGGATGTGGGCGAGCAGCTCGCGCAGCGTCACTCCCACCGGTGCGCCGGAGACGAAGTCGCCGTTGGTCGCTCGCGAGCACGCGTTGGCGTCCGCCTTGGCCGCCACCCACACGACCGCGTCGCCGTAGGCCGCGCCGACGAGGTATGCCGTCTCGTCCCCGGCCATCATGGTGCACGCACGCTCCCGCCCGTTCCACCGCGGCGCCCACGCGAGCAGGTCCACGACGTCCTGCCGCTGCGCGCGCCGGTGACCACGGTGCGCTCGTGCATCCGGAACGGCGCGGTGAGCGGCTGGGTCGAGCTCACGGCCATGACGGGGTAGCCGCAGACGACGAGGCTGCTGGGCAGCCGGTCGGGCAGCAGCCTCGCCTGACCCACCACACCCTCGGGCTTCTTCGGCACGCTCATGGCCTCGGCCGAGGCGAGGCTCGCAGGGCACGCGAGGGCGCCGTCTGCCGACACGGGTTGGCTCGCGACCGGGCGCACGGTTCCCACCGGGTCACCGCCCGGGACCCGTGACGGGGTGGTGCCGCACGCCGTCAGGGCCGCGGCACCGAGCGCCGCCACGAGCAGGGGGCGCACGGCATACGACATCGGCCTGCGGGTCTGCATCACGCACTCCTTCGCCGGGGATCCGTCACCCGGAAGGACACGTGAGCGACGGCGTTCGTTGCGTGCGCTCAGACGGCCGGCGGCGGACCAGGCTCGTCGGTGGTCGACGGCGGCGGCGCCTGGCGCGCCGGTGGCAGCGGGGGCGCTGGAGGCACCGAGGCGCTCGGCGGCGGGGTGACGGGCGCGCTTCCGAAGCCGCCGTGGCTGCCGACGTCGATGCCTGCCTGGGCGAGGATCTGGCGACCCTGCTGGGCGAACTTGTGCTCGCAGAAGACCTCGTAGCGGGTCGCGACGACCTGGCTCACCGACGAGAAGTCACGGGCGCCACGGGTGAACCCATAGCCGACGAGTGACCAGACGAGACCGAAGACGGCGCCGTAGAGGGAGGTGTAGACCAGCAGGGTGATCGGGTTGGAGGGTCGGGAGAAGAGCGAGAGGATCAGCCCCACGAAGAGCCCGAGCCACACCCCGGAGAGCAGGCCGCCGAGGGCGACCCGGCCCCACGTGAGGCGGGCCGTCACCCGCTCCATCTGCTTGAGGTCGGTGCCGACGATGAGGCAGTTCTCGACCGGGAACTGGTTGTCGGACAAGGTGTCGACGGCCTTCTGCGCGTCGATGTACTTCTCGAAGACACCCAGCGACATGGGGTACTCCAGGGACAGCGTCGCAAATCCCTGGCGTCCCCCCGGACCCTTCGGTTGCAGGCTCATGCCTCCATCCTCGCATCCCGGAACGCGCGGGCAAGGGCCGATCAGCCCTTGAGCTTGTAGTCCTCGACGAGGCGGCGGCCGATGATCATCCGCTGGATGTCCGCCGTGCCCTCGCCGATGAGGAGCATCGGGGCCTCGCGGTAGAGCCGCTCGATCTCGTACTCCTTGGAGTAGCCGTAGCCGCCGTGGATGCGGAAGCTGTCCTCGACGACCTGCGAGCAGTACTCCGACGCAAGGTACTTCGCCATGCCGGCCTCGAGGTCGTTGCGCTGGCCCGAGTCCTTCTTGCGCGCGGCCTTGACCATCATCTCGTGCGCGGCCTCGACCTTGACGGCCATGTCGGCCAGACGGAAGAGCACCGCCTGGTGGTCGACGATCTTCTTGCCGAACGTCTCGCGCTGCTGGGCGTAGGAGACGCCGAGCTCGAACGCCCTTCTCGCGACACCACATCCGCGGGCCGCGACGTTGACGCGGCCCACCTCGACGCCGTCCATCATCTGGTAGAAGCCCTTGCCCGGCTCCCCGCCGAGGATCTGCGCGTCCGTGGTGCGGTGGCCGTCGAAGATCAGCTCGGTCGTGTCGACGCCCTTGTAGCCCATCTTGTCGATCTTGCCCGGCACCGTGACGCCCTGTGCCGTCTCGCCGAAGCCGGACTCCTTGTCGATGAGGAAGGTCGTCATGTTCTTGTAGACGGAGTCGGCGCCGGTGTCGGTCTTGACGAGGACCGCGACGAGGTTGGCCGAGCCGCCGTTGGTGAGCCACATCTTCTGGCCGGTGATCGACCACTCGCCGTCGTCGCCCCGGACCGCCTTGGTCTTGATCGCGGCGACGTCCGAGCCGCAGCCCGGCTCGCTCATCGAGAAGGCGCCGCGGATCTCGCCCGTCGCCATCTTCGGCAGGTAGTGCTGCTTCTGCTCGTCGGTGCCGTGCTGCAGCACCATGTAGGCGACGATGAAGTGGGTGTTGATGATGCCGCTGACACTCATCCAGCCGCGGGCGATCTCCTCGACGCACAGGGCGTAGGTCAGCAGCGACTCGCCGAGCCCGCCGTACTCCTCGGGGATCATCAGTCCGAAGATCCCCATCTCCTTCATCCCGTCGACGATGGCCTGCGGGTACTCGTCCTTGTGCTCGAGCTCCATGGCGACCGGGATGATCTGCTCGTCGACGAACTCACGGACGAGCTTGATCAGCTCGGTCTGCTCCTCGGTGAGGCCGTCGGTCTGCTGCAGTCGGGACATGCTCGAATCGCCACCTTGCGTCTGGGCTCTCGGTCAACTGCGACCGAGTATGCCGTCGCGCCGGGCGGGCGGTCACCGCCTCGTCGTGTGAGGGTCGACACCTGTGTCGTCGGTCACCGGGTGCAGGCTCACCACGGCTGTCCGAAGCCGACCTTCTTGGACTTGACCGGGCCCTCGAGCGTCGAGCGCTGGCTGAAGTCGCCGTCCTTGAGGCCGACCGTGACGGCACGCAGCAGGTCGGCGCGCGTCGCCGCCGGCTGGTCCCGCAGGGCCTTGAGGAAGAGGTGGGTGAAGGCGCCGTTCGAGCGTCCGTCGAACGTCGCGTCCGAGGCCGTCTGGCCGGACTTGCAGGCGGCGAAGAGCACGGGCTTCGAGGCCGTCGACCGGCTCTTCGTCAGCTCGACGAGCGCCCTGCGGTCGGGGCGGCCGGTCGGCGCGAGGGTGCGCAGCGCCCGCGTCTGCTCCAGGCCCTTGCGCGTCGGCGGCGGCAGGAAGCGGGGCTTCCGGCCGAGCAGCTGGGCCTGCATGATCTCCTCGAGGTCCTTCAGGCCGGTGCCGCTGTGGCACGTGTCGAGCAGCACCTCGAGCAGGACACCCTCGGGCACCCGGGCGAAGAGGTCCCGCAGCTCGTCGTCGACGATGACCGTGTCGCGGTCCCACTGGTCGCCCTTCTGGCGGATGTCGTGGCAGGCGAAGGCCTCGTCGAGGTCGTCCGGCTCGAAGTCGCCCCCCGGCTCGTTGGGCACCTGCGTGCCGTGGCTGGAGAGGGTGAAGACGATGTGGTCGCCCGCCTTGGCCGTGTCGACGAGCTTCGTCAGCGCCGTCATGACAGCGCTCTTCGTGGCCGCGGAGTCGGTGAGCACCGTCGTGGCACGCCCGGTGAAGCCGAGGGGCCGCAAGGCCTTGGCGATGTCGTTGGCGTCGTTGACGCAGCCGTTCAGCCAGCTCGTCTGCGGCAGCGACTCGAACTCGTTGATCCCCACGCACAAAGCCCTGCGTGCCATGGTGGTTCCTTCCTTCTCCTGACCCGTCAGCGTGGCGGGTTCGACTGGGGCGTATGCCGTCTCACACCGTCTCGAGGACGGCGTCGGGTCTCGCGTACACGACGTAGGCGAGCCAGGTCGGGTCGTCCGCGTCCCGGGCCGCGGCACGAGCGAGGGCACTCGCGCGTGACATCGGGGTGCCCTTGATCAGCTCCTCGTAGAGAGTCTCGACGAAGACCCGAGCCGGCTCCTCCTGCACCGACCACAGGCAGGAGACGAAGGCCGAGGCGCCGGCGTCGAGGAACGCCTTGGCGAAGCCTCCGACTGTCGTGAAGAGCTCGCCGGAGCGGCCGGTCTGGCAGGCGTTGAGGACGACGAGCGGGCCGACGCGGTCGGGCCCGGTCCAGTCGAGGTTCGCGGAGACGTCGGTGGCGCTGAGGTACTGCTCGCTCACCGTCGAGCCGCGCCGCCGGCCCTTGAGCAGCACCTTCGCCTCGGCGATGTCATCGGATCGGGCCGCTCCGTGGCCCGAGAAGTGGAGCAGGTCGAAGCCGCCGCCCCGCAGGAGCCGCTCGACACCCGACGGGGTGGCCGTGACGGCCTTGGCCCCGAACCGGTCCTTGAGGTAGTCCGCCTCGGCCAGGCCGACGTCGTTCTTGAACATCGGGTTGGCGTAGACCGGGCAGATGGAGCGTGCGTGGCCCCGCCGCACGCGTACGTGCTGGGGAGGGAAGCTTCCGAGCTGCCAGCGCACGAGGCCCCCGGTGGCGAGGAAGCGAGGAGTGGTCCCGCGCTTGCCCCGGGGCGGCTTGAGGTGCACGAGCTCCCACGGCACGAACGGCTCGTCCGTGTAGACGATGAGGTCGTGCACGAGGTCCCGGTGCTCCCAGAGGTAGGCCTGCATGTCCTCCGGGAAGAACTGCTCGAAGAGCAGGGTCCCGGTGTTCTGCAGCTGCGACATCCGCCGGCGTGGCGTCAGGTCGGGGTCCTTGATGACGCGCTCGACCTCGGCGATGCGGTCGCGCACGAAGTCGTCGCGACCCGTGATCGGCGCCGACTCGAAGAGCTGTTCCGGCTCGCCGGGCACGAGCCGGAGCGCGTAGCTGTAGACCCGCTCGCCCGTGACGCGTCGACCCTCGACGATGTCGAGGCACGGCAGCCCGTCGAGCTGTGGCGCGTCGATGCCCGTGTGCACGGCCGCTGTGACGGCTGCGGGCACGGCCGCGGCGGCCGCAGCCGCGGTGGCCTCGAGGGTGACCGTGGCGACGGGCACCCAGCCCTGACGCAGCACGACCGACACGCGCACCGGTCCGGCGGCGAGAGCACGCACCCGGAAGGTCACCTCGCTGGCCCAGTCCCCGGTGGGCAGGCCGAAGACCTTGGCGCCGGTCTCGAGGACCTCGACGTTGTCCTTGGCGTAGACCTGCACGCTGACCGGACGCTCCGCATCGACGTTGACGGTCTGCGCCACGTGGACGGTCCCCTCGGTCGGCGCGAGCTGCTGCCTGGCGAGGCGGACGCGCACGGTGGCCTCCGAGCCTGGGCTCACCGTGGACGGCATCTCGGCGGCGAGCTCGGCCGCGGTGGCGGCCTTCTCGGTCGTCTCCGTCGTCGCTCGCCTCGCCCGGGGTTTCGTCCCCGTCACGGGCGGTCGTGCCCGCGTCGTCGGCGGTCGGGCTGCCGTGGTGGGCGGTGGCACGACGGGCCGTGGCGCGGGCGGTGGTGGTGGAGGCTCCTGTCCCTCGGCCATGTCCAGACCCCGGCCCTGCTCGCCGTACGCGTCGAGGACGGGTCCCGCGGTCATCCAGTCGGGCAGGTTGGCCTCGTCGTCGGACGCCCCCAGCCCGAGCGGCAGCCACTGCGAGATCGCCCCGATGACCGACAGCTGCGAGAAGTAGTTGACGTGGTGGACGACGTCGTTGGTGCCGAGCGCGAAGGTGTCGCGGACGAAGCCGCCTGCCGGCAGGCCGATGGCCGACATCGAGTCCGTGTCGACGACGAGGTCGTTGCGTCCGTGGAAGATCCCGTCGACGAAGCCCTCGGCGAGCTTGACCGCCAGCTCGCGGGGGAACTCGGGCGGGTTGTGGTGGTCGTCGAAGAGCGAGACGTGGAAGTCGGACGTCACGACGTGCCAGTTGGTCCCGGGTCGGGGCTGGCCCGGCTGGTCGGAGTTGAGGGTCGTGACGAACGGTCCGTCGGGGGTCATGGCGGCCAGGCCCGGCACGCCGTGGTCGCTCGCGGCATACGACACGAGGTACTTCACGAGCGCGCCCACGCCACGGACGACGCTGCCCACGATCGCCGCGAAGGGGGCGCCGCCGGGCACGAGCGAGAGGCCGGCCGCGGTCACCATGACGAGGTTGGTGTAGAGGTCGACGAGGTCGTGCCAGCGCTCCGGGTCCGCGAGGTGGGTGCCGCCGTTGGTGGAGGCGACGAAGACGATCGAGTCGACGCTGATGCGCAGGCCCGAGCCCGGCAGCACCGACTCGACGAAGGACCGGGTGACCAGCCCGCCGCGACTGTGGGTGACGACGTCGACGACGATCTCACCGTCGTGCGGCTCGAGGAGCGCGAGCAGGTCGCGCGCGTTGCGCTCCGGGTCGACGCTGAGGGTGCGGTGGTCGAAGCCGAGCACTGCGTCGTACGCCGACACGAGCGTGTCGACGAACCCCTCCGCCCCGGGCACGAGGGTGAGGGCCCCGAACGCACCGGCGGTCGACGAGAAGGTGCCGTGGACGAGGAGCAGCACGCGAGCGGGCCGATCGGTGGGCAGCCCGACCTCCGCGAGGGTCTCGACGGGCCGCCAGTCGTCGAGCGTCCCACCGGCGACGTGGACCAGCCCGGTGCGCACGCCCGACTCGAGGTGCTCGACGACCTTGTCGACGACCGTGCCCACGAGTGCGCCGACGACCGGGGCGGCGAAGCGCAGCACGATGGCCTGCAGCGCACCGTGGGCGATGTCACCGAGAAGTCCCCGGTCGGTCCCCGGAGCCGGGACACCCAGCGAGCGATCCTGCCGCCGTGGGCGGTTCGGGCGTTCGGGCTGGACCGTCAGCACGAACGAGACCGTGCGCGGCCCGAGGTCGACCGACCGGGTGCGCTCCCCTGCCCCGACGGGCAGGTGCCACGAGTAGAGGCCGTCGCGCTCGAGCAGCACGACGGCGTCCTCACCGGCGGGCACGTCGACGTCGAGGGCGACCGTGCCGCGGCGGTTGCTCGCTGCCCGACCGTCGAGATCGCGACCACGCTGTGGTGTCAGGTCGATCCGGTCGACGACGGCGAAGTCACTGGTGCGCAGTGCCTCGACCAGCGCCGCCCGCTCCGCCGCTCGTCGTCCGCCGGCCGGGAGGTCCCGGTCCGTGCGTTCCGACGCCGCCGACGCGTCGTAGCCCCGGGGCGCGCGCACGCGCACCGCTCCCCCGCCGAAGGACGCGGACGGCATACCTGGGCTCCCTCCGAGACGACCTCGAGACGTGCACCTCTTCGTCACCGTAGAGCGGCGAGCGACCCCGTTGATACGGATTGCGGCAAACGACCCCAGCGTCCGCCGATAATTCCCTTGCGCCGACCGCGCGCCGTGCGTCACTCTCGTGGCGACCGCGACGGAAGACGACCGACGCACCGGACCCAAGGAGGGTGACATGTCGATCACGGCCCCGGGCATGCCTGCCCACATTTCTTCCTCTTCCTTGGAGTTCTCTTGTCTTTCAACGCATTTCACGACGATGACCTCGAGGTCGTCGAGTCCCGGCTGACGAGCCGGACGGCCCTCGGCCTCGAGGACGAGCAGTACGCGGTCGACACCGACCCCGACGGCCCACCCGAGGGTGAGCGCTGGTCGAGCTGGGACGGTGCCACCCACGGTCCGAAGCCGCGGCCCGACTGGGTCATCACCGACCTCGGCGCGGTCGAGGCCGACCTCGGGGTGCTCAAGACCGGCAAGGAGGCCGACGTCCACCTGGTTCGCCGGTGGGTGCCGGGCTCACCCGACCGGGACGTGCTCATGGCCGGCAAGCGCTACCGGTCGAGCAAGCACCGCATGTTCCACCGCGACTCGGGCTATCTCGAGGGCCGGCGCGTGCGGAAGTCGCGCGAGATGCGGGCCATGCGCACCCGCACCTCGTTCGGCAAGGAGCTGATCAGCGGGCTCTGGGCGTTCGCGGAGTTCCAGACGCTCGTGCGCCTCTGGGACGAGGGCCTGCCCGTGCCCTACCCGGTGCAGATGACCGACGACGAGATGCTGATGGAGTTCATCGGCACCTCGGACGGGCAGGCTGCGCCACGCCTCGCGCAGGTGCGACCGGACGCGGACCTGCTGCCCGTGCTCTTCGATCAGCTGCGCGAGGCGATGCTCCGGCTCGCCGAGCTGGGCTGGGCGCACGGGGACCTCTCGCCCTACAACGTGCTCCTCGAGGGCGAGGGGGACCAGGCCCGGCTCGTCCTCATCGACTGGCCGCAGATCGTCGACGTCATCGGCAACCCGCACGGCCCGGAGTTCCTCGAGCGCGACACCCACAACATGTGTGACTGGTTCGCCCGTCGTGGGTACGCGGTCGACGAGGGAATGCTCTTCGGTGACCTCATGGCGGCGGCGACGTCGCGCTGGTGAGGAGGCTCATCGTCCCGAAGGGCCCACAGGTCAGATGGAGGCCACCCGTTCGTGGGGTGGCCTCCATCCCCTTCCATCCGTCAGTCGGTGAGGAAGTCGGCCGGGTGGCCGAACTTGCCCGAGTGCACGAACGCCTCGAGCGGCAGCCTCGAGCGAGGCAGGCGCGCCCGGGTGCGCACCCATCCCGGCATCTCGGCGTCGTCGTCCGGGCCGGCGGGAAGCCCCAGCGCGATGCCGGTGGTGACCGCCCAGTGGGGTGGCACGGCGAACCGCTCGGTGGCAGCCCGGTGGTCGAAACCTCCGAACTGGCGCACCTGCAGACCCATCGACCGCGCCTGCACGGTGATGTGGGCGACGGCCTGGCCGAGGTCGAACATCGCGTAGTCGCTGTAGGCGATCTCGTGGTCCTCGTCGGTCGCCACCTGGTGCAGCGTCAGGATGATGGCCGACGCCGACGGGGCCCACACCTGGTTGGCCGACGAGAGGACCTCGACCATCGCGGCGTGCGTGTCGTCACCGCGCAGACCGACGATGAAGCCCCAGGGCTGGCTGTTGCCGGCCGACGGTGACCAGCGCGCAGCCTCGAGGATGGCGCGCAGGGAGTCCGGCCCGAGCACGTGGGACCGGTCGTAGACCATGACGCTCTCGCGGTCGCGCAGCAGCGGGGTGAGGATCTCCGGCTGCGCCGGCACCATCGGGGGCGTATGCCGTCCAGCAGGGTTGGCCTTGTCCGTCACGTCGCGCTCACCGTCCTCACGCACCCGACAACCATGCCGCAGCCGCGTCTCTTCCCGGACGTGCTGTGGCCGGGACCACGTCGGCAGCCGTCAGTAGGCCCGCCCGACGACCGCGAGCACGCCGTCGGCGTCCTCGGAGGCGGGCACGGTCCCGTCGGGCATCGTCAGGCACCGGACCGTGACGGCCGACTCGGCGAGGGTCGCCTCGCCCTCGGGCCCGAGCGTGGACCACGGGATCGTCGCCCATCCGGTTCGGGCTGCCTCCGCGGCGTCCTCGAGGGTGGCCACCGACGTCGTGTTCGCCTCCCGGTGGGCCAGCGCGGCGGCATACATCGCATCCTGGTCCTCCTCGAGCGCGCCCGTCACGGTGTCCACGACGGCGCCGAGCGGCACCGACGACTTGCCCCCGACGATCCTCCGGGCCACGGTGGCCGAGCCCTCGGCGAGGTCGCGCGGGCCGATCTCGACGCGGACCGGGATGCCCTTGAGCTCGGCATCGACCGCGCGGCGACCGAAGGGCGTGTCGACGCGGGCGTCGAGCTCGGCGCGCACGCCCCGGGCGACGAGGTCGGCGACGACCTGGCGCGCGGCCTCGATGACCCCCTCCCCCTCCTTGACCACCATGACGAGGGCCTGCACCGGCGCGAGGCGAGGAGGCACACGCAGTCCCCGGTCGTCGCCGTGGCCCATGATGAGGCCGCCGACCATGCGCGTCGACGTGCCCCACGACGTCGTCCAGCAGGTCTCCTGCCGACCCTGCTCCGAGAGGTAGTCGATGTCGAAGGCCCGGGCGAAGTTCTGTCCGAGCTCGTGGCTCGTGCCCATCTGCAGGGCCTTGCCGTCGCGCATCATCCCCTCCAGCGCAAGGGTGTTCGTCGCGCCGGCGAACCGCTCGCGGGCGGTCTTTCGGCCGAGGACCACGGGCATCGCGAGCATCTCGCGCATGAAGGCCGCATAGACGTCCTCGTGGATCCGCTTCGCGTAGAGCCGCGCATCCTCCTCGGTGGCGTGGGCGGTGTGCCCCTCCTGCCAGAGGAACTCGCTGGTGCGCAGGAAGATCCGCGGCCGCAGCTCCCACCGCACGACGTTGGCCCACTGGTTGAGCAGCAGCGGCAGGTCCCGGTAGCTCTGCGTCCACTTGGCCATGTACTCGCCGATGACGGTCTCGGAGGTCGGGCGCACGACGACCTTCTCCTCGAGCTCCTTGCCCCCGGCGTGGGTGACGACGGCGAGCTCGGGGCTGAATCCCTCGACGTGCTCGGCCTCGCGGCTCAGGTAGGACTCCGGGATGAAGAGCGGGAAGTACGCGTTGCGGGCACCGGCTTCCTTGATGCGACGATCCATGTCCGCCTGCATCCGCTCCCAGATCGCGTAGCCGTACGGTCGGATCACCATGGTGCCGCGCACCGGCCCGTTGTCGGCCAGCTCGGCCTTGGCGATGACGTCCTGGTACCAGCGGGGGAAGTCCTCGGACTGGGGAGTGAGCACGGTCTTGGGCATGCGCCCGATCCTACGGTCGGCGGGACACGGCGCCCTCTGGCATTCTCGCGGCCGTGGCCGGCCGTGGCCGGCCGTGGCCGGCCGCGACGGCCTCAGCCGCGCTGCATCGTCGCGACCATGAACGCCTGCCACGCCTCGCGGGAGTCCGCGAGCTCGCCCGGGCCGCCGGCCTGTTCGAGGATGCGTGTCGTCGCGTCCCGGGTCACGTCGTCGAAGTCGCCGGTGATCTCGACGTCGGTGCGACCCCAGACGTGGCGGCACATCGCCTGCACGGCCTGCACCTGCGCGTTGGAGCGGCGGATGAGACGCGGCTGCTCGGGCCCGAAGCGCCCGATGTCGACGTGGATGTGGTTGCCGTGCGCGGCATCGAAGAGATAGGTGAGCACGTCGGCGAACTCGTGGTGCAGACCGGCAGCGGTACGCCAGTAGAGGGCGAGGCGACGCCGTAGCTCGGTGGCGGGGGCGTCGCGCCACTGGTCGTACCTCAGAGACGTGAGGTCGCGCCCGTCGGCGCGCAGCCGGGCGATGTCGATGGCCTCCCCCGAGCTGTGCCACGACGTGGAGGACCCCCGCACCCACGCACCGAAGGACCGTAGCTCGTCGGGCGCCTGGCCGATGTGCCTGCGGTGCAACGCCAGCCACCGGTCGAGTCGGCGCCCGAACGGCTCCGTGACGTAGTACGTGGCGGCGCGCCCGCTCACCTCGTAGACGTAGGCCGCCGGCCCGATGCGCCGCCGGCCCTGAAGCTCGGGGTAGTCGACCGGCTGCGGGTCGATGCGCAGCTCCGCCGGGGTCGGCTCGTTCAGACCGGGCAGCCGCGGGAGGGACGGCAGGCCGTGACCGGGCGACACGGCATACGCCCCGCCGGCGACGGCGGCGCCGACGGCGCCCAGCGAGAGCAGCCGACGCCGAGACATCAGGGGACGTGGGGCGGCCGGCCCAGGTGGCGTGCCGACCCCCTCGTCCCGCTGCGTGTCCCCGCTCATGACTGCTCCAACGCGCGAGCACCGTCCACCGATCCCGCGGGGCGCGTCCACCGACGGGACCGCTGTCCGCGGCTACGCTCCCGCCATGTCCACCGACAGCGGTCCGTCGCGGCGCGCGATGCTGCTCGGCGCCGCGGGCCTGGCGACGGCCCTCGTGTCCGTCGCCGGATGCTCGTCCGCGGGCGGGCCCGTCCTCACCGACGGCGTCCTGTCGAACCGCTTCGGACTCGACGCACCGCGCTGGCGGATGGCGGTGCCGCGGTCCGGGCGGCCGCTCGGCCTCGTCGTGGCGCTCCACGGTTTCGGAGGATCGGCTGACGACGCGTTCAACCTCGGTCTCGGCGACGCCGTCGAGACCTCGCGGATGGCGCTCGTCTCCGTCGACGGCGCGGACACCTACTGGCACGCGCGGCGCGACGGCAGCGACACCGGAGCCATGGTCCGGGACGAGCTCCTGCCGATGGCCGTCGCCGCGGCGGGGCTCCCCGCGGCCTCGCCGGTCACTCTCCTCGGATGGTCGATGGGCGGCTTCGGCGCTCTCCTCCTCGCGAGTGACCTCGGCCGGTCGCGGGTCAGCGGGGTGGTCGCCGCGAGCGCCGCGCTGTGGTTGAAGGGCAGCCAGACGCCGGCGCGGGCCTACGACGGGCGATCCGACTTCGACCGCCACTCGATCTTCGGCCGCCTGTCCCGGCTGAAGGACATCCCGGTGCGGCTCGACTGCGGCACCTCGGACCCCTTCATCGCGGCGAACCGGACCCTGGCCCGGCAGCTGCCGGGGTGCGAGGCCCACTTCACCGCCGGTGGACACGACGACGACTTCTGGAGCGGCAACGTGCCTGCGGAGATGGCTTGGGCCGCAGACCGCGCCACCCGTCCCACCTGACCGACCGTCGGCCTGGGAGCCATGGCGTGTGCCGTCCTGCTGGCGGCGGCATGCGGCGATGGCGTGCGGTCACGACAGGGCGGCGATGGCCTCCGCGGTCGCCAGGACCTTCTGCGCCGTGTCGACGTGGAGGTTCTCGATGAGCCGGCCGTTCAGCGTCGCGACGCCGCGGCCCTCCGCCTTCGCCTGCTCGAAGGCGGCGATCACCGCACGGGCGTCCTCGACCTGCGTGTCGCTCGGGGCGAAGACCTCGTTGGCCGCCTCGACCTGCCCGGGGTGGATGAGTGTCTTGCCGTCGAAGCCCCACTCGCGGCCCTGGCGCGCCTCTGCGAGGAAGCCGTCAGCGTCCTTGACGTCGTTGAAGACCCCGTCGACGATCGAGACGCCGGCGGCCCGTGCGGCGAGCAGCGCGAGCTGCAGGCTCGCCGCGATGGCCGCGCGGCCGGGGGCGAACGTCGCGCCCAGCTCCTTGTAGAGGTCGTTCGTGCCGAGCACCAGGCAGGCGAGCCGGCCGGAGGCCCGAGCGATCTCCTCCGCGTGCAGCACCGCGACAGGCGTCTCGACCATGGCCCAGAGTCGCGTGTGGGCCGGAGCTCCGGCCGCCTCCATCGCCACGACGAGTGCACGCACCTCGTCGGCGGAGCTCACCTTCGGCACGACGACGGCGTCGGGACCGGCGGCCGCAGCTGCGGCGAGGTCGTCGTCGTGCCACTGCGAACCGAGACCGTTGACGCGGATCGTCAGCTCACGGCGTCCGTAGTCACCGGATCGCGCTGCGGCGCAGGCATTCTCGCGTGCGGCATCCTTTGCGTCCGGTGCGACGGCGTCCTCCAGGTCGAGGATGAGGGCGTCGACGGGGAGCGTCTTGGCCTTCTCGAGCGCGCGCTCGTTGGAGCTCGGCATGTAGAGCACCGAGCGACGGGGACGGTAGGTGGTGGCGTCGGGCACGGGTCAGCCTTCCTGCGGGGCGGGCGCGGCCGAGTACAGCTCCGCGAGCGCGGGGTCGGTCTGCGACAGTCGCTCGGCGAGCTCGACGATGACGAGGCACTGCTTGAGGCTCGCGTCGTCCTCCATCTTGCCGTCGAGCATGACAGCCCCCGTCCCGTCACCCATCGCCGCGACGACGCGACGCGCGTGCGCGACGTCGTCCGCCGACGGGCTGAAGACCCGCTTGGCGATCTCGATCTGCACCGGGTGCAGCGACCACGTGCCGACGCAGCCGAGGAGGAAGGCGTTGCGGAACTGGTCCTCGCAGGCGACGACGTCCTGGATGTCACCGAACGGCCCGTAGTAGGGGTAGATCCCGTGCATCGCACACGCGTCGACCATGCGGGCGATCGTGTAGTGCCACAGGTCCTGCTGAGCGGTCGCCCGCGCGCCCGTGATGTCGCCGTCGACCGGGTCGGTGCGCACGAGGTAGCCGGGGTGGCCTCCGCCGACGCGGGTGGTCTTCATCCGACGGTCGGCGGCGAGGTCGGCGGGCCCCAGGGAGAGGCCCTGCATGCGCGGCGAGGCACCGCAGATCTCCTCGACGTTGACCATGCCGCGTGCCGTCTCGAGGATCGCGTGCACGAGGATCGGCCGGGTCAGTCCGGCCCTGGCCTCGAGCTGGGCCAGCAGGCGGTCGACGTAGTGGATGTCCTCGGCGCCCTGCACCTTGGGCACCATGACGACGTCGAGCTTGTCGCCGATCTCGGTGACGAGCGTCGTCAGGTCGTCGAGAGCCCATGGGCTGTCGAGGGCGTTGATGCGCGTCCAGAGCTGCGTGTTCTCCCCGAAGTCGGTGGCCTTCGCGATCTCGACGAGGCCCGCGCGTGCGGCCTCCTTGCTGTCTGCCTTGACGGCGTCCTCGAGGTTGCCGAGCAGCACGTCGACGGTGCCGACGAGCCCCGGCACCTTGGCGGCCATCTTGGGGTTGCTCGGGTCGAAGAAGTGGATGACCCGTGACGGGCGGGCCGGCACCTGCGTCAGGGGCGTCGGCGCCCCCACCGCGAGCGGGCGGAAGAAGTCCTTGGCGCTGCGCATGGGCGCCAACGTAGCAACGGCCCGTCCGCGCGCGTTATGACGACAGTCACGCGCGCCGCCGATGAGGGCGGGATCACTATGGTGGCGTTGTGAGCGAGCGCGCGACCGACAAGGCAACAGGCCAGGTGTCCGAGCCTGCGAGCGAGCAGCGCGACGCGGGCGCCGTGGGCCCCGTGGGCGCGGCCCTGCTGGGCGAGGCGATGACGAAGTCCGGCCTGTTGTGGATCGAGGTGGAGGGCGACCGCACCTGGCCCGCCTGGCACGTCTGGGACGACGGAGCCGCGCTCGTCGTCAGCGGACCCGGCGAGCAGCCCCTCCCCTGGCTGCCCCCCGAGGTGCGGATCATCCTGCGCAGCAAGGACACCGGTGGCCGCCTGCTCACCGTCCGGGCACACGTGCACGTCCTGGAGCCGGGCACCCCCGAGTGGGAGCGAGCGACCGGGCTGCTGCGGGCGTCGCGGCTCAACTCGGTCGACGACTCGCTGACGAGGTGGGCCGCGGAGTGCACCGTCACGGCGCTGGTCCCCTTCGACAGCCCGCTCGAGTCACCTGGGGCGTATGCCGCCCACGACCACCGGGAGCCGCCCGCCCGGACCGGCGCGACGACCACGACGTGGCGCCCCTGGCACTGGGGTGGTCGCGGCGAGGAGAAGGCCGAGCGCAAGCGCGCCCGCGACGAGGCCAAGGCCGGCCGCCGCGCCGCGAAGGAGCGCGCCAAGCTGCGCAAGAAGCGCCAGCGACGTGGCACCCGTCGGCAGGGACGCTGACCCCATAGCCTTGCCCCATGAGTGCGAGCACCCGCGTCTTCGTCGCGCGCCTGACCGGGCTGAGCGTCTTCGACCCGCTCGGTGACCAGGTCGGGCGGGTCCGCGACGTCGTGGTGATGTTCTCGGCCAACCGTCCCGAGCCCCGTGTCATCGGCCTCGTGGTCGAGGTGCCGGGCCGTCGCCGGGTCTTCGTCCCGATGACCAGGGTGACCTCCATCGACGCCGGCGCCGTCATCACGACCGGCCTCGTCAACATGCGCCGCTTCGAGCAACGCACCAACGAGGTCCTCGTGGCGGCCGAGCTGTTCGACCGCACGGTGCGCGTCACGACGGCCGAGGCCGTCGAGGCGGGTTTCGCCGACTCGCTCGTGGAGGACCTCGCCATCGAGCAGGGGCCTCGCCGCGACTGGCTGGGGACGCGGGTCTTCGTGCGGCAGGCACCGGCGGGGGTGTCACCGGCGTCGAAGGCGATGTCGCGCCTGACCCGTCGCCGCTCGGGCAAGACGATGCTGGTCGACATCCGCGACGTCGTCGGACTGCACGAGCAGGCCGGCGCGCAGAGCGCCGAGCGCCTCCTCGAGACCTACGACGACCTCAAGGTCGCCGACCTCGCCGAGGTCATCCACGACCTCAACCCCAAGCGGCGTGCCGAGGTCGCCGCTGCCCTCGACGACGAACGCCTCGCCGACGTCCTCGAGGAGCTGCCCGAGGACGACCAGGTCGAGATCCTCGCGGGCCTCGCCAACGAGCGCGCGGCCGACGTCCTCGAGGCGATGGAGCCCGACGACGCCGCCGACCTGCTCGCCGACCTGCCTCCGGAGCAGGCCGAGGAGCTGCTCCAGCTCATGGAGCCCGACGAGGCGGCTCCCCTGCGCCGGCTGCTCGCCTACGACGAGAAGACCGCCGGCGGCATGATGACGACCGAGCCGGTCATCCTCGGCCCCGAGGCGACGATCGCCGAGGCCCTCGCCACCGTCAGGCGCGAGGAGCTCGCCCCGGCCCTGGCCTCCATGGTCTACGTCTGCCGTCCGCCGCTCGAGGCACCGACGGGCCGCTACCTCGGTCTCGTCCACATCCAGCGCCTGCTGCGCGAGCCGCCGCACGGAGCCGTCGGGTCGATCATCGACAAGGAGATCGAGCCGGTGGTCGCGACCGCCTCGCTCGAGACCGTGACGCGAACGCTCGCGACCTACAACCTCGTCTCGCTGCCCGTGGTCGACGACGACGGCCGGCTCATCGGTGCGGTCACCGTCGACGACGTGCTCGACCACATCCTCCCCGAGGACTGGCGCGAGGAGCGGCATGAGCTGGGGGTGAACCCGTGAGCGAGCGCGCGGAGCGTCGCCCCGGACCGCGCACCGTGCGCGGCGACAAGCTCGACCAGCCGCAGGAGAAGCGCGCCAGGGTGTTTCCCCGGATCACCCTGACCCAGGAGGCCTTCGGCGTCCTGTCGGAGCAGTTCGCCCGCTTCATGGGCACCGCGCAGTTCCTCATCGGCATGACGGTCTTCGTCGCTGCGTGGATCGCGTGGAACATCCTGGCCCCGTCCCCGCTCGTCTTCGACCAGTTCCCGTTCATCTTCCTGACGCTCATGCTGAGCCTGCAGGCGTCGTATGCCGCCCCGCTCATCCTGCTCGCGCAGAACCGTCAGGCCGACCGCGACCGCGTCGCCCTCGAGCAGGACCGGGCCCGCGACGAGCGCAACCTCGCTGACACCGAGTTCCTGACCCGCGAGGTCGCCTCGCTGCGCCTCGCCCTGCGTGAGCAGGCGACCCGTGACTTCGTGCGCTCCGAGCTGCGCTCCCTGCTCGACGAGCTGGACAGCCGGACGACCGCCCGGGGCACGGACGAAGCCCCACCCCTCTCGCAACACACCGACTAGGTCGCGACACACCGGGTTCCGACGCCGGTGTGTTGCGAGCTCCTCGGTGTGTTGCGGTAGACAGCGGGCGTGGTCCGGGGGCTCCGGCACGCGGCATACGATGGAACACATGTCTGTCGCCGTACTGCCCAGTCGTGACGCGATGCTCACGGCGTTGTCGAAGGTCAACGACCCCGAGATCCGCAAGCCGATCACCGAGCTCGGCATGGTCAAGTCGGTCGAGATCGACGACGCCGGCAAGGTCGACCTCGCGATCTTCCTCACCGTGTCGGGCTGCCCCATGAAGGAGACCCTGACCAAGGACTCGAGCAACGCCCTGCTCGCGCTCGAGGGTGTCACCTCGGTCGAGGTCGAGCTCGACGTCATGAGCGACGAGCAGCGCGCCGAGCTGCGCTCGCAGCTGCGCGGGGGCGCCCCGGAGAAGGAGATCCCCTTCGCCAAGCCCAACAGCCTCACGCGGGTGTATGCCGTCGCGTCCGGCAAGGGCGGCGTCGGCAAGTCGTCGGTGACGGTCAACCTCGCCGCCGCGATGGCCGAGCAGGGCCTGCGCGTCGGCGTCGTCGACGCCGACGTCTACGGCTTCTCGGTGCCGCGCATGCTCGGTGTGGAGCAGCGCCCGACGCAGGTCGACGACATGATCCTGCCGCCCATCAGCCACGAGGTGAAGGTCATCTCGATCGGCATGTTCGTCCCGGGCAACCAGCCCGTCGTGTGGCGCGGACCCATGCTGCACCGGGCGCTCCAGCAGTTCCTCGGCGACGTCTTCTGGGGCGACCTCGACGTGCTCCTGCTCGACCTGCCGCCCGGCACCGGTGACATCGCGATCTCCGTCGCGCAGCTCATCCCGACGGCCGAGATCCTCGTCGTGACCACGCCGCAGCAGGCCGCCGCCGAGGTGGCCGAGCGAGCCGGCTCGATCGCGCTGCAGACGCACCAGCGCGTCGTCGGCGTCATCGAGAACATGAGCTGGCTCGAGCTTCCCGACGGCACGCGCCAGGAGATCTTCGGCTCCGGTGGCGGCCAGGCGGTCGCGGACTCGCTGACCAGGAGCATCGGCGCCCCGGTCGAGCTGCTCGGCCAGATCCCGCTCGACACGCGCCTGCGTGAGGGCGGCGACAGCGGCACCCCCGTCGTGCTCGGAGCACCCGACACGGCCGCGGCTGTGGCGCTGCGCGGCATCGCCCGCAACCTCGGCTCCCGTGCCCGTGGTCTCGCCGGCCGCTCGCTCGGTCTCACCCCCGCCGGTCGCTGACCCCATCCTCTGGTCGAGAGAGCAGCTCGCGGACCCCGGAGCTGCTCTCTCGGTTGTCAGGCGAGCGAGTCGACCCAGGCGCGATGCAGGTCGGAGTAACGCCCGGCCCCGGCTGCGACGAGGTCGCTCGGCGTGCCGTCCTCGACGATGCGCCCGTGCTCGAGCACCAGCACCCGGTCGGCGTTCTCGACCGTCGAGAGCCGGTGGGCGATGACGATGGCCGTGCGTCCGGCAAGGATCGTGCCGAGCGCCCGCTGGACGAGCCGCTCCGACGGGATGTCGAGCGATGACGTCGCCTCGTCGAGGATGAGCACGGCGGGGTCGGCCAGGAAGGCGCGCGCGAACGCGACGAGCTGCCGCTGCCCGGCGCTCAGCAGCCCTCCGCGGTTGGAGACCGGCGTGTCGTAGGCCTGCGGCAGCGCCGCGATGAACTCGTGCGCCCCCAGCGACCGGGCCGCGGACTCGACCTCCTCGTCCGTGGCGTCAGGGCGGCCGAACCGGATGTTGTCGGCGACGGTGCCGCTGAAGAGGTAGTTCTCCTGGGTCACCATGACGACCGCCCGGTGCAGGTCCTCGGAGGCGAGACGACGGAGGTCGAGGCCGTCGAGCAGCACCGCGCCCCCGGTCGGGTCGTAGAACCGCGTCGCCAGCTTGGCGATGGTCGTCTTGCCGGCCCCCGTCGTGCCGACGAGCGCCACCGTCTGCCCGGCGGGCACCGTGAGATCGAGGCCGGGGAGCACGACGGAGCCCTCGACGTAGGCGAACCGCACCGCGTCGAAACGCACCTCGCCGCGAGCCGCTGCGAGCGGCGCCGGGTCGGTCGGATCGGGCACGTCGGGCACCTCCTCCAGCACGCCCGAGAGCTTCTCGAGGGCGGCGGAGGCGGACTGGAAGGTGTTGTAGAACTGCGAGATCTCCATCATCGGCTCGAAGAACTGGCGCAGGTAGAGCAGGAACGCCGCCAGCACCCCGACGGTGACCTCGCCGTGGTAGGCGAGGTAGCCGCCGTAGAGCAGGACGGCGGCGATCGTGACGTTGCCGATGAGGCGGATGCCGGGCATGAACCAGGCGACGAGCCGGAACGCGACGAGGTTGGCGCGGCGGTACTGGTCGTTGACGTCGTCGAAGATCGCCTGGTTGCGCGGCTCGCGGCGGAAGGCCTGCACGGCCCGGATGCCGTTCATCGACTCGACGAAGTGGACGATGACGAGGGCGACCTTCTCGCGGGTGGCTCGGTAGCTCTTGGCCGACTCCTTGCGGAACCAGTTGGTCAGCAGGACGAGGGCCGGCCCGCACAGCAGAGCGACGATGCCGAGCTTGACGTCGAGCACGAGCAGCAGCACCGAGGTGCCGACGAGGGTCAGGGCGGCCGTGACGAGACCGTCGAACCCGGTCTCGAGCATCTCGTAGATGGCGTCGACGTCGGACGTCTGGCGGGAGATCACCCGACCGGAGGTGTAGCGGTCGTGGAAGGCCGGGCTCAGCAGCTGGAAGTGGCGGAACACCCGTCGGCGGATCGAGAGAAGGATGTCCTGACCGATCACGCCGGACCGGACGAGGAACAGGTTGCGCGCCACGGCCTGGGTCACGGTGGCACCGAGCACGAGGCCGACGACGAGCAGCAACGGCCCGAGGTCGCCGGAGGCACGGATGGGCGGGATGCCGGTGTCGATGCCCTCCTTGACGAGGTAGGGGATGGACAGGCGGGCGGCGTTCTCGACGACGACGACGACCATGAGCCACCAGAGGGCGCGGCGCCACGGACGCAGCACCTCCCCCAGGAGCCTGCGGGAGCGGCCGGCCAGGCGGGCGCTGGTCTCCGCCGTCAGGTCGCCCTCGATGTCGTCCGCAGCGACTCCGCGCCACTGCTGGGTGGCGGAGCTCATGCGTGCACCCCCTCGGTGGTCGGCGCCTCGGACGCGGGACCGGAACGGTCGGTGACATCGTCGGGATCGGTGGGATCCACGGGATCCGCGGCGAGCAGGTCACGGTAGGCCGGCACGTGCTCGAGCAGCTCGCGGTGGGTGCCGACGTGCGTGACGGTGCCGTGCTCGAGCAGCGCCACGCGGTCGGCGAGCAGCACGGTCGAGGCGCGGTGGGCCACGACGAGACCGGTCGTCGCCGACAGCACGTTGGACAGCGCCTCCTCGACGAGCTTCTCGGTGTGCACGTCGAGGGCCGACAGGGTGTCGTCCAGCACGAGCACGGCCGGCTGGGACAGCACCGCCCTGGCGAGCGCCAGCCGCTGCCGCTGACCGCCGGAGAGCGACAGGCCCTGCTCGCCGATGCGGGTGTCGAGACCCCACGGAAGGTCATGGACGAAGCCGGCCTGGGCGATCTCCAGCGCGGCGAGCACATCGTCCTCCGCGGCATCGGAGCGCCCGAGGGTGACGTTCTCGCGGGCGCTCATCGAGAAGAGCGTCGGCTCCTCGAACGCGGTGGCCACCAGGCTGCGCAGGGCCGCGAGGTCGAGGTCGCGCACGTCGACGCCGTCGATGGTGACGCGACCGCCGGTCACGTCGAACAGGCGCGGGACCAGGGCGGTCAGCGCGGTCTTGCCCGAACCCGTGGCGCCGACCAGCGCCAGTGTCTGGCCCGGCGGCACGTCGAGGTTGACGTCACGCAGCACCGGCTGGGCCGGCGCGTCAGGGAAGGCGAAGTCGACGTGCTCGAAGCGCAGGTGGCCGCGGGGTGCCCGCACCCGCTGGTCGCCGGCGACGATGTCGGGCTCGGTGTCGAAGATCTCGAGGACACGCGCTGCAGCGGTCATGGCTTCCTGCGCCATCGCGAGGATGACGCCGAGCGAGGAGACGGGCCACACGAGCGAGAGCAGGAGGGTGATGAAGGCGACGAGCTCGCCGGGGGTCAGGGCTCCCCTGCCGACCCCGATGGCCCCGAGCAGGAGCACCACGACGACGGCGAGGTTGGGGATGACCTCGAGGAACGTCCAGAACTTCGCCGCGAGCCGGACCTTGGCCAGGCTCGTCGCGCGCAGCTCGAGGGCTGCCTCGTCGTAGCGCCTGGCCATGTGGTCGCTGCGGCCGAAGGACCTGGTGACGCGGATCCCGACGGCGCCCTCCTCGGCGAGGGTGGCGAGGTCCCCCTGCTGGTCCTGCACGCCACGGGACACGACGACGTAGGCCTTCTCGAAGCGCATCGACAGCCACACGATCGGCGCTGCCGTCGCCGCCACGACGAGGCCGAGAGGCCAGTACATCGTCAGCAGCACGATCGTGACGACGAGGACCTGCAGGACGTTGACGACGAGGAAGAGCAGCCCGAAGCCGCTGAAGCGGCGGATGGCCGAGAGGTCGGTCGTCACCCGGGAGAGCAGCTGACCCGACTGCCACCGGGTGTGGAAGCTCATCGGCAGCGACTGCAGCCGCTCGTAGAGGTCGCGGCGCAGGTCGCTCTCGAGACCGAGGACGGCGTTGGACTGGACCCACCGGCGCACGAAGACGAGGACGGCCTCGAGGATGCCGAGGGCCAGGGCGAGCAGCCCGAGCGGCAGGACCGGCCCCAGCTCGTGCCGCGTGATGGGTCCGTCGATGATGGCGCGCGTGACGAGCGGGATCGCGATCGTGACGCCGACACCCGCCAGCGACACGGCGAACATGACGGCCAGGGCCCACCGATGGGGCCTGAGGTAGCTCCGGAGCCGCCAGAGGGACCGGACGGAGGCGGGCGGGTGCGAGGTCGGGTCGGCAGGCATCAAGCAGCGACGATAACCCCGACCTCCGACAGCGATGCCTCTGGGTCAGAGATTCAGGTCGCTTCGCTGTCCCAGGGGGTGGGCAGCGAGGGGTCGTGGGCGCGCGGAGTGCTGACCGGCTTGTCGACGACCGGTGACGGCTCGTCGTCCTCGTCGGGCGGGGACGCGAGCGCGTCACGCACGATCTTGCGCGGGTCGTACTGGCGAGGGTCGTAGGCCCGCCAGTCGACGTCGGAGAACTCCGGGCCCATCTCGTCCTTGAGCTGCTGCTTGGCGCGGTCGGCCATGCTGCGCGCCTGGCGGACGAACTTGCCGAACTTGGCGGCGTACTCGGGCAGGCGCTCGGGACCCAGGATGAGGATCGCGAGCAGACCGAGCAGGAGCAGCTCCCACCCGTTGATGTCGAACACAGTCCCTCGCTTCCACGCGTACCGGCTGCGCCATCCTACGGTGGCGAGCCGAGAGCTACTTGGCCGGATCGGCCTCGAGGGTCATCTGCAGCTCGAGCTCCTTGCCGTCGCGCCGCACCTTGAGGCTCACGGTGTCGCCGACGGCCCTCGCGCGGATCGAGACGATGAGCTGGTCAGGCGTGCGGATGCGCTTGCCCTCGAAGCCGACGATGACGTCGCCGGCCTTGACCCCTGCCTTGGCGGCGGGCCCCCCGGCGGTGACGGCGTCGGCGGCGTCGTCGACCTCGGCGCCCTCACCGGAGAAGGTGCGGTTGAGCTTGACGCCGATGACCGGGTGCGTGGCCTTGCCGGTCGCGATGAGCTGGTCGGCGGTGCGTCTTGCCTGGTCGCTCGGGATGGCGAAGCCGAGCCCGATGCTGCCGCCCGTCGAGCCGCTGGTGCCGGGCACCCGCGCGATGGCGCTGTTGACACCGATGACCTTGCCGGACATGTCGAGCAGGGGCCCGCCGGAGTTGCCGGGGTTGATCGCGGCGTCGGTCTGGATCGCGTTGATGTAGGAGGACTCGCTGCCCTCACCGGGCGTCACCGGGCGGTTGAGCGCGCTGATGATGCCGGTCGTCACCGTCTGGTCGAGTCCCAGCGGAGCCCCGACGGCGATGACCTGGTCGCCGACGACGACCTTGTCGGACGGACCGAGGGTGAGCGGCTTGAGGTCGGTGCGCGAGATCTTGAGGACGGCGAGGTCGTAGCTCGAGTCCCGGCCGACGATCGTCGCCTTCTCCGTGTCGCCGTTGCTCAGCACGACCTCGATGTCCCCGTTGACGCCGGGCTCGACGACGTGGTTGTTGGTGAGGATGTGGCCCTTCGTGTCCACGACGAAGCCCGAGCCCGTGGCCGAGCCCTCGCTGCCGGCGTCCACCTTGATGGTGACGACGCTCGGGAGGGCGATGGCGGCGATGTTGGCGATGGATCCGGCCGGGCGTTGCGTGGCGCCCGGCCCGGGGTCGGGCAGGGTCGTGCCGGCCAGGTTGATGCGGTCCTGGGCCAGCTGGCCGGCGACGCCGCCGATGACGCCCGAGAGCAGGCACAGACCGACCACCACGGCGGCCAGCCTGCCGCGGCCTCGCCGACGCCCCGAGGGCGCGTCGGTCAGCAGCACCCCGCCGGGCTCCGTGGGTGCGGCGCCGGTGGACGAATGGACGGGTGCCTGTGGCACCGGGCCGACGTATGCCGGGTGCTGGGCCGCCGTCTCCGTGCTCGCCCCCTGGCCTGCAGGGCTCTCGGGCCCGCCCGCGGCCGCGGCACCGGAGGCGCCGGCCACGGCTGCGGCACCTGGGGACCCGGCCCCGGAGGTGGCCGCCGGCGGTGCGTAGCTCGACCGGTAGGCCTGCTCGGCGATGGCGTCGGCGCGGTCGCTCCCCCACGAGGAGTCGGCTCGCACCGGGACGCCGGCGCCCTCGGTGGGGTGCTCCCCGCCGAAGACGTCGAACCAGGCGTCGTCACCGGACGGGTCCGGGTGGCTCGACGGGATGGCCCGTGTGTCGTTCAGGTCGATGATGCCGGTCTGCTCCCGCTCCGGCGCCGCAGATGGCTCGGCACCTCGCGTGGACGTCGCCGAGTCGTCGGGCGCGGCAGGCTGCTCGGGAGCTGCCGTCGGCTCGTGGCCCGGCGTCGTCGGCTCGTCGCTCATGGGCCTGATTGTGCCGAACGGACGCTGGTGATCCGAACCGGGGCCACGACTCCGGATGCGGTGCCGATCGCACGGGTCGTCGCGCGAGTGGTCACGACCCAGTAGGGCACGTTGCCGGCACCGATGTCAGTGGTGCCCGGGTAGGTGCGGCTGACCGGCGTCACCCGGTCGCTGCGCAGCACGGAGCCGCCGAAGTTCACGGCGCTGACCGAGCTGTCGCCGAAGCTCGCCACGGGGCCGCGGACCGAGGGGGTCCGCGCGCCGGGCACGGGGGCGATGGCCAGGCCCCAGGCCGCAGCCACGGAGGCTCCGGCCGCGATCGAGGCCACGACCGCGGCCCGCATGGGCGAGCGGTGCAGGGCGGGGGCGGTCGGGCGCACGGTGGGCACGGGCTCGTAGGAGGGCGCGGACGGCATACGGAAACCGGCCGGTGGCATCGGGATGCGCGGCCCTCTGGGGACCTCGGGAGCAGCGGGAGCTGGCTGGGGGTCGCCCGCGGGGGCGACGGCCAGACCCATGAGCGAGGTCCGCAGGCTCATCGGGACGCCGGTGTCGGAGCGCAGGGCAGCGACGATGCGGCGCTCCTGGTCGGCGGCCGCACGGCAGACGGCGCAGCAGACGAGGTGCTTGTCGTAGAGGTGCAGCATCGCCGGCGGCAGGGCACGGTCGACGTACGCCCGGACGTATCCCTTGAGGTGCGGCGTCACGACATCACCTTCCCGGCCTCAGCGCGAGCTCGCGGCGACGCGGCGGCCGGGCAGGCGCAGGCCGGCACGCGCGCCACGCGACTCGGGCTTGGCAGGACGTGCGGCGGCGGCCACCTCGGGCGCCCGGTGGGCGAGGGCCTCGCGCAGCTGGGCGCGGCCGCGGTGGATGCGCGAGCGCACCGTGCCGAGCTTGACGCCGAGCGTGGCACTGATCTCCTCGTAGGAGAGCCCCTCGATGTCGCACAGCACGACGGCCGCGCGGAACTCCGGCGCGAGCGCGTCGAGCGCACGCTGGACGTCGTCGTCGAAACGAGCGTCGTGGTAGGTCTGCTCGGGGCCCTTCTCGCTGCTCGGCAGGCGCCCTGCGGCGTCCTCGGGCAGGGAGTCGAAGCGGATGCGCTGCTTGCGGCGCATCTTGTCGAGGAAGACGTTCGTCGTGATGCGGTGCAGCCAGCCCTCGAAGGTTCCCGGCTGGTAGGAGTGCAGCGACCGGAACACGCGGACGAAGACGTCGTGCGTCAGGTCCTCGGCGTCGTGCGGGTTGCCCGTGAGGCGGTAGGCCAGGCGGTAGACGCGCGCCGAGTGCTGCTCGACGATCTCCTCCCACGTGGGAGGGGTCCACGTCGAGTCGGCCTGCTCCACCGAGGTGGGAGAGGTGGACGTCACGCTGGTGCTCACAGGGGGCTGCGCCTTTCAGGCAGAGGGTTCAACGACACAAACGCCGTCTGGTCTCGATTCGTTCCCGATGATCGTCTCGGATGGGGCTGTCCGGCCGCCAGCCGGAACCTGTGGTTCTGCTGTGGGCGGGGTGGCGGCGGTCAGCGCCGGTCAGGGCGCCTGCTCACTGCCGTCGTGCGGCACCGCCTCGTGGTGGGCCCGGCCGTGGGTGCGGCGGTCCTCCTTCATCTCCGCCTCGAAGAGGTGGCGGCGGCCACCGACGAGGTCGTCGCGCGCCGCCGCCTCGAGGCGCTTGAACGTGGCGTAGTAGTCGTCGTCGTACTCCTCGACGATCTGGAACGTCCACCGCCCCTGGATGACGTTGCGGCCGACGAGCTCGTCCTGGAGCCGGTCGGCGAGCTCGCCGTGGCCCGCCGCCCGGAAGAGGTCGACCGCGTCGCCGAGCGCGAGGTCGCCCGAGCCCGTCAGCCGGTGGAAGGCGTAGAGGTGGCCGCGGGCGTCCTCGATGACCTCGAGGGCCTCCGACAGCTTGCCGAGGGCCTCCACGGTGGCATCGTCGACGCCGGCCGGACGCCGGTGCTCCGCGATCGGCACGTCCTGTTCGTCCATGAGCTGATCCTTACCCGGATCCGGGCGGCGGGGTGCCGAACCGGCCCATCTGGTCACAGTAGGGTGACGAACATGAGCACCCAGAAGGTCGCCGCGTGGTCGCACGCCGAGGAGTTCGTCACCCCGAGCGAGCAGGTCGAGGAGGCCACCCACCGCGGCGAGGAGCTCGGCGCACCGGCCGTCGGCAACGGCGTCGGGGCCGTGCTCCAGATGCTCGCCGCCGCGACCGGGGCCAAGGCCGTCATGGAGATCGGCACCGGCGCCGGGGCCTCGGGGCTGTGGTTGCTCGGCGGCATGCCGGCCGACGGCATCCTCACCACCATCGACCTCGAGACCGAGCACCAGCGAGCCGCGCGCGACGCGTTCGCCGCCGCCGGCATCGCCCACCAGCGCACCCGCGTCATCGCCGGCCGGGCCCTCGAGGTGCTCCCCCGGATGACCGACGGCGCCTACGACCTCGTCGTCGTCGACGCCGACAAGGAGGAGTACCCCGACTACCTCGCGCAGGCGACGCGCCTGCTGCGTCGCGGCGGCACCCTCGTCATGACGTGGTCGGACCGGGAGTCCGACCCCGCCAACCGCGACGCGGAGACGCGCACGCTGCGGGAGGTGGGCCGCTCCATCCGCGAGCACGACCAGTTCATCGTCTCGCTGCTGCCCGTGGGTGAGGGCCTGCTCGTCGCCGTCAAGCGCTGAGGAGCGCTGAGGAGCCCTGCGGAGCGCTGATCAGGTATGCCGGGTGGCCGGCCACGCGGCATACCTGATCTCGGGCGCGTGGACGCGAAACGGCCCCCGACCGTGAGGTCGGGGGCCGTCGAACCTGGATCAGCCGGAAGGGTCAGTTGACGCCGTCACAACCCTGGATCGCGTCACGCAGAGCTGCAGCCTCGTCGGGGGTCATCTCGACGACGAGACGCCCGCCGCCTTCAAGGGGCATCCGCAGCACGATGCCGCGGCCCTCCTTGACGACCTCGAGCGGGCCATCGCCGGTCCTCGGCTTCATTGCTGCCATGGTTCCCCTTCCCTAGGAATCCTCGGTCTTTGGCACCATTATTCCGTGTCTCGTTTGCGAGACCTAATTGGGGATGTGACAGAGGGCACGTCACGGCCGTGACGGGCCGGTCACGCTTCCGCAACGGGACGGATTGGGACAGAGTGACGCCCATGACGCAGACGCCTGACTCCCCCTCCACCGCCCCCTCCACCGAGCCGCTGCTCGTCGAGGTCGCCGACGGCATCGCGTGGCTCCGGCTGAACCGCCCCGAGGCGATGAACAGCCTCGACAACGCCCTCAAGGACGCCCTCGTCGCGGCGCTGCACGAGGTCGGCGGAGACCCCGCCGTCCGGTGCGTCGTCCTCACCGGGACCGGTCGCGCCTTCTGCGTCGGCCAGGACCTCAAGGAGCACGTGCGCAGCCTCAGCGACCCGAGCTCGACGCTCGCGACGACGGTCACCGACCACTACAACCCGATCGTCATCGCCCTGTCGACGATGAACAAGCCGGTCGTCGCGGCGCTGAACGGTGTGGCCGCGGGGGCCGGGATGAGCTTCGCGCTCGCCTGCGACTTCCGGGTCGCGTCCGAGCAGGCCGGACTCAACACCTCGTTCGCGGGCATCGCGCTCTCCTGCGACTCGGGTGCCTCGTGGACGCTGCCTCGCCTCATCGGGCCGGCGCGCGCCAAGGAGCTGCTGCTCATGCCCCGCACCGTCTCGGCGCAGGAGGCCCTGGCGCTCGGGCTCGTGACGAAGGTCGTGCCCGACGACGAGCTGGAGGCCGCGGTCACGGAGCTCGCGCGTCAGCTGGCCGACGGTCCGACGCTGGCCTACGGCTCGATCCGCCGCGCCGTGGCCTACTCGGCGGGCGCCGACCTGCCCGACGCCCTGGCCAACGAGGCGGAGCTGATGGCGCTCACCGGCGGCAGCAGCGACCACCGCGCCGCGGTCGACGCCTTCCTGGCCAAGGAGAAGCCCAGCTACACCGGCTCGTGACGTCCGCCCCGTCGCCCTCCGGGGATGAACATGCGGATGGTGCTGCATCCGGTGGCGTCATCACCCCACCAGTCGCCGGACCATTCGCCGGACCGTCACGCATCTGCGGCTCAGCCCGCCACCCCGAGGCGGAGGGTGTTGCGCTCCCGCGCGGTGACCGGTGCTCGCTCCCCGGCGTGCGCTGCGGCCTGGTGAGCTCGCTCGATGCGTCGCAGCTGGGCCTCGGGGTCCCGTGCGAGCGCCGACGGGGTGACGCCGACGACCACCACACGCATCGCCGAGAGGTCCGAGCCCTGCTCGACGGTGGCGTCCCAGTCGAGGCTGTCGGCGTGGAACCGGCGTGACTGGACCATGACAGCCAGGCCGACGTCGTCGAACCAGACGTCTGGCGAGGTCAGGGCCTCGCCGGCCGGTCCGGTGAGCACCGGGTTCGCCATCGGTGTGGGCAGGCGCCTCGACGTCCGGATCAGTGCGAGCAGGTCGGACTCCGGCACCGACCAGGCGCCCGCCGCCGCCTCGGCGAGCAGGCGCCGCAGGCGGACCGAACCCGGGCGACCCCGGGCGTCGACCCAGTGCTCCACGTCGTCGAGCCGCACGAGTCGGCGCTGGACGGCCTCGATCACCAGTGCCCGGGCGCCTCGCTCGTCGGCCGTCTCGGCCGCCGCATCCACGACCGCGCGCGCCAGGCAACCCAGCCGCAGAGGCCCTCGACTCACCATCGGCTCCCCGAGAAGGGTCGTGCTCCGGATGTCGACCCACGATATCCGGCGCGAGCGGCGAGGTGCGGGCACGAGAACGCGGATCGGCACTCGGACCGAACAGGCCTGCAGCCCGTGCAGCGCCGCCGCGGTCGACCCTGCCAGCCAGGCGCCGTCGCCTCCGAGCAGCTGGGCACCCACCAGTCGTTGCTGCTGCGTCGGCAGGCCGGTCTGCAGCGCGTAGACGCCGGGCAGCAACAGGCGCCAGTCCCGCCCGACGCGCCACCGAAGGGTTTCGCGGCTGACGCCGGTCTCGAGCAGCTGACGACGGGTCACGATCCCGCACTGCAACTCGGCTACGACGGCCGCCCCCGCTGTCAGAGTCATGCTCTCAGCCTGACGCCCTCCACGCATCGTGGCTGGCTCGGCCTCCACGGGTGTGGATGACGCGCCACCATGGGCACCGGGTGTGGGCAGGCCGATGGTCCGCGGAATGATCTGCCGGATCGCGTGGTGATCACCCCACCACGCGCAGGACGATCGGCCGCCCCTTCCGTGGCTAGCCCGGCAGGTCAGGGCGGGTAGTCGCTCGGGGGGATGAAGCGCCACAGGATGTCGGTCCAGTAGTACTGCCCGACGACGAAGAGCACGAGCAGCGGCACGAACCGCCACAGCAGCCGCTTCCACGTGTTGCCCCGCCGGTCGGCCCAGCCCGCGCCGAGCATGACGACGAGGACCGGGAAGAGCGGGATCAGGTAGCGGAAGATGCTCGTGAACGGGTCGAGCACGGCGGCGAGGTAGGCCGGGTAGGCCAGCGTCCACGTGCGCAGGTCAGCCCCGAGGCTGCGTGCCCAGGGCCCCGCGACGACGGCGACGAGGATCAGCGGCACGACGACGAGCAGCACCGGGCCCCACGTGTCACCGAACGCGTACTTGGACATGCCGAGCCACGGCGTGAACGGCTCCACCGTCCCCGACCCGCGCCAGGTGGCCATTGTGTCGGTGTAGGCCGAGCGGACACCGGTGCGCCACCACGCGATGGCGGGCCAGAGCAGCCCGGCGACACCGCAGCCGACGAGCGCGGCGACCATGGCGGCATACGTCCCCTTGCTGATCGGCCGGTCGCGGCGCGCGCGCCAGCGCAGGACGACCACCACCAGGGTGACGAGCCCCAGCGGCACCGCGATCGGTCTCGAGAGCCCGACGAGCAGCGCCACCACCGTCGCCACGAGCCAGCGCTCCCTGGCCAGGGCGTAGAGGTAGCCGACGAGCAGCAGCATCGCCAGCGACTCGGTGTAGGCCAGCTGCAACGCCACGGACGCGGGGAAGCTCGCCCACAGCGCCACGACGAGGTATGCCGCGCGGTCGCCGATGCGCCCGCGCAGCAGCAGTCCCATGAGCACCGCCGCACCGGCACCGCAGAGCAGCGCGATCGTCGACCCGACGGCCGGGAACCCGAGGCCCGTCACGGCCATGCCGGCCCGGGCCATGAAGGGGAAGAGCGGGTAGAACGCCCACGGGTTCTGCTGGACGCTTCCACCCTCGCTCATCGGCAGCTCGGACGGGTATCCGTGCAGGGCGATGGTCTGGTACCACTGCCCGTCCCAGAGCGCCGTGAAGGGGAAGTAGGAGACCGGGACGTCGTCGCCTCCGGTCATGCCGGACGGGACCTGGTGCTGCATGACGAGCAGCAGGATCGTGGTCGTGACGACCCGGGCCAGCGCGTAGAGCGCGAGCACCCAGCCGATGAAGACGCGGCGAGGCCGCAGGACCAGCCCCTCCGTCATGTGGTGCGTTCGGGGCCGACCGTCGGATCGGACTGCCCGGCGGGCTCTGCGTGCTCGGAGTGCTCTGCCGGCTCGGACTGCTCGGCGGCCGCCGCGGGCTCGGCAGCCGGGACAGCGTCGTCGCCGCGGAGCACGGCGATCTCCTCGTCCTTCTCACGCAGCTCGCGCCGGAGGCGGTCGACCACCCCGTCGACCTGGCTCATCCGGTAGCCGCGAGGGCTCACGTCGAAGACGAGGTCGTCGAAGTCGGCGTCACGGATCGGCTCGTCGGGCAGCGGCTCGTGGCTCAGGCTCGAGGTGCCCCGCCCGAGGCCGCCGCCGGCCAGCCCCAGGATCAGCGCGACGACGAAGCACAGGACGATGATCCCGACGAAGAGGATGAACCACTTCACGCGTGCGGCTCCTCATAGGTGCGGATGGCCCGGACGGCCTCGTGCGGGTCGTCGGTGACGATGATCCGGTCGAGGTCGGTCGGGTTGATCATGCCGTTCGCGAGCACCGTGTCTCGCATCCAGTCGAGCAGGCCCTGCCAGTAGGCGACGCCCATCAGCACCACGGGGAACTCGGTGACCTTCTGCGTCTGCGCGAGGGTGACGGCCTCGAACAGCTCGTCGAGGGTGCCGAAGCCACCGGGCAGCACGATGAAGCCGCGGGAGTACTTGAGGAACATGACCTTGCGGGCGAAGAAGTAGCGGAAGTTGATCCCGAGGTCGACGTACTCGTTGAGGCCGGTCTCGAACGGCAGCTCGATGCCCAGCCCGACCGACGTGCCGTCGGCGTCGAAGGCCCCCTTGTTCGCGGCCTCCATAGCGCCCGGGCCGCCGCCGGTGATGACGGCATACCCCGCCTCGGCGAGCAGACGGCCCACCTCCACACCCATGGCGTATGCCGGGTCGTCGGCGGTCATGCGCGCCGAACCGAACACGGCGGCTGCGGGGCCGAGCTCGGACAACGTGCCGAAGCCCTCGACGAACTCCGACTGGATGCGCATGACGCGCCACGGGTCGGCGTGCAGCCAGTCGGTGGGCTGGCGCGTCTCGAGCAGCCGCTGGTCGGTCGTCGTCGGCGGCACGTTGTGACCACGCAGGGTCACCGGGCCGGTCTGACGGCGGTCCGTGCGCGGGCTGGACGGCGCGTCGCGCGGCACCTCGGACAGAGGCTGGTGGTCGGTCACAGCGCCAACCCTATGCAACGAGCTCAGCGGAGCCAGCGCAGCAGGGCGGCCTCGGCGTCGACGTACTGGTGCACGGGGCAGCGCTCGTCGTCCATGTGGGCGAGGTTGGGGTCGCCGGGCCCGTAGTTGACGGCCGGGATGCCGAGCGCCGAGAAGCGAGCGACGTCGGTCCAGCCCTCCTTGGGGTTGACCTGGACACCGAGTGCCTCGATGAACGCCTGTGCGGCCGGCAGGTGCAGGCCCGGTCGGGCGCCGTCCGCGGCGTCCGTGAGGACCACGTCGAAGCCCTCGAAGACCCGGCGCACGTGGGCCAGCGCCTCCTCGGTGTCCTTGTCGGGGGCGTAGCGGTAGTTGACCGTGACCGTGCAGCGGTCGGGGACGACGTTGCCGGCGATGCCGCCGCTGATGCCGACGGCCTGGAGCGCCTCGTGGTAGTCGAGGCCGTCGACGGTGATGGTCTCGGCCTCGTAGGCCGTGAGGCGCGACAGCACGGCCGCCGCGTCGTGGATCGCGTTGTGGCCCTTCCACGGCCGCGCCGAGTGGGCGGCGATGCCCTTGGTGACGATCTCGACGCGCAGCGTGCCCTTGCACCCGCCCTCGATGTCGCCGTTGGTCGGCTCGAGGAGCACGGCGAAGTCGCCTGCGAGCAGCTCGGGCGAGGTGTCAGCGAGGATGGCCAGGCCGTTGAACTCGCCCTCGATCTCCTCGCCCTCGTAGAAGAGGAAGGTCAGGTCACGGGTCGGCTCGGCGACCTGGGCGGCGATGCGCAGCATGACAGCCACGCCGCCCTTCATGTCGACCGTGCCCCGGCCCCACAGCTCGCCGTCGACGTGGCGCGTCGGCAGGTTGGGCACGGAGGTGAGGGGAACGGTGTCGATGTGGCCGGCCAGGACGACCCGCTCGGCGCGACCGAGGGTCGTGCGTGCGACGACCGTGTTGCCGTGCCGCGAGACCTCGAGGTGCGCGAGCGGTCGCAGCGCGTCCTCGATGGCTCCCGCGAGCGCCGCCTCGTCCTTGCTGACCGACTCGATGTCGCAGACGGCGGCCGTCAGCGAGGTGACGTCGGCGGAGAGGTCGAGGACGGCACTGCGCTCGCCCGGTGCGGCGGCAGAGGTGGTCGGGTCGGCGGACGAGGCGGTCGACGGCATACGCGGAAGGTTATCTGCAGGGGACGGCTCGACGGCGGCAGGATCCCGGGCAGGACGTCGGGCCGGACTCGGGCACGACTCGGGCACGACTCGGGCAGGACTCGGGCAGGACTCGGCAGCCGCGGACCGTCCGCGCCGTGGGTCGCCGTTTCACCGCGGCACCGGCGCCCCATATCCTTGCCGCCATGTCGGAGCGCAACGCATGGGGACACGGACTGACGACGATCACGGACGACGGGCAGGTGCTCGACACGTGGTTCCCGCGGCCGGCCCTCGGTGAGCGCCCGGCCGACGCGTCGGCCCCCGAGGGGCTGGACGCCCTGGTGGGCACCGACGACGCCCGACGGGTTCGCACCGAGATCCGGCTCGTCGAGATCGACCTCGACGCTCCCCCTGCTGACGCGCCCGACGCCTACCTGCGCCTGCACCTGCTCTCCCACTGCCTCACCGCGCCGAACACGATCAACCTCGACGGCGTCTTCGGCGCCCTGCCCAACATCGTCTGGACGAGCGCCGGCGCCTGCCCGGTCGACGGCTTCGAGCAGACCCGGATGCGGCTGCGCGCACGGGGCCAGCACGTGGCGGTCTACGGGGTCGACAAGTTCCCGCGGATGACCGACTTCGTCGTCCCGCAGGGCGTGCGCATCGCCGACGCCGATCGGGTGCGGCTCGGCGCCCACCTCTCCGCCGGCACGACCGTCATGCACGAGGGCTTCTGCAACTTCAACGCCGGCACGCTCGGCACCTCGATGGTCGAGGGACGCATCGTCCAGGGCGTCGTCGTCGGCGACGGGTCCGACATCGGGGCGGGCGCCTCGATCATGGGCACCCTCTCCGGCGGCGGCACGGAACGCGTGAGCATCGGCGAGCGTTGTCTGGTCGGAGCCAACGGTGGCATCGGCATCGCGCTCGGGGACGACTGCGTCGTCGAGGCCGGGCTCTACGTGACGGCCGGCACCAAGGTGACGCTTCCCGACGGCACCGTGGTCAAGGCCAAGGAGCTGTCGGGATCGAACAACGTGCTGTTCATCCGCAACAGCGTGACCGGCGCCGTCGAGGCCCGGGACCGCAAGGGCACCGGCATCACGCTGAACGCCGCGCTCCACGCCAACGACTGACCCAGACCCCGCACGCCACCCCCGGTTCAGACCAGAGCCGGACCACCCGAGGACCCCATGCCGACGAAACGACCGGGCCCGACCCTTGCCGACTCGCGGCGACGATCACCGACGCGCCGCCGACGCCGGTGGGTGACCGTGCTGCTCGTGCTGGCCGTCGTCGGCACCGCCGGCTGGTTCGGGGCCCGCTTCCTCATCCAGAGCGTCGTCAACCCGCAGTGCACGATCCAGGCCTCCGGGATCACCGAGACCTTCGACCCGGACCAGACCGCCAACGCCGCGCTCATCTCGGCGCTGTCGATCAAGCGCGGCATGCCGCCACGGGCGGCGACGATCGCCCTCACCACGGCGTTCCAGGAGTCGAAGATCCGCAACCTGCGCTATGGGGACCGTGACTCACTCGGCCTCTTCCAGCAGCGGCCGAGCCAGGGTTGGGGCACGAAGGAGCAGATCCTCGACCCGGTGCACGCGACGAACGCCTTCTACGACGCCCTGGTGAAGTACCAGGGCTACGAGACGGCCGACATCACGAAGATCGCCCAGCGGGTGCAGAAGAGCGGCTTCCCCGAGGCCTACCGCGACCACGAGGGACAGGGTCGCGTGCTCGCGTCCACGCTGACCGGCCACTCCCCTGCCGGCCTGACGTGCCGGCTGGATGCCGTGAGGACGAGCGTCGCGCCGCAGCGGGTCGCGAGCGACCTCGCCGAGCAGATGGGGGTGGGCTCCGCCCGCCCGGGGAAGGGCTTGCTCACCGTCACCGCCCGGGACCGGACCACGGCCTGGGCCGTCGCCCAGTGGGCCGTCGCGCGCGCCGAGATGTACGGCGTCAGCAAGGTCGGCATCGGTGACCGCGCCTGGGAGCGCGCGGCCGGTGACCAGGGGTGGTCGTCGGGGACGGACAGCACGACGGTCACGATCAACCTCGGCTGAGCCACACGGCATACGCCCTCGTCGCGGCCGGCCGCACGCGGTCACGGCGGGGGCGGCCCGGCTCGGGCGTGTTGCATCCGGGACGGGCGGCCCGACCCGCGTGACCCCGGGTACGCGAACGGCCCGCCCCGCTGGTGCGGGACGGGCCGGAGGCGGTGGGCTCAGGCAGGTCAGCCCGGGTAGCTGCGCTCGGCCTCGCCGGTGTAGATCTGGCGCGGGCGGCCGATCTTCGTCTCGGGGTCGGTCATCATCTCGCGCCACTGGGCGATCCAGCCCGGCAGGCGGCCGATGGCGAAGAGCACCGTGAACATCTTCGACTCGAAGCCCATGGCCTTGTAGATGAGGCCGGTGTAGAAGTCGACGTTCGGGTAGAGCCGGCGCTCGACGAAGTAGTCGTCCGCGAGGGCGATCTCCTCGAGGCCCTTGGCGATCTCGAGCAGCGGGTCGTTCTGGCCCAGCTTCTCGAGGATGTCGTCGGCGGCCTTCTTGATGATCGCCGCGCGAGGGTCGTAGTTCTTGTAGACGCGGTGCCCGAAGCCCATGAGGCGGACACCGTCCTCCTTGTTCTTGACCTTCTCCATGAACTTCTTCGGGTCGTCGCCCGACTGGTGGAGCTTGCCGAGCATCTCGAGGACGGCCTGGTTGGCGCCGCCGTGCAGCGGACCCGACAGGGCGTGGATGCCGGCGGACACCGAGTTGAAGAGGTTCGCGTGGGCCGAGCCGACGAGGCGCACCGTCGAGGTGGAGCAGTTCTGCTCGTGGTCGGCGTGCAGGATGAAGAGCAGGTCGAGGGCCTTGGCGACGGTCGGGTCGACCTCGTAGGGCTCCACGGGGTAGCCGAAGGTCATCCGCAGGAAGTTCTCGACGAACGACAGCGAGTTGTCGGGGTACATGTACGGCTGGCCGACGCTCTTCTTGTGCGCCATGGCTGCGATGGTCGGCAGCTTGGCGAGGAGACGGACGGTCGAGATCTCGACCTGCTCCTGGTCGAAGGGGTCGAGGCTGTCCTGGTAGAACGTGCCGAGCGCCGAGACCGCCGAGCTGAGCACGGGCATCGGGTGCGCGTCGCGGGGGAAGCCATTGAAGAAGGCGCGGAGGTCCTCGTGCAGCATCGTGTGCCGGCGGATCGAGTCCTCGAAGCGGGTCAGCTCCTCGGGCGTGGGCAGCTCGCCGTAGATGAGCAGGTAGGAGACCTCGACGAACGTGGACTTCTCGGCCAGCTCGGCGATCGGGTAGCCGCGGTAGCGCAGGACGCCTTCGTCACCGTCGATGTAGGTGATCGCGCTCTTGCACGATGCGGTGTTGACGAACCCGACGTCGTAGGTGACGAGGCCGGTCTCCTTGAGCAAGGACCCCACCCCGAGTCCGTCGTTGCCCTCGACGGCACCGACTCCCGGGAACGTGAGTTCCTTGTCTGCGACCTTGAGTGTCGCGTCCACTGCCTTCGTCACTGTTCCTCCGCCTCCTGTAACTCCGGCCCAACGTCGCCGGACGTATCCGCGAGCGACGTTACCCCAGCGTCGGGCCCGCTGAGAAAACAGTCCCACCCCATACCACCGCCCGGGCTCGACCGCAGGGGGCGCCCCCGCCCGCCGTCAGAGCCGGGAGCAGGCGGCCGCGATCCGCTCGTCGGTGGCCGTGAGAGCGATCCGGACGTGCTGCGACCCGGCCGGGCCGTAGAAGGAACCGGGCGCCACGAGAATCCCTCGGTCGGAGAGCTCGGAAACCGTTGTCCAACAGTCTTCCCCACGGGTGGCCCAGAGGTAGAGCCCCGCTTCGGAGTGGTCGACCCGCAGCCCCGCCCTGGTGACGGCGCCGAGCAGCAGCTCGCGCCTGCGGGCGTATGCCGTCCGCTGCGTCTGCACGTGGGTGTCGTCCCGCAGCGCGACCGCCATGGCGCGCTGCACCGGTGTGGGCATGATCATGCCGGCGTGCTTGCGCACCTCGAGGATCGCCCTGACGAGCGCGGGGTCGCCGGCCACGAACGCCGCGCGGTAGCCCGCGAGGTTGGACTGCTTGGAGAGCGAGTAGACGGCGAGCAGCCCGTCGTGGGAGTCGCCGCAGACGTCGGGGTGCAGGATGCTCGGCGTCGACGTGCCGAGGTGACCCTCGCGCCAGTCGAGCTCGGCGTAGCACTCGTCGCTGGCGACGACGACGCCGTGCTGCCGCGCCCATGACACGACCTTGCGGAGGTGCTCCACCCCCAGCACCTGACCGTTGGGGTTGCCGGGACTGTTGAGCCACAACAGCTTTGGCGTCGTCGCAGCCGTCAGAGGGCCCAGACTCGTCAGGGACTGCGCCACGACGGCAGTCGCGCCCGCGATGCGCGCCCCGATGTCGTAGGTGGGGTAGGCGACGGCCGGGATGCCGACGACGTCACCGGCCCGCAGACCGAGCAGCGTCGGCAGCCACGCGACGAGCTCCTTGCTGCCGATGGTCGGCAGCACCGCGTCGACAGTCAGGCCCGGCACTCCGCGGCGGCGCTCGAACCACTCGCAGATCGCGGCGCGCAGGTCGGCGGTGCCGATGGTCAGGGGGTAGCCAGGGGCGTCGGCCGCGTCGGCCAGCGCACGGCGCACGACCTGGGGCGTGGGGTCGACCGGGGTGCCGACCGACAGGTCGACGATGCCGTCCGGATGCGCGACCGCTCGCGCCTTGTAGGGCGCGAGCGAGTCCCAGGGGAAGTCCGGCAGGTCGAGCCCTCGAGCGGGCACGACGGGCACGGTCACTCGGCGTGCTCCTGCGGAGGCAGCGCCTCGATGAGCGGGTGGTCCTTGTCGATGACACCGAGCTTGGCGGCGCCGCCGGGGCTGCCGAGGTCGTTGAAGAACTCGACGTTGGCGTTGTAGTAGTCGGCCCACTGCTCGGGGACGTCGTCCTCGTAGTAGATCGCCTCGACGGGGCAGACCGGCTCGCACGCACCACAGTCGACGCACTCGTCGGGGTGGATGTAGAGCGACCGCTTGCCCTCGTAGATGCAGTCGACCGGACACTCCTCGATGCAGGCACGGTCCTTCAGGTCGACGCAAGGCTGGGCAATGACGTAGGTCATGGGGAGCGGACCTCCTGCTGTGGAGCGTTCGGGAGCGGATGCTGCACCGCCTAGTATGCCGGACATGAACGGCGAGCCCACCGACGGCCCCACGGATGAGACCAGCCTCGAGAAGGGCACCGAGAAGGGCACCGAGAAGGGCACCGAGAAGGACATCGACACGGGCACGGAGACGGGCACGGACACGCGGACCGACACGGGCACGGACACGGCCGGGCACCGGATCACGGCCGGCCTCACGGTCGGCAGCCGCGTCGTCGTCCGCTACCGGCTCGCGGAGGGCGCGGAGGCTGCGGCGACCGACTTCCTCGGCGAGCTCATCGCCCGCAACAACGACTTCCTGGTCGTCGACACGAAGACCGAGCGGGTCAAGCTCATCCGCGCCGACGTCATCGCGGCCAAGGACGTGCCGCCGCCGGCGAGCCGTCCCGGCCGCGCCCACGAGCGCATCTCCGCCGACGACCTCGAGAAGCTCATGGCCAAGGGCTGGCAGGCGCTCGACCGCGGCGGCCTCGGTGACTGGGTGCTGCGCGCGTCCGAGGGCTTCACCGGAAGGGCCAACTCCGCACTCGTCGTGGGTGATCCGAGCCTGCCCCTCGACAAGGCCATCGACTTCGTCGAGAGGTGGTACTCCGACCGCGGCCGACCGGCGATCTTCCAGATCCACGGCGAGCGCGGCTTCGTCGTGGACGAGGTCCCCGCCGCCGCGGCGCTGCTCGCGCGCGGCTACGCCGTCGGCGGTGGCCGGGACGACTGGCAGCGGGTGCTCATCATGACGGGGCTCTCCGCCGCGGTCCCGCCGCTCACCGAGGACTCGCCACCCGTCACGGCGGACGCCGAGCTGAAGCTGGACTGGCTCATGGCCTACGGGCAGCAGCGCCCGATCGTCCCCGGTGCGACGGAGGCCGTCCTCACGGGCAGCGACGGCCAGCTCTTCCTGTCGGTGCGCGACCCGCAGAGCAACCGGGTCATCGCCCTGGCCCGCATGTCGATCCATCCCGGATGGGCCGGCATCTTCGGCCTCTGGGTGCACCCCGACCACCGCCGCTCGGGGCTCGCCACGACGATCGTCTCGGCCGTGGCGATGGTGGCCCGCGAGAACACCATGCCCGCGATCTACCTCCAGGTGTCGGCCGACAACGCCGACGGCGTCGCCTTCTGGGAGCGGCTGGGCTTCGGCGTGCACCACGAGTACACCTATCTCACCCGACCGTCCGCCTAGCCCGCTGGGGCTGGCGGGTCAGGGCGGGACAGCTCCGGGGTTGGTGCAGATGATGTGGTCCTCGGGGACGTAGTGCGTCGTCACCGGTTCGCTCCGGACGAGCGCGGTCGAGCCGGGACGGCGCCACTGCCTGGTGACGGTCACGTCGAAGCCCGGGTTGGCCTGCTGGGGGTAGCACTTCAGGCTGTCGTCGCGAATCGTCTTGGGCGGCACGACATTGCGTCGCGGCCCCTTGACCGACGCGATGTCCCAGGTCCTCGTGCTCCACACCCTCCCGTGGACGTTGCCGCCCTCGACCCAGGTCTGCAGGAGCATCCCGTAGGGAGTGTCGTTCTTCCACTTGTTGTCGATGGTCGGCCAGTAGACGGTCGCCTCGCGGCCCTCGGGGTAGCGCGGGATGAAGAACGCGTGCGGGCTGAACTCGAGGAAGTCCACCCCGGCGAAGTACGCCAGGTTGTAGACCACCGTCGAGACCTGGCTGATGCCTCCGCCGGTGCCCCGGGTCAGGCGACCGTCGATGATGACGGTGCCGTCGGCATACCCCTTGTCCTCCGTGCGTTCGCCGAGGATCGCGTTGAGGCTGAAGGTCCCCCCGGGCGGGACGTACGTGCCGTTGAGGCGCCTCGCCGCGACGACGAGGTTGTTCGTGCGAGTGGCGTCGTTCGTGGGGAACGGTGACCGGAAGTCGACGACGAGCTCGTTGATCCCGGCCTTCTGGGCGTCCTCGGTCGTGAACGGGGGGCGCGCCACGGCGGGGCTCGCGTCCACGGTCCGGTCGGCGCTGGAGATGGCGCTGATCGCGCGCTTGGCCAGCGCGTCCTCGTCGACCGTGAGGCCGTCGACCGACGGGATGAGCCGTGGCTTGCCGTTGTCCGCCTCGAACTCCCATCGAGCGCTGCTCGCGGCGCGGGTCGGCACCTTGAGCTTGCCGGCCACGAGGCGTGCGAGCGCGCGCTCGTCGAACCGAGGGGTCAGCTGACCGGACCCGTCGGCGACGACGGAGACGGACGGGGCGAACTCCGACGGATCGAGCCGGGCCCTGGCCGTGCCCGCCACCAGCGTCAGCGGCCCCGACATCGCCGTGCTCCCGAACTCCGCGGCGACCTTCTCGACTCCGTCGGCGCTCACCAGGGGCGGCACCACCCGCATCACCGCCGTCGCCTGCGTCGAGTCGGGGAAGGCCCGGCGAAGGGCCAGCTTGGTGGCAGCAACGTCGAGCGTGCGGCCCGGGACGGGCATGTCGACCGCCACGGAGCCGCCCGGGAACGTCACCCGCCCCTCGACGGGCGCGACGGCGACCCCGGGCGCGAGACGGTCGACGTAGGCGCTCAGCCGCTCGTCGTCCGTGCTCGTCAGCAACGGCGCCCGGACCTCGCCCGTGAGTCTGTCCCACAGGACGCGTGGGTCGAGCGTGAGCCCCGTGAGCCCGTCGAGCGAGCGGTCGGCGTCGACGGCGAGGCCGGCGTCCCGGGGCACGACCTGGACCGGCTCGTCCCGCCCCGGCACGCTGAGCGCGATCGGGGTGGAGAGCAGCGTCCGCGAGCCCGTTGCGATCGCTGCCCGGGCGGCATCGGGCGTCATCCCGCCCACCTGGATGCCGCCCACCGACACCGTCGCCGGGACGTGCTGCGAGGACCACGTGCACAGCCCTGCGTAGCCCCCGCCCAGCACGACCGTGGCCATGAGGAGGCGGAGCGCGGTGGAGCGCCGTTCTCGCCGCGAGTCGCGGGCGTCGTAGGTCCAGTCGTCGGCCATCGGCTCTCCGGGCAGGGTCATCGAGTGGCACGACGGTAACGCCCACGGTGGGCGATGTGCGCCAGGCGCGACCTGGTGTCGCCCGACGTCCGCCGGTCAGGCGAGCAGGCCGGCCTCTCCGGGCTCCACAGGGCCCCCGACCGTCTCCCAGCTCAGCGGGTCGACCCGTCGGAAACCCTCGCGCGCCGTCGTCCGCGCCGCGACGAGGTTGGACAGCGCGTGCACGTCCTCGCTGGCGACGATCACCTGCGTCGCGTGCGCGCGCAGGGCGTCGTTCGCCGCCGCCCGGGCCGCCTCGTCTACGACAGCGTGGGTCACGAGCCCGTCGTCGACCACGGACGGCGGGAACGGGTGGCCCGTCGACGGGACGACGAGCCGTGGTGGCTCGGGCGAGCCTGCCCCGAGGTCCTGCCCGTGCCACCAGGCGGCCGTGTCGAGCAGCGCCGGGTCGGCCTCGTGCAGCCACTGGCGGTCCTCGCGGGCCCAGCCGACGGGCGTGAGGATCTCGTAGACGCGGGTCGGCCGGTGGGCGGCCTCGACCAGCTCGAGGGCGCGGCGCGTCACACGGTGGGTCTGGATGTGGTCCGGGTGGCCGTAGCCGCCGTGCTCGTCGTAGGTGACGACGACGTCGGGGTGGAGGTCGCGCACGAGGTCCGCGACGAGCCCACCGGCCACGTCGAGGTCGGCCGCGGCGAAGGCCTCGGTCCGGGCCGCCGCGGGCGAGCCCGCCATGCCCGAGTCGCGATAGCGCGACAGGCGCCCCGTCGCCGGGTCGGCCCCCAGGACGTGCATGACGACCCCCAGACGCCCCAGCGCCCGCGTCAGCTCACCGTGCCGGTGGGCGCCGAGCCGGTCGTGCGGGTCTCCCTCGAGGTACGCGAGACCCGGTGGGATCACCTCTCCCTCCTCCCCCAGGGTGCACGTGAGCACGTGCACCTCGTCCCCGCGCGCGACGTGGTGGGCCATCGCCACACCGCACGTCAGCGTCTCGTCGTCGGGGTGGGCGTGGACGAAGAGCAGTCGCGCCACGTTCGGGGGCCTCTCGGGTCAGCGGGTCAGCGGGTCGACACGTCAGCGCACGGCGACGGTGGCGAGGTCGACGATGCCGCCGACCGCGTGGTCCTCGTAGGACCGGACGCCCGAGCCGTGCAGGTAGAGCGCCTTGGTCGCGGAGAGCGCGATGTAGCCGCCCTCGTCGCGCAGCGTCCGGTCGGCCTGCTCCCACACCTTCGCGCGGGACGTGGGGTCGGCCGTCACGTCCGCCTTGTCGATGAGGGCGTTGACCGTGGCGCTGCTGAAGTAGCCGACGTCCTGACCGGGTCCCGACGAGTCGATGTTGATCCGCGAGTCGAACAGCGCGGGCAGCACCCCGCCGGCAGAGGGCCAGTCGGGGGTCCACACCCCGCGAAAGACGTCGAAGGAGTCGACCGAGGTCGGCTTCTCGATCGTCTCGTAGTACTTCTCGGCCGGGACGCTGGTGAGCTCCACCTCGAAGCCGGCGCGCTGCCACCCGGCGGCGAGGGCGGCGTATGCCTTGTCCCCCAGGACCGATCGGGCGTAGACCACGCGCAGCGGCACCGGCAGCTTCACGCCCGCCTGCTTCAGCAGGCGGCGCGCACCTTCCGGGTCGCCCTCGACGCCTTCTCCCGGGGGTGGGTTGACCGACTGGGGGTCGACGGTGGGCGACAGGATCGACCACGTGGGTGTCCCCGCGCCCTCGCCGCCGGTCGCGGTGACGTAGGTCGCCCGGTTCGTCGACAGTGCGAGGGCCTTGCGCACGGCCGGGTTGGCCATGACCTTGCTGCGCATGTTGACGGCGAGGTAGTCGACGTTGCCCGTGTAGGGGAACGTCAGTCGTGTCTGCAGGCCGGTGCCGGCCTGGTTGCGCAGGGTCGGGCTGGCCTGCACCCACGACACGGCATACGCGTCGTCGTCCTGCTGGTTGAGCAGGCGCTGGATGACGGTCTGCTCGCCGAGCCCGGAGGTGACCCGGATCTCGTCGGGGTAGGCCTGCCGGATCGGGTCGCTGCGCGGGTCCCAGTGCTCGTTGCGCACGAAGGTGCCGCCCGTGCCGACCACCCACGGCGCCTTGAGCCGGTAGGGCCCGCTCGACATGACGGCATACGACGCCTTGTCGCTCTTCGTGTCGGCCGAGGCCTTCCGCGGGGCGAACTCGGGCAGCGCCACGATGTGCGGGAAGTCGGGCTCGGAGTCGCGCAGCCTGAACGTGATCGTGGATCCCTTGCACGAGACCGCACGCTCGAAGTCCGCCTCGTGGGCGGTGTCGGCCGGCCCGGAGTACACCGGCTTCTCGAGCCCCTCGGGGGTGACCTGCGTCGGGATGTCGAGCAGGAAGCTCGCGTAGTTGGTGCCGCCGACGTGGGTGCGCCGGTCGAAGGTGCGTGCCACGCCGTGGCGCACGTCCTCGCACGTGATCGGCGAGCCGTCCTGCCACGTCACGCCGGGGCGCAGGGTGAAGGTCCAGGTGCGCGCGCCGTTGCTCGGGGTGCCCGTGTCGGTGGCCAGGTCGGCCTCGACGTCGCGCTGGTGCGCCCCGGTGCCGTAGGCCGTGAGGCCGCGGGCGAACGTGCGCTGGGCGAAGAACGCCTCGGGGCCGACGTACATCAGCTGCGGGTCCCACGTGGCGACGGTGCCTGCCACGAGCACCTCCAGCGAGCCGCCGCGCTGGGGCTGCCCCGTCGCTGCCGACGGGGCAGCGCCCAGCGCGCCCTGGGTGCTCGCGGGGTCGCTCGACCCCGTGCACGCCGCGGCGCCCGCGGCCAGGACGGCAGCCCCGACCCCGACAGCGAGCGACCTCGTCAACCCACGCACCACGCCGCGACCTCCGCCCGGCACCGGTCGGTCAGCCTTCGGCCTTCGCCGCCGAACGCGCGCGGGACGCGGTCCGGGCGCGCTCGCCGGCATCGAGGACGACCTTGCGGATGCGGACCGACTCGGGCGTCACCTCGACACACTCGTCCTCGCGGCAGAACTCGAGGCTCTGCTCGAGGCTGAGCTTGCGCGGCGGGACGATCTTCTCGAAGTTGTCCGAGGAGGAGGCGCGCACGTTGGTGAGCTTCTTCTCCTTGGTGATGTTGACGTCCATGTCGTCGGCGCGGGAGTTCTCGCCGACGATCATGCCCTCGTAGACCTCGGTGGTCGGGTCGACGAAGAGCGTGCCGCGCTCCTGGAGGTTGACCATCGCGTAGGAGGTGACGACGCCCTTGCGGTCGGAGACGAGCGATCCGCTCGTGCGGGTCGTGATGGTGCCGAACCACGGCTCGTAGTCCTCGAAGACGTGATGGGCGATGCCCGTGCCGCGCGTCTCGGTGAGGAACTCGGTGCGGAAGCCGATGAGGCCACGGCTGGGCACGAGGAACTCCATGCGGATCCAGCCCGTGCCGTGGTTGGTCATCTGCTCCATGCGGCCCTTGCGGGCGGCCATGATCTGCGTGATGGCGCCGAGGAACTCCTCGGGGGTGTCGATCGTGAGGCGCTCGACCGGCTCGTGGACCTTGCCGTCGACCTCGCGCGTGACGACCTGCGGCTTGCCGACGGTCAGCTCGTAGCCCTCGCGACGCATCTGCTCGACGAGGATGGCGAGCGCCAGCTCCCCACGGCCCTGGACCTCCCAGGCGTCCGGACGCTCGGTGTTCAGGATGCGCAGCGACACGTTGCCGATGAGCTCCTTGTCGAGGCGGTCCTTGACCATGCGGGCCGTGACCTTCGAGCCGCGGACCTGGCCGACCATCGGGCTCGTGTTGGTGCCGATGGTCATCGAGATGGCGGGCTCGTCGACCGTGATGAGCGGCAGCGGGATCGGGTTCTCGGGGTCGGCGAGCGTCTCGCCGATGGTGATCTCGGGAATGCCGGCCACGGCGATGATGTCGCCGGGGCCCGCCTGCTCGGCGGGCTTGCGCTCGAGCGCCTCCGTCATGAGCAGCTCGGTGATCTTGACGCGCTGCTGCGAGCCGTCGTGGCGGCACCACATGACCTGCTGGCCCTTCTTGATCGTGCCGTTGAAGACACGGAGCAGGGCGAGGCGGCCGAGGAAGTTGGAGGCGTCGAGGTTGGTGACGTGCGCCTGGAGGGGCGCCTCGTCGTCGTAGGTCGGCGCGGGGATCGTCTGGAGGATCGTCTCGAAGAGGGCCTCGAGGTCCTCGCCCTCGGGCAGGCCACCGTTGTCGGGCCGCTCCAGCGAGGCGCGGCCGGCCTTGGCCGACGCGTAGACGATGGGGAAGTCGATCTGCTCCTCCGTCGCGTCGAGGTCGAGGAAGAGCTCGTAGGCCTCGTCGACGACCTCGGCGATGCGCGAGTCCGGACGGTCGACCTTGTTGATGCAGAGGATGACCGGCATCTTCGCGGCGAGCGCCTTGCGCAGCACGAAGCGGGTCTGGGGCAGCGGGCCCTCGGACGCGTCGACGAGCAGGACGACACCGTCGACCATCGACAGGCCGCGCTCGACCTCGCCACCGAAGTCGGCGTGGCCGGGGGTGTCGATGATGTTGATGGTGACGCCGTCGTCGAGACCGCGGTCCTGGGCGGCCTTGCCGGTGTAGTGCACCGCGGTGTTCTTCGCGAGGATCGTGATGCCCTTCTCGCGCTCGAGGTCGCCGGAGTCCATCGCGCGCTCGTCGACGTGCTGGTGCTCGCCGAACGCGCCGGACTGCCAGAGCATCTTGTCGACGAGGGTGGTCTTGCCGTGGTCGACGTGGGCGACGATGGCGACGTTGCGGATGTCCGCGCGGGTCTTCATGGGCATGAGGGACAGTCTCTCAGGGTTTCGAGGGTGGTTCGGACCACGTCGTCGTGGGTGCGTGTGGGACGTCTGGGACGTCAGGTGGGGTCGAGCCGGGTGGGGCGGGGGGTCGGCGGTCGCCGGAGCATCGCCTCGAGCGTCTCGACGATGGGCAGGTCGGCGGGCAGCCACCCCACGGAGCCGAGCTCGTCGAGGCCCAGCCAGCGCAGCTCGTCGTGGTCCTCGATGGGCTCGGGCGTCCCCTCGATGACCTCGGCGAGCCACACGAGCATCTCGTAACGGTCACCGAGCGGCCAGGTCGAGCCGGGTTGCGGGCCGGGCACGTGCGCGCCGAGGCGCACGCGAACCCCCAGCTCCTCGAGCAGCTCGCGGTGCAGGGCGAAGAGCGGCGACTCACCGTCGTCCACCTTGCCGCCGGGCAGCTCCCAGCCCCCGGCGAGCGCGGAGGGCTCGGTGCGACGAGCCGACAGCAGCCGGGTCGGGTGCTCGAGGTCGTCGACGACGGCGGCCCCGACGACGAGGCGCACCGGGTGCGAGGTGGTGGCTGGGCTGCTCATGGCGCCACCGATGGTGCCACAGCCGGATGTCCACCGGGGGCCTGCGAAGCGTCGGGCAGCCCACGAGCGAGCACGGAGGGCGTTTACTGGACTGCATGACACGACGGCTGACCGACGAGGAGATCGAGCGCCAGCTGGGCGACCTGCCCGACTGGACCCATGACGATGACACCCTCCGGGCCTCGTTCGAGGCTCCCGCGTTCCTCACCGGGATCGCGCTCGTGCAGGAGGTGGCGTCTGCGGCGGAGACGATGGACCACCACCCGGACATCGACATCCGCTGGCGCACGGTCTCGTTCGCGCTCTCGACGCACTCCGAGGGCGGCCTGACGCAGCTCGACGTCGAGCTCGCCCACCAGATCAGCCAGGAGGCCGCCCGCGCGGGCGCCGTCGCGACCACCTGACGGCGGCCAGGTCGACCGCGCTCGGGCGTAACTTAGGATTGCCTCATGCGATCCCACTCACGCTCCGACTCGCGCGCCGAGTCCCGGGAGGGCCATAGTCCCTGGCCGGACCCGGTCCGGCCACCCCTGACGCACCACTCGCTCGCCCGGGTGGTGATCGCATGAGCACCGCCCTGGGCATCGTCCTGGGCATCGCGCTGATCCTCGCGCTCACGGCGGCGACGGGCTACTTCGTGGCCCAGGAGTTCGCCTACGTCGCCGTCGACCGCAACGCCCTCAAGCAGCTCGCGGCCGAAGGCGACGCCCCGGCCGAGCGGGCTCTGCGCGTCACCTCGCAGCTGTCGTTCACCCTCTCCGCGGCGCAGTTCGGCATCACCGTGACCGCCCTGCTCGTCGGCTACGTCTCCGAGCCGCTCGTCGGGGTCGGCATCGCCGAGCTGCTCGACCCCTCGATGTCGTATGCCACCCGCCTCAGTCTGTCGGTCACCGCGGTCCTCGTCTTCTCGACCGTCCTCCAGATGGTCTTCGGCGAGCTCGCCCCCAAGAACCTGGCCATCGCGCGCACCGTGCCGCTGGCCCGGTCCCTGAGCCGCTCCACCCTGGTCTACCTGACGCTCGCCGGTCCCGTCGTGCGCCTCTTCGACCGCGCGTCGACGACCCTGTTGCGCAAGGTCGGCATCGAACCCGTCGAGGAGCTCGAGCAGGGCGCCACTGCGGAGGACCTCACTCGGATCATCGACGAGTCGCATGCCGGAGGCCTGCTCGACGACGACCTGTCCGACGTCCTCGAGGGCGGTCTGCGCTTTCGCGAGCTCGACGCCGGGGACGTGATGACGCCACGTGTGCGCGTGACGACCATCCACGCGGACGCGACGGTCGCCGACCTCGTCGGCCTGCTCGACAGCGGCTGGTCGCGCTTCCCTGTGACCGGCCGCGACGGCGACGACATCGTCGGCGTGGCCGGGATCGCCGAGGTGCTCGCGACCTCGCCCGACCGTCGCGCCACCACCTCGGTCGGCTCCGTCGTCTCCGAGCCCACCGTGGTGCCGACGAGCGCTCCGCTCCCCCGTGTCCTCGAGCAGATCCGCGCCGACCACCGGCAGCTGGCCGTCGTCGTGGACGAGCACGGCGGCTTCGCGGGAATCGTCACCTTCGAGGACATCGCCGAGGAGGTCGTGGGAGAGATCCTCGACGAGGACGACGGGCCCGAGCCCGGTGTCGTGGAGACCTCGCCCGACACCTGGCGCGTCCCCGGCCACCTGCGCCTCGACGAGATCGACACCGCGACCGACCTGCGCCTCGCGAGCAGCGACGAGTACTCCACGATCAGCGGACTCATCCTCGAGGACCTCGGGCGCACGGCTGTCGTCGGCGACGAGGTGCTCCTCCAGGCCCGACAGGAGATCACACCCGAGCGCCACGGCGACGACGGGTCTGCCTCTGTCACAGACGATCCCGTCGAGGCACGTGAGGACCACCAGGAGCCCGAGGGCCGACACCTCCCGGTGTCGGTGCGGCTGACCGTCGAGGCCGTCGAAAGGCACGTGCCGTCATCGGTGCGCATCGAGGTGCTCGACCTCATGTCCGACCTCGAGTCCCTCGACCCCGCATCGGCCGCGACGACGGAGGCCGGCCGATGACCACCGCCCTGCTCGTCTCCCTCCTGCTGCTGGTGCTCAACGCCTTCTTCGTCGCCGCGGAGTTCGCCCTCGTCGCGAGCAAGCGACACCGGCTCGAGGTCCTCGCCGAGCGCGGCAGCGTCGCGGCCCGTGCCGCAGTACGCGGCAGCCGTGAGCTCTCACTCATGCTGGCCGGCGCCCAGCTCGGCATCACGCTCTGCACGCTGGGCCTCGGCTCGCTCGCCAAGCCGGCCGTGGCGGAGCTGCTGACCCCGGTGTTCACCTTCGTGCGCGTCCCGGACGCGGCGGCATACGTCGTCTCGGTCGTCCTGGCCGTGGCCATCGTCGTCTTCCTGCACATGGTGGTCGGCGAGATGGCGCCCAAGTCGTGGGCCATCGCCCACCCCGAGCGGTCGGCGGTGTTGCTGGCGCTGCCCTTCCGCGGGTTCGCCTGGGTCATGCGTCCGGCGCTCAGCCTGCTCAACGCGATGGCCAACGGCTGTCTGCGTCTCGTCGGCGTCACCCCGCAGGACGAGCTCGGCCAGGTCCACGGACCCAAGGAGCTGCAGCTGCTCATCGCCAGCTCCAAGGACCACGGCATGCTCGCGGAGCCGGAGCACCGCGTCCTGGCCGGTGCCATCGACCTCGACACGACTCCGCTCACCGCCGTCGTGGTGCCGCGCGAGCTGTTCGTCGCCGTTGCCGCGACCGCCACCTGCGCCGAGGCGGAGGCCGTCTCGCGCGACACGGGCCGGTCCCGGCTCGTCGTCCTCGAGGGCGATTTCCCGGTGGGCGTGGCTCACGTCCGCGACATCGTGCGCGCCGCCGCGGGCGCCCCCGTCACGACCGTCACGACGCCGGCGGTCCACCTCGACGCCGGCCTCTCGCTGCTCGACGCCGTCTCGACGATGCGGGCCCAGCACGCCCAGCTCGTCCTGGTGGACGGCGCGGACGGACCGGTGGGCCTCGTGACGATGGAGGACCTGCTGGAGCGGGTTCTCGGACAGTTCGACGACGAGACGGACGCCTGAGCGGCAGCAGGATGCCGGCTAGAGCACCTTGATCTTGGCCGGACCAGCGAAGTGGCACGCAACCTCGTGACCGCCGGCGTTCTGCACCACCGGGACCTCGGTGGTGCACCGCGTGCGCTCGGTCTCGCTCAGCTCCTCACGGAACTTGGGGCAGCGCGTGTGGAAGACGCAACCCGACGGCGGGTTGATGGGCGAGGGCAGGTCGCCCGTGAGCAGGATGCGCTCGCGCTTGTTCTCCTTGCGCGGGTCCGGGATCGGCACCGCGGACAGCAGGGCCTGCGTGTAGGGGTGCAGCGGGTTCGCGTAGAGCTCATCGCGGTTGGCGACCTCCATGAACTTGCCGAGGTACATCACCGCCACCCGGTCGCTGATGTGGCGGATCACGGACAGGTCGTGGGCGACGAATACGTAGGTCAGGTCGTACTCGGTCTGGAGGTCCTCCAGCAGGTTGACGACCTGCGCCTGGATCGACACGTCGAGGGCCGACACGGGCTCGTCGCACACGATGAGCTTGGGGCGCAGGGCGACCGCCCGCGCGATGCCGATGCGTTGGCGCTGGCCCCCCGAGAACTCGTGCGGATAGCGGTTGTAGTGCTCCGGGTTGAGGCCGACGCGTTCCATGAGCCCCTGGACCGTCGCCTTGACGCCGCCCTCCGGCTTGATGCCCTGGATGTCGAAGGGGGCAGCCACGATGGTGCCGATGGTCTGTCGCGGGTTGAGCGATCCGTAGGGATCCTGGAAGACCATCTGCATCTCGGTGCGCAGCTGTCGCAGGTCGTTGCCGTGGACGCCCGTGATGTCGCGGCCGTTGTAGTGGATGGAGCCACCGGTCGGCTCGAGCAGCTGGAGCATCGTGCGGCCCGCCGTGGACTTGCCACAGCCTGACTCGCCCACGAGGCCCAAGGTCTCGCCGCGGCGCACCGTGAAGGAGATGCCGTCGACGGCCTTGACCGGGTCGGACGCGCGGCGGATGATTCCCGAGGTCCGGGTCGGGAAGTGTTTCTGGAGGTCCTTGACCTCGAGGATCACGTCGGACTCAGGGTGTGTCGTCACGATGAGGGCGTCCTAATCTCCGTGTCAAAGATCGTCTTGCGCTTCGGTGCCGGGATCAGGCACCGCACCGGGTGCCAGTCCTTGACGTCGAACTCGGGAACGATGGTCGAGCAGCCGAGGTTCTCGTCGTCGCGGTAGGCGCAGCGGGGGTGGAAAGCACAACCCGACGGCGGGTTGATGAGCGAGGGAGGGTTCCCGGGGATCGGCCGGAGACGGGCGAGCCGCTCCTGGTCGATGCGTGGCATCGACTGCAGCAGGCCCCAGGTGTAGGGGTGCTCGGCCGAGTAGAAGGTCTGGTCGGCCGTGCCGCCCTCGACCGCCTTGCCGCCGTACATGACCATGATCTTGTCGGCCATCTCGGCCACCACCCCGAGGTCGTGGGTGATGATGATGATCGCGGCGCCCAGATCGCTCTGCAGGCCCATCAGGAGCTCGAGGATCTGGGCCTGCACGGTGACGTCCAGGGCCGTTGTCGGCTCGTCGGCGATGACCAGTCGCGGGTTGTTGACGAGGGCCATGGCGATCATCGCGCGCTGGCGCATGCCGCCCGAGAACTCGTGGGGGTACTGGTCGATGCGCCTCTGCGGGTTGGGGATGCCGACCCTGCCGAGCATGTCGATGACGTGCGCGCGTGCGGCGGCCTTGGAGGCCGAGCCGTGGTGCACCTTGTAGGCCTCGATGATCTGGTTGCCCACGCTGTAGTACGGGTGCAGGGCCGAGAGCGGGTCCTGGAAGATCATCGCGATGTCGCGCCCGCGCATGACCCGCAGCTCCTCGTCCGCGAGCTTGAGCAGGTTCCTGCCCTCGAAGTCGATGCTGCCCTCGACCACGGCGCGGGTCCCCCGGTGCAGGCCCATGATGGCCTGGCTCGTGACCGACTTGCCCGATCCGGACTCCCCGACGATGCCGAGCGTCTCGCCCGCGTTGAGGTCGAAGGTCAGGCCGTCGACGGCCTTGACGAGTCCGTCCTCGGTCGGGAAGGTCACCTTGAGGTTCCGTACGGAGAGCAGTGCCTCGCTCGTCCCCTCGGTGGGCACCCACGTGCTCATGCGTTGTCCAATCCTTGATGGTGCAGCGGCCGGGTCAGGTCAGGTGTACTTGACGCGCGGGTCGATGACCGCGTACAGCACGTCGACGACGATGTTGGCGGAGATGACGAACGTCGCCACCACGAGCACGATGCCGACCGTGACGGGAAGGTCGTAGGTGGTGGCCGCCATGACCGCGGTCCGCCCGAGTCCGTCGTAGTTGAACACCTGCTCGGTGATGATGGCGCCACCCAGCAGACCACCGAGGTCCAGGCCCGCGATCGTGGCGATCGGCGTGAGCGCGCCGCGGAGCGTGTGCTTGAACAGGATCTTCCCGGACGTGAGGCCCTTCGCCTGCGCCGTCCGCAGGTAGTCCTCCCCCTGGACCTCGAGGACGAAGGCGCGGGTGAGCCGGACGTATCCCGCGATGTAGACCAGGGCGAGGGTCAGCGCGGGCAGCATCAGACCCTGCAGCCACATCCCGACGCCGCCGTCGGCGATGGAGGTGTAGGCCGGAACCGGGACGATGCCCCACTTGAGCGCGAGGAAGACGTAGAGCCCCAAGCCGATGAAGAAGGTGGGGAACGCATAGAAGACGAGGGCGCTCCCGACGATGGCGCGGTCGGCGAACTTGCCCTTGCGCAACGCGGCCACGATGCCGAGGCCGACGCCGGCGACCATCCACATGATGAACGCCGCGATGGCCAGGGAGGCCGAGACCGGGAGCTTCTCGACGATGATGTCGCGCACGGGGCGACTCGACAGTGGGGAGTACCCCAGGCAGGGGGCCGGGCAGTCGGCGATCGTCTCGGGCGCGGACTCCTTCAGCGCCGGGTCCTTGGGGAACTCGCTGCCGACGAAGATGCCCTTGGTGAAGTCGACCCAGTAGGCCAGGACCGGCTGGTCGTAGCCGAGCGCCTTGCGGTTCTGCTCGAGGAGCTCGGGAGTGCAGTTCTTGCCGCACGTGTAGCGCGCCGGGTCCACCGGACTGGCGAAGAACAGCACCATCGTGACGAGCGACATGGCCAGGATCATGACCATGCCTGCAGCCACTCTGCGGACGATGTACGCGAACATGTGCGAAGTCGCCCCGGGACGGGGCGCGTCCTTCCGGTAGTGGGGATGGAATCGAGTGCGAGTACCGGCGGAGCACCGGCGGGTGGGGGGCGGACGTCGTCCGCCCCCCACCCGGTCCGTCAGTCCCGTTCAGGACTGACGGACCGATGGGAACTCAGCTGACAGCTCAGGACTTGTTGACGCTGATGACGCCGAGGTCCGGGAACTGGCTCGTGGCCGGGTTCTGGTTGTAGTTGCCGACACCAGAACCGTGCAGGAAGTAGAAGTTCTGGATGTAGTTCGGGATGTAGGCGACGTCCTTGCCGAGGAACGCGTCCAGCTCCTGCCACTTGGCGTTCGCGGCGTCCTGGTTCGGCGCAGCAGCGGCCTCGTCCATCAGCTTCTCGGCCTCAGGGTTCTTGTAGTTGCCGTAGTCCTGGCCGTTGGACTTGCCCGTGAGGTTGATCCGCGAGTCGAACAGCGCCGGCAGCACCGTGAAGATGGACGGGTAGTCAGCACCCCAGCCACCCTCGGTGACGTCGAAGGAGTTGTTCGACGGGTTCTGGATCACGTCGTAGTACGTGTCCGTCAGGGGTGCGAGCTTGACGCTGAAGCCAGCCTTGTCCCAACCGGCCTTCAGAGCCGCGGCCGCGTTGTCGCTGGTCGGCGTGCCGCCCTGGTAGGTGTACGTGATCGGGTAGGGCATGGGGACGCCGGCCTCCTGGAGGAGCTTCTTCGCCGCAGCAGGGTCACCGGCCGGGGGCATGCTGCTGAAGGCCGGGTTCTCCTTGTAGCCGGGCAGGTCCGGGGCGACGATGCTCTTGGCGAGCGTCGCGGCCTTGGCACCACCGAGGGCGTTGATGTAGCCGGCCCGGTCGGTCGACATGGCCAGGGCCTGACGGACCTTCGGGTCCTTCATCTTGTTGAAGTTCGGCAGGATGTAGAACGTGTACGGCGAGGGGACGTTGGTCGCACGCTTCTCGACCGCGCCCGTGATCTGGTTGTAGAAGGCCGGCGGGATCGCGCGGTCGGTGACGGCGTACTTGTCGTTGCCACCGTCAGCGATGAGTCGCTGCGTGATGATCTCGTTGGTGAGACCCTCGGTGAACACGAACTTGTCGGGGTTCGCCTGGCGGTTGCCGTCGGTCTTCGGGTCGTACTGCGGGTTGCGCACGAAGGTCGCCCCCGTGCCCTTCGTCCACTTGCCACCCTCGGCCTTGTAGGGGCCGTTGGAGAAGATGACGAAGTTGTTCTTGTCGCCCTGGTCCTTGTCCTGGCGGAACGGGGCGGCGAAGTTCAGGCCCGCGATGGCCATGGGGAAGTCAGCCCACGGCTTCTCGAAGTTGAACGTCAGCACGTTGCCGTTGCAGGTGACGGCCTTGTCGTACACGTCCTGGCCGGTCTTGAGGTACGGGCCCTTGTAGGCCTTCGCGACCGACGGCAGGTAGTTGAGCGGGTAGATCGAGGGTCCACCCGTGAGGACGTCGGTGGCGAAGTTGCGCGAGAAGCCGTACTTGAAGTCCTCACACGTGGTGGGCTTGCCGTCCTCCCACTTGACGCCGTCCTTGATGGTGAACGTCCACTTCTTGCCGCCGTCCTCGCTCTTGCCCGTGTCGGTCGCCACGTCGGCCATGGGGACGATCGAGTCAGCGCCGGACTTGCCCGCCGGGAACTGGAGAAGGCCGCGGTAGACCAGGCGCTGCTGGTTGAAGATGTCGCGTCCGATGTAGGTGCGCTGCGGGTCCATGTGCTCGGCCGGGCGCTTGGTGAGCCAGTAGATGGTTCCGCCCTTCGCGGCGCCCCCGGCCGGGTTGGTCCCGGATGTCGTGCCGCCTGTGGTGCCACCCCCGCCGCACGCGGAAACTCCGAGAACGGAGGCGACCCCCAGAGCTGCGAGGGCCGTGGTCCTCTTTCTGCTGCTCATACCACTCCTTTGATGAAACGCACCGTTGTGACGGCGCACCCACCCTCGGGCGGTTGCCGAGGGCAATCTTCCATGTGCCTGCGCCTGCGCAGAAGCCGGGGCGGGAGGCATCATCGGTCCGCCTTGGGGTCGAGGGCGTCACGGAGGCCGTCGCCGAGCAGGTTGAAGCTCAGGACGACGGTCGCGATTGCCAGACCGGGGACGAGGAAGAAGATCGGGACGCTCGAGGCGTAGTTGACCGAGTTGGCCAGGATGTTGCCGAGCGTCGGTGTGGGGGGCTTGATGCCGACCCCGAGGAACGACAGCGCCGCCTCGGCCGAGACGTAGGCCGGCAGGACCAGCGTGCCGTAGACCAGGATCGGCGCCCACAGGTTGGGCAGGAGCTCCTTGAAGTAGATCCTCCGGTTGGAGGCGCCCAGGCTGCGCGCGGCCTCGATGAACTCACGTTCCCTCATCGACAGGACCTGACCCCGGATGATGCGGGCGAAGGTCGGCCAGCCGAAGAAGCCGAGGACGAAGATGATGTAGAGCCCCGTCGCGACATTGTCGTTGGGCACCACCTTGCCGATGATGTCGATGAACATGCCTGACAGGGCGAGCAGCATCAGGGTCACCGGGAAGGCCAGCACCATGTCCGCGAAGCGCGAGATGGACCAGTCGGACCAGTGACCGAGGAATCCGGCGATGAGCCCGAGCACCGTGCCGAAGACCACGGCGATGAGCGTCGCGCTGATCGCCACGATGAGCGAGAAGGTCAGGCCGAGCACGACTCGGGACAGCGTGTCGCGCCCGGTGCCGGGCTCGACGCCCAGCGGGTGCGTCCAGGACATGCCGCCGAGGGGACCGATGGGGTAGCCGCCGAGGGCGGGGTCGATCAGCTCGGGGTTGAAGTCGTTGGGCTTGAGGATGCCGACCGCGTCGAGGATCGGGGCCAGGATCGCCATGAGCACGACGAGGGAGGCGACCACCAGGGCGACCATCGAGAGCTTGTCCCGGCGCAGACGCGCCCGGGCGAGCTGCCACGGGGTGCGACCCTCGATCTTCTTGGTTGCGGGCTCCTGCTCGAGGTCGAACGTCTCGTCTGTTGTTCCAGCGCCGAACTCGACGCCCGAATGGATCTCGGACACGACCTCGCACCTCGATTCTCGTCGTTTCACCGGTCTTCGCCGGACCTGAAGACCGTCTGAAGCGCAGCCGCGGCTGCATCTCGTCTCGGGACGCTAACGCACCGAGCACCTCTGCGAAAGGAACTTTGACGCAAACGCCGAAGTTGGACCCCGGCTGACTCCGAACCGTTACCGTCTCGCAATGTGAAACGTCCCGGACCGGGCTCCGGAAGGAAGTGTCCTCCGTTCACGGTCCGGCGGGAAGCAATCCGCGGCCGAGGCGGTTGAGCGCTGCGTGAAGGTGGAGATCTGGTCTGACATCGCGTGCCCCTGGTGCTACATCGGCAAGCGCCGGTTCGAGGCGGCTCTCGCCGCGTTCCCCCACCGCGACGCGGTCGAGGTGCAGTGGCGCAGCTACCAGCTCGATCCCACGCTGCCGGACCACCACGACGGCACCGAGCTCGACTACCTCGTCGACCGCAAGGGCCTGTCGCGCGACCAGGTGGTCCGGATGTTCGAGCAGGTGACGGCGATCGCCGCCGACGAGGGCCTCACCTACGACTTCGCCTCCGTGGTCGTCGCGAACAGCTTCGCGGGGCACGAGCTGCTCCACCTCGCCAGGGCCCGGGGTGCCGGAGACCGCGTCAAGGAGGCCCTGCTCGCCGCGCACTTCGAGCACGGCGAGGACATCGGTGACCGCGAGGTGCTCGTGCGGATCGGCGTCGAGGCGGGCCTGGACGCCGACGAGATCGCCCGCGACCTTGCCTCCCACACCTGGCGCGACTCCGTCGTCGCCGACATCACGGCGGCGACCTCCCTTGGCATCAGGGGCGTCCCGTTCTTCGTGCTGGACGAGAAGTACGGCATCTCGGGCGCCCAGCCGACGGAGCTCTTCACCCAGGCCCTGGAGCAGGCGTGGCGCGAGTCGCGCCCGCTCGTCATGGTCTCGCCGAGGACCGGGGCGTCCACCGAGGCCGCCTGCGGACCCGACGGCTGCGCCATCTGAGTCCCGGTCGGACGTCTCCGTCGGACCCGCCCGCCCCGAGGTCTCAGGCAGGCGTCGCGCGCATGGCTGCGACGAAGGGCGCCACGGGGCTCAGCTGCAGCACCTCGTCGAGCCGGCGGGTGACGGTGGTCGCGCCCTCGACCTGCACGCGACCGGACCGCAGCGCGACCGGCAGGGGCAGACGGCCGAGCCACACGGCATACAACGACGCGACGTCGCTGCTGATCGTGACGTCCACCGGGAAGCCCGGGTCGCTCACGCACACGGACGGGGTGCCGTGATCGACGAGGATCCAGAAGCGGCGCGCGTCGTCGGCGAAACGGACGTGCAGCACGTGGCGCTCACCGGCCAGCCCTGAGGTGTCGACGCGGGTGTGCATCCACCAGACCAGCAGCTGTGCGTCGAGCTCCTCGGGCCGCGGGTCGCCGAACGTCCAGTCGGCCCCCCACTGCGCGAGGCCGAAGACGACCGGCTCGAGCGCCCGACCCGAGGCCGTCAGCACGTAGCGCGTGCCCGACCGCTCGACGACGCCGAAGCGCTCGAGGTGCCGGAGGCGCTTGGTCAGGAGGCTGCGCGAGAGGCCGGGCAGGCCCCGCGCCAGGTCGTTGAACCGCGTCGTGCCCGTCATCATGTCGCGCAGGATGAGCAGCGACCAACGCTCCCCCACCACGTCGAGTGCGCGGGAGATCGGGCAGTACTGGCCCGCCCCCGGATCGTGTCGTCCCATGCCCACCTCCGGTCGGAGGCCGCAGCCGGCCGGTGCTGCAGCCCGCCTCCCAGTATCGGTCCCGATCGTGGACCTCGTCAGTCCACTTCCTGTACTGGAGTCCGGACCAGCCGTGGCGAACTCTGGATGCAGACGGCCCCGGGGGGGCGTCCGGGCCGCACCGCGACCCGTCACCGATGGAGGGAACCAGCATGACCACGCACACCCACTTGCCTGCGGCCACGACCGCAGACGCAGAGCTCAAGGCCCGGCACGCCGCGATGTGGGCGCTCGGCGACTACCCCGCCGTGGCCCGGGTGGTCATCCCAGCGCTCGGCCCGGTCCTCGTCGACGCCTGCCGTGTCACGGCCGGCCTAGACGTCCTCGACGTCGCCGCGGGGACGGGAAACGCGGCTATCCCGGCCGCGCGCACCGGCGCGAACGTCGTCGCCTGCGACCTCTCGCCCGCGCTTCTCGACGCCGGCCGGCGCCTCGCCGACGAGGCGGGGATCCGGGTCGACTGGCAGCAGGGCGACGCGGAGGCCCTGCCCCTTGCCGACTCGTCGTTCGATGTCGTCATGTCGAGCGTGGGCGTCATGTTCGCGCCGCACCACCAGGCCGCCGCGGACGAGCTCGTGCGCGTCGCCCGGCCCGGCGCGACGATCGGGCTGGCGAGCTGGACTCCCCAGGGGTTCATCGGGCAGATGTTCGCGGTGATGAAGCCGTATGCCGCCCCGCCGCCTCCCGGTGCGCAGCCTCCCCCGCTCTGGGGTGACGAGGCGCACGTCCGCGAGCTTCTCGGCGAGAGCGTCGAGAACCTGACAGCCGAGAAGCGCTCTCTCCCGGTGCATTTCGATCGGCCGGAGGACTTCCGCGACTTCTTCAAGCGCACCTACGGACCGACGATCGTCACCTACCGCGGCATCGCCGACGACGCGGAGAAGGTGGCTGCCCTCGACGCGGCCCTGAGCGGCCTCGCCAGAGATCACCAGGACGCGAACGGGCAGATGGGGTGGGAGTACCTCCTCGTCACCGCATGTCGGACGGCGGCCTGACACACCCTCGGCCTGACACACCCTCGCTCGAGGTGGTCTCGGCATCCACGTGGCGTCCGCGATCACCTGGAGGGGACCTGGTGCGACGGCTAGATGTACTGACCGGGCACGTTGGTTGAGGGAATGCGACTTCGCGTTGTGAGCTGATGACATGGGAGGGCCTCCCGCGGTGGAGTGGAACTGCTCAAGGTTCACTTCGCCAAACAGGAGGCCCTC